>CAXBFU010000003.1:0-166039 GCA_963975205.1 uncultured Flavobacteriaceae bacterium | reverse complement strand
AGACTTAGGATCTAGTGCCGCAAGGTGTGAGAGTTCGAGTCTCTCCGCCTGTACTTATACAACTATGGTTAAATAGTAAAAAGCCTCTCAAAAAATGAGAGGCTTTTTAATTACCCAGAATTTGCTATTAACATATTTTGACTTCTTAGAGCTTTACAAGTTTAGTGGCTTGTTGTTGTCCTGAGTTATTTGTGATTTTTAGAATATAAAGACTTTGGGTTAAGCTAGAAATATCAAACAATTCCCCTTTAATTAAATCGCCTTTAAACGTTTTTACCAATTTTCCAGTGAGATCGAAAATTTTTATATCACTTGCATTTTTGTTAATGGTAAAAGTGTCTTTTACAGGATTTGGGTAAGCTGATATGGCCAATTCTGATTTAAAACTAGTAGTACTTAGTGTTGAAAAATACGTGTACTCGGTTAAAGGTTTCCAATAGATGTTTGCATTTGCTGTTCCATTCCAATCATCGTTAAAATATACCGAGTAGCCCGTGATATTTTGATTGTTTAAAGTAACGTTAAACACTGCTGCCCCATCGTTTATAGAGACTGTCATTGTAGTTGACGTATCTAATGTAAACTTAAATTTAAAATCGGCATACGAGGTTGAACCTCCTATTGCTGAAGCATTAATCGTGCCTCCTGTTGAAACAACCTCCCAAGGGTCATTAGCACCACTATTTCCATTTAAATTGACTTGGACTGCATAATTATTAATACGATCTGCCCAAGTAGCTGTTGCTGTTGGACTAGATAAAAGTGCCATACCAATTACTCCAAATGATGCCTGTGTTGCAGAAACCGTAATTGTAAAACTATCGCCTACTGCCATAGTAGTGGGTGTTCCACTTGCTGTTCCATCAACTGTAAAATTTCTCCAAGCTACAGATTGTTTGGCACCACCACCATTGGCCCACATACCAAATTCATCAGCTCCATTATCAAAACTTCCACCGCTATCGCTAAAGGAAGCAGCATAGTTAGCTGCCCTCTGAGAGTAGTTAATTGTTGTTTGAGCACCTAAATTTAGTGTCAACATTACACAAATAAACAAGTAAAATGTTTTTCATAATAATAGTGTTTTAGTTAATAATTAATCGTTTGGAAACCGTATTAGTAAGATAATCAAATTTTACGATATAGAGACCTTGTGTTATTTTTGAAACATCAAATTCATATCCAGATTGAAAATCGCCTTTAAATTGAATGATTAATTTTCCTAAAATATCGTAAACGGAAACGGTATCCACAGGCTTATTGATTTGAAACGTGGTTGACACAGGATTAGGATATACCACTAAATCCAAGCTAGTTTTAAAATCGTCGGCACTTAAAGTAATATTTTGATTGCCGTAAATTTTAAAGCCTCCTGCAGGAATATTGATAGGAGTTGCAACATTAGTAACATTTATAGAGGTATTTCCCGTTTCATCCATTAAATCGTACCATGTCCCAGTATAAGGAAAGTTTGGTGTAACATTTTGAGCAGACAAACCAAAATTTGAAAGTATCACCACATTTTTTAAATTAGTTGATGGTAATGCATTATCCCAAATGTAAATTTTTGGGGTTAAATTGGCAGACCCAGTTTCTATGGAATAATCACCTTCAAAAACGGGTTCACTGGTTTTGAGCTCGATAAATCTGGACCAGTCGTTATAAATTTGATTTCTGTTGGAATCTCCCAACCAACTATTCACCCATTGTGGTTGTGGTTTGGTATCTAATTTACAATCAGGATCATTAACAGTACCATTATTACAAGTAAAGATGGAGTTTTCCATGCCCAAATCGGCAAAATGCCATATCATTTTTGGTCCTGGAACGGTTAAGCTTACAGCACCCAAAGCACTCATCCTAGACAGTGCGGTATTAAGATCTTTTACATCGTAGCCACCACTGCTGTTTCCAAATGCTACGTTTTTATACATCAGGCGCTCCTCATCATGGCTTTCAGGGTAGCCCATAACACGCTTACCTGTAAACCCATGGCTTAAATGCCCCATTCTGCTAATATCCGTATTTGAGGCGAAGCCCATGGTTAATTGATTGTATTGGTCGGTCATTTTTCCCCACATCATGATGCCTTTGCCTTCGCCAATGCGGTAATTGGCCCATTGTTGTTCTTCGGTATCTCCTCCTAAATGTTCAAAAATAACATAGTGGTCTGGGTCTAAACTCCATGAATAATCAGCATATTGCTTTAAAACATCTACACGATCTTGTTGGTAACTATTTGTACAGCCTTCATCACTTGGTGAACAATTTTGTGTAAACCCTTTGGTTAAATCCCAACGGAAACCGTCTATTTTAAATTCTTCTATCCAATATTTAATCACTCGTTGTACATAATTTTGAGTTCTTAATTGCTGATGGTTAAAATCCTCACCAACACTATAGCTATGTGTAGCGATTTGGTTAAAATATGGGTTTTCAGAACTTGGGCTTCCCCAACCATCACCATCAGGATCATCCATCCACATTCGCACCATAGGATTTCTGCCAAATGCATGGTTTAAAACAATGTCCAAAATAACAGCAATTCCGTTTTGATGGCACAAGTCTATAAATTCCTTAAACTTATCTTTGGTACCATAATATTTATCCAGTGCCATATGGAACGATGTATTATAGCCCCAACTTAAGTTACCTTCAAATTCCATGTTCGGAAGCAGTTGTATGGCCGTTACATTTAAGTTTTTAAAATAGTCTATTCTATCTATTAAGTCCTGATAATTTTGATTTTGGTCAAAATCCCTCATTAAAACCTGATACACAACCAGATCTTCCTTTTTTGGTTTTGTAAAATTGGTAACCTGCCAATTGTAAGTTGTTTGACCAGTTTTTAAAACCGTTACTTCACGTTCCTGTCCAGCAGGATAGGTTGGAAGGTTAGGGTATGAGCTTGTAGGAATGTAAGGGTCATCAAAAGGGGATAATACCAATGTTGAAAAAGGGTCTGCTGTTTTTACTAGTTTTGGAGAGCCTGTTACGGGCGATGAAGCACCTACCCAATATTGAAAGGTATAATTAGTTCCTGGAGTTAGCCCTGTGAGCTCTATCCAAAATTTACCTGTTGCACCATCTTTTTTCATAGCATCTATAGAGCTTGGTTCCCAATTATTGAAACTTCCTGCAACATAAATAAAATCTTTATTTGGGGCATCCAATACCAAAGTTGCCTTTGTGGTATCACCACTATCGTAATTGATACCATCTTCAAGTCCGGCAGGCATACTTTGTGTAACTGTATTGTTTACAAGTATTACAAATGGTTTTGTAATGCTGGATGCGCCTTGAGTAACTACTAATTGGCAGTATAGATTTGATGTGATGTTAGTAATTAGGGGACTTTGATAGAATGTTGTTGTAGCTGTATGAAAGCTTGAGCCGTTTACAAATAATTCATAGTTTGCTGAGCCATTGGTATTTTGAGCAATAATTTGAGTATTGCTTCCAGAGTTGACTAGAATTACTCCGCTATCGTTAGGGTTTATCATAGTTACCTGAAAAGCACCAACATTAAAGAAAAAATCATTACATCCGTTATCCTTTAATTCTTGACTACCATCTTCGTTTCTAAATACCATTCCCATTTTAGTTGCACTGGCTTCTTCTCCAGCTGTTAAGCTAAAATAGGTATTAGGTGTTATTGTAATACTCCAAGTGCCATCGCCATTATCGGTCATTTCGCCTACACCATCATCTTGACCCCAATTGCCTATAACGTCGAACCCCCATGGGTCTGCGTCATTTCCTATTCCTAAATGCGCATATACTTTTGTAGGATTGTTAAAACTATTACAATCGGTAGCAATACTATTTGCATCTACCGTTATGGAAACTGGTATATTTACTTCAATAGGGCTAGGGTTTGTAACTACCTGTGCAAAAAATACCATTGGAAGTAAGAGTAAATTAAAAAGTAGTGTTTTTTTCATGGTGTAAATTATTAAAAAAAAGGCTATGAGTCTCATAGCCTTTTTTATTTTCTCTAAGCTATAGACCCTAGTTTAAAGTTATTGTTTTATTATTGGTATCGATAGTGAGGAAATACATACCAGTTGTTCCAACAAAAGCAAAGTTATTATCATCATCCATAGCATCTTCAAAATTTGCATCTATCGTGTAACCCTCTCCAATATAGTAAGGATAATTCAAACCAGAATTCCAATCACCTTCAACGGTAAAAAATCTAAAATTATTATCTGCACCACCATTGTTTTGGAGATTTACACTACCAGTATATACACCTTCACCAGAACAAACAAATCGAATAGGAGTTGTCCATCCCCAACCAGCATCAGGTACGCCAGCACCTACTGCCCAAAGCTGTTCAAATTCACAAACCCCTGTTGATTGTGGCTCGCTTAATGTTATGGTTTTATTAAATGTATCAATCGCAAGATTATAGTAACCAGATGTTCCAACAAAGGCAAAGTTATTGTCATCATCCATCGCGTCTACGAAATTTGCATCTATCGTGTAGCCTTCCCCAATATAGTAAGGATAGTTTAAACCGGAATTCCAGTCGCCTTCAGCGGTAAAGAACCTAAAGTTATTGTCTACACCACCATTATTTTGAAGGTTTACGTTGCCAGAATATACACCATCGGCTGAGCAAGCAAACCTAACAGGAGTTGTCCATCCCCAACCAGCATCAGGAACACCAGCACCTACTGCCCAAAGTTGATCTAGATCACAAACAGGGTTGTTAACCCCTGTGTCTTCTGGGAGTAGAAGTGTTAAGATTTGTACTGGTGATAAAATCTCAGGTCCAGAATCTCCAACTAATGCTCTAACTCTAAAAGAAACATTTCCAGTATTTGGTTCTTCTGTTGCAGGATCGTTATCCAAGCCAGCATCTCTTGCATAGTCTAGTAAATCTCCAATTGTAACAGATAGTTCATTTTCTGTAGTGCTTCCTACTACTTCCATATCGGAAAAATCGCCTAAAATAGATTTTTGTAATTCGTATGTTACAATAGTTGGGACATCAAAATTTGCATCGTTCCATGTAAAGCGCTCTCCCAAATTCCCAGAAGCTGCTGCTGTTAATATATATTCGCTTAAAAAAGAATTTGAAAATGTAAATTCTTGAGGTGCTTGTGCAATAAATTGAATAGTGTCATCATCTTCACACGAGTTAAAGCCAACTGTGGCTAAAACGAATAATGCTAAAATTGTTATTTTTTTCATTTTTTTATGTTTTAAATTTTTTAATACCCTTGGTTTTGAGTAAGGTTAGGATTAGTTGATAGTACATTTATTGGTAAGGGGAAAATATTTCTGTAAGAACCAACTGAAGTACCATTGGTAACATTGCCTTTAAAAGGCCATAAATAGCTATTGGTTGTAAAGTAATTGTAACGTACTAAATCGGTACGTCTTTGGCCTTCCCAATATAATTCTCTTGAGCGTTCATCTAAAATGAATTCCAAAGTTAAATCTCCTACGCTTATATCACCAGATGTTGAGCCATAAGCACGTTGTCTTAATTCGTTTATTTTAGTAGCGGCAAGGGTTAAATCACCACCGCCACCTCTTAAACTTGCTTCTGCATAGTTTAAATAAATTTCAGCTAAACGTATTAGGGGTAAATCGGTATCTACAAAATCACCACCTGTATCACTTCCAGCATTTCCGTTTGAGTCCACGTTTTTAAATTTTCTTACGGCATACCCATTATTAAATGGAGGAATATTTTCTATTTCTAAACTTTGGCCATCGGTGTGAAACATCCCTCTTTTATCGGAAGCTGGGATAACCTCTGTTATAGAATATGTTAACGTGTTCAAATCTAGAGTAATAAAATATGTGCCATCATTAGGAATTGCGATATTTGTTGGTGCTCCAGGTTCTAGTGTCCCATCAGCTCCATCATCACCATAGTTATTTCCCCAATCTTCATTAAATCGAAATTTAATTTCTCCAGCAGTCAAATCTGCATAAATGGCATATTGGTCTGTACCAGTTTCATACATTTCTATATCGTTAGTACTTCCCCAACCGTTAGGAGTGGCACTTCCTACTAATCCCCAATCAGAGAGCGTGCCACCTAAGCCATTATTTAAAACATTAAGATCTATTGATGCTACCTCAAATTTGTTAACCAGGTTTTTGGTTGTACGTAAACCTCCCCAACCTCCATTAACTCCAAACTCAGTAGGGTTCATGGTACCTCCAATAGCGGCATGAACTAGGAATGTTGTGCCTCCAAAAGTTTGAGATTGAAGACCATCAAAATTTAAAGCGAAAATAAATTCGTTTTGTGCACCGTTTGTATCATTGTCTGCTAAAAACAACTCATCATAAGCTGTGCCGTTATTATTAGCATCGTTCGTGTTAATACTATAAGAAGAATTTATAACATTGTTAGAAAATGTTACTGCCTCAGTATATCGAGGTGTTCCTGTCCAAACTTCGGCATTTAGGTATAGCCTCGATAATAAAGCCCAAGCTGCTACTTGATCTACACGACCATATTCATTAGAGCCACTTGGGAGTAACAGATCTTGAATTTCTAATAATTCTTTTTCAATAAAATTGAATATGTCTGTTCTGTTACTTTGCTCTGGCAACTCTATTGAAACTTGAGTTGTAAGTGGGACATTGGCATATAAATCTACAAGGTTATAATAGGCATAAGCTCGTAAGAAGCGTGCTTCTGCTATATATGCCTGCACTTCTGTATCGGTTAAAGCTGATGCGTTTTCTATAAAAGAATTTGCAAAGCTAACTTCTTGTGCTAAACGTGAGTACATGGCCTCTGTAAAGTCGTTACTACTGGACCAAAACATGCCATGTAAATCTGGTAAGCCAGGATCTCCCCAACCTACTACTGCATGGTCTGTAGTTATTTCATTTAGGTTAAACAGCATTCTGGTAAACTGCGAGAAACCTTCGTCAATATCGGCAATATCAGGTTGTCCAGCTGGACCTTGTTGCCCTGTTAGTGCTAAAGAACTATATAATTTTGCTAAAGCCCCTTTGGCTACGGCAGCATTTGCAAACACATCTTCTTCTGTAAAGCTATCTGGATCAATTGGCGATAAATTTAAATCATCAGTACAAGACGCCATAAAAAAGGAGATAATTACACTAAAAAAGATTTTTGAAATAGTATTTTTCATTTTTCTAAATTTTTTAAAAATCAATATTTACACCAAAAACAATTGTTCTTGGTCTTGGATAAAAATTATTGTCAATGCCACCTGTTATTTCTGGGTCTAGCCCTTCATAATTAGTAACAGTAAGTACATTTTGTGCAGATCCGTAAATTCTTAAACTAATATCTTTAAACGTATCTTTTGGTAAGGTGTAGCCTAAAGTAATGTAATCAATTTTAAAGAATGAGGCATTTTCAATAAAGAGATCGCTTAATAAGTTGTTTTCTGTTGTTTCTACAAAACCTGTATTTAAATAATTTGAATGTAGGTTAGTTAAAATATCATTTTCGGTTGCTCTACGCAAATAACCTGTACTTGATGCCACATTGTTATAGGCATAATTACCGATGTTGGCTCTAGTTACTACTGCCAAGTCCCAATTTTTGTATGATAGATTAGTATTTAAGCCCATGATTACATCGGCATATGGGTCTTTGTATATGTACCTGTCGTCGTCATTTATTATGTTATCTCCATTCCTATCGACAAAAGCGCCTTCAATAGGTTTTCCATCCGTATCATAGACTTGTTTGTACACTAAATAGCTAAATGGTGATTCACCTTCGGTATGTACTTGTATATTGTTTCCAACACCACCACTAATGCCTCCTACAGGTTGATCGAAGGGAAGGTTGGTTACTTTATTATCGTTAAAAGCGACGTTATAACCTATACTCCATTCCAATTCTTCATTTTGTACTGGGATAACATTCAATGTAACTTCTATACCTCTATTTTCCATATCACCAATATTGGAATCTATTCTATTCCCAAAATTGGTAAAAGGATCTATAAAAGCCGATGCAATTAAATCTTTAGTGGTTTTTTGATAAACATTTACCGAACCCGACACTCTACTGTTAAATAAGCTGTAATCCAAACCAAAGTTAACGGTTTCTCCTACTTCCCAACGTAAATTTTCGTTTATTGGTTCTGGTCTAAAGGTTTGCAAAAATGCATTACCAAATTGATAATTTGCTGTACTCTGGCTTCCTGTATATCGTGTTAAAAATTGATAATCTCCTAAACCATTAACGTTACCTATCTCTCCATAACCCACTCTTAATTTTAATTGATTAAAGAATGAATCTGCCATAAAATCTTCTTTGTGGATGTTCCAGGCTATAGCTGCTGAAGGGAAAAATCCCCATTGATCGTTTGGGTTTAATTTTGAAGAAGCATCTGCTCTTAAGGTGGCAGTTAGCAAGTATTTACCATTAAAGTCATAGTTTAATCTCCCAAAATAAGATAGCAGCACATTTTTAGATTTGTCTATGAATTCAAAATCATTACCATCTTCTTCTCTTTCACTGTCATAACTATAATTGTCAAATTCAAAAGATTGATATGAATATCCAGCTACTGCTGTTATGTTGTGAACATCATCAATAGATTTGTTATATGTTAAATAAGCGTCAAACAATTGGTTAGTGGCGTTTTGGTTGAAGGATGTTCTTGAGCCATTCCAAGTTGGATCTGAAGTTGGGATTAAATCTGAAGTTATTACTCTACCACCACTATTAGATTTGTCTAAACCAACATTAATCGTTGCTGTAATATCTGGAAAGAAATGTAACTTGTAATCAAATTTAGCGTTCCCAACAAAGCGTCTTACCTCAGCCGTATCATTAACTAAATTAATTAATGCTACCGGGTTTGTTGGAGCCAAATTAAATTGTGCATTTGTACTAGGGTCTATCCACGAAAAATAACCTCCATAAGGTGAGTTGGCATCAAAAACAGATTGGGTAGGGTCAAAAGCCACGGCGCTACCAATAGCACCTCTGTTGGCAAATGTATTTTCGGTGTACATGCCTCTTGCGTTCAATTCCACTTTAAGGTGATTGTCCAAAAAAGAAGGTGTTAAGTTAATTGAAGCGGTAGTACGTTTAAAATTATCACGATCTAAATTACCGTCTTGGTTTGAGTAGCCAATTGAAGCTCTCATAGGTACACCCCAAGCATTACCTAAGGCGCTAAAACTATGATCTGAGCCAAAGGCATCAACATAAATTTGGTCTTGCCAATCGGTGTTGGAATTACCTAACCTCGCAATGGCACTTGCATCGCCAGTTTGATTGACTAGACTTGAAAATTGTTCAGCCGATAAAACATTAACCTTATCAATTGGGTTGTAAAAATACGTCGAAGAATTAAGATTGAATTTAAATTCAGAATCTTTACCTTTTTTAGTGGTAATCAAGATGACACCATTTGCAGCTCTAGATCCATATATGGCAGTAGCAGAAGCATCTTTTAATACGACCATACTTTCAATATCACTTGGATTGATTAAGTTAAGTGGGTTTCTAGATCCACCTACACCACCACCATCCAGTGGCAAGCCATCAAGTACGATTAAAGGTGAACTGGATAAAGAAAGTGAACCAAGACCTCTAATAGTAATTTCTTGACCTTCACCAGGAGCACCACCACCAGAGGTTATTGACACACCTGCAATTTTTCCAGAAATAAGCTGTTGTGCTGAAACAATTGGGCCTTCATTAAAATCTTTTGAAGTTATCAAATCGGCTGTTCCGGTTAAATCTTCTTTTTTTACACCACCATATCCAATTAAAACAATCTCATTTAGCTGTGTGGTGTCTTCTGTAAGTTCAACATTAATAGGTGATTGTCCTGTGTAAGTTATTTCTTGTGTAACAAAACCAACATACGAAAACACAAGTATATCACCATTGTTTGCGCTAATTTGGTAGTTACCATCAAAATCTGTTGAAGCTCCTGTTGATGTGCCTTTAATAATGACATTAACACCAGGAAGCGGTAAAGATGTTGATTGTTCTGTTACTTTGCCTGTAACTGTAGATTGTGCTATCATAATTGATGGGACAATGAACAATACAAAAAGTAAATTTTTAAAAATTGATTTCATACAATACTTTTAAAATTTGTATTAATTAGTTGTTATATTTTCACTTCTCGATGTTAAATTTATGTAAAAAAAAGAGATAAGAATTGCCATATTCTTAACGAAAACGTTTTCGTGTTAACAACTTTTTAATGAATTTATGTTTATTGTAGGAAAAACTCTAAAATATGCAATTCAAGTGTTATCTTTAGGTTTTAGAAAAGGATAGGAAATGAAAAGAAAAGTTACATTAAAACAAATTGCAAGAGAACTTGATGTGTCAATTTCAACAGTTTCAAAAGCTCTTAGAAATAGCAAAGAGATAAGTGAAGATACCATTCAAAAAGTTCAGGCCTTTGCAAAGCTTTACAATTATCGACCAAACAACATAGCCTTGAGCCTTAAAAACAGAAAGACCAAAACGATTGGTGTCATTATTCCCGAAATTGTACATCATTTTTTTTCAAAGGTAATTAGGGGTGTTGAATTATATGCCAACAATAAGGGTTATAATGTAATTGTTGGGCTATCTAATGAGTCTTTTGACAAAGAAGTCATTAATATGGAAATGCTGGCTAATGGCAGTATTGATGGATTTATTTTATCCATTTCAAAAGAAACACTTAAAAAACAGGATTACCATCATTTTAACGAATCTATTAATCAAGGGATGCCTATTGTTATGTTTGATAGAGTAGTTAGTGAAATAAATTGTGATAAAGTAGTAGTTGACGATGTATTGGGTTCAAAAAATGCAGTTGCCAAATTAATACAAAACGGCTGTAAAAGTATTGCTATATTAACTACCAATGATTATGTAAGTGTTGGTAAATTAAGAACCCAAGGTTATTTAGAAGCTCTTGAAGAACACGGAATTCTACCTAATGGGAATTTGATTTTAAAAGTTGACGATAATCGCTTGTCCGAAGAGCATTTTGATGCCCTTGAAAAAGAAATAAAACAACTTTTCATCAACAACAAACAAATTGATGGTGTTTTTGCGGTAAATGAATTATATGCCATAACCGCAATTAAGGTCGCTAGGAGTTTAGGGCTGAACATTCCTGAAAACATTCAAGTAATTGGCTTTACCGATGGTGTTTTGTCAAAGCATTCAACTCCAAGCCTTACAACCGTTAGCCAGCACGAACAAGTGATAGGCGAGAAAGCAGCTGAATTATTAATACAAAGACTTGAGGACGATGAAGCTGATGATGAAACTGAAGAGCATTATCAAACCTTGGTTATAGCAACCGAATTGGTAGAAAGAAATTCTACAAAATAAATTTAAATAGCCTATTAAAAAAACTTTTATATATTTACCGCAACAAATCAAAACTTATATTTTCACTTCTCACATAAGTTTTGATAAGTATAACGCTTGTCAAAATAGTATTAATTTAAACATACTATTATGAAAAAGCGCACACTAGGTTTCTGGGAAATCTGGAACATGAGTTTCGGTTTTCTTGGGATTCAAATGGGTTTTGCATTGCAAAATGCAAACGTTAGCCGAATTTTTCAAACATTAGGAGCAGAGATTGAAGATATCCCAATTTTATGGGTTGCTGCGCCATTAACTGGATTAATTGTTCAGCCAATTATTGGATATTTTAGTGACAGAACATGGCATTCTAAGTTAGGTCGTCGTCGTCCTTATTTTCTTGTTGGAGCTATTTTAGCATCGCTTGCATTATTTATAATGCCAAATTCTCCTTTTTTATGGTTTGCAGCTGGTATGCTGTGGATTATGGATGCTTCTATTAATGTTTCAATGGAGCCATTTAGAGCTTTCGTAGGAGATAATTTACCCGAACATCAACGAACCAAAGGGTTTGCTATGCAAAGTTTTTTTATTGGAGTTGGGGCTTATGTAGCTTCAAAGTTACCATTGATGCTTACTTATTTGGGTGTAGCAAATACAGCACCTGAAGGTGTTATACCAGATTCGGTTAAATATTCATTTTATATAGGTGGTGTAGCTTTTTTAATAGCAGTTTTATGGACTGTAATAAAGTCTAAAGAATATACTCCTGAAGAAATGGAAGCTTTTGAAAAAGCTGAAGCTAAAGAAGGTTTTGAAAATGAAAAACCAACACCAGAATGGTATCAACAAAATGGAAAATCACATTTCGTAAAAGGGATTATAGTAACAGCAATAGGACTTTTAACTACATACTTGGTATATAATTTTGAACTCAAAAAAGATTTGTTTGTTTTAACGTTAGGACTTATAACTCTAGGTGGAGTAGCATTGTTAATTTCAGGAATAATGCAAAAAAATAAATCCAAAAATGGATTTGTAACTATTATAAACGACTTTCAAAATATGCCTAAGGTAATGAAACAGTTGGCTTGGGTTCAGTTTTTCTCTTGGTTCGCTCTGTTTTCAATGTGGATTTATACAACTGGTGCTGTAACCGAGCATATCTATCAAACAACTGATACTACTTCTGAAGCTTATAACATGGGAGCAAATCAAGTTGGCGAAATGTTTGCCAATTACAATTTAATAGCTGCTTTAGTCGCATTTTTATTGCCTGTTCTAGCAAAAAAAACAAGTAGAAAATTCACACATTTTTTAGCATTAGTTGCAGGAGGGTTTGGCTTAATATCTATTTACTTTATAAGCAACCCAACAAGTTTTACTATTGAATGGTTGCCAATGATTGGAGTAGGAATTGCTTGGGCAAGTATTTTATCAGTGCCTTATGCAATGTTATCTGGTGCTCTACCAGCAAGTAAAATGGGCTATTATATGGGAGTTTTTAATTTCTTTATAGTAATCCCACAACTGGTAGCTGCTTCAATTTTAGGCTTTTTGGTTTCAAAATTTTTCGATAATCAACCTGTGTATGCACTTCTTATAGGTGGAGCCTCTATGATATTAGCAGGAATTTTATCACTTATGGTTAATGACAAACAATCAATTGAAATTAATGAGTAAAAAAGGATTCATATTTGACCTCGATGGTGTTATTGTAGATACTGCGAAGTACCACTATTTAGCTTGGAAAAAATTAGCTAACGAATTAGGTTTTGAGTTTACCAAAGAGCAAAATGAAATGTTTAAAGGTGTAAGCCGAAAACGTTGCTTAGAAATTTTACTTGATATAGGAAATGTAGATGCGACTCAAGACCAATTCAATAAATGGATGGTCGAAAAAAACACAGGTTATTTAAAATATATTGATAAGATGGATGAATCTGAGATTCTTCCTAATGTTACAAAAACTTTAGACTTTCTCAAAAAACACAACCAACCAATAGCTTTAGGTTCTGCAAGCAAAAACGCAAAGCAAATTTTAGAAAAGGTTGGATTACTAACTTATTTTGATGCTATTGTAGATGGAAATAATGTTGCAAAAGCAAAACCAGACCCTGAAGTTTTTTTAATTGCAGCTGAGCAATTAGGTGTTAGCACTAATAATTGCTTAGTATTTGAAGATGCAGTTGCTGGAATACGAGCTGCAAATAATGCTAACATGACAAGTATTGGTATTGGAAATCAAAAAGTATTGCATGAAGCAAATCATGTATTTAACGATTTTACTGAAATCGAAAATGAGTTTTTAATGGACTTTATTAAAAGCTAACAAACGTATTAAAATGAATAAAAATTATATAAAACCAGATAACTGGTCTATTATTGAAGAAGGGTTTAATGCCACCGAAGTTGAAGCATCCGAAAGCATCTTCAGTCTTGGTAATGGTGCCATGGGACAACGCGCTAACTTCGAAGAACAATATTCTGGACATACTTTTCAAGGAAGTTATATTGCTGGAGTATATTACCCAGATAAAACACGTGTTGGTTGGTGGAAAAATGGTTACCCAGAATATTTTGCTAAAGTACTTAATGCGCCAAATTGGATAGGAATAGACATTGTTGTAAATAATGAGCCTTTAGATTTAAACACATGCAAATCTGTAGATAATTTTAGGCGAGAGCTTAACATGAAAGAAGGATGGTATAAACGAACGTTTAGTGCCACATTAAAAAACGATGTTATTATTAATGTTGAGGTCGTCCGCTTTTTAAGCTTGGATTTTTATGAGGTAGGAGCTATTAATTATTCCGTTACACCTATTAATACCAATGCAACCATTGTGTTTAAACCTTATTTGGATGCAGGAATTAAAAATAACGACAGCAATTGGGATGACCAATTTTGGAACATCACAAAGATTGAAGCTAATAAAAATAAAGCATTTATAGAATCATATACCATGAAAACAAACTTTCATGTATGCACATTCATGGAATCGCTTTGTTTTGTAAACAATCGAGCAATAAGTCTATCACCAAAAATTAGTGAAGAAATTGATAGAATCAACTTCTCTTATGAGAAAAATATCCAAGCTGAAGATACTTTCTCACTCCACAAATTTGGTGGTTATACAGTTGATAGAAACCACGATAAATTACAATTAATCAATGTTACAACTAGAACATTGGATGCAGTAATATCTTTAGGTTTTGATGAGCTATTAAACAAGCAAAGAGCTTCTTGGAAACTAATTTGGGATATGGCAGATATTACAATTCAAGGAGATGTAAAAGCACAACAAGCCATTCGGTTTAATATTTTTCAACTTAATCAAACCTATCTTGGTACAGATGCCAGATTGAACATTGGGCCAAAAGGATTTACAGGCGAAAAATATGGAGGAAGTACTTATTGGGATACCGAAGCCTATTGCATACCTTTTTATATGGCAACCAAAGACCAAACAGTAGCAAGGAACTTGTTGACATACCGTTACCATCATTTGGAAAAAGCTATTGAAAATGCCAAGGCACTTGGTTTTTCTAATGGTGCAGCATTGTATCCAATGGTAACAATGAATGGCGAAGAATGCCATAACGAATGGGAAATTACTTTTGAGGAGATTCATCGTAATGGTGCCATTGCATTTGCTATTTACAACTACTATCGTTTCACTGGAGATTATAGCTATATACCAGAAAAAGGACTGGAAGTTTTAATTGGTATTTCACGATTTTGGCATCAACGTGCAACGTATTCAACACATAAAAAGAAGTATGTAATACTTGGCGTTACTGGACCAAATGAATACGAAAATAATGTGAATAATAATTGGTACACCAACTATATTGCGCAATGGTGCATAAAATATACATTAGAAAATATTGAACGTATTAAATCTGAATTTAATTCTGATTTCACAAGAATTTTAAACAAGGCCAGATTATCAAATTCTGAATTAGAAAAATGGAAAGAAGTAGCAGATAATATGTACTTTCCTTATTCCGAAGAACATCAAGTCTATTTACAGCAAGATGGATTTTTAGATAAAGAATTATTTACTGCAGCAGACCTTCCTAAAGAACAACGTCCAATTAATCAAACTTGGTCATGGGACCGCATTTTACGTTCGCCTTACATAAAACAAGCAGATGTTTTACAAGGTTTTTACTTCTTTGAAGACCATTTTTCAACAGAAGAATTAAAGAGACATTTTGATTTTTATGAACCATTTACAGTTCATGAAAGTTCCCTCTCTCCTTGTGTTCATAGCATTCAAGCTGCTAAATTAGGTCAAATAAATCAAGCGTATCAATTTTATCTACAAACCTCACGATTAGATCTTGATGACTATAACAAAGAAGTACATGAAGGTTTGCACATTACATCTATGGCAGGAACTTGGATGAGTATTGTTGAAGGTTTTGGAGGCATGCGAATTAAAAACAATATGCTGTCTTTTAAACCACAAATCCCTAAACAATGGGATGCTTATTCGTTTAAAATTAACTTTAGAAATCAAATACTTAAAGTTAATGTATGTCAAAATGAATCAAATTTTGAACTAGATGGAAATAAGGATTTGCAAATCTTGGTGAATGATAAATTAATAAAAATTACACCTAATAATTTAGTAACAGTTTAAAAATGAATACTTTAATAAAAAGCTGCTTCACTTTTTTAATTTTTAGCTTAATAGCATGTAAAGAAACTGAAGCAGGTTCCACACAAGCCGAACTTTTTGAGGTATCCAACACATCACTAACAAGGGTTGAACCACCAAACTGGTGGGTTGGCATGAAAGATAATTCATTGCAGCTTTTAGTGAATCATCCAAATATTGGGATAACTAAACCAGAAATAGATTACACTGGTGTTTCAATTAAAAAGGTGCATGAAGCAAAAAGCCCAAATTATTTATTCATTGATTTAGAAATTTCAGACACAGCCAATGCAGGCAAATTTGACATTGTTTTTAAAACTGAAAATAATGAAGAGCAAACCCATACTTATGAGTTGAAAAGTCGTGTTAAATCTTCTGAAAATTTTGTTGGTTTTAATAGTAGCGATGCCATCTATTTAATAACACCAGATCGTTTTGCCAATGCCAATCCAAACAATGACGCATTTAATTATTTGAATGAAAAAACTATAGATAGAACAGACGATTATGCTCGTCATGGCGGCGATATTGCAGGGATAACTAATAACCTTGATTATATCGCAAATCTTGGGTTTACAGCTATTTGGTCAACACCTCTAATAATAAACGATATGTACGAGAACTCATATCATGGTTATGCAATAACTGATTTTTACAAAATAGACCCTCGATTTGGCACTCAACAAGAGTATTTGGAATTGTCTTCTAGAGCAAAAGAAAAAGGGATCAAATTGATTTTGGACCAAGTAGCAAATCATTCTGGTTTACAGCATTGGTGGATGAAAGATTTGCCTTTTGATGATTGGATAAATTATCAAGCTGATTTTGAAAAACTACCTGTTCCAGTAGAGGAAATGCGAAAACCCAATGGCGAATATGATTGGGATAGATTAAATCAATATTTCACTAACTCAAATCATAGGCGTACAACAAATCAAGATTTGTATGCTTCAGAATACGATAGAAAAGGAAATAACGAAGGTTGGTTCGTGCCATTTATGCCAGATTTAAACCAGAAAAATCCATTTATGGCTAAATATCTAATTCAAAATAGTATTTGGTGGATAGAAACAGCACAACTTAGTGGCATAAGACAAGACACCTATCCTTATCCAGATAAAAATTTTATGAGCGATTGGGCAGGAGCAATTATGAACGAATATCCAAATTTTAATATTGTTGGTGAAGAGTGGAGTTACAATCCATTGCTAATTGCATATTGGCAAGATGGCAAAGAAAATAAGGAGGGTTATAAGTCTAACCTAAAATCAACCATGGATTTTGCAATGCAAAGAAATATTGTCGACGCTTTAAACGAAAACGAATCTTGGGACAAAGGCTTAGTAAAATTATATGAAGGTTTGGCAAACGATTTTGCATATCATTCACCAGAGAATATTATGACCTTTCCAGATAATCATGATATGAGTCGTATTTTCACACAACTTAAAGGCGATATTTCCAATACAAAAATGGCATTGGCAACTCATATAATGATGCCTCGCATTTTGCAAATTTATTATGGCACTGAAATTTTAATTAATGATTTTGAAAAACCTGGAGACCATGGTTTAATTAGAACAGATTTTCCAGGAGGTTGGGAAGGTGATTCGGTAAATGCATTTACAGGAGAAGGATTAACCGATGATCAAAAAGACATGCAATCCTTTCTAAAGAAAATGTTGAATTACAGAAAAGAAAGTAAAGCAATCCACGAAGGAAAGACTGTTCACTTTGCACCATTTTTAGGCACCTATTTCTTATTCAGGACTTATGAAAATGAAACCGTTGTGATGATTCTTAACAAAAACAATGAACCTTTAACCATTGATTTAAAACGTTATTCCGAAATTGGATTAGATGGCAAAACATTGAAGAATGTTATTACTGGAGAAGATGTTGTTTGGAACGATTCCATAACACTCAACGAAAGAGGTGTTACAGTGTTAACTACAAAAGCAAACTAGTATAAATGAAGTCATTTTTTGGTTTAATACTTTTTATTATTTCGCATGTCAGTTTTGGGCAAGTAACATTTGTAATTAACGAGCTTCCTGAAAACCATGATTTTAATCAAGATGTTTACATATCTGGAAATTTTGAAGGATGGACTGGTGGAAACGATGCCTATAAGCTCTCAAAATTAGATAATCAATACTCCATAACGCTACCTAAAAAAAAGTCATGTAATGTCCTATTCAAATTTACAATGGGCTCTTGGGAAACGGAAGAACTAGATGCAAAAGGCGACAAAATAGATAACAGAAACTATACATGTAAAGACGAACCAGAAACCGTTTATGTAACTATAGATAATTGGGGTCCAATGGACTCAGTGGTTACTTCAACTGCTCAAGAAAATGTTGAGATATTATCCGAAGCTTTTAAAATCCCTCAATTAGATAGAGAACGCAAAATTAGGGTGTATTTACCACCAAATTATAATGATTCCAATAGCAATTATCCTGTTTTATACATGCATGATGCCCAGAACCTTTTTGATACAAAAACATCGTATGCAGGTGAATGGAATGTAGATGAAACCTTGAACAGCCTATTCTATGAAACAGGCTTTCAAATGATTGTGGTAGGTATTGATAATGGAGGCGATAAACGGCTAGACGAATATTCCCCATGGAAGAACAATAAATATGGAGGAGGTGAAGGTGATGATTATTTAGATTTTATAGTTAATACTTTGAAGCCTCACATAGATGCGAATTACAAAACGTTATCGAACAAAAAGAATACAGCAATTTTTGGCAGTTCTATGGGTGGATTAATTTCGTATTACGCAGCACTAAAATATCCAGATGTTTTTGGAAAAGCCGGAGTGTATTCACCAGCATTTTGGTTTGCTCCAAAGATTAATGAGTTTTCAAAAACAAATGGGAACATTCAAGACTCTAAAATATATTTTTTAGCTGGCGGAAAAGAAGGTGACAATACAGCTTTTAATGAAATTAATCAAACCGTCAGAGACATGAATACTGTTATTGATGTTTTAAAGACTCAAGGATTTCCATCAAAAAGCATTCAATCTAAAGTTGTTCCTGAAGGTCAACATAACGAGAAATTATGGCGAGATAATTTTGAAGAAGCCATAACTTGGTTATTTCCTGAAGCAAAAAAAGAAAGAAAGTTTAAAAGTATAGAAGATAAGAATACATATTTTCAAGTTAATGTAAATGATGGTATTTATAAAATTGCTCGATATTCTCCATATATAGTTGAAACAACATTTATTCCAAAAGGTGAAGAAGAAATAAATAATTCTCATACTGTAAAGTTTAAGTCTGATGCTAAATATTCGGTACTTATAGAAGATGACTCAACAGCGACTATTACTACAGATGGAATTGATGTTACAATCCAAAAAAAACCCTTCAAAATTTCCTACTCCTACAAAGGTAAACCTATCATTTCTGAAGGAAAAGGCTATCACAAAACAGCATATGGCGAAGCTATTCAGCTTAACTTAACTGAAGACGAAGTATTGTATGGAGGAGGTGCAAGAGCTTTAGGAATGAATCGCCGTGGAAATCGACTGCAACTCTATAACAAAGCAGATTATGGCTATGAAACCAAAAGTGAATTGATGAACTATACCATGCCAATTATGATATCGTCAAAACAATATATGGTTCATTTTGATAATGCTCCAATTGGCTATTTGGATTTGGATAGCAAAAGCAACAATAACTTGACTTACGAAACCATTTCTGGTCGAAAAACCTATCAAGTAATTGTGGGCGATTCATGGCTGGATCTTATAGATAATTATACCGATTTAACAGGAAAGCAACCTTTGCCACCACGTTGGGCTTTTGGTAATTTTTCAAGTAGATTTGGGTATCATTCGCAAGAAGAAACTGAACGTACCATCGCTAAATTTAAAGAAGAAAATATTCCAGTCGATGCTGTTGTTATTGATATATATTGGTTCGGTAAAGACATACAAGGTAGTATGGGAAATTTAGAGGTGTTTAGGGATTCTTTTCCAGATTTTGAAGGTATGATAAAACGTTTAAACAATAAAGGTGTAAAAACCATAGCGGTAACTGAGCCATTTGTTCTCACAACTTCAAAACGTTGGGAAGAAGCTGTAAAAGAAGATGTTTTGGCTAAGGATTCAATAGGAAATCCTGCCACTTATGACTTTTATTTTGGAAATACTGGTATTATCGATATTTATAAAAAAAACGCCGAAGCATGGTTTTGGAATATTTATAAAGGTTTAGCAAACAAAGGAGTTGCAGGAGTTTGGGGTGACTTGGGAGAGCCAGAAGTGCATCCAACTTGGGTGCAACATCATACTGGAACTGCTGATGAAGTTCACAATATTTATGGCCATGATTGGGCAAGATTGGTATATGAAGGTTATCAACGCGATTTCCCAGACCAACGACCATTTATATTAATGAGAGCTGGATATTCTGGGTCACAACACTATGGCTTAATCCCATGGTCAGGAGATGTGAACAGAACTTGGGGAGGTTTACAAAGTCAAACCGAAATTGCTCTTCAAATGGCTATGCAAGGATTGGCTTATATGCATTCGGATTTAGGAGGCTTTGCAGGCGCAAATCTTGATGATGAGCTTTACACGCGTTGGTTACAGTATGGTGTTTTTCAACCTATTTATAGACCTCATGCACAAGAAGAAGTACCGAGCGAACCTGTTTTTAGAGAAGAAAAAACCAAGCAACTAGCCAAAAAATCTATAGAATTACGCTATAAATTATTGCCATATAATTACACGCTTGCCTTTGAAAATAACCAAACAGGAAAACCATTAATGCGACCAGTATTTTTTGAAGAACCAGAAAATCAGGAACAGTTGATAAATGCTTCAACTTATTTATGGGGACATGATTTTTTAGTGACACCAATTGTTAATCCTGGAGTAAAAGAAAAAGAGGTGTATTTCCCAAAAAACAATATTTGGTTTGATCTTTATTCAGAAAAGCGTTTTGAGGGAGGACAAACAAAGAATGTAACAACTAAAAAAAGTTGTATCCCAACGTATGTAAGAGCAGGCGCGTTTATTCCAATGGCAGAGTTAGTACAATCAACAAATGATTACAAACTAGATAATTTGGAGTTGCATTATTACCATGACAATTCAATTAAAGAAAGTAAACGTTTTCTATATCATGACGATGGCTTAACACCTAATGCATTTGAGAAAGGAATGTATGAAAAGTTGACATTTAATGCAGACATTGAAAACAAATGGTTGGAAATTGATTTTGAAGCTGAAACAGGTTCAAAATATAACACCAGTACAAAAGGGATAAATCTAATTATTCATAACATAGATTGGAAACCAAAAAGAATAAAGATTAATGGGAAAACAGTTGATGTTAAATGGAATGCACTCAAGAGATTAGTAACCATTCCTGTAAACTGGAATACAAACAAAGAACTAAACATAAAATTGAAACGCTAAAGCAATGAAAAACATATTTGTAGTAATATTTATGCTAACACTTTTTATTTCATGTAAAGAAGAAGTAAAAGAAAAAACAGTTGAAAAGGATGAAGCAATAACTCATACCATTGCTCCAATGTCTAATGGCATCATGGAAACAGCAATAATTTATGAAGCTAATATTCGTCAATATTCACCCCAAGGCTCATTTGATGAGTTTACTAAGGATATTCCTCAGCTTAAAGAACTAGGTGTTAAAATAATTTGGCTTATGCCTATATTTCCTATTTCTGAAACCAAACGCAAAGCGTTTGGAGACAAATTTGCTAGCGACATTGAAGATCCTGAAGAGCGAAAAAAGTACTTAGGAAGTTATTATGCAGTCACAGATTTTACAAAAATAAACCCTGAATTCGGGACTATTGAAGATTTCAGGGAACTCATAAAAACAGCTCACGATAATGATATTTATGTGATTTTGGATTGGGTGCCAAACCATACAGGTTGGGACCACGAATGGTTAAAAACCAACCCAGAATATTATACCCAAAATGACAAAGGCGAAGTGATACACCCAGAAGGAACCGACTGGACAGATGTAGCCGATTTAAATTATGACAATCAAGATATGCGCAAGGAAATGATTGAAGATTTGAGTTATTGGATAACTCAAGAAGGTGTCGATGGCTTTAGGTTTGATGTAGCAGGTTCCGTTCCAGTTGATTTTTGGGAAGAAGCCATTCCGCAACTACGTGCACAAAAAGAGCTTTTTATGTTAGCAGAAGCTTGGGAACCAGAGTTATTAAAAGGAGACTTGTTTGATATGGCTTATGCTTGGGATGGTCATCATTTAATGAATGGTTTAGCTAAAGGGGAAAAGAATTTAAAAGATTTTAAAGCTTATATTGAAAAAATAGATAAACAATATGAAGCAGACGACATCTTAATGAATTTTGTAACAAATCACGACGAAAACTCATGGAATGGTACAATTAAAGAACGAATGGGAGAAGCTTCAGAATTAATGACAGCACTAAGTTATACATTAAAAGGCATGCCTTTAATTTATTCAGGCTTAGAGTATAATTTAGACCATCGCTTAAAGTTTTTTGAGAAAGACTCTATTCCAAAAACAAAAGGCAGTATGTGGAGCTTATTGGAAAAACTTGGGAAGATAAAAACTACCAATACAGCATTAAATGGAGGTAAAGATGCTGCATCTTTCAATCTTGAGATTATAAATAATGAAAATATCTTGAAATTCAATAGAAGTAAAAACGGTGTTAAACTAACTTTTATTGGCAACCTTTCAAATAAAGTTCAAACTGTAAATATCGAAGGTCAAGCTTTAGATGCTATGACATCTGAGAAAATTGTTTTTGCTGGTGATTTAAAACTAAAACCTTGGGAGTATAAAATTTTAATAGATTAATTTAATGAAGCAATTAGCAGTAACGATATTGTGTATTCTTTTTTTTGCTTCATGTAAAAATGAAGAAAAAACAGTACTAGCTCAAAACCAGGAGATTCCCTTTGTTTGGGAAGGAGCTAATATATATTTTTTATTGACAGACAGATTTAATAATGGCGACACATCAAACGATATTAATTTTGATAGAAATAAAGAAACAGGAAAACTGCGTGGTTTTGAAGGAGGCGATATAAAAGGAGTCACTCAAAAAATTAAAGAAGGCTATTTTACCAATTTGGGCATCAATGCTATCTGGATGACACCTATTGTTGAGCAAATACATGGAGGAACAGATGAAGGTACTGGATTAACCTATGGTTTTCATGGGTATTGGACAAAAGACTGGACAGCAATTGACCCTAATTATGGTGCCAAAGATGATTTGCATGAATTAGTTGAAATTGCTCATGAAAAAGGTATTCGCATTGTTTTAGATGCAGTAATTAATCACACAGGACCAGTAACCGAAAAAGACCCTGTTTGGCCAAGTGAATGGGTAAGAACAGAGCCTAAATGTAAATATACTAACTACATAAACACAATAACTTGTACTTTGGTTAAAAACCTTCCTGATATTAAAACAGAAAGTAATAAAGAAGTTGATTTACCACCAGGGTTAGTCGAAAAATGGAAAGCCGAAGGCAGATATGAAGAAGAAGTAGCTGAACTGGATGCTTTTTTCGAAAGAACTAGATACCCAAGGGCACCTCGCTTTTACATTATAAAATGGCTTTCTGATTACATTACTGAATTTGGAATTGATGGATATAGGGCAGATACAGTTAAGCACACAGAGGAAAACGTTTGGCAGGAATTTAGAAAAGAATGTGATTATGCGTTTTCAGAATATAAGAAAGCCAATCCAGAAAAAGTCTTGGATGATAATGAGTTTTATCTAGTTGCCGAGGTCTATAATTATGGTATTAGTGGTGGAAGATATTTCGATTTTGGAGATAAAAAAGTTGATTATTTTGATAAAGCTTTCACAAGTTCTATCAATTTCGAATTTAAATGGAATGCTGCTCAAATGAGTATTCAAGATATGTATGCTAAGTACAATAACATTCTTCAGTCAAATTTAAAAGGCTATGGTGTTTTAAATTATTTAAGCTCGCATGATGATGGGAATCCTTTTGACCCAAAACGAGAAAAACCTCTTGAAACTGCAACCAAATTATTATTGTCTCCTGGAGCATCACAAGTGTATTATGGTGATGAACTTGCAAGACTTTTAATAATTGAAGGAACAGTTGGAGATGCTAACTTACGCTCAATGATGAATTGGAATGAGGCGCAACAAAGACATGATATTTTAACCCATTGGCAAAAGTTAGGGCAATTTAGAAATAGACATCCAGCTATTGGTGCAGGAAAGCATCAGCAAATACCACAAGATCATTATGTATTTAGTAGAACTTATTCAAAAGGAAGTTTTACAGATATGGTAGTCATTGGTGTAGATTTACCAAAGGGAAAAAAAGAAATTAAAGTTGCGAAATTATTCAACAATAGAACAATGCTTTACGATGCCTATTCAAATCAAGATGTCGAGGTAAAGGATGGCAAAGTTATAATAGATTCAGAATTCGATATAGTTCTTTTGGAAAACTAAATAAGAGACTGTATAAAAAGTAGTTTTTAGTGTCATATTGAGCACAGTCGAAATACCTAACATGCTGATATTTAAGATTCTTCGACAGTGCTCAGAATGACAAGTTTAGTTCTTCATTACTTTTTAGACAGCCTCTTATTTTTATTTGTAGTTTTATTAAGTTTTAGATGCAAATTTCTTGTAAACAAAACCTGCAATAGCTCCCATGATAGCAAAAAATACTATATAGGTAACACCATCAATTAGCGTTCCAGTTATGTCAAGTAAATTCATAACAGAATAATTTATAATTCCAGCACCAAACCCAACTAAAACGGCAATCCATACTCCAAAACCTGCACCACTACTGACTCCATAATTACCTTGAGCCCATTTGCTGTAAATATTTGAAACCACAAAACCTACAACAATACAGCCAATAATGAGATGAATCGAATCAATAGTTTCATTAGAGCGGTAAAGACCTTGTGTCATGACATGATCAGTCAGAATTGGATCTACTAGCATACCCCAAAGTAGGTAGCCTCCTAAAAATCCCCAAACAGCTGTTGCTAAAGTTGAGATTAAATTTGTTTTTGAAAACATAATTATTAAATTATTAGTTAATATGCATATAAAAGTATATAATTTCATCAAATTAATTATAAAAACGTTAATATTTTATAAATAATGTAATTTGTTATATAAATAATAAAATTACGACTAACCTCAAATATTCCGTAAATTTGTAGAAAATATTATCTCAATATGCAAGATATTAATCAAAATATTCAATCACCTTTTGAGCTTAAAGTTAGCTTCAATAAGCTTCTAAATCATTACGAATCTTTAGTTAGAAGCGAGGATGAATTTATCTCGGCAAAGGCTAAGCGTGTTTTAAAAACTGCAGAAGCATATCCTGAATTACGTAATGGGTTTAGTAATATAAATACCTTAGAGGAACGTAAAAAGGAAATTAGTATGATTCTTCAAGATTCATTTAGTCCAGTATTGACTAAAAACGAAATAAAAACCGCATCAGTCCCTTTTCATAATTTAATATTTAATTCTTCTGAAAGGTTTAAAAGTATTATAGAAACTGCAGGAGATGATTTTGAATTAAAAATAAAGAATATGCCAGAAGATGATAGGTACATTATTGCATGTACTATTGTTTTGGCATTTTGTTATGGATACAATATTAATTTTAAACGCCCTTTTTATTACGAAATTCCAGATGCTAATGGTATTTTAAGATATTACAAAATATTATACAATGCCGATTTTACTGAGATAACACCCAAAAAGAATGCACCTAAAATTACTCAAGAAGACTACGAAATGTTGCTTGATAATTTTGAGAATATTGATTTATGGAAAGAAAAATTCCCACCCAATAGTTACACTTTTAAAGGTTTTGTAATTTCCAATATTTTTGATGTTACCGATGACCAATCTATCTCAAATGTAAAGTCTTCATTAATTGGAGAAGATAAGAGGCAAGATGAAGGGTTCATGGAAAACTTCTACGAAATTTTCCAGTCACTTTTAGGCCTTAAGGACATTAAAGTTGGGTTTTCAATTTACAATGACGAAGAAGATATTTTTGAACGTGTCTATGGCGTAGGAATGAATAGTTTTTTACTTAATAACCTTGAAACTTCAAAATGCTCAGATGCCTTATGTAGTTGGTCATACAAGAGACTTCTGGAAGAGAAAAAATACTTTTCAGTATCAGATGTAGATAGATTGTATGAAAAATCCAAAAGTAAAGCACCACATATAAAATCACTCTATGAACAAGGTTTAAAATCTGCTATTTTTGCACCCATTGCAAATGATGATGGACTCATGGGAATACTCGAAATTGTATCAAATAAACCATTGGTACTAAACAGTATTAATGCCAATAAGTTGGAAGATGTTATGCCATTTATTGTGTCAGCAGTTGAGCGTTCAAAAAATGATGAAGAAAATTTAATTGAAGCCATTATTCAAAAAGAGTGCACATCAATACACCCTAGTGTGCATTGGCGATTTGTAAAAGAAGCTAAAAGCTTTATTAAAGACCAATTTAGTGGTAACGAACCAACATTTAATAAAATTGCTTTCGAAAATATTTATCCATTATATGGGCAAATAGATATTAAAGGCTCTTCCGAAGCAAGAAATTGGGCAACCCAACAGGATTTAAAAATACAATTGAAATCTATTAATTCAATACTCGAAAATGCTCATAAAATTGAAGCATTGCCAATATACGAGCAATATATGTACCAAGTAAAAGGCTATTTGGCTGGTTTAGATAATAATTTTCAAGTTGATAGCGAACAGCAAATATCCTCTTTTTTTAAGCAGGATATTCACGATGTTCTTCAGCATTTATACAATGCAAATATTTTAAAACCTGAAATTGACAGTTATTATAATAGCATAGATGAAAAAGTGGATGTTTTGTACAAACATAGAAAAGAATATGATGATACTATTGCTTATATTAACAAAGAAATGGCAGCACTTTTAGACAAAAATCAAAATGAAGCACAAGCAATGTACCCTCATTATTTTGAGCGCTTTAAAACCGATGGTGTTGAGCATAATATGTACATAGGAGAGTCTATAACTAAAGACGATAGCTTTAACCCTATTTACTTATACAATTTAAGATTGTGGCAATTGCAAGTTATGTGCGAAATGGAAAACTCTTATTATCTAATGAAATCTAAATTACCTGTGTCATTAGATGTGGCTTCAATGATTTTAGTGTTTAATCAGCCATTATCCATAAGTTTTAGAATGGACGAAAAACAATTTGATGTTGATGGAACTTACAATGCTCGCTATGAAATTGTAAAAAAACGTGTAGATAAAGCCTACATAAAAGGCACCAAAGAGCGTGTTACTCAAAAAGGTAAAATAAGCATTGTGTATTCCCAAAAACAAGATGAAATAGAGTACTTAAGATATATCAAGTTCTTACAATCAAAAAAATATGTAGATACAGATGTTGAAATAGTTGAGTTGCAAGATTTACAAGCAGTAACAGGTTTAAAAGCTATTAGAGTAAGTGTGCTCTATCACAAAGAAAACGATGATAAGGCATTTTATACTTACGATGATTTAATGAAAGAAATCAAGGCTTAATTCACCCTTTTAATTTATAGCATTTACTCCAAAAAAGTGAAATGCTATGGCAAAAGAAATCACACTTATTACAATTCCTATCATAAAAACAGTATAAGTTAATCGTAATAGGTCATATTTTCTGTTTAATACCAATCCTAGGAAATATAAATCTTTAGTAAGTGAACCATAAAGGTAATCTCTATCTTGCATCATTTCTCCCATTGCCCATTCAAATTCGTCAAGCTTCATTTTATGAAAATTTCCAAAAAACAATAAATTAACTTTTTTATCGGCAACATCTTGTTTGCTGAACTTCCCTTTAGTAACATTTGGCCGTGTGGCTAACACCGATAAAACAATTGAAGCTACCGTAAATAAAGTAAAAATTACAGTAGGCCAAATTAAATAATCGTTTGTTGGGTTGTCTAGCTTTGATACCAAATTCGATAAGACCAATGAAATAATAATAGCATTTACAGACAATAAAATATTGGCTTTAGTGTCTGCAATATCACTAAGTGTAATATGATTTCTAAGCGCAACCCTAAACATAGTTTCTATGCCGCGTTCTGGTAATTCAACTTTAGTTTTTTTGAATTTTAATTCTTCCTTTTTATGCTTTAATTTCGAACTTTCTAATAATATTTTTTTTTGCATTTTTAAAAGTTGTGACAAGTTTTTCCCTTTTCCCTTGTCCCAAATTGAAGAAGCTTCATTAGTGTAAAACCTATGTTTTGTCGATAAAAAACTTATGCTTTCAGTAAGCCACTCAGCCTCTGTAAGCGTTTTGCCACATGTTAATTCCCATTCTTTTCTAAGTAGTTCAGAAATATCAATATAATTTTTACTTCCTATATGAGCACAATCGGCATCCCTGATAATTTTCTCCAATTTATTAGTAGGCTCATGGCTTAATTTAGTTGCCAAAATTAGACTACAAACAATGTCAATAGCTTCTTTTTTGCAACCTTGTTCAGTTAAAAAAGCTGTAGCAATTTTTACACTTTCATTTTCATGATTGTCAATTGTTACAGTATAACCTACATCATGTAACCAAGCAGTGATTAAAAGATATTTTTTTTCGAGTTCGTTAATTTGAGCAAGCTCAGCAAGTTCATTAGCCTTTTCAACAACACGTTGTGTGTGTGCTAAATTGTGATAAACAAATGTATTATCGAGCTTATTATTTAACAATTCAACAGCAAATTTTTTGGTTTCAGAAATTAAATTTTCCATACAGAAAGATGATTTTCAGTAAATGTACTAAACTTTATTTAACATAAATGTTTGTCGTAAATTTTACAATTACTTTCGTTTTTGTAATCATAAACACATTTGTAAGTATTTGAGTTATTTTTCGACTATATTTAAGTTGAAAAAGCATATTTATTAATTAACAGAAGAAAGAAACCAACACTATGCTAACTTGGAAAGAAGTCATCAACTTTTCCGTAAACGGAAATCCAACTCCAGACAAACGAGTTGAAAAAACAGAAGCCGAATGGCGAGCTCAATTAACTCCAGAACAATTTCGAATTACAAGACAAAAAGGTACGGAAAGTCCACATAGTGGAGCATTGTGTAGTATCTATGAAGAAGGCAGGTACAATTGTGTGTGTTGTAATACACCTTTGTTTGATTCTACAATTAAGTTTAGTTCAGGCACAGGTTGGCCAAGTTTTACACAACCTATAAAAGAAAATGCAATTAAGTACGATAGAGATACCTCTTATGGCATGGTTCGGGTTGAGGTAATGTGTAATACATGTGATGCGCATTTAGGTCATGTCTTTCCAGATGGACCTGAACCTAGTGGTTTGCGTTATTGTGTCAATTCTGAATCTATGACTTTAGATAAGGAGGTTGCTCATGACGACTAAAAATTTACAATTGGCAACACTTGGAGGAGGCTGTTTTTGGTGTACTGAAGCAGTCTTTCAAGAAGTAAAAGGTGTGGAAAAAGTAGTGTCTGGTTACTCAGGAGGCAATGCCGCAGGACATCCAACCTATAGAGAGATATGCTCAGGATTAACTGGACATGCCGAAGTAGTTCAAGTAACTTTTGATGCTAACATTATTTCTTATGAAGATATTTTGGTGATTTTTATCACGACGCACGACCCAACAACATTAAATCGTCAAGGAGCTGATATAGGCACACAATATCGCTCTGTAATTTACTATCATAACGATGAACAAAAAGAAATTTCAGAAATCGTTTTAAAAGAAATTACATCTTATTATGAAAACCCGATTGTAACCGAAATTAGTCCGCTAGATGTTTTTTATAAAGCCGAAAAAGAACATCAAGATTACTATAAAAACAATAAGTCGCAAGGTTATTGTAGCTTTGTAATAACACCAAAACTGGCAAAGCTTCGCAAGCTTCATGCAGATAAGTTAAAGTAATATTCAATAACTATCTTTAACTACTGTAAACAATTATACAATGAATAAAGTTTTAAAATTTAGTACCCTAATAGTAGCTCTTTTTGTATTTAATGCTTGTGCAACCTACAAGCCACAGTACAAAGGTGATGCTAATTCACAGGGTTTTCCTAAGGAAAAAGAAATTGAGCATTCATTTTACTTAATTGGAGATGGCGGAAATTCTCCTATTGGTACTAAAACCAAAGCATTAAAAGAATTTAAACTAAAACTTGAGAAAGCAGCAAAAAATAGTACAGCCTTGTTTTTGGGTGATAATATTTATCCTTCAGGAATGCCAAGCAATAAGCATGAGCAACGTGATTTTGCAGAGCACCAACTAAACGTTCAAACAGAAGCAGTCAAAAATTTTTTAGGGAACACAATTTTTATTCCAGGCAATCACGATTGGTATAGTGATGGTTTAAAAGGATTAAAACGCCAAGAAACTTATATTGAAGATAAACTTGGAAAAAACACTTTTTTGCCAGAAAACGGTTGCCCAATTAAAAAAATTGATGTTAGCGATAATGTGGTATTAATAGTTATAGATTCACAGTGGTATTTAACCAATTGGGATAAACACCCAACCATTAATGATGACTGCGAAATAAAGACCAGAGCACTTTTTTTTGATGAATACGAAAGCTTGATAAAAAAATCAAGAGGTAAAAATACCATAGTGGCTTTACACCATCCCTTGTTTACAAATGGCTCTCATGGAGGCCAATACTCCTTTAAGAGTCATATGTTGCCATTGCCAGTTTTAGGTACTTTAAAAAACCTTATTAGAAAAACTGGAGGTGTAGTGACAGTTGATGATCAAAACAAGAAATATAGAGAATTTAAAAATCGTTTAGCTACACTTTCGCAGGAAAATGACAAAGTAGTTTTTGTTTCTGGGCATGATCATAACTTACAATATCTGGTTCAAGATAATCTTCCTCAAATTATAAGTGGTTCAGGATCTAAAACAAACCCTACAAGAAATACAGGCTCGGGAAAATTTTCGTTTGCAACACAAGGTTATGCGCAACTGGATGTGTTTAAAGATGGCTCGTCTTATGTGCGTTTTTTTCAAGCTACAACCAATAAAGTTGTTTTTGAAACTCAAGTTTTAAAACCAAATCAAATAGAAAACCAAACCATATACTCTTCCAATATACCTAAAGAAAAAACAGCTTCTATTTATACCACAGAAGAAACAACCAAAACCAAAGCATTTAAGAAGTTTTGGGGAAAACGTTACAGAGAATATTTCAGTAAAAATGTAACAGTACCAACAGTTAATTTAGACACATTATTTGGAGGCGTAAAACCAACACGAAAAGGAGGAGGACATCAATCAAAATCTTTGCGTTTAGAGGATTTTGAAGGTAGCGAGTATGTAATGAGAGCATTGCGTAAAAATGCCTTACAATATCTACAAGCGGTGGCGTTTAAGGATACCTATATAAAAGGACAATTTGATGATACAACAGCCGAAAACTTATTGCTTGATGTATTTACAGGCTCACATCCTTATGCGCCTTTTACAATAGCCACACTGTCAAAAGCCGTTGGCGTGATGCATACAAACCCCAAATTATATTATGTGCCTAAGCAAGATGCTTTGGGTACTTTTAACAACGAATTTGGAGATGAATTATATATGATCGAAGAACGAGCCGCTGATGGACATGGAGATAAGGAGAGTTTTGGGTATTCCAACGAGCTTATAAGTACTCACGATATGCTAAGAGAGTTGAGGGAAGATGAAGATAACCTAGTTGATGAGGCTGCCTATATAAGAGCTCGTTTATTTGATATGCTTATTGGTGATTGGGATAGACATGAAGACCAATGGCGATGGGCAAAATTTAAAGAAGGTGATAAAGTTATTTATAGACCAATGCCTAGAGATCGAGATCAGGCGTTTTCCATAATGGCAGATGGTGCTTTACTAGGCTTCGCAACCAAAGTAGTTCCTGCCCTAAGGTTAATGCAGTCTTACGATGAAGAATTAAAAAGCCCAAAGTGGTTTAATTTAGAGCCATATCCTTTGGATGTCGCTTTAATAAATCAATCCACAAGAACCGATTGGGATAAACAAGTGCTACATATTATGGAAAACTTAACCAACGAGGTTATAGATAATGCTTTTGCTTATTTCCCAAAAGAAATTCACGATGAAACCATAAAAGAAATTAAGCGCAAATTAATAGGACGAAAAACCAATCTTCAAAACATTTCAAACACTTATTACAATCAAGTTAACAAGTACGCAATTATAAAAGGAACAGATAAAGATGACTGGTTTGAAATAGAGCGGAACAAAAAATTAACTAAAATAACTGGTTATAGAATTCAGCAAGAAAAAAAAGGGGAAATTTTTCATGAACGTACATATTCACATATAGATACTAAAGAAATTTGGATTTATGGCTTAGATGATGACGATGTTTTTAAGGTATCAGGCAAAGGTGAAAACTTGATTAAAATTAGGCTTGTTGGAGGGCAAAATAAAGACACGTATAATGTAGGAAATGGTAATAAAATAAAGATTTATGATTACAAATCTAAAGACAGCAAATTTGTAACCAAAAAAGGAAGTAAAAAGTTAACTAATGATTATGAAACCAATGTTTACAATTATAAAAAACCAGCATATAATTCCAATCAATTAGTACCTTCAATAGGATCAAATCCAGATGATGGTTTTAAAATAGGTTTTACTAATACCTTTACGGCTTATGGTTTCGAAAGAAATCCTTTTACATCCCAACACATAATATCTGCCTCATATTATTTTGCTACCAAAGGTTTTAATATAGCTTACTCAGGAGAATTTGCAAATATTATAGGAAGCGCTAATTTAATTATAGACGCAAAATTTACAAGCCCTAATTATGCAATAAACTTTTTTGGATTTGGCAATGAAACTATTAACCCTAATGTTGAATTTGAAGATGTATTCGATTTGGATTACAACCGTGTGAAATTAAGAACCTTAAAAATTGCACCTGCATTACAATGGCATGGTGATTTAGGCTCAAAAGTTAAATTAGGACTATCCTATGAATCTATTGAAGTTGAAGAAACCAAAGGACGATTCATCAATACAATTATTGGTGATAATGTTGATGTTTACAATAATTTTGCTGGCACAGAATTGACCTATGGGTTTGAAAACAAAGATAATAAGGCATTCCCAACCTTAGGAATGGAGACACATGTACAAGTAGGCTACAAATTTAATATTGATGACTCAAATGGGTTTGGGTATTTAATTCCATCTATTGCTTTTAATTATAGGTTAACTTCCAATGAGCAACTTGTTGTGGCAACAAAATTGGCAGGTCAAATAAATATTGGTGATGATTTTGAATTTTACCAAGCAGCCAGTTTAGGAGCCAATAACGGATTAAGAAGTTATAGAAACCAACGCTTTACAGGCAAGAGCTCGTTTGTACAAAGTACAGATCTACGTTTAAACCTTAGAAAAGTAAAAACAAGCCTACTTCCATTTAATATAGGGATTTATGGAGGTTTTGACTATGGACGTGTTTGGGTAGATGACGAAGATTCTGATAAATGGAACAGTTCTTTAGGTGGCGGCCTGTTTTTTAATGGCGCAGGTATGATTGTTGGTAACCTCTCAGCTTTTTCAGGTAATGATGGTTTGCGATTGGGTTTTAAAATAGGCTTCGGGTTCTAATAAATATCCAATTGGTATATGTTTCCACCATTTACACCTAAGTATTCATCGGTAATTAAAAGCGTGCTGTCATTTTTAAAAAGCACACTTTCTTTTTGAGACCTGTGCTTAAAATCTATGTGTTTAACATCTCCATTTAGGAAATCATTCCCTTTAAAATTTGAAAATATATAGGCACTACGTTCCGTAAGTAAAACTAGTTGGTTCTTTTTATTATTTATATCTGCCGAAGTCACCCAACAGCCAGGGTCGCTACAAGTATTAAAAGTAGAAACATACTCAGCTTTATATCGCCCTTTTTTTGCTGGAATTTTATATAAGTTGGTTCTACCAAAATCTTTTTTGCTTCTACTTTTAGTGAATAAGAATAAACTATCGTTATAGAAAATAAACGATTCACAATCAAAATGCATGTCTTTGTTTTTTGGAGGAAATGCTTTTTGTTTAGGATAATAAAAAGAAATTTTTTCAACATTAATTTTTTTATGCGATTTAAGAGAGTCATTTAAAACTTTAAGAATGGTAAGGTTTTTTCGTTTGTTAGAATTGTTTCCAAAATCGCCAATGTAAATGTTACCATTTTTATCTGATGCTAAATCTTCCCAGTCTCTATTTTTAGCATTAATTTTTATCTGTCTTTTAATTGTACCCAAATTATCTAAGCCATATAGAACAGGCTTATTCCCACTATCATTTATCATCCACAAAAGCTCAGAATAAGCAGTTTTTTCTAATCCAGAAGCTTCATTTAACGTCCTTGGTAAATTTGCAATAACAGTTAAATTACCTGTATCACAACTTAGAAATGAAATATAAATAAGTGCTATTAGTTTCCTCACTTTAATTGAATTAAATAATGCTAAATTTACACAGATAAAATTATAAATGATTAATTACGATGTTATAATTGTTGGAGGCGGAGCAGCAGGTTTTTTTGCAGCCATTAATATTGCTGAGTTTAACCCAGATTTAAAAGTGTGCATTTTAGAACGTGGTAACGAAGGTTTGCAAAAAGTAAAGGTGTCTGGTGGAGGACGTTGTAATGTCACTCATGCCGAATTTATTCCTCAAGAATTAGTAAAGAATTATCCTCGTGGTGAAAAAGAATTACTTGGTCCATTTTATCAATTTATGACTGGTGATACGATAGAGTGGTTTGCAAAACGAGGCATTGAATTAAAAATAGAGGAAGATGGTCGCATGTTTCCTATTACCGATTCGTCCCAAACCATTATCGATTGTTTTTTAAGTGAAATAAAAAAGCTTCAAGTTGAAGTGTTGTATAATAAAAGTGTAGTTGGTTTGTCTCCTCGAGCGCAGTCGAGAGGTTTTGAGATATTAACAAAAAATCAAGTCTATAGTAGCGATAAGCTATTAATAGCAACAGGAAGTAATACAAAAATCTGGAAAATGCTGGAAGGTTTAGGTCATACGATCTCACAACCTGTTCCGTCATTATTCACGTTTAATATCAAAGATAATCGCATTAAAGACATTCCTGGAGTTGTCGTAAATAATGTTCAAGTTAAAGTACTTAAAGAACTCTCTACATTTGGAGAGATGTCTCGAAGAGACAAAGAGGCTGATTTAGTATCAAATGGACCATTACTAATAACTCATTGGGGAATGAGTGCACCAGCAATTTTAAAACTCTCTGCCTTTGGAGCGTTGGAACTTGCAAAAAGAAATTATAATTTTAAAATTGAAATTAATTTTATTCAAACATCGTTTGAAGATTGTTTCGCTATTTTAAAAGAAGTGAAACTTAGTACTATAAAGAAAACGATTATTAATTCGCCACAATTTGGCCTGCCAAAACGACTGTGGAAAAAGTTAGTGTATGCTGCCAATATTGATAAAGAAGTACGTTGGGCAGACTTAAATAAGCTGCAATTGGAAAATCTGTCCAATCAATTAACCCAAGCGGTTTTTGCTGTTGAAGGGAAAAGCACTTTTAAAGAAGAGTTCGTAACAGCTGGTGGAGTAAATTTAAAAGAAATCAATTTCAAAACCTTTGAAAGTAAATTACATAACAATTTGTATTTTGCAGGTGAGGTTATTAATGTTGATGCTGTTACTGGAGGGTTTAACTTTCAAAATGCTTGGACAGGAGCTTATATTGCAGCAAGGGCAATCTCAAAATAAAATAGGAATACGTGAAAAAAACAACACTAAAAGATATAGCAAAACAGTTTAATGTATCTATTTCAACGGTCTCTAAAGCATTAAGCGACAGTGAGGAAATTAGCGAGGCAACTAGAAAAAAAATTAAAGAATACGCTAAGAAAGTTAATTACAGACCAAATCTCAACGCTTTAAGTCTAAAAAATAAACGAACAAAAACCATAGGTATTTTAGTGCCAGATATGTTAAACTATTTTTTAGCCCAAGTTTTAAAAGGCATAGAGAAAACTGCAATAGAAAATGCATACAAAGTAGTTATTTGTATTACTAATGACTCACACAATAAAGAAAAGGAAATTATTGAAATGCTATCTAATGGAAGCGTTGATGGTTTTATTATATCAATAGCTGAAGAAACAGAACTAAACAAAGATTTTTCTCATTTTAATAGTGCTTTGGCATTTAATTTACCTATTGTAATGTTAGATAGAGTAGCTAATGGTGTAAACTGTGATAAGGTTATTACAAATAATCGTGAAGCAGGAAAATTAGCAGTTGAAAGATTAGCAAGCAGTGGTTGTAAAAATATAGCATTTGCTTCAGCTATTTCACATTTAAAAGTAAGCCAAGACTTACTAAAAGGATATTACGATGGTATAAACAATTTGAACAGGACTATAAATAACAACCAAATTGTAAACATTCAAGAAAATCACTATAGTGGCTACGAAAATATGTTATTACCATTATTTAACGACAATACTATCGATGGCATTGTTGCTACCAACGAAGGTGTAGCATTAGCAGCAATGAAAATTGCACACAAAAAAGGAAAAACAATCCCAGATGATTTTTCGGCTATTGGGTTTACAAACGGTATTTTAGCACGTCATTCAAATCCAAAACTAACTACTGTAAGTCAACATGGCGAAATTATGGGCACTTCGGCAACCAAAATGTTAATCGAACGCCTTGAAAATCCTGATGAAGAAACAGAATTTAAAACTAAGGTTATAAAAACCGATATTGTAGAGCGTAACTCAACACGTCCTATAAAAGTTTACTAAATGTTATACATAGCATTATTAAAAGGCATAAATGTTGGTGGTCATAAAAAAGTACCAATGGCAGAGTTACGAGAGCTACTCACTAAATCTGGGTTTGAAAATGTACAAACGTATATTCAAAGTGGAAACGTGATTTTGCGTTCCACTGAAAAAAATATTCAAAAAATTGAAAAACAAATCAAGGCTGCTATTTTTAATCATTTTGGCTTTGAAGTATCTGTTTTAGTTAAAACAAAAGAAGATTTAAAACGTATTTTTAACGATTGCCCATTTTCAGAAGACAAAAAGAAAGCGAGCTATTTTATGATGTTACATGAAATACCAGATGATGTTTTAGTGAAAAATGCTTTAGAAAAAGTGTATGAAGGCGAAGCGTATAAAATCATTAAAAATTGTATTTATTACTATAGTGCTAAAGGGTTTGGTAAGTCTAAATTTAATGTCAATTTTTTTGAAAGAAAACTAGAAACATTTGCTACAGCAAGAAACTACAACACAATGGTAAAGTTATTATCTTTGTCGGCATAATCATAGTTAATGACAGCAAAAGATTTTATCCTAAAAACATATCCAAACACCTTAAAATCAGGAAGCGTTACTTGGCAATCACCAAGTAATATAGCTTTAGTTAAATATTGGGGAAAAAAAGACAATCAAATTCCTGCAAATCCTTCTATTAGTTTTACACTCGATGCCTGTAAAACAACAACAACGTTAACCTTTTCAAAAAAAGAAAATGATAGCAATTTTTCTTTTGATGTATTTTTAGATGATAAAAAACAAGACGATTTTAAACCAAAAATTGAAACCTTTTTTAAACGTATTGAAAAATATGTACCATTTATAAAAGACTATCATTTTGATATTGATACAAAAAACACGTTTCCACACAGCTCAGGTATTGCTTCATCAGCTTCTGGAATGAGTGCGTTAGCATTATGTTTAATGAGTGTTGAAAAATTGTTAATTGAATCAGATGTCTCGTCGAGCGCAGTCGAGACGTTTCAAAATAAAGACTATTTCAATCAAAAAGCCTCCTTTTTAGCACGATTAGGCTCGGGAAGTGCTTGTAGAAGTATTCAAGGCGATTTAATAGTTTGGGGAAAACATAAAGAAATTGAAGGAAGTTCTGATTTTTTTGGAGTAAAATACCCTTTTTATGTTCACAAGAATTTTAAAAACTATCACGATACTATTTTGTTGGTTGACAAAGGTGAAAAGCAAGTAAGTAGTACAGTTGGTCATAACTTAATGCACACTCATCCTTTTGCCGAAGAGCGCTTTGCACAAGCACATAACAATCTATCAAAGTTAATTTCTGTATTTAAAGAAGGTGATTTAAAATCGTTTATTGAGATTGTTGAAAGTGAAGCATTAACACTTCATGCAATGATGATGACAAGTATGCCATATTTTATTTTAATGAAGCCTAATACACTCGAAATAATTAACAAAATCTGGCGTTTTAGACAAGATACAGGATTGCATATCTGCTTTACCTTAGATGCTGGAGCAAACGTACATATTTTATATCCTGAAAAGGAAGCAGATGAAATTTATAAATTCATTAATAATGAGTTAGTTGTGTATTGCCAAAATGGTCATTATATTTGTGACAGAATTGGCTTTGGCGCAAAAAAAATTGATTAGATTTGTAAAAATGTTTAAAAATATTTCTATATTGTTAAACAAAATATTAATGAAGATATGAAAGGACCACTTTTTTATTCAAAAATATTACTCTTTGGTGAGTATGGCATTATTAAAGACTCAAAAGGTCTTTCCATTCCCTATAATTTTTTCAAAGGAGCTTTAATAAAAGATAAAAACCCTTCTGACGAATCTGTTAAATCAAATGAAAATTTAAATTTGTTTATTGATTATTTAGAAACTTTAGATGCTAATCTTGTTTCTTTCGACTTTCAATCGCTTAAAGCTGATGTTGAATCTGGAATGTATTTCGATTCTTCCATCCCTCAAGGCTACGGAGTTGGTAGTAGTGGTGCTTTGGTAGCTGCTATTTATGATAAATATGCTAAGGACAAAATCACCGTTTTAGAAAATTTAACACGTGAAAAGCTGTTGAAGCTTAAAGCGATTTTCTCTGAAATGGAATCTTTTTTTCATGGTAAATCATCTGGTTTAGATCCTTTAAATAGTTACTTAAGCCTTCCTATTTTAATCAATTCAAAAGACAATATTGAAGCTACAGGAATTCCTTCACAAAAACAAGAAGGGAAAGGAGCTGTATTTTTACTGGATAGTGGCATTATTGGGGAAACAGCACCTATGGTAGGCATTTTTATGGAAAACATGAAGCAAGAAGGATTCCGAAAAATGCTTAAAGACCAATTTATTAAACATACAGATGCTTGTGTGGACGATTTCTTAAAAGGCGATATTAAATCGTTATTTAGTAATACTAAGCAATTATCTAAAGTAGTTTTAAATCATTTTAAGCCCATGATTCCAAAACAATTTCATGAGTTATGGAAAAAAGGCATCGAAACCAACGACTATTACTTAAAACTTTGTGGTTCAGGTGGTGGAGGTTATATTTTAGGATTCACTGAAGATTTCAATAGAGCGCAAAAATCACTATCTGGTTATAAATTAGAAGTTGTTTATAATTTTTAATTCTCTGTCATCCTGAACTTGTTTCAGGATCTCATCAAATTTATTCTTATGTTCACGAGAAGACAGAAACACATTCTACTAAAGTTCTTTAGCATGTTTTCTGTGGTTAGAGGTTACAATGTACTTATTGTTGTTATTGCGCAATACTTGTCGGCAATTTACATACTTGCACACGATAAACCTGTAAAATCTGTTGTATTCGATTTAAATTTACTAATGATTGTCTTGGCATCAGCCACAACCATTGCAAGTGGTTATATCATCAATAATTTTTACGATTCCGAGAAAGATTTAATCAATCGTCCCCAAAAGTCAATGTTAGACAGATTGATAAGTCAGAACACGAAATTAGTATTCTATTTTGTGCTGAATTTTATTGCAGTCATTTTTGCAAGCTATGTGTCATTTAGAGCAGTAGTTTTCTTTTCGTTGTATATTTTTGGCATTTGGTTTTATTCACATAAGTTAAAAAAAATGCCAATTATTGGTAACATAATATCAGCAATACTCACTATTGCACCATTTTTTGCAGTATTTATTTATTACAAAAATTTTGAAACGGTCATTTTTATACACGCCTTGTTTTTGTTCTTAATACTGTCCATGCGCGAACTTACAAAAGACCTCGAAAATATTAAAGGCGATTTAGCACTAGGTTATAAAACCATACCAATTGTTTATGGAGAGCAAACCTCAAAAGTGATGCTTACCATTTTTGCAATCCTTACGCTTATTCCAACTTATTTTTTGATTTACGATTTCCAAGTTGGCCGAATGACTTATTTCTTTTATTTAAGCACTGTGTTACTGTTATTTTTTCTAATTTTAGTCTGGAAATCCAATAACAAATCCCACTATTTGTTATTACACAATATTTTAAAATTTATAATTGTTGCAGGTGTCTTTAGTATAGTATTAATAGATGTTAATGTTGTTTTAAACCGAATTTTATAATGGATAACACTCTTAAAATAGCCATGGCCCAAATCTCACCAATTTGGTTAAATAAACAAGAAACCATTAAAAAAGTTGAGCAATCAATAAAAAATGCTGCAAAGCAACAATGCGAATTAATTGTATTTGGAGAAGGCGTAATTCCTGGATATCCATTTTGGTTGGCTTTAACTGGAGGTGCCGAGTGGGACAAAAAGGTAAACAAAGAACTGCATAGACATTATGTGTCAAATTCCATTACTATCGAAGATGGTGATTTAGACAGTATTTGTCAATTAGCAAAAGCAAACAAAATAGCTGTTTATTTAGGCGTGATTGAACGACCGTTAGATAGAGGAGGACATAGTGTTTATGCTTCCTTGGTTTATATAAATCAAGAAGGAGTAATAAAATCGGTACACAGAAAACTCCAGCCAACTTATGACGAACGTTTAACATGGTCGCCTGGAGACGGAAACGGATTGCAAGTCCATTCGCTTAAGCAATTTACAGTTGGAGGCCTTAACTGTTGGGAAAACTGGATGCCATTACCAAGAGCAGCTCTCTACGGTTTAGGCGAAAATTTGCATATCGCTGTTTGGCCTGGAAGCGACCATAATACCAAAGATATTACACGTTTTATAGCAAGGGAATCACGCTCGTATGTAGTGTCAGTATCAAGTTTGATGAGAAAAATAGACTTTCCGGAAAACACCCCATATTTAAAAGAGATACGTAACAATGCTCCAGATACTTTGGCAAATGGAGGTAGTTGTATTGCTGGACCTGATGGTGAATGGATTATTGAACCTGTTTTAAATAAAGAAGGCTTAATTATTCAAACCATTGATTTTAATCGTGTGTATGAAGAGCGTCAAAACTTCGATCCTGTTGGGCATTATTCTCGTCCAGATGTTACTAAGCTTAGTGTAAACAGAGAGCGACAATCTACTGTAGAATTTAATAGTTAATGTTAAGGATTGTAGTATCTTTGCAAAAAATTAAGCAATGGCTAAACAGCGAGATAGCAAAAGAAAAGGAAACCCTTCAGGACGTGGTGCAAATCACACACGTAAGGAAAGTTATGCAAGAGGAAATGCTCCAATTAAGAAAAAGCCTCAACAAAAAAGCGTGTCTAACCCAAACGAAATACGTTTAAATAAATACATTGCCAATTCAGGTGTTTGTTCGCGTCGTGAAGCCGATGAATATATTGCCATTGGTTTGGTAACTGTAAACGGTAAAGTAATTACCGAAATGGGTTATAAAGTAAAACTTGACGATGAGGTTCGTTATGATGGTGTACGCATTAATCCAGAGAAAAAAGCTTACGTATTATTAAATAAACCCAAAGGATTTGCCACAACCACGAGTGAAGGCAAAGGTAGAACAGTTATGGATTTAGTGGCCAATGCAACCAATTCGCGCATTAAGCCAATAGGAAGATTGGGCAGGAACTCTACAGGCCTGTTATTGTTTACAAATGATGATGCAATACATAATAAATTTACCAATTCAAAAAACGGTGTGGCAAGATTATTTCAGGTTGAACTTGATAAAAACTTAAAATACGAAGACCTAAAGCAAATAAAAGAAGGCTTTAAAATTGCAGGTAAACTTATTTCTGTTGAAGATATAAGCTATATTGATGGCGCTCCCAAAAAAGAAATAGGCTTGAAGATTAAAAATACTGGAAACACAATTATCAGAACCATTTTCGAGCATTTTAAATACGATATCATTAAAGTAGATTGTGTGATGATTGCCGAATTAACAAAAAAAGATATTCCTCGTGGCCACTGGAAACACCTAACAGAGTTAGAGGTTAACACGCTTAAGATGCTCTAATTTATTTTTTTTAAAAAAGTTTTGCGTATTAAAAAATAAATTACATTTGTACTACAATTTAGCTGAACACATTGAAACCTGTTTTTATGTTCGGGCTTTTGAAAATTAGGAAGTCATATTCAAAAGCTGCTTATAGATTAAGAAACCGAATTTTAAAGCTAACTTCCGTTTCACCTATTTATGCTAGCCAGCATAACTTTGGCTTTGTGCCTACAACACAAAATCCAATTCAAATTTGATTCCATTTATTTTTTATTAACTTAACGTGTAGTTAATCTATCTTTTACATCTTTAACTTTTTTAAAAAAAATAAATGAATACTAAATATATTGATCTAATCAATCAAACCTTCGATTTTCCTCAAGACGAGTTTCAACTTGCGGAACATAAACTTCGTTTTCATGATGTTGACCTAATGAAATTGGTCGAACAGTATGGAGCACCTTTAAAGTTTACCTATTTGCCACAAATATCAAATAACATTCAAAGAGCAAAACAGTGGTTTACCGCTGCTATTGAAAAGTATGATTACAAAGGTAAATACAACTATTGCTATTGCACTAAAAGTTCACATTTTAAGCATGTGTTGCATGAGGCGTTGAAGAACAATATTCATATTGAAACCTCTTCGGCTTTTGATATTGATATTGTTGAAAACCTTAAACATGAAGGTAAAATAGACAATAATACCTACGTTATTAGTAATGGGTTTAAACGTGCTCAATATGTAACAAATATTGCGAGACTTATTAATAATGGACACAAAAATTGTATTCCAATTATAGATAATTACGAAGAAATTGAGTTGCTGTCACAAGAAATTGATGGTAAATTTAACGTTGGAATACGAATTGCTTCAGAAGAAGAACCAAAATTTGAATTCTATACATCACGATTAGGCATAGGCTATAAAAATATTGTGCCTTTTTACAAAAATCAAATTCAAAATAATGAAAAAGTAGAACTTAAAATGCTTCACTTCTTTATTAATACTGGAATACGCGACAATGCCTATTACTGGAACGAATTATTAAAATGTTTAAAGGTTTACACCAGTTTGAAAAAGATTTGTCCGAGTGTAGATAGTTTAAATATTGGAGGAGGATTCCCTATTAAAAACTCATTAGCATTCGATTTTGATTACGAGTACTTAGTAGATGAAATCGTCAATCAAATCAAAATCACTTGTGAAGAGGAAGGTGTAGATGTGCCAAATATTTTTACAGAGTTTGGAAGCTTTACGGTTGGTGAAAGTGGTGGCGCGATTTACGAAGTATTATATCAAAAACAACAAAACGACCGTGAAAAATGGAACATGATTAACTCATCGTTTATTACAACATTACCAGATACGTGGGCTATAAATAAGCGTTTTATTATGTTGCCAGTTAACCGTTGGAACGATAGTTACGAACGCGTGTTACTTGGTGGTTTAACCTGTGATAGTGACGATTATTATAACAGCGAACAGCACATGAATGCTATTTATTTACCAAAATACAATAAAGACAAACCATTGTACATTGGCTTTTTTAATACTGGAGCATACCAAGAAACCATTGGCGGATTTGGAGGTTTACAACACTGCTTAATTCCAACACCAAAGCATATTTTAATTAACAAAGATGCTAAAGGAAATATAACAACTGAGCTATTCTGTGAACAACAAAAAAGCGAAGACTTTCTTAAAATTTTGGGATATAATTTAAGTTCAGAAAAAGAAGAAGAGAATAATATTGAAGCACTTTTAGAAAGTAGATAGTTGTTTAGCTAAAAATTTCTATTTCCAATTGACCCCTTGAGGGGGCTTTAGGGGTGTTTTAAAAATGAATTTAAAAAGGATAACAATTAAAACGATTCCTGGTTCAGCAGGAAGTAAAAAAATGAAAACTAAAACTTACGCTGGCATTCCAGCAGAACTTGCAAAATTAGATCAAGCTAAAATTGTATTAATCCCTGTGCCTTACGATGGTACAAGCACATGGCAAAAAGGAGCAGATAAAGGTCCTGAAGCATTTTTAAATGCGTCTGAAAACATGGAGCTTTATGATATTGAAACTAATACCGAAGTGTATAAACAAGGGGTATATTTAGCTGATGCTGTAACTGAAAACAGTTCGCCAGAAGCTATGGTGGATGCTGTGCATCAAACCACAAAAAAGTATATTAAAAAGAACAAGTTTGTAACCATTTTTGGAGGCGAACACTCCATCTCTATTGGTACTATTCGTGCCTTTAACGAAATGTACTCAAGCTTGACAGTATTACAATTAGATGCACATGCCGATTTACGCAAAAGCTATGAAGGCTCAACATGTAATCATGCTTGTGCTGTTTATGAAGCAAGCCAAACAACCAATTTAATTCAAGTGGGAATTCGTTCGATGGATGCTATTGAAAAAACAATAATGGATAAGGATAAAACCTATTTCGCTCACGACATGGCTGTAGATGATAATTGGATGGATTCAGCTATTGATCAAATGACAGATAATGTATTTATCACTATTGATTTAGATGCATTCGACCCTTCAATATTACCAAGTACAGGAACACCTGAACCTGGTGGCCTTTTATGGTACGAAACGCTTGATTTTTTAAAACAAGTTTTTGAAGAAAAAAATGTGGTTGGTTTTGATATTGTAGAACTTTGTCCTAATGCAAAAGACAAATCTTCAGACTTTTTAGCAGCGAAACTCTATTACAAAATGTTAAGCTATAAGTTTCAAAATGAAGACGCTGAAGATGACTATGATAATTCATTCGATAGCTCTAACTCAAATAAAAATAACAACTTAAAATTTGATGATAATGATGACTACTAAAGGCCCAATTTCTCAATTTATTGAAAAACATTATTTGCACTTTAACGCTGCTGCTTTAGTTGACGCCGCTAAAGGTTACGAGATGCAACTGGAATCTGGCGCAAAAATGCTAGTATCGCTCGCAGGAGCTATGAGTACTGCCGAACTAGGTAAAAGTTTTGCTGAAATGATTCGTCAAAACAAAGTGCACATTATTTCTTGTACAGGAGCTAACCTTGAGGAAGATATCATGAACTTGGTAGCACATTCACATTATAAACGTGTGTCAAATTATCGTGATTTGACACCAAAAGAAGAATGGAACTTATTAGAAAAAGGATTAAATAGAGTAACCGATACGTGTATTCCAGAAGAGGAAGCTTTTCGAAGATTACAAAAACATATTGTAAACATATGGAAAGATGCCGAAGCTAATGGTGAACGCTATTTGCCACACGAATATATGTACAAAATGTTGTTGTCTGGAGTGCTTGAACAATATTATGAAATCGACTTAAAAGATTCTTGGATGTATGCAGCAGCTGAAAAAAACCTACCAATTGTTTGCCCTGGATGGGAAGACAGCACTATGGGAAATATTTTTGCGAGTTATGTACTTAAAGGCGAATTAAAGGCAAGTACTATGAAATCCGGAATAGAATACATGACCTTTTTAGCCGATTGGTACACAGATAATTCTAAGAATGGTATAGGTTTCTTTCAAATTGGAGGTGGTATTGCTGGAGATTTTCCTATTTGTGTAGTACCAATGTTATATCAAGATATGGAGCGCACAGATACTCCTTTTTGGAGTTATTTTTGTCAAATAAGTGATTCAACAACTAGCTACGGCTCGTACTCGGGAGCTGTACCAAATGAGAAAATTACTTGGGGGAAATTAGATATTGATACACCAAAATTCATCATTGAAAGTGACGCAACGATTGTTGCACCTTTAATTTTTGCTTACCTGCTAGGACTATAATCATGAAAACAAACATAATTGATAATATAGAGCTTAAATATTTAACGATTGATGATTTTGCAGAGCTAAAAGAGGCAACGTTAGAGTCTTATGGAGGGGTACTTAATTCCTATTGGAAAGAGCATCATATAGAAGATTTAACAGCCATGTTTCCTGAAGGACAGGTTATTATTAAAATAGATGGTGATATCGCAGGTTGTGCATTATCCCTAATTGTTGATTACGATAGTATTGATGATGAGCATACTTACGAAGATATTATTGGAGGAGAATCTTTTAAAAATCACGACCCAAATGGGGACGTATTATATGGGATAGATGTATTTATAAAGCCACAATATAGAGGCCTACGGTTAGGAAGAAGACTGTACGATTACAGAAAGGAAGTTTGTGAGAACTTAAATTTAAAAGGTATTGTTTTTGGAGGTAGAATGCCAAATTACCATAAACATAGCGAGCTAACACCAAAACAATATATAGAAAAGGTAAAACGCAAAGAAATTCATGATCCAGTTTTAAACTTTCAAATATCTAACGATTTTCATCCAGTACGCATTTTAAAAGGTTATTTAGAAGGTGATACAGCATCAAACGAATATGCTGTTTTAATGGAGTGGGACAATATTTATTACACTAAGCCTAACAAAAAGGCAAGTTCTGTAAAAACAGTTGTTCGATTAGGGCTTATTCAATGGCAAATGCGGCCATATAAAGGATTAAACGATTTAATGCAACAGGTAGAATATTTTATTGATAGTGTTTCTGCATATAAATCAGATTTCGCAGTGTTTCCAGAGTTTTTCAATGCACCTTTAATGACAGAATTCAATCATATGAAAGAGCCTGATGCTATTAGAGAACTGGCAAATTTCACAGAACCAATAATTAATAAACTAAAGCAATTATCCATTTCATATAATATCAATATTATTTCCGGTAGTATGCCAGAAGTAGTAGATAATAAATTATACAATGTAGGGTATTTATGTCGAAGAGATGGAAGTACAGAGCGTTATGAAAAAATACATATAACTCCAGACGAGGCTAAAGTTTGGGGGATGCAAAAAGGGCATAAATTACAAACGTTTAATACAGATGCTGGCAAAATAGGGATATTGATTTGTTACGATTCAGAATTTCCCGAATTATCACGTTTGTTAGCTGAAGAAGGCATGGATATATTGTTCATACCTTTTTTAACCGATACTCAAAACGGCTATTCTCGAGTACGCTTATGCGCACAAGCTCGTGCCATAGAAAATGAATGTTACGTCGCCATTGCAGGAAGTGTTGGTAATTTACCAAATGTGAATAATATGGATATACAATATGCACAATCTGCAGTATTCACACCTTGCGACTTTTCATTTCCAAGTAGTGGAATTAAAGCTGAAGCAACAACAAATACAGAAATGATACTAGTGGCAGATGTCGATTTAAGCTTATTAAGAGAGCTTCATTCCTTTGGCGCAGTTAAAAATTTAAAAGATCGACGAAAAGATTTTTACGATGTTATTAGAATTAATAATAATAAATAATATCTTTAAATTTATAAAAAGTTAATTTTAATATTAGATTTTCGCTTTTTCGAAAACCAAAAATAAATTTTAAATGAAAAAAGTAAACGACAATCTTAAACGTATTATCGTTGATTTTAAGAAACTTACACCTGAAATTTTGGGCTTGTTAGTTGAAAAGTATCCTGACGGATATGATGAAGATCACATTATTACTTTTAGAAATGCTAAAAATGAAGTGGTTGATGCTGTACAAGTAGATACCGAAGACACTAAGTATTTGGTAAAAGTGAGTACCAAATTGGTAAAAACTATGGAGAATTATGATGAAGATGATTATGAAGATTATGAAGAAGACGATCCTAGCGCAGTTCAAGACCCAGATATAGAACCATCAGAAGAACCAGAAGATTTCGATTAAATTTTCAAAAATGAAAACTGCAGTATTTAGAAAATTCACCAAAAGGGGTTTTTTTAAGTTTGAATTCGATGATGGCAGTGAGATTTTGTTTGATGATGCCTTACCAAAAGTATTGTCTCAATATGATTTAAAAAGAGATACATCGCTATTAGATACCGAATTCTATATTACTTTTACAGAAGAGCAAGACCGTAAAGATGAAGATTTGGTGATATATACCATTATGAGTTTAAAACCAGTTTAAATATCTTTGAAAGATTAGATGTTACTATTTCTGGCCATTGTTAGTGAGAATCTATAAGTTGGTCATAATAATCGCTTTATTAAATTGGATTGCTTTGGTCTAAACCAAACCTCATATATAAACACTCCATAAACAATTAGATACTCCAAACCTAAAATCCACAAATTTTCGCTGTTATCATTATTGGCATAGGCTAAATAACTCAATACAATTACAAAACTCCAAACCAAAGTAAATTTATATTTGGTAAATACCGAAAGTATTAAAAGCGTTGCTATATACCAAGGATGCACTGTACTAGCCGTAAAATAATAAAAAGACAAGGCAAAAAGCATTGCAGTTATTAATTGTACCATGGTTTTGTTCTTTCTAAAGAAAGCCATCCCAACAACAAACAAGAACACAATAATTGCTGTAAATTGCCCAATAATGGCGATTTCGTTATAACCTCTAAATAAGTAGCTAATTTCTCTAGCAACATAATACAAACTTGCATTGAATTCAAAGTTTTGAAACCAAAGCGCAACTGTTTCAGCATAGTTATTTATGAATTGTGAGGAGTAAAAAGGAAGGAATAGTAGTAAGGTTACAATGCCAACTATTACATAAAATCCAGCCAACTTTGTCATTCCTGCGAAGGCAGGAATCCATTTGTCATTGCGAATTGCTTGTTTAGCCTGCACTGAGCGAAGTCGAAGTGTGGCAATCTCGTTATTATTTGAGACCTCACAGGTTTTTAAAACCTGTGAGGTCTTTTTAGGTTTAGAAAACCATTGATAAAACAAGGGCAGGAATATTAAAGGAATCAACTTAATAGATACCGAACAGGCAAATACAAAAGCAGCAAGTTGCCACTTTCCTGAATGCAATAAATACAAGCTCCAAACCAAAAAGAAAATCATCACGCCTTCAAAATGTAAGTTGCCTGTAAGCTCAATAATAATAAACGGATTTAAAATGTACCAAAAGATATTGTGTGCTGGTAATTTGAGTTTTTCTAACAGCTTTTTTCCAAAATAAAGTGTGCCAAAATCGGCAGCAATAATTATGAGCCTTAAAACAATGGCTGAACCCAAAATACTTTTGCCAGCAAATAGTCCAGCAATTACAAAGCACATTTGGTTTAAAGGCGGATAATTGGTAAAGTGATTTGCACTTAAGCTTCCCATTCCAGCGTACAATTCCTGTGCTTGCGCAATGGGAAATTCGCCATTTGCTATAAACGATTCTGGTGTGTAGAGATACGGATTAAAACCCTCTAAAATCATACGACCATCCCAAATAAAACGGTAAAAATCTTGTGATAAATTAGGGATTGCCAAGATAAATATAGCACGAAACATAAAAGCAATCCAAGTTAAGAATTTAAGGTTATGCTTGGTTAATTGGATGAGTTTGTAAAACAGAAAGAACAAGACTGTGTAAAGCGATATTAGTTTAATATAATCTGTCCTTACTAAGTCATAAGCAAACGCAGTGAAAAATGCCAAACTTCCCAGCACCATTACTAACGGTACTTTATATATTTTTAAAACATTTGAATTTAATCGCATAAACCAAATATACTATTATTTGTCTGTCGTATTTAAATAGTGATTGTTTACTTACTTGACTAAGTGAAGAAAAACAGCTAATTTCGTTTAACTCTTGCTAAACGCGAATAAAATAAAAGTCCAACCTATGTCTCTTTTTACTTCTACACGCAAGAAATATCTGTGGCTTTGGGCATTTGCAGTGTTTATTGCGATTTTTTCAACTCTTTTTGTTAGGCAACCATTTACAAAAGTATTTGCTAACCAAAATATACAAGCTGCCATCTTTTTGATTGGTATGTTGCTTGTTGGAGTTACTATTCTACTACATGTACTTAAGGCAAAACCAAGCAAGACTGAAATAACGATATTGTTAGGAATAGTAGCTGTTTATATCATGTTTTTTCTAAGGTTGGGAATTCCTGAACGCAGCCATTTAATTGAATATAGTGTACTGGCAATTTTTATACATAAAGCAATTACTGAACGTGTAAGACAAGGGAAACGAATTCCTTTGCCTACTTTGCTTTCTTTTGCTGTTACTTTCTTAATTGGAGTATTTGATGAATGTATTCAAATAGTTTTACCTAATCGTGTATTCGACCCATTAGATATATTATTTAATGGTTTTGTGATAATTATGGCTTTAGGATCAAGTGTGGTTTTTAATTGGGTGAAAAAGCTAATTACAAAGTCTTAAATTAAAAGGAAATAATTAATAAGAGAACTCAAAGAAGTAGCTAATCCAAAAATAGTATTAATTATCGTTTACTTTAATGAATCAATTGTTTACTTGATTTTATACGAAAAATCGCTAAATTTGTTTAGTAAGTAGCTGTAATTTATTAAAAACAAACAACTTACAATATTTATAATAATCAGAAAACCAAAACCAACCAAATTATGAAGGATTTTAAAAATTCTAACAGAAGAAAATTTCTTAAAGGAACAGCTTTTTTAACCGCAGGACTAGTTGCTAGCCCATTAATTAACTTTGCCCAAACTGCGCCAATTCAAAACCCAGACAATTTATATATAGTTGGCCCACAAAAGGGATATTCTCCACAAATAGGAACACTACTTTCAACCATGACCATGATGCGTAAATGGGTTATTGATACAGTTAAGGATTTAACAATAGAGCAGTTGGATTTTCAAATAGATGATGAGTCAAATTCTATAGGTGCCATGCTCTTGCATTTAGCTGCAACCGAAAGATACTATCAATTAAACACCTTTGATGATATGCCATGGGGAACTTGGGGTGATGACATAAAAAAAGAATGGGATGTGCCAAGTGGTCTTGGGGAAAAAGGACGAGAATTAATAAAAGGGAATAACATTGATTACTACCTGTTAAAACTTGAAGAAGTAAGGTCTGTTACCAAAAAGGAATTTGCAAAAAGAGATGACGATTGGATTATGAAATCTGAGCCATTTTTTGAAAACAAGCTTACAAACAACTACTGTAAATGGTTTCATGTATGCGAGCATGAATCTAACCATCGCGGACAAATGAAGTTTATAATAAAGAGACTTCCAGCCTAATTGTTTTTAAGCCTTAGAAGTTAACGATTTAAAAAACACATAGCCAAAACCTAGAAAAAGCATAAGGTGAAACGGAAACAATCCAAAGTCGCCACCTTGGTCACCAACAACAAATGCACTGTACATGCCAAATGCAAAATAAAGCATCAATACGCCTTCAAAAATCACGTTTAGTGAGATGTTTTTCTTTAAGTATTTATTGCCTTTCCAGCTATCTTTTAAAGAATTAATATTGAATTTTGGTGTGCGGATAAAATCGCTACGTTTCCCCAAGTGACCTTCAATAACAGCAATGGAATTATGAAGTGAAAAGCCCATCGCTATAGAGAAAAACGTTAAGAACATAACAATATATTGCACAAAACCTTTTATGCTATTTCCATACGTTTTTTTAAACATAAACCAATAACATATAAAAAAGATGAGCGTACTTATAACGAAAAAGCTCATCACATAAAAGTATATTTTTAAGTGTGCATACTCGTTTTTTATGTATAACATCGGTATGCTTAAAACACCAACAATCAATACATTTAAAAACATGGTGCTATTCAATAAATGCAATAGACCATGAACTTTTGTTTTGGTAGAAACATTTTGGCTTTTTAAAACTTTCCACAGCATTTTCCTAAAGTTTTCGGCTCCTCCTTTATTCCACCTAAACTGTTGCGAACGTGCTGCACTTATCACTACTGGCAATTCAGCAGGCGTTTCAACATCTTCTAGGTATTTAAATTTCCAGTTTTTAAGTTGAGCTCTATAGCTTAAATCTAAATCCTCGGTAAGTGTGTCGCCTTCCCAATTGCCTGCATCTAGGATGCATTTCTTTCTCCAAACACCTGCGGTTCCGTTAAAGTTAATGAAATGTCCTTTGCTATTTCTGCCAACTTGCTCTAAGGAGAAATGTGCATCCAACGCGAATGCTTGAATTTTAGTCAATACGGAGTAATCTCTATTGATGTGTCCCCAACGTGTTTGTACAACACCTATATTTTCGTCTTTAAAAAACGGAATGGTATGTTGCAGCCAATCTTTTTTTGGAAGAAAATCGGCATCAAAAATGGCAATAAATTCGCCTTTTGCCACTTTTAATCCTTCTTTAAGTGCTCCAGCTTTAAAGTTTTTGCGGTCATTACGAACCACATGTTTTATATCCAAGCCGGTTTGCTGTAATCGCTTAATATGTTTTGCCGTAGCTTGAAACGATTCGTCTGTAGAATCGTCCAACACCTGAATTTCAAGTTTGCCTTTTGGGTACTCTATTTTGGAAATATTATCCAACAGCCTGTCCATGACGTAAAGTTCATTGTAAACTGGAAGTTGTATAGTGACAAACGGAATTTCTTCTGAATTTGAAAAATCGAACTTTGGTGATGTATCATTCTTTTTTTGTGCAGACAAATAATTAAAAAGCAGGTTCAACTGTGCCAAAGCATACATAAATATAAGTATGAGTGCTGTAGAATAAATAACGATGATGATGGTTTTTAAAATCATTGTTTAAAGCTGTATTTAAAAATCCACGTTAAAATTTTAATACCTGCAAATATAGCTCCTTTAAATGTTCCAGACACTTTGGAAACACCAATTCGGTTTCTATAATGAATAGGAATTTCAACATAACTATATTTCTTTCTTAGGGCTTTAAGCTGCATTTCTACAGTCCAGCCATAGGTTTTGTCTTCCATGTTAAGAGCTACTAATTTTTCATATTTAATAGCTCTAAAAGGGCCTAAATCGGTAAATGTAGATTTAAACATAAGTCGCATTAAAAAGGTTGCTAACCAATTCCCAAAAATTTGCGGTAAGGTCATGGAGCCTTGTTCTCTAAGTCGTTTTACTCTTGCGCCAATTACAAAATCTAGGTCATCTTTTATAATAGGATCAACTATTTTAGTTAGTTCTTTAGGGTAATCGCTATAATCACCATCCAAAAACACAATAATATCTGGCTTGGATTCTTGTAGTGAAACGTAGCTCATACCTTTTAGGCATGCATAACCGTAGCCTTTGCGAGCTTCAAATAAAACAGTGGCTCCAGCTTCTTTGGCATTTTTTGAAGTATCGTCTGATGAATTATTATCAATTACAATAATTTCGTTTACAGTATGAGGTATTTCCTTAATAACTTTTGCAATAGAATTTGCTTCGTTATACGCAGGGATAATAACTTTTATGTTGGGCATTTCTGTTTCTTTTGAGGTGCAAAAGTAGTTAGTTTTTCTTTCTTCTTTGTGTAACTTGGCGTTTCTTTACAAATCTCTGTGTAATAATTCTTCCACATAGATTTCACAACATATCACAGAAATTTTAAGTTATTATTTCTGATTCACAAAATCCATCAAATCCACATTATTGCCTAATAAAATGTCATTCGAATTAATGCGTCCTTTCATGCTGTCGTTTTCCAATTTTAATACACCTCTTGGGCAAACAGCGCTACAAATACCACACCCAACACAGCTTGAACGTACAATATTTTCGCCTTTTTGAGCATAAGCACGAACATCAATTCCCATATCACAATAGGTGGAGCAATTACCACAAGAAATACATTGACCACCATTGGTAGTCACCCTGAATTTTGACAAAAGGCGTTGCTGAAATCCTAAAATAGCAGCAAACGGACAGCCAAATCTACACCAAACCCTATTACCAAAAATGGGATAAAAACCTGTGCCAATAACGCCCGAAAAAATGGCGCCTATAAAGAATCCGTAAGAAGAACGTAACGTTTCGGCTTCAAAAATAAATAACTTTGTATCGCTGTTAAAATAATGAAATGCTATTAAAGCGGCAGTGATTACAAAATAGCCTATCGCTCCATAATAAGCATCTTTGCCCAATGCTTTGCGCTTAAAGACCATTACCAGAGCAAAGACCAATGTTAACAAAACACCGACACTTACAAGAAACACATCTTTGGTGAGCCAATATTTTTCTGGGTCATAGCCTAAATAGGTATATATAACAGCAGTTGTCATAATCACTACAAATACCAAAACGGCATGGATTAGCCAACGTTCAAATTTCCATGTGGATGTTTTTTTTGATGATAGATGCCTGAAGGAATCTCCAGCAGTTTCAGCCAATGCACCACAGCCACAAACCCATGAGCAATACCAGCGTTTACCATATTTATAGGTAAGGATAGGTGAAATCACGAAAATGGAAAGCACACCAAAAAGCAATAATCCCAACCCAATATTTCCTGCACTTATAAAACCATCAATTCTGTATTGTTCAAAATTATAATAGTTTAATGGCCAAATGCTTTTAAGGTCATAATAAGGCAAGGTTGCGTTTAGGCGATACATGATTTCCGGAATTAGAAATGCAAAAATCAATTGAAAAAACATGACCGAACCTGTCCTGATTTGCTGGTAACGGTTATGTCTATATTTGAGCATAAACTTATAGCCAAACACCAAAATAGCAACAGTATAAAGTGTGCCATAAACAAACCATTGGCTTGCAGGTCTTCCGCTTAAAATTTGACTAAAGGGATCAAACAGCGATACCAATCCTGTATTTGAATTGCCATTAACGCCAAGACCAAGTAATTCTGGATAAAAATAGAGTGCAATATAAAATAATGTCAAGCCTACGCCTGTTAACCAACCTGTAATTCCTCTGGAAGTAAAGGATTTAAACCAAACACCATCGTTTTTAATGCCTTTGGATTGGGTTAAATAAGCAGCGTTTGCAAATAGGACGGTTCCTATAAAAATTAATAACAACGAAGTGGTCAAAAACAACCCTTTGTTTGGAAAGTTGGTATTAAAAAGTGCCAGAATTAAAATAAACAGTCCTATAAACCCTATTGCTAAAGCTATTTTTTGTTTGGTTGATAGGTCGTTGGCTTCTGGTTTTGCCAAGGACATACTATGATTTATTTTGTTGCTCATAATTATTTTTTTAGGCCTCACAGTCCCGACGCTTCGGGATTAAAACCCGTGAGGTCTGTAATACATTTTAGACTGTTGTTTGTTCTTTTTTATAAATAGATAGAATTTCCTTTTCGAATTTACTGTAAAATTCTGGATCAAAATTTGCTTCATATAAATGATTCATCACATAATCCATATCTCGTTTTTCAGTGAGCCATTTATCAAAAACCTCATGTCGCATTCGTATCCCAAAGGTATTAATGCCTTTAAATTCGTTAGTAACAGTATCATATTCAATAGTGATGCATCTGGTGTCGTCGTTATGTTTCCAATGAAAATGTGCGTGACCTTCTTTTGGTTTTGCAAATACCCAACCATAGGTTTGGTATTCTATATCAAAAAATTTAGCAGAGTTAAACCAATGTCCAGGTTTGTACTCAATGCGGTTACCGCAAATAGTTTGTGCAACGGTTTCGCCCATCATGCGTCCTGTGTACCAAACCGCTTCTATTGATTTTCTATTTCCAATAGGTTCGCGTTGTTCGGCACAATCGCCAATAGCATAAACATCTTTTAGGTTGGTTTCTAGAAAGCGATTCACTTTTACCCCTCGTCCTATTTCAATACCAGAATTTTTAATAAAATCAATATTTGGAGAAACACCTGCAGTTAAACCAACGAAATCACATTCTATGGTTTCACCCGTTTCAGCAATTACAACTGCTTTTGCTTGTCCGTTTTCATCAGCAATAATTTCTTTTAAATTTACGTCCAGACGCAAATCGATATGATGGTTTTTAATATGCCTATTCAACATTTGGCTTTCACCTGTTGGTAATACTATGTCCCAAAAACTTTGCTCTCGAACTAAAAAAGTAACAGGAATATTTCGTGAGTTAAACATTTCGGCCAATTCTATTCCTATTAAGCCTCCACCAACTATGACAGCGCGTTTACAAACCTCATTGTTTGGCGCAAACACTTCAAGATTATCTAAATCTTGTTTGCTATACAATCCTTGCACACCTTTTAAATCTTGTCCAGGCCAACCAAATTTATTGGGCTTGCTGCCTGTGGCAATGATGAGTTTGTCATATTTTAGGGAATCACCTTCTGTAAAAAGTAAAGTCGAGTTTTTTGTGTCAATTTTTTCAACATAGCCTTTTTTTAAATCGATGCGGTTTTTCTCCCAGAACCAATTTTCATAAGGCTGGGTGTGCTCAAACTTCATGTGTCCCATATACACATACATGAGTGCTGTACGTGAAAAAAAATAATCGGTTTCAGCAGAAACAATGGTAATTTTTTTATTGGAGAGTTTTCTAATATGCCTTGCAGCCGTAACGCCCGAAATGCCATTACCTATGATGACTATGTGCTCCATAAATTTAATTGTTGATAAATATGTCGAATCTAAAGGTAATAACTTAATTTATTACACAAAATTTAAAACTTATAAAAGATACAAATTACCTTTTTTCGTAAGGTTGTTTATTAAAAGTAGACTTACAAAAACAGCATGGTTATTAAACAAAATTTTTTATAATGAATAAATCAGTAATTGGATTAATTTTTTTCATTGTTTCTTTTAGCGGATTTTCACAGCAAGAAACCCCAAAAAAAGAAAGTAACATTAAAACGTACACACCTTCAAAATTACTGGCTAAAGGACAATGGGACATCAAATGGTTTAATAATTTGTACACACAAACAAAAGAGGCAAATGCTGGTGGAGAAGTGATAGAGGATTTGCCAAGAGAAACCTACTTTACGTCAAGTGTAGATATATTTACAGGTGTTTCAAATACTAATGGGTTTAATATAGGTGTATTGCTAGAGATTAGGTCTAACGCAGTTTCTGGACGAAATGCTTTGGACGTTTTCAAGTTTGATAGTGATATACAATCTTCACGTTCAGGGTTGACCTCTATTGCGCCAGTAATAAAATTTAACCCAGTAAAAGACGTTGGTAATTTCACTGTGCAAACAGCTTTGCATATTCCATTAATTACAGATGAAAGCAATGATAATGGCGTGTTTTTGGACCAAACCGCTTACACGTTCCAAAACCGGTTTTTTTACGACTATACGTTTCCTGAAGGCGATTGGCAATTGTTTACTGAATTAAGCACTGAGTATAATTTTGGAGACGATTCCAGCTTTGCAAACAAGACATTTGTTTTCGCTCCAGGAATTTTTATGAGCTATTTTCCAAGCCAGGAAATTACAGTATTAGGATTTTTACAACACCAACAAAGATTTGGCGATTTTACACAGGATTTTACCGCTTTAGGTTTTGGTGGGAAATATCAATTGTCATCAATTATAAATATTGAACTGCTTTTTAGCGATTTTGTTAGAGGCACAAACTCAGGCTTAGGGCAAACTTTTAATATTGGATTAAGAGCATTATTTTAAACTTAAAGCTTAAATTAGGGTTTTAAAACAAAATCATGAACGTTGGAAAATTTTTAATTCTTTTAATACTGATTGCTCAATTATCCTGTTCAGGACAAGCGACTTCAAAGATTAATGGTATAAGCTTTGTGGCCTCTAGGGTTGCGATTGATTCTTCCCATATAAGCCCAGTCGTTAATATTAATGCAAATTTTGCTGCTGTTATGCCATTTGGTTTTATTAGAGATTTACAAAATCCTGAAATAATTTACAATACAGACAGACAATGGTTTGGCGAATCCAAAGCTGGAGCAAAACAATACATTCAAGAATTGCACAAAAAAGGTATTAAAGTAATGATGAAACCTCACATTTGGATGCGAGGTGCGTTTACTGGACACATGAAAATGACCTCTGAAGCGCATTGGAAAGAACTCGAAAAGTCCTATTCTGCATTTATTCTAGATTTTGCTGAATTGGCAGAAGAAACCAATGCTGAAATTTTATGTATTGGAACAGAGTTAGAGCAATTTGTAGTTAGCAGACCGCAATTTTGGAATAATTTGATACGGGAAATTAAAACTGTATTCAAAGGAAAACTAACTTATGCAGCAAATTGGGACGAGTTTAAGCGAACACCTTTTTGGGATGACATGGATTATATAGGCGTTGATGCCTACTTTCCTGTAAGTAACAGCCAAACACCAACCGTAGAGGAATGTTTAGAAGGTTGGGCAAAACACAAAGCAGTGATACAGCAGCTTTCCGATAAATTTGATAGACCTGTTTTGTTTACCGAATTTGGTTATAGAAGTGTTGATTATTCGGGAAAGGAACCTTGGAAATCCGATAGGTATAAAGAGCCTGCTAATTTCGAAGCACAGAATAACACTACAGAAGCTTTATTTAAAACGTTTTGGCACGAAGACTGGTTTGCTGGAGGCTTTATTTGGAAATGGTTCCATAATCATGAACGTTCAGGAGGAAGTGATGATAACCAATTTACACCCCAAAATAAGCCTGTTGAAGCAATAATTAAAGCACAATTTTCAATTAAAGATTGAAGCTATTTAATACATAGGTTTTTATGCTTTATCAGTATCATGTAGTAATAATCTTGAACGCAATAATAACTTACCGTTTGAGATTTATGCTAACTAAAACCATATTTTAATTGCCATTATGAGGATAGCCTTATTTCTTTTATTTTTTGCACTCTATGGAGCTAATGGTAGTGCTCAACAGGGTGTTGTTGCCGATTTGAAGATTCAAGGAAATCAAAAAGTAAAAACCTCCTTTATAAAAAAATTAGCTATTATCGAAAGCGGAAAACCTTTAGATTCGGCATTAATTGAAGAAGATATTAAACGTCTTAAACGTTTACCTTCGGTTTCTCATGCCCAATACCAAGTATTTTATTATCAAGATAATAGCTATAATGTGTTCTATAATATAGTAGAGAATTTCACTTTTATTCCATCCATAAATATCTATACAACAAATGATGATGAGTTTGCCTATAGGTTAGGATTATATGAGTTTAATCTACTTGGTCAAAATATTGGACTTGGAGGTTTTTATCAAAAAGATATTTATAGTTCCTATGCTATTAATTTTAGAGCACCAAATTTATTCTCGAGACAGTTTGGTCTTGCTGTAAATTATCAAGACCTTACAACATTGGAACCTGTTTTTTTAGAAAGTGCTACAGCCAATTATAAATATAATAACGAATCATTCGAAATCTTAGGGTTGTATGAACTTAATTTTAATAATAGAATAGAATTGGGAGTTAATTACTTCACCGAAGATTACAGTTATCAATCTGGTGCCATAGATCCAGCTGTACCTCAAAAATTGAACATTCATAAACTGCTATTTAAAGGCATATACGATTACAATAACTTAGATTACTTCTACCAATATGTGACTGGGTTTAGAAGTTTGCTCAACCTTCAATATGTTATATCCACTAGTAAGGAACAGCTGGATTTTGTAATAGGGTGGAACAATTTTTATTACTTTGAGCGAATTGGAAGTAAAGGGAATTGGGCAAATAGGTTGCGAGTAGGATTGTCCAGTAACCAAGACACACCTTTTGCACCTTTTTCAGTAGATAACAATATTAATATTCGAGGCGTTGGTAATACCATCGATAGAGGTACAGGCACACTTATATTGAATACAGAATACAGGCATACATTATATGAAAAAAACTCGTTTGTTCTACAAGGAAATGCTTTTATAGATTCTGGTACATGGAGGCTTCCAGGAGGTAAATTGAATGATTTTATAGATTCGGATAATATAAAAGTTTACTCTGGATTAGGTTTGCGTTTTATTCATAAAAAAGTGTATAATGCAATATTTAGAATTGATTATGGTATTGGACTTAACAAAAATGGTACACGTGGATTCGTGTTTGGTATTGGACAGTATTTTTAAGCAATATTTTTTTTATAATAAGCATGCAATTCCTCGGCATTAGCTCCAAACCACTTTTTTACATAAATTGTCCAGAAATGGTATTGTAGTTTCCAAATACCATTTTTTTTATAACGTCTTGCTGAACTGGTTAGTTTTTTGTTGATGACTGTAAATTGTTCACGCTTGTAAAGTTCGTTAATTAAAATATTGTCTTCATAAATAGTATAATTTTCATCAAAACCACCAATTTCATTAAATAGTTTTTTAGTAATATACTGACTTTGATCTCCTCCACGACAAGCTCTCCACCGAAATTGTGTAAGCCAACTAGCTAATTGCAACCACCAATGGTTATTGTCAAACTTCATTTTAAAACAACCGGCTTTGTTACCTTTTTTAACTTCATTAATGATGAGTTTGTCGAAGTTCTTTGGTGGAAAGGAATCAGCGTGTAAAAAGTATAGAATATTCCCTGTTGCAAACCTTGAACCAATGTTCATTTGGATGGCTCTGCCTTTTTTTGAATTCAATAATATTACAATGTCTGGTCGAGCGCAGTCGAGACCTTTTTGAAACCTCTCGACTACTTTTTTTGAGCCATCATTACTTCCTCCATCAACAATGATAATTTCTGATATATTTTTTTGAGAAGAATTTTCAAGTAAGTGGTTTAGAAGCTTTCCAATGGTTTGCCCTTCATTAAATATAGGAATAATGATTGAAATCTTATTCATTTAAAGCCCAATTGTAATTTTTAAACTGTTTTTTTGCTGATGGAGAAATAGTAACTTCTGAGTATTGATTGAGGAAGTTAATAAGGCTTCCATCTTGTGTAAAATCTTTGGAAAACCAATCGAAAATTTTGGATATTTTGATACTTTCCTGAGAGATGTTATTTTTTGAAGAATCTGCTAAAAATTCTTTTGTAGCATTGGTTAATTGTTCTTCAATTTTTGAAGGTTCAAAAGCAGTATTTTGTAATTTAGGACAAGATACAGAAGCACAAACAATAGCAAAATGAATTCGTGGCTCGTTCATTTTACGCAAAATATCATGCTCAATTTGATTTAAAGAGATTAACTTACCATCAATATCAATGAATTTTTTGTCCCATGGTTGTTTAATGTCTTTAATGCTTTTTATAGGGTAATTATCAATTATGAGTTTAATGGTAAAAGCATTGTAGGCGTTTATCCAATAGGCTAATTTTTCAGCTTTTGTCCAAGAATCTTGTGGTGTATTTTCTGAAAGGGTATTTAGGTAAATTTCTAAATTTTTTTCATCTGCTTTAATACTTTTATAATTGACTTTACCATCAATATTTACATAAGATTGAAGCATGTCATTCCATCTGGAATGATCTAAACTTTGTGCAGCAACACTAATTGTTGCACATAAAAAAATGAAAATAAAAATTCTTTTTAACGTCATTTTTAAAATCTAAAAGTTAACAACAACCTCCACCATCATAATGATAAGTAGATTCACTAATAAAAATATCTTCTCTGTTTAAGCTAGCCAAAGCCTCAGCAGTTTTATCACAAATAGCTAAAGGCTGGTTTTTAAGTAAAATGTGTCCTGCATTATCATCAACAAAATCATCCTCACCAAAATAAATTGCTGCTTTTCCAGTAAAAATGCATGGTCCATCTTGAGGCATTGGGTCTTTTATGGCTGCCACTTCAATAGATTCTATATAAATCAATTCATCAGTAGCATAATGTTTAGGGTCTAAAATTCGATAAGGTTTTCGAGCTCTAATTTCAATAGTTCCAAAACCAGCATCAGTAAGCATTTTTACATACTCTGCAATTGGTAAACTACCACTTAAACATAAAGCGCGCAATCTATCATCATTTCGTAACTCATCATTCATAGGTTGCTCACAGGTTGGGTCACTCATAACCAAACGTCCATGTGGTTTTAGTACGCGATACATTTCGGCAATGGCTTTTTTTAAATCATCTGCTTTAAAAATGTTGAACAAACAGTTTTGTGCTGCAACATCAATGCTATTATCTTCAACAGGAAGATGTAAGGCGTCTCCTTTTTTAAGTTCAACAAACGCACTTTTAAACCAAGGGTTTTGTTCTTCAGCTATTTTGAAATTTTTACGAGATGCGTCCAACATTTCATCAACCACATCAACACCAATAACACCTCCTTTTTGGCGATTAAAATACGCAAATTGCAATAGTTCCATACCTCCTCCAACACCAACGTACAGCATTTTTGGGTTGTTGGTTAAATCGCGTGCATGCACTGTGCTTCCACAGCCATAATTCATTTCTTGCATGATACGCGGAATTTTTAACCCTGGTAGTTCCCAAATTGGGTTTGTGGTACAGCATAAGCCAACAACTGGCGTTAAGGCTGCTTCTTTATAGACGTTGTGAGTGGTTTCTAAATAGCTCATTTTTTTTTGACTTTAGATTTTAGACCGCTTCGCTTTTAGACGATAGACGGTTTTTATTGTCATTGCGAGGAATGAAATGATGTGGCAATCTTTTGATGAGATTCCTTCACTACGTTCGGAATGACGTTATAATGTTTTTATTAATTCTTTAAATAGCGTAATCATTTCAGGTTCGGCTTTATAAGCCATAGCAATAATGTCCTCAATATTTACGGGTTCTAGATTATCTGGGTCGCATTCATCTGTTAAAACTGACACAGCGGCAGCTTTTAATTTTAAATGATTAGCAACAATTATTTCTGGAACAGTACTCATTCCAACAGCATCTGCACCAATTATTTTTAGCATTCTATATTCTGCTCTAGTTTCCAACTGAGGGCCAACAACACTTGCATAGACACCTTTATGAAGCTTGATGTTATTGTTTTTTGCAATCGTTTCTAATTTTAAATTTATGTCTTTATCGTAAGGTGCGCTCATATCTGTAAAGCGTTCGCCTAGTTGCGACACGCCTTTAAAAGCTAAAGGCGAACTACCTTGTAGATTAATATGGTCGTCGATGAGCATTAATTCGCCTTTTTTGAAATTGAGATTAACGGCTCCTGAAGCATTTGAAACCAATAAAGTATGAACACCGAGTTGTTCCATAATCCTTACTGGATATGTTACATCTTGAAGTGAATACCCTTCGTACAAATGAAAACGACCTTGCATGACAACCACTTTTTTCCCTGCTAACTTTCCAAAAATAAGTTTCCCTTTGTGAAACTCTACAGTTGCTGTTGGAAAATATGGAATATGGTTATAACTAGCTTCGGTTATAATGTCTAGTTCGTCAATGAGTTGCCCTAAGCCTGTGCCAAGAATAATGCCTATTTCGGGATTGTCAAAGCCTTTGTCTTTTAGATATGTTGTGGTTTCTTCTATTAATTTAATCATGGTTAAATATCTTGAAAAGTGATGATTTCTTTAAATCTTCAAATGTATCAATATCATTTAAAGTTTTAAGTAATGATACCTTTAATTGATGTTTTTTTAACTCATTTAAGGTTATTTCCAATAAGTGAGATTGACTCCAAGGTTTATGGTCGAAAATAAATTCATGCATTTTGGTTAATCCAATTAGATAATAACCACCATCTTCGGCTGGACCAAAAACAACATCGTTTTGTGTTAATGCATCCATGCTATTTTTAATAATTTGTTCTGAAATATCTGGTAAATCGGAACCTATCAAAATAATTTTTTTATAACCATCATGAAATCCTTGTTTAAAGGCATTGTGCATGCGCTGGCCTAAATCGTTGCCTTTTTGCTCGTGTTTATGGTAAATGGAAGTGTCCCAAATGTCAGCATCTTTTATGCAGTTGGAATAATATACAGCTTTGTCACAATTGATGTTGCGAATGGTTTTTTCGGTATAATTTAATAGGTGTTTATACACCTCTAAGGCAGTTTTATCACCAACGGTTTTACTTAAACGGCTTTTTACTTTACCAAGTTCTGGATTACGAGTGAAAATTATTATTAAGTTTTTATTTACCACGAATACACGAATGTTTTATTTGCTTTAATCAGCTTAAAATATATCATCTGTTTTTTTAAGTTTAGGAGTTTAATAGTTGATAAAGTATAGTGATGAGGTACTGCAATTTGTTCAGAATGATATATTTTTCTTAATTCTTAATTCTTAATTCTTAATTCTTAATTCTTGATTCCCCTTCTCATACACTTTTTCACCTTTAATAAGCCACTTGCTCCATGCTTTTGAAAACGCATGAACTTTTTCGGTTTCTTTTTCATTTAAGTCAAACACAGGAAAACCCTTATTTTTCCATTCAAAAATACCTCCATATAAGTTAAAGACATTTGTGTATCCTGCTTTTTTGAGTAGTTCTGCAATATCTTCTGAACGGATTCCTAAAGAGCAGTACACAACTATTTTTTTGTCTTGGTCTTTTATTGTTTCTAGAACGGTTTTTATATTAAAGTTGTCATAACCCACAAAAATGGCATTTTTAAGATGGCTCACATTGTATTCTGAAACTTCCCTAGCATCAAAAATAATAGCTTCTGTTTTCGGCATCGCCAATTCCTGTACCGAAATGTATGGGACGCTTCCTTGATTATGTGTTTTAAGCACATCGGAAAGTGTTTCCTGTGCATTTATAGAAAATGCGACAAAGAATATTAATATGTAAGAAAAATTTAGTTTCATAGATTAAAATTTCCGCTTTTGCGCAAAAGACCAAAAATGATTAAGCGACACTACCTTGGCAACTGCTTCCTGCGCCTGCAGTACAGCCATAACAATGTTGCGAAATTACAATGTTTCTATCATTTAGTAAATTTTCATTGTACTCACTAATGTGTTTTATTTTGCTATCTACTTTTAAATCTAGCATTTGGTTGAAATCGCAATCGTATAACCAACCATCCCAACTTATAGAAATGGTATTGGTGCACATCACGTTTGCAACAGCTGCTGGATTATAGGCTTCTACCAATGCATACATATAGTCTTCATAATTTTCGGAAGCAATCAAGTAATCCAAAAACCGTGATATTGGTAAATTAGTGATGGCAAATAAATTATGAAATTGAATATTAAAATCTTCGAGCAAAGCTTTTTTAAAATCCTTTTCCATGGATGCTTGATTTCCAGGTAAAAAAGCACCTGAAGGATTATACACCAAATCTAATTTTAGACTGCTATTTGGCATACCATAACCAATGGCATTTAAGTCTTGTAAGGCTTTAATAGATTGGTCAAAAACGCCTTCGCCACGTTGTTTGTCGGTTTTTCCACGCGTCCAATGTGGCATAGAACTCACGACATGCACATTATGTTTCTTGAAAAACTCAGGTAAATCGTGATATTTTTTATTAGCTCTAATAATGGTTAAATTAGAACGAACAATAAAATCCTTAATCCCAGCTTTTGAGGCTTCTTCAACAAACCATCTAAAATTTGGGTTCATTTCGGGTGCTCCTCCAGTTAAATCTAAAGTGTGTGCACCAGTATTTTTAATAACTTCCAAGCATTGTTGCATGGTTTTTTTGGTCATTATTTCTTTTCGGTCTGGACCAGCATCTACATGGCAATGTTCGCAAACTTGATTGCACATGTAACCAACATTAATTTGAAGAATTTCCAAATTTTTAGGTCTTAATGGGAATTGGCCAATTTCAGCTATTTTATCTTTAAATTTTGGTAATTCTCCACTTTTAAAAATTCCGTTTGATAATATTTCCAATTGGCGATTGCTGTTTGCCAATTCACTTTCGCGTTTGTGTAAAGATTGTGTTTTAAGTTTTGTCATAGTTATTTTAAAACCCTTTTACTTCTGTCTTCTGACTTCTGTCTTCTGGCTTTCTTATCCATCCAGTTTATTCACCTTATTCATCATTTGCACACCATGTGCCAATGCTGCACCACTTTTAATGGCTGCTCCAACATGAACAGCTTCCATCATTTCTTCTTTAGTAATACCACGTTGCAAACCATCTTTAGTATAAGCATCAATGCAATATGGGCATTGTTCGGTATGCGAAACTGCCAATGCAATTAACGATTTTTCACGAGCGGTTAAAGCGCCTTCTTGAAATACGGAGTTGTAATACTCAAAAAACTTGCTTCCTAATTCCTCGCTCCATTCAGTAATGTTTCCAAATTTTCTAAGGTCAGCAGGATCGTAATATGTTTTAGACATGAATTTTTATTTAAGTCGTTTTCTTTAGTTCGAAAAATATGCAAAAGTTTACACTTATACTATTAAAAGAATGCTAATTAAAATTCGTAAAATACTTCTTCATGGATGTAAAAAGACTAGAATAAGCACATTGTTTTTTTTAATGTTTTAACATGGATACCTTAAAGAAAAACATTAAAATTGTAACATAATAAATATTAAATAATTAAAAATGAAAAATGCCAAAAAAGCCAAAAGGTTTTTATTAAATCTTTCTCTTGTTATAATTGGTTTTACAGTATCAGCACAAAATTTAAATCAACCGTTACCAGTAGATCAAAGTATTATAAAAGGCGTGTTGCCTAATGGAATGACTTATTACTTACATAGCACAGACGTAACTAAAGATGTAGCAAGTTATTATATAATTCAAAATGTAGGGTCAGTTTTAGAAAATGACAATCAAAAAGGATTGGCACACTTTTTAGAGCACATGGCATTTAATGGTACCGAAAATTTTGCTGGGAAAGGCATTTTAAATACCCTAGAAAAAGAAGGAATTGTGTTTGGTAAAGATATTAATGCCTATACATCTTTTGACGAAACAGTATATAATATTGATAATGTACCTACAACACCAGAATTGATAGAAACTGGATTGCAAATTCTTCGCGATTGGTCCAATTACTTATTATTGACTGATGAAGAAATTGATGCTGAAAGAGGTGTGATAAAAGAAGAATGGCGTACACGCCAAAGTGGGCAAATGCGCATATTACAACAAACTATTGAAACCATGTTTGGTGGCTCAAAATATGCAAAACGTATTCCAATTGGAGATATGGATGTGATTGAAAATTTTGAGTATAAAGCACTTCGTGATTTTTACCATGATTGGTATCGAACAGATTTACAGGCAATTGCTATTGTTGGCGATTTTAATGTAGAGGAAATGGAAACAAAAATAAAAGAGAAATTCTCATCCATTCCTGCGGTTGAAAATGCACCTGAACGCACTATTGTTAAAATTGACGACAATGAAAAACTTTTGTATGATATAGGAATGGATAAAGAGGTCGCTACTGCTAGTATTTCTTTTGGTATTCGCCATAATAAATCTTTAAAAGACGAAACAATTATTGATTTAGGTGAAGACCTATTAAATAATATGATTTCAAGTATTTTAGGCACTCGTTTTCAAGAATTTTCCCAAGATCCTGAAGCCCCTTTTATGGCAGTTAGAGCAGGTTTTGGCGATATGACCAAAGCACATAGCGCATTTAATGTACAAATTTATCCAAAACCAGAGATGCAACAAGCAGCCTTTAAATTGGCCATGGCCGAAATTAACAGAGCCGCTAAATTTGGTTTTACAAATGCCGAGATCACTCGTGTTAAAGCACAATTTACTAACCGTTATGAAGACCAAATTGCAAAACGTAACGATCGTACACATGGACAAATTGTTCGATCTATTCAAAAAAATTATCTAGAAAACGCTCATTTAACAGATATCGAAAAGGAATATGAAATTGTAAAAGTGCTATTCAACCTTATTTCACAAGACCATTTGTTAAAAAGAATGCAAGACATATATACTCAAAAAAACAGAAGCGTTGTTGTTACAGGAGTTGAAGGGAAAAATAACTTGACCGAAGAACAAACAAATCAAATACTAAATGAAGTTGAAAACGATGCAACTCTACAACCTTATGAAGAGGAAGAAGAAGTATTATCTTTAATGACAGGCGTTAATTTAGTTCCTGGTAAGATTGTGACTGAAACGAAAAATGACGTTTTAGGCTTTACTACTTTTACATTAAGCAATGGTGTAAATGTACACTATAAGTTTGCCGATAAGAATAAAAACGATGTAAAACTAGAAGCTATTAGTGACGGAGGAAAATCGTTGTTAAAAGTCGATGAGCTACCATCAACTGAAATCGTTGCTAATGTGGTGCAACTGTCTGGACTTGGAGAATTTTCAATGACAGACTTACCTAGAGTATTGGCTGGAAAAACAGCAAATACTAGCTTTAATATTACAGAAACTACCGAGTCTATTGTAGGTGCTTCATCAACAAAAGATGTTGAAACCATGTTACAAATGGTAAATTTGCGATTTACAAAACCACGTTTTGATGAAACAAGCTATAACGTTTTAATGCAGAATATAGATAACTTTTTAACAAGAAGAAGTCAAGATTTACAGTCTAAAATGTCCGATAGTGTTACCACAACGCTCTATGGTAATAACCACCCAACAAAACGTGTTTTTAATAAAGCATTTGTTGAAGATATGAGCTTTGAAAAATCAAAAGCGGTTTATAATAATAGATTTAATAACGCTGCCGATTTTAATTTTTTCATTGTTGGCGATGTAGCAAAAAACGATTTAAAACCATTATTAGAGAACTATATTGCAAGTATTCCAACAACAAATATTAAAGAAAACTGGAAAAACAATTCAGTCGAATGGTCTGCTAAAAATGTAGATAAAGATATTTATTTGCCAATGGAAGACCCAAAAAGTTCAGTTCGTATTGCTTATAAAAAGGAAATGCCTCATACCTTGAAAGATGAAATTTTAATGTCTGCTTTAGGTAAAATTCTTCAATTACGTTATACCGAATCTTTACGAGAAGAAGAAGGCGGAACTTATGGTGCAAGTAGTTGGGGCCAGTTGTTTAAAGAGCCTAAACCGGTTGCTTATTTATCGGTTAGTTTTGATAGTAATCCAGAGCTGGCTGAAAAGCTTATAGCGATTGTTCATAATGAAATTGATAAAATTAAAAATGGAACTGTTTTACAAAACGACCTAGATAAAATAACTACAAACCTTTTAAAAGAAAGAGAAGATAGTAAGAGCCTTAATGCTTACGAAATGTCGTCGATAAAGAATTTTATATTAGAAGGCTATGATATAAATGCACCAGAAAACTTCGAAAACATTGTTAAATCTATCACCATAAAAGACATTCAAGATATAACAAAAAGGTTGCTAGATGACCATAAATCGTTTGAAATTGTATTTAAGCCTGCCGATTGATAATGTTACGTTAAAATAAAGTAGGTTATAGAAACTTTCGTTCTAATATTCTATTTTTGAACTTCATTAAAACCATGAGGATGAAACATATCGTTATAGTTGTTGCTTTTCTGTTTAGTACGTTACTTACGGCACAAATTTTTGAGCCTGTAAAATGGGAATTTCAAACTGAAAAATTATCAGAGAACGAGTATCAGTTAAAATTCATTGCGTTGGTGGACGATGGTTGGGCAATTTACTCACAAGATTTACCTGAAGGTGGTCCCATACCAACAAGTTTCGAGTTTGATGCAAATGGCACTTTTACCTTAATTGATAATGTAGTAGAAAGTGACGAAAATAAAGTCACCAAACACGACCCAGTGTTTGATATGACATTGTCAAAATTTTACAAAAGAGCTGAATTTACACAAATAGTTAAGCTTTCAAGCCCTAATGCAACTATTACAGGAACGCTTAACTTTATGACTTGCGATGATAAGCGATGCTTACCACCAAACGATGTGCCTTTTGAGTTTAAAATTTCAAATAATTTAGAAGAAGACAACATTCCTCAATTTAATACTGAAAACTCTCAAATTTTAGACCCAGTTTCATGGCAATTTCAAACCACGAAAGTTAACCAAAACGAATACGATATAATTTTTACAGCTAGTATAGATGATAAATGGGCTGTGTACTCGCAATATGTAGAAGAAGGTGGTCCGCTACCAACGATTTTTAATTTTGAAGAAAACAGTAACTATCAATTAATAGATGCTGTTGTTGAAAGCGATAAAAATAAAGTTACCAAACACGACAAGGTGTTTGATATGGAAGTGTCTAAATTTTATAACGAAGCCACTTTTACACAACGTATTAAAATAATAGGTGACCAATTTGATATTAATGGAACTATTGAATACATGACCTGCGATGATGAGCAATGCATATTTAAACCCGATAACCCATTTAAGTTTCGCTACTCAATCAAAGAAGGTTTGGTTGCTGTTTTAGATAATGATGCTTTTTTTACCGATAATACTGTAATTAATAGCGATGATGCAAACATTGCACTTTATGGTATGTCTGTAAATAATATGTCAAAATCGGAAATTAATTGCAATAATGAAACAAGCTCAATAGCATCAGAAGTAAAAGAACAAGGAAAATCCTTATGGAGCATATTTGGGCTTGGATTTTTAGGAGGCCTACTGGCTTTGTTAACACCATGCGTGTTTCCAATGATACCGTTAACAGTTAGTTTTTTTACAAAAAAAGGTGGTGCAAACAAGAGCTCGGGAATCTATAAAGCACTGCTTTATGGCTTTTTTATTTTTGCTGTCTATGTGGTTTTAAGCGTTCCTTTTCATTTATTAGACTCAGTAAACCCTGATATATTAAATGAAATTTCAACCAATGTTGTGTTGAATGTTATTTTCTTTATCATTTTCATCTTTTTTGCCTTTTCATTTTTTGGTTATTATGAATTAACCTTACCTGCACGATGGACAAATAAAACAACCCAAGGCGAAAATATTGGAGGTGTTTTAGGAATATTCTTTATGGCACTTACATTGGCTATTGTGTCGTTTTCCTGCACAGGACCAATATTAGGGTCGTTATTAGCAGGATCACTTACTGCAGATGGTGGTGCTTGGCAACTTACAGCAGGCATGGCAGGATTTGGAGTCTCTCTAGGTTTGCCTTTTGCACTTTTTGCCATGTTTCCAAATATGTTAAATGCCTTACCAAAATCAGGAGGTTGGTTAAATACAACCAAAGTGGTTTTAGGATTTTTAGAACTAGCACTAGCATTTAAGTTTTTATCAAACGCCGATTTGGTGCAACATTGGGGAATATTAAAATTTGAAGCATTCTTAGGCTTATGGATTATTATATTTGCAGGGTTAGCTTTATATATCTTTGGAAAAATCAAATTCCCACACGATTCTCCAATTAAAAAACTGTCCTTCTTTAGAATTTCCTCGGGAATTTTAGTAGCGGCGTTTGTTGTGTATCTAGTCTCTGGATTTAGAGTAAATAAAGAAACCAATACATTCACATCACTTACACTTTTAAGTGGACTTACACCACCAGTAGGTTACAGTTTCTTTAAACCTAACAAGTGTCCAAATAATTTAGATTGTTTTAAAGATTTAAAGACAGGAATTGCATACGCAAAAAAAGTAAATAAGCCCATTATTTTGGACTTTACAGGATATGCCTGCGTAAACTGCAGAAAAATGGAAGAACATGTTTGGCCTCTAAGCTCAATAGATGATTATATAAGAAATGATTTTGTATTGATTTCTTTGCATGTGGATGATAAAAAACAACTTCCAGAAAGTGAACAAATAGAGGTTCCAAGAATTAATGGAGGTATTAGAAAGCTGGAAAATTATGGACATAAATGGGCACATTTCCAAACGCAATTCTTTCAAACCAATTCTCAACCCTATTATGTGTTGTTAAATCCTGAGGGTACAAAAATTCTTAATCAACCTGTAGGCTATACACCAAATGAAGAAGAATATGCACAGTTTTTAGAATGTGGTCTAGATGTTTTTAATAAATCTAAAAAAATAGATTTAAATAATACACCTTAAAGTTTTTAGAAAGGTAACGTAATTCTTTTCACTATTTTTGTACACACTAAATTTTAAGAAGATAATGCCAACACAATTAGAAAACTATTTTCGAAAATTCAGGGAGAACATCGTTGGGATAAACCAAACATTTGAGTCTCCTTATGGCAAAAAAGACATCATTTATGCCGATTGGACAGCAAGTGGACGGCTATATAGACCTATTGAAGAAAAATTGATGAATGTTATTGGCCCTTATGTGGCAAATACACATACCGAAACGTCAATAACAGGATCATCAATGACACATGCTTACCATGAGGCACGCAACATTATCAAGAAACACGTAAATGCTTCTAAAGATGATGTTCTACTAACAGTAGGCACAGGAATGACAGGAGCAATTAATAAGTTTCAACGTATTTTGGGCTTAAAAGTGTCTGAAAACTTAAAAGAGCATACCGCAATTCCTGAAGAACTTCGCCCTGTCGTTTTTATAACACACATGGAGCATCATTCCAATCAAACTTCTTGGTTGGAAACTATTGCTAAAGTAGAGGTAATCCCATGTAATGAGAAAGGTTTGGTATGTTTTGAGAGTTATCAAAAACTACTAGATAAATATAAAGATCATCCCATTAAAATAGCAGCAGTAACAGCCTGCTCCAATGTTACAGGAATTAAAACCGATTATCACACAATTGCAAAGTTAATCCATCAAAATAATGGGTTATGTTTTGTAGATTTTGCATGTTCGGCACCTTATGTTGCTATAGATATGCATCCAGAAGATGAAGAAGCCTATTTAGATGCTGTGATGTTTTCGCCACATAAGTTTTTAGGAGGACCTGGAGCATCAGGCGTATTAATATTCAATAAAAAATTATATAAAAATTTAGTACCCGATAATCCAGGAGGTGGCACAGTTTCTTATACCAACCCTTGGGGAGATCACGACTATATTGATGATATAGAATCTAGAGAAGATGGAGGTACTCCAGGCTTCTTACAAGCCATAAAAGTAGCCTTGTCTATTAGGCTTAAAGAACAAATGGGTGTTCATAATATTTTAAAACGTGAACACGAAATTAACGACATTATCTTCAAAAAACTTTCTAAAATTGAAAATCTTCAAATGTTAGCGGCAAACCATAAAGATCGTTTAGGCGTGTATTCATTTTATATCGTTGATGCTCATTACAATTTAGTAGTAAAGCTTTTAAATGATCGTTATGGCATTCAAACTCGAGGAGGCTGTTCTTGTGCTGGAACCTATGGCCATTTTTTGTTAAATGTGGATCAACCAACATCAAAAGCTATTGAGGTAAAGATTTTAGAAGGTTGTTTAATTGAAAGACCAGGTTGGGTGCGTATGTCAATTCATCCAACTATGACCAATCAAGAGATTCATTTTATTTGTGATGCCATTAAAGAAGTTGCCGAAAATTTTGAGGGTTGGGGTAAGGATTACAAATATAATGCGATTAAAAACGAATTCGAACACAACCAAAATTTAGAAATAGAAAAAGAAATAACCAGTAATTGGTTTAATGTTTAAAATTGATTAATAAATGTCAGAGACGATAGAAAAAGTAAAATGCTTAATTATAGGTTCAGGACCTGCAGGTTATACAGCAGCTATTTATGCAGCTAGAGCAAATATGAATCCAGTGTTATATCAAGGATCACAACCAGGTGGGCAATTAACAACAACAAACGAAGTTGAAAACTTCCCAGGCTATCCAGATGGTGTAACAGGGCCAGAAATGATGATGCAATTACAGCAACAGGCTGAAAGGTTTGATACAGATGTAAGGGATGGATGGGTAACTAAAGTAGATTTTTCAGGAGATATTCATAAAGTTTGGGTAAATGATACTAAAGAAATTCATTGTGATACCGTAATTATCTCTACAGGAGCATCGGCAAAATATTTAGGTTTAGAATCAGAGCAAAAATATTTAAAACTTGGTGGAGGTGTGTCTGCTTGTGCAGTTTGTGATGGATTTTTCTATCGTGGGCAAGAAGTGGTTATTGTAGGAGCTGGAGATTCGGCTTGTGAAGAAGCACATTATTTGTCTAAACTTTGTACAAAAGTGACCATGTTAGTTAGGAGAGATGAATTTAGAGCATCAAAAATAATGGCCGCTAGAGTAAAAAACACTAAGAACATAGAAATTCTTTACAACACTGAAACCGAAGAGGTTTTAGGCGATGGTCAAGTAGTTACTGGAGTGAGGGTTTTTAACAATAAAACAAATAAAAAGCACGACATTCCTGCAACTGGGTTTTTTGTAGCAATTGGCCATAAGCCAAATACCGATATTTTTAAAGATTATTTAAAGTTGGATGAAACAGGTTATATTATAAACAATCCTGGAACTTCCAAGACAAACATAGAAGGTGTATTTGTAAGTGGTGACGCTGCAGACCACGTGTATAGACAAGCAGTTACAGCAGCCGGAACAGGATGTATGGCTGCTTTAGATGCCGAACGTTATTTGGCTGCTAAGGAATAGCAGGGAATTACTTTAAAAGTTTTAAGACTATTCTTGTTAAGAATAAAAAAGGGACAAATCAGAAATATCTGATTTGTCCCATGATGTACTCAAGGTGGGAATCGAACCCACACTTCCGAAGAAACTGGATTTTGAATCCAGCGCGTCTACCAATTCCGCCACTTGAGCATTTAGTGTCCACCTCCCGATAGCTATCGGGATTGCCACTTGAGCAAAACAGACAGCAAAAATATAAAATATTTTAACTCCCAACTATTAAAATAGTGGCTTTTATCCTTTTGGAATTCAAATAAATCCCTAAATTTGCACCTCATTAAAAATAAGTAATCTTTTTGCGCTCATTAACAAATAGTTAATTATGACAAAAATAAAAACAAAAGCCAAAATATTTGCCTGTACTCAAAGTACCGAGTTAGCAAAAAAAATTGCTGAAGCTTATGGCGAAGAATTGGGTAATGTTATTACTTCTACTTATAGTGATGGAGAGTTCCAGCCTTCTTTTGAAGAATCAGTAAGAGGTGCTAGAGTATTCTTAATTGGTTCAACAAACCCTGGACCTGAGAATTTAATGGAGCTTTTGTTAATGTTAGATGCAGCTAAACGAGCTTCAGCAAGACATATTACGGCAGTTATGCCATATTATGGATGGGCGAGACAAGATAGAAAAGACAAACCAAGAGTACCAATTGCAGCTAAATTGGTAGCTAAAATGTTGGAAACTGCAGGAGCAACTAGAATTATTACAATGGATTTGCATGCAGACCAAATTCAAGGGTTTTTCGAAAGGCCAGTTGATCATTTATTTGCATCAACCATCTTTTTACCTTATTTAAAAAGTTTGAACCTCGATAATTTAACTATTGCCTCACCAGATATGGGAGGCTCCAAAAGAGCTTATGCGTATTCCAAGGCTTTAGAAAGTGAAGTGGTAATCTGTTATAAGCAACGTGCAAAGGCCAATGTAATTTCACATATGGAATTAATTGGTAATGTAGAGGGTAAAAATGTGGTACTTGCAGATGATATGGTAGATACCGCAGGAACACTTACAAAAGCAGCCGACTTGATGATGGAAAGAGGAGCATTAAGCGTACGAGCAATTTGTACACACCCAATTTTGTCTGGAAATGCATATGAGCGCATAGAAAACTCAAAATTAGAAGAATTAATCGTGACCGATTCTATTCCAGTATCACAACAAAGCAGTAAGATAAAAGTATTAAGTTGTGCCAATTTATTTGCCGATGTGATGCATAAAGTACATCACAACAAGTCCATCAGTTCAAAATTTATAATGTAAGTACATCCTAACCTTCCCATAAGGGAGAGGTTTATTTGGAATTAAAAAAATTAATATAAACAACAAATTAGTAACAATTAAAATTAACAAATGAAATCAATTACAATCAATGGATCGAAAAGAGAAAGCGTGGGCAAAAAAGCAACAAAGGCCTTACGTAATGCTGGAGAGGTTCCTTGCGTATTATACGGAGGAGACAAGCCAGTACATTTCTCAGCAGCTGAACTGGCATTCTCTAAACTGATATACACGCCTAATGCGCATACAGTTGTGATTGCCCTAGACAATGGAGACTCTATGGATGCAGTGCTCCAAGACATACAATTTCACCCAGTTACAGACAGGATTTTACATGTGGACTTCTATCAATTATTTCAAGATAAAGAAATAGCAATGGACATTCCTGTACGTTTAGTGGGTAACTCAAAAGGTGTTAAAAATGGTGGTGTATTAAGAAGAAATAATAGAAAACTTCGTATTAAAGCACTCCCAACCAACTTACCAGATTTTATAGAAATAGATATTACACCAATGAAGATTGGTAGTAAATTTTACGTTGGTGATTTAGATCAGGAAAAATACAGATTCTTGCATACAGACAATACAGTAGTTTGCCAAATTAAAACAGCTAGAACTGCTATTGTTGATGAAGAAGATGAAGAAGAACTAGAAGAAGGTGCTGAAGGAGCAGAAGCAGCAGCCGAAGGAGCAGAGACTCCAGCAGCTGAAGCAACGCAAGAATAAGAAGCATTTCTTTTAATAAAATCAAAAGCATTCTGTTAATTCAGGATGCTTTTTTATTTTTACACAACTTACTAAAGTTATATGTGTAAATTTTTAAATTGGATTCTCAATAAAAACAAACAATCTTTCAAAGAAGATGAAACCGTAATGAAGAAGTTTTTAATAATAGGTTTAGGCAATATTGGTGAGAAATACCAAAATACACGACATAATATCGGGTTTAAAATCCTTGATTTTTTTGCCTCTAAAGAAAATATAGTTTTTGAAACAGTAAAATTAGCCGATAGGACAGAATATAAATTAAAAGGACGAACCTTTATTTTTTTAAAACCAAATACTTACATGAATTTAAGTGGAAAAGCCGTTAAGTATTGGTTAGATAAAGAGAAAATCCCTATAGAAAATTTATTGATTATAACAGACGATTTAAACCTCCCTTTTGGTACAGTAAGATTAAAAACAAAAGGAAGCGATGGAGGCCATAATGGGCTTAAAGATATTCAAGAAAAATTAAACACCTCCAAGTATAATAGATTTAGATTCGGCATTAGTGACGATTTTAGAAAAGGACATCAAATAGATTACGTTTTAGGTCAATGGAGTGATGAAGAGAACAAGAAATTAGAAGAGAGATTAAGTAAAAGTGTAGAAATAATCAAGTCTTTTGGGTTATCTGGAATGAATAACACGATGAATGGTTTTAATGGTAAATAAAAAAATTAGTAACTTTACAACTGCTTTAAATGATTTTAACCTAAAAATTATGGACTTTAAGAAAACAACATTTAACATTTTGTTTTTTAGTTTTCTACTATCAAGCATAGTAACAATTGCACAAGAAAAAGAATTCACTCGCTGTGCCACAGACCAGTATAACAAAATACTGTTAAAGGATAACCCAAACATGATGGGCAGCAAAGCGTTCGAAAAAAAGCTTAGCAATCAAATTCAATTAAATAAATTAAAAAGTAGTAGTATTAATGGTGCTGCAAATAGAAGAATTGTATATACAATTCCTGTAGTTGTCCATGTTATTCATAATGGTGAAGCCATTGGTGTTGGAGCTAATATATCTGATGCTCACATATTATCTCAAATTCAAGTTTTAAATGAAGACTTTAGACGAATGTCCGGAACAAGGGGCTTTAATACAAATCCAGATGGAGCCGATGTTGAAGTTGAGTTTTGTTTGGCACAACAAACACCAGACGGCTGTGTCACTAATGGTATAAATAGAATTGATATGTCTGCAACAAGTACCAGCTGGTCTGGACCAGGAGGCAATACCGATACGGTTTTAAAACCAGCAACCATTTGGGACGCTTCCAAATACTTTAATATATGGACTGTGAATTTCTCCGACAGCAGCACATTAGGTTTTGCACAGTTTCCTGGAGGACCAGCAGTTTCTGATGGTATTGTGGTTGGTTATCAGTTTTTTGGTACAGATGACGACCCAAATGTGACAATTCCAGGGATTTTTAATTTAGGTAGAACCACAACACACGAAGTAGGTCATTATTTAGGCTTATACCATACCTTTCAAGGAGGATGCGCCGAAATTGATGGAGGAGATTTTTGCCCAGATACACCAGCAGTGGCTAGCTCAAGCTCTAATGCTAATATCTGTAACACTGGAAACGACTCGTGCCCAACACCTGTTAATACACCAGATATGGTTGAAAACTATATGGACTATAGTCAAGATTCATGTATGAATATATTTACAAACGACCAAAAAGCAAGAATGATAGCAAATTTAACAGGAGCAGCAAATAGACCAACCACATTAACCTCTAATGTATGTACACCATTAGCTTCAGTAGAAGATGATAGTAGTTTAGAAATTGAGGGTATAGCAATTGAAGATTGCGGCGTTAGTGTAAATGCCTCTATAAGAATCACCAATTGGGGAACTGCTACTTTAAATTCGGTTGTAGTTTTTTATGACCAAGATGGAGGAGCTGCTTCAAATTATAACTGGTCAGGTTCTTTAGGCTATGGGGAATTTGAAGTTGTTAACTTACCAACAATTATTTCAACTCCTGGGAGTCATACATTTAATGCTTCAATATCCAGCCCTAACGGGAATACCGATTTAAGAAGTTGTAATGATGATGTAAGCACCTCATTTAATGTAAATTCTTCTTACACTACAACAGCCCAAATACACCTAACTTTAAATACAGATGATTTTGGAGGAGAAACTACCTGGACTTTTATGGATAGTGGAGGAGCAACATTGTATAGTGGTGGACCACATCTAGACAACACAACTATAAACGAATCATTCGATGTTATTCTTAATGAGTGTTATACGTTTACTATTCTCGATTCAGCTGAAGATGGTATATGTTGTGGATATGGAAATGGCTCTTATGATTTGAAAACAGACGACAACACGATCATCGTTTCCGGTGGAAATTTTGGAGCAGCTGAAGCAACTAAAATCTCAACAATTACGCTTTCAACGAATCAATATTTTGTAAATAATAAAGTGATTGTTTATCCTAACCCTACAAATAATGAAATAAATATTAGGCTTTCTAATAGAGGTGATTTACCAGATGCCTATAGGGTATATAATATGTTAGGTCAATTAGTTAAAGAAAGCAAAATACACAACAGCTCTCAACTTAATATTGATGCATCAGGTTTAAGTAATGGCATGTATTTTATAAAAGTTATAAAAGGTAGAGCTTCCAAAGCATTACCATTTATTAAAAAATAGAGTGTTTTTAATAACATAATATCTAATTTTGTAAAAAAGCGATTAGTTGAAAATTAAAACCACCTTAGATGCTTACTCAAAAAAAGATTCGGTAGTTACCATTGGTACATTTGATGGCGTGCATATTGGCCATCAAAAAATCATCAAACAGCTTGTTGAAATAGCTGAAAAAGATAATTTACAAGCTGTTGTCCTTACATTTTTCCCTCACCCTAGAATGGTGTTGCAAAAAGACACAGGTATTAATTTAATTAATACTATTGATGAGAAATCTCAGCTATTGGAGAATTTTGGAATAGACCACCTCGTAATTCATAAGTTTACTAAAGAATTTTCTCGATTAGGAGCTATGGAATTTGTTAGAGACACCTTAGTGAAGAAGCTTCATGTTAAGCATATTATTATAGGTTACGACCATAGGTTTGGAAGAAACAGAACTGCGAATATCGATAATTTAAGGGAGTATGGTGAGGTTTATAATTTTAAGATTACCGAAATATCTGCACAAGAAATTGATGAAGTAGCTGTAAGCTCCACAAAAATTAGAAAAGCCTTAAATAATGGAGACATTGAGGTTGCAAATGCTTTTTTAGGGTATAATTTCATGCTTACAGGCACAGTAGTAGAAGGTAAAAACCTTGGAAAACAAATTGACTTCCCAACAGCAAATCTAAATATTGAAGAGTCCTATAAACTTATACCCAAAAATGGATCTTATGTAGTAAAATCCATCATAGAAGGTAAAACTATTTACGGAATGATGAATATTGGAACCAATCCAACCGTAAATGGCAAAGACCAATCAATCGAAGTTCATTTTTTTAATTTCAATAAAAATATTTATAATAAAAAAATTCAAGTAGAACTTATAAAAAGATTAAGAGACGAGCAAAAATTTGATTCTATTGATACACTAAAGGTACAGTTACATAAAGACAAAGAAATTTGCTTAAACTACTTAAACCAACTCAATGCTTAATTATCTTCTTTTAGAATTAGTCTAGATAGATTTTACCTTCTAAACAAGATTGAATTTCTTAGTAATTCCGTAAATTTGTGGCTTAAATTTTTACGCAATGTTACAAGTTCCTTTTATTAGAGAAAACCAAGATTTGGTAATAACACGTTTAGCAAAACGAAATATAGATGCTAACGAAATGATTACCGAAGTAATTGCTCTTGATGAAAACCGTAGAGCATTACAAGCACAATTAGATAATACTTTGGCAGAATCTAATACGCTATCTAAAGAGATTGGTATGTTGTACAAATCTGGTAAAGCAGATAAAGCCAACAAACTAAAGGAAAAAACAGCTACTCTAAAAGAAGACTCAAAGCAACTTAACGAGCAGTTAAACAGTATAGCTTCTCAATTAGAAGACTTATTATTTAAAATACCTAATGTGCCACACGAGTCTGTTCCAGCCGGAAATACCGATGAAGATAACGAAGTAGTATTACGCGAAGGTAATATTCCAGAATTGCCAAAAAATGCTTTGCCACACTGGGAACTAGCAAAAAAATATGATATAATAGATTTTGAATTAGGCAATAAAATTACTGGAGCAGGATTTCCAGTTTATAAAGGAAAAGGCGCAAAATTACAGCGTGCTCTCATCTGGTACTTTCTAGATAAAAACACAGCAGCAGGCTACCAAGAAGTACAAGTGCCACATTTGGTAAACGAAGCTTCAGGTTTTGGAACAGGACAATTACCAGATAAAGAAGGGCAAATGTATCATGTAACTGGAGATAATTTATATTTAATACCAACAGCCGAAGTCCCAGCAACAAATATTTTTAGAGACGAGCTTTTAAAAGAACAAGAGCTACCCAAAGCCTTAACGAGCTATACACCTTGTTTTCGTCGTGAAGCAGGAAGTTATGGAGCACATGTAAGAGGGTTAAATAGATTGCATCAATTTGATAAAGTAGAGATTTTACGTGTAGAACATCCAACACGATCCTACCAAGCACTAGATGAAATGGTAACACATGTAAAATCCATTTTACAAGAGCTTAAATTACCATATCGAATTTTAAGATTATGTGGAGGCGACCTTGGGTTTACATCGGCACTCACTTACGATTTTGAGGTGTTTTCTACAGCACAAGATAGATGGCTGGAAATTTCATCAGTATCAAATTTCGAAACTTTTCAAGCCAATCGGTTAAAATTACGCTTTAAAAACAATAATGGTAAAAGTGAATTTGCACATACTTTAAACGGAAGCTCACTTGCATTGCCTCGTGTATTAGCAGGTATTTTAGAGAATTGCCAAACAGAAAAAGGCATTAAAATTCCAGACGTTTTAGTACCATATACTGGCTTTACCTTTATCGATTAATTTAATTTTAAACAATAGGGTAATATGTTAAATTTTAACATATAAATCGTTAAAATGTAAAAAAAATACGTTGTTTGACGATTTTTTACTCAAATTCCTTTGATTTTAAAAAAAAATTACGGACTTTAGTGGCACCAAATCTTAATGAACCTACAGTTATGAAAAATTTTAAAAGAATATTTCTATTGGTAACCCTTGTGGTACTGGTAGTTCAAGTTGTTTTTAATTAAAAATAGGGCCCAAAATCGAAAACTCCCTTAAGATATATAAAATACCACAACAGGATAATTGAATCATTTTATGAAATATGATTAATAGCACATTTATTTTGGATGGTTATGCCTGAACTTCGGTTCAGGCATTTTTTTATTAAAATATTCACAATAACTAAAACACACATTTCTTATATTTACAGAGCTATGAAATTTATAATCTATATAAGTTGTTTCTTTTTTTCATTTTCGGCTATTTCACAGAATGATGAGGCTTTGGCGAAAAACTATTTCGACAATGGAGAGTTCGAGAAAGCATTGATTTCTTATCAAAATCTTTATACCCAAAAGAAAAATAACTTGAATTATTTTTACAAAATTATAGAAATACATCAGCAATTAGAACAATATGACTTAGCAGAATCTTTACTTAAGGAGAAAATCAAGGGTCAAAGAGATGGGCAATTTATTGTTGAGTTGGGTTATAATTTTCAATTAAAAGGCAATCAAGAAGATGCCGAAAAATATTACAACCAAGCCATCACTAAAATAAAAAGCGAGCCTGTCTATGCTTATTTTGTTGCACGTCGTTTTGAGATACACGCACTTATTGATAAGGCTGCAATTGTTTATGAAAAAGCTATGGAGTTGCGCCCAGAATCTAACTTTCATAGACAGTTGGCTGCTATTTACGGTGAGCAAGGCAAAGTAGAAAAAATGTTTAATAGCTATGCCAATTTTATTGAATTAAGCCCAACGTTTGTCCATCAAGCTAAAAGATTATTTAGCGAATATATTACTGAAAATGGAGAGGATAAGAATAATATATTTTTAAGAAAAGCATTATTACGTAAAGCACAACTTAACCCAGATATAATTTGGAACCAATTATTAAGTTGGCTGTTTATTCAGCAAAGAAACTACAATAAAGCATTTGCACAAGAAAGGGCTATTTTTAAACGCCAACCAGAATCTTTAAGAGGTATTTTAGATTTAGCGAGAATTACAATAGAGCAAGATGAGGTAGAAGTTGCTAATACTATTTTAAATTATATTGTCGAAAATGTCATGGAACCAAACATTGTACTCGACGCATATAAAGATTTGTTAGAAATAGAAGTGAAACATTCATTAAAGGATGATTATGCATCAATAGACGAAAAATACAAAAACTTGATTGAGCTATACGGAAGAAACGTTCAAACCACTAATTTACAGCTTTCTTATGCAAAATTTATGGCCTTTCATTTTAACAGGTCTAAAGAAGCCATTGAGTTTTTAAAAGAAACGCTTAAAACCAGAGTGTCTAGAGCACAAGAAGCTAGAGTAAAATTGCTGTTAGGAGATATATTGGTACTTCAAGAAAAATTCAACGAGGCACTTATATATTATTCTCAAATTCAAGCGAGTTTAAAAAACAGTATTATTTCGCAAGAAGCGAGGTTTCGAGTGGCAAAAGCAAGTTATTACAAAGGCGATTTTAAATGGGCCGAATCGCAATTAAAAATTCTTAAATCGTCAACCTCACAATTAATTGCCAATGACGCTTTAGAGTTAAAGTTGTTAATATCAGACAATAAGTACGACGATTCCACACAAACAGCTTTAAAATTGTATGCTAAAGCAGATTTGTTGACATTTCAAAATAAAACCAACGAAGCGATAACTAAGTTAGATAGTATTATTGCCAACCATAAAACAGAGTCTATTATGGATCAGGCTTTATATAAGCAAGCCAGATTATTTGAAGAATTAAAAGACTATCCAAGAGCCGAAGCTAATTATTTAGCGATTATAGAAAACTATCGCGAAGATATACTTGCAGACGATGCTTATTATAGATTGGCAGAATTATACAACAACCAATTGGCACAACCCGAAAAAGCAAAAGAGTTTTACGAAAAAGTTATTTTCGATTATGCCGATAGCATCTTTTTTGTAGAAGCACGTAAAAAATATAGAGCCTTACGTGGTGATGCTATTAACTAAATTTTAATGACTGTAACTTCAACTAAACGCCTAATCATCAGCAAAGTTAAAGAAACAGATGCTCCTTTTTTTGTGGAGTTAATGAATACTCCAAGTTGGATTAAATACATTGGAGATAGAAACATCAAATCAGTTAAAGATGCTGAAAACTACCTTAAAAACGGAATCTTAAAAAGCTATAAGGAATCGGGTTATGGTTTTTATAAAGTTGCTCAAAAAATAGAGCCAGATAAAGCCATAGGTATAGCTGGTTTGGTAAAGCGAAAGGAGTTGGAATACACAGATATTGGCTTTGGGTTTTTACCAGATTATGAAGGCAAGGGCTTTGGTTATGAATCGTCTTTAGCGATAATGGATTTGGCAAAAAATAGGTTTAAGCTTAACAAAATTTGCGCAATAACCAATCCAGAGAACAAAAGTTCCATTCATCTATTAGAAAAATTAGGCTTATCTTTCCAAAAACAGATAAAACCTTTTGATGATAACAAGGAACTTCTGTTATTTGCAAAAACACTTTAATTGTAAATAACTTAAGCACTTAAAACTTTAGACACTTTTAACTTTACATGATAATATACAACGTAACCATAAATATTGACGAAAGCATTCACAACGAGTGGTTAACATGGATTAAAGAACATATACCGCAAGTTCTGGCAACAGGAAAATTCACTGAAGCCAAACTCACCAAAGTATTGGTTGAAGAAGACTTAGGAGGTGTAACTTATTCTGTGCAATACAGAGCCACATCACGAGAAGCTTTGGATGCTTATTATAAAGAAGATGCCGAACGACTTAGAAAAGATGGACTTTCAAAATTTGCCGATAAAATGCTGGCATTTCGTACTGAACTTGAAGTTGTAGATGAGTATTCTGTTAATTTTACCTAACACCAAACAACTTGTCAGTAAGAGCTAAAAAACATTTAGGACAGCATTTTTTGCGAGACGAGAATATTGCAAAAAACATTGCAGCTTCCTTAAGCTTGAAAGGCTACAAAAAGGTTTTGGAAATAGGTCCAGGAATGGGAGTGCTTACCAAGTACTTACTTGAAAAAGATATTACAACCTATGTCATTGAAATTGATTCCGAATCAGTTGAATACCTTCAAGCTAATTACTTAAACTTAGCACCAAGAATTATTGAAAAAAACTTTTTAAAATACGATTTAAACGAAGTTTTTAACCAAGAACCTTTCGCCATCATTGGAAACTTCCCATATAATATATCAACACAAATAGTATTTAAAACCTTGGAAATGCGTCATCAAATTCCTGAATTTTCAGGAATGTTCCAAAAAGAAGTTGCCCAACGTATTTGCGAAAAAGAAGGCAGTAAAACCTACGGAATCCTTTCAGTATTAACGCAAGCTTTTTATGATGCCGAGTATTTATTTACAGTGCCACCAAGTGTTTTTAATCCACCACCAAAAGTAGATTCTGGAGTACTTCGTTTAACTAGAAAAGAACATTTTGATTTACCGTGTGATGAAAAATTATTTTTCAGAGTGGTAAAAACAGCTTTCCAACAACGTCGAAAAACATTACGTAACAGTTTAAAAACCTTCAATCTTTCCGATAATTTAAAAGCAAATGTTATCTTTGGCAAACGTCCAGAACAATTAAGTGTTGCTTCGTTTATTGAACTAACTCAGTTAATTGAGAAAGATAAATAATAACGTTACTTCGAGTGTCCTGAGAATGGCGAAGGATGTATCGAGAAGTAGTTTAATCTCATGTCAGAAGAAAAAGAAAACATACAATTTCAACTCACTGATGAACTCATTGAACAAGTTGAGCAATTTGTCGAGAATAAAAACGATAAAGAGCTACAGCTATTATTAGATGAATTTCATTACGCTGATATTGCCGAAATTCTAAATGAACTCGATTTAGAAGAGGCTACGTATGTGATTAAATTACTCGATTCTGAAACGACTTCAGATATCTTGATGGAGCTCGATGAAGACATTAGGGAGAAAGTCCTTCAAAACTTGTCGGCCAAAGAAATTGCCGAAGAAATTGAAGAACTAGATACTGATGATGCTGCCGATATGATTATGGAACTTCCTGAAGAACGCCAGGAAGAAGTAATCTCAAACATTGAAGACGAAGCGCACAAGGCAGAGATTGAAGAGTTATTAGCTTATGATGAAGATACAGCTGGTGGTCTCATGGCAAAAGAGCTTGTAAAAGTTTATGAAACCTGGACCGTTGCAGGTTGTATGCGTAGGATTAGAGGACAAGCTAAAGATGTTACGAGAGTTCACTCCATTTATGTTGTAGATAAGGAAGAAAAACTAATAGGTCGCTTATCTCTTAAAGATTTAATAGTAGCAAAAAGCGACCAAAAAATTGCTGATATAGCAAAGGATAATGTAGATTTTGTTAATGTGAATGACGATGCGGAGGATGTTGCGAAAATCATGTCTAAGTACGATTTGGAGGCTATTCCAGTAGTTGATGAAAATCAAACATTGTTAGGGAGAATTACCATTGATGATATTGTCGATGTTTTAAAGGAGGAAGCAGATAAAGATTATCAATTAGCAGCAGGTATTACACAAGATGTTGAAGCTGATGATAGCATATTAGAGCTTACCAAAGCACGTTTACCTTGGCTGTTCTTAGGACTGGTTGGTGGTGTTGGTGCCTTTTTAATTATGGAAGGCTTTCAAGAATCGTTTAAACAATATGCGGTTTTATTCTTTTTTACGCCTTTAATTGCTGCAATGGCTGGAAATGTTGGCGTACAATCTAGTGCTATTATTGTTCAAGGTTTGGCAAATGATGACATAAAAGGTAGCGTTAATAGCAGACTTTTAAAAGAAATGTTTTTGGCTACACTTAACGGAGTTATTTTAGCTTTGTTTTTGTTTTTATTTGTTTGGTTAACCAAAGACCAAACCACAGCTCTAGCCATTTCAGTATCACTTGTTGTTGTGATTATTGTGGCTGGATTAATAGGCACATTTGTTCCGTTATTTTTAAATAAAAGAGGAATTGATCCTGCTATAGCAACTGGACCATTTATTACCACTAGCAACGATATTTTAGGTATATTGTTATATTTCTGGATTGCAAAATTGATTCTTAATATTTAAAACCTTTTTTCTTAATGATAAAAATTTTTAGGAAAATTCGTCAAAATTTACTTTTGGAAGGTAAAACAGGAAAATACTTCAAATATGCTTTAGGAGAAATAGTACTAGTGATGATTGGTATTCTATTGGCACTTCAAGTCAATAACTGGAACGAACTCAGAAAAAGTAAACAAGCAAAAAATGTTTATATAGACCGTTTGATTAATGAATTAAAAGCAGATACTACTGCGTTTTCATTTCATATTAAAAATGTACAAAGTAATGCAAATGATGGTAAATACATCATGTCTATTATTAATGAAAATAAACCGATAGTCAATAACAAAGAGTTTGTTTTGAGACTACAGAATATTGGAAGAGTAAGTATTCCTCGAAAAGCGAACAATTCATTCTTAGATTTGCAAAGCTCAGGCAATCTAAAGTTGTTTAATAATGATTTTGTAGTTAATGCCGTTAGAAGTTATTATGTAACAGAAGTCGATTTCTGGTATGAAAGATATATTGAGAGAACAACTGAAGGGTTTTTACCTATTGTTACTGAGGTACTTCCTTTTAAAATAGGAGAAGAAATAATTAAAAGCGAAATGAAAGAGAACCCAAATTTTAGTCCATCTCTGAACTTGGAATACTACAAGGTTTCGGTCTCAAATGAAGATTTAGAATTAATTCTTGAAAAAATACGTAAACAAAGAGATTTTAATTTCCATTTAAAAAATGCCACAAGAGCGCACTTGTTGCAAATACGTTTTCTACGTGAAAGTTATAATCAAGCTAGTGACTTAATTAAATTGTTGAAGAATTATAAAGAATGAAACCAATAAATATATCTGAAAAATTCACTAAGTTTTCTAAAAACTGGCATCCACATCAAATAGCTGTGGTAGATGGTATGCAGGTGATTTTAGCCAAACTAAAAGGTGAATTTGTATGGCATAGTCATGAGGATGAAGACGAGCTATTTCAAGTAGTTAAAGGTACTTTGTATATGCAGTTTAGAGCTTCGTCGTCCGAAACTGGAAGTGAAGGAGGAATAAGAACTGAGGTTATTAAGGAAGGTGAAATTATAGTTGTTCCAAAAGGTGTAGAGCATAATCCTTATACAAAAAATGACGAAGAAGTACATGTATTGTTGTTCGAGAAACTATCAACAGCTCATACTGGAAAAGTTGAACATGAAAAGACACAAACGCATTATCCTAAAATATGACTTTGTCATGCTGAACTTGTTTCAGCATCTTATTCTTTATACTTTTGAGTAATATTCAAACAAACATAATAAGTCTTCCCTTTGGGAAGATTTAGATGGGCTTATGAAAATCCTTCACCTAGATAAAAATCACTCATTACTTATAAATCAACTAAACGATTTAGGCTTTATAAATCACGAAGATTATACTTCTTCAAAAAAAGAAATTGAAGCAAAAATCCATGAATATGATGGTTGTATCATTAGAAGCCGATTTACAATTGACAAACAGTTTTTAGACAAAGCAACCAATCTTAAATTCATTGGTCGTGTTGGTGCAGGACTGGAAAATATAGATTGCAATTATGCCAAATCAAAAGGAGTTTTTCTTATTTCGGCTCCAGAAGGCAATAGAAATGCTGTTGGCGAACATACCTTAGGAATGTTATTATCATTATTCAATAAACTTAATAAGGCTGATAAAGAAGTTAGACAAGGCAAATGGTTGCGAGAAGACAATCGAGGTATTGAACTCGATGGCAAAATTGTTGGATTGATTGGCTATGGTAATATGGGAAAAGCCTTTGCTAAAAAACTCAAAGGCTTTGATGTTGATGTATTGTGTTACGATATTCAACCAAATGTTGGAGACGAAAATGCTAAGCAAGTATCGCTTGATGAGCTTCAAAATAAAGCAGACGTACTGAGTTTGCATACACCACAAACAGAGGTAACTATCAATATGATAAACTCTGATTTTATAAATGCCTTTAAAAAACCGTTTTGGCTCATCAATACTGCTCGTGGCAAAAGTGTTGTAACTTCAGATTTAGTTGAAGCCTTAAAATCTGGTAAAATATTAGGCGCAGGTTTAGACGTTTTAGAATATGAGAAGGCATCATTTGAAAATTTATTTAAAACAACTGCCACCTCGAGCATTATTGAAAATGAAAATATATTTTTATTTGAAGATAAAAGCGCAGCTTGCGAGAGGTCTCTATTAGGTCTCAACTGCGCTCGACCAGACATTAAACAATATAACCTACCTGAAGCATTTCAATACTTAATCAAATCAAGCAATGTGTTATTAACGCCTCATGTAGCAGGTTGGACAATTGAAAGCAAAGAAAAACTGGCACAAACCATTGTTGACAAAATAAAGAAAGAATTTTGTTAACTTTAAAGCATAAATAAGTTTCTATGCAATCAAAGGCTACCACACCACAGCAGTATCTAGACGAATTACCTGAAGACCGAAAAAAACCAATTCAAAAATTAAGACAACAAATTTTAAATAATATGCCAATAGGCATGGAAGAAACCATGAATTATGGCATGTTAGGCTATGTCATTCCACATTCAGTATATCCAGATGGTTACCATTGCAACCCAAAACAACCATTACCATTTATGAATTTGGCTTCACAAAAGAATTTTGTAGCAGTATATAGTATGACCATATACGCAAAAAAGGATTTGTTAGAGTGGTTTACATCTGAATATGCCAAACGCTGTAAGTATAAGTTAGACATGGGAAAAAGTTGTATCCGTTTTAAGCGATTAGATGATATTCCTTATGATTTAATAGGAGAACTTACAGCAAAAGTCAGTACAGAAGAATGGATTCAGATTTATGAAAATGCTTACAAGAAGAAAAAGTAATTATGTAACAAAATAAACGAGTTAGAGACTAATATATTAAACCATGAAAAAAAGAGTCACAGGAATAGGTGGTTTGTTTTTTAAAACCAAAGACCCAAAAGCAACTAAAGATTGGTACAAGAAGCATTTAGGCTTTAATACCGATGATTATGGCTGTACCTTTTGGTGGAAAGACAACTTAGGTAAAGACTGCTCCACACAATGGAGTCCATTTGCAAAAGACACCAAATATTATGAGCCATCAAAGAAAGATTTCATGTTTAACTATCGTGTTGAGAATTTACATGAATTGATAAAGGTTCTAAAAGAAGAAGGCGTAACAGTTATTGGTGACATTCAAGAATATGATTATGGAAAGTTTGGATATATTATGGATAACGATGGTAATAAAATTGAATTATGGGAACCAGTAGACACAGCTTTTAAATAGTGAGGAATAATGTAATCAATTGAAAAATAATACTCTAACCAACCTTAATTTTTATTATATTTATGTATCTAACCAAAATTAATTAAAATGTCAGACGAAAAAAATTTAGGCGACGACCTTAATGATATGTTAGGCGACGCAAAGGACGAAGTAAAAAAAGCAGCCGATAGAGCAGGTAAAAAAGCCAGTGAGTTTGCCGAAGAAGCAAAAGAAAAAGCAAGTGAATTTGCTGAAGAAGCAAAGGAAAGCGCCAAAGAATTTTCCAGTAGCGCCAAAGAGACTTACAATGAAGTTACATCAGGAGACAACAAAAAACTAATCACAGGGATTCTTGCAATTCTATTAGGATGGTTAGGAGTTCATAAATTTATTTTAGGCTATAATACTGAGGGAGTTATATTATTGGCATTAGGTGTCTTAGGGTTTTTTACTTGTGGCATTACATCGGCAATTTCAGGTATTATTGGTTTAGTAGAAGGCATTATTTATTTAACTAAAACAGATACGGAGTTTCATAATACCTATCAGGTAGGAAAAAAATCATGGTTCTAAAAACATAAGGTCGGAATTTACATTCCGATCTTTTTTAAATATTTAACATCGTAATATTGCAATAATACAATTAATTCGTATATTTGTATTCTAAAATTAAGCAAATGGGAGCTTCTAAAGTTGATATATATTCAAACGAAATAAATGAAATTGCTACAATTGCAAAGGTGTTTTCTCATCCAGCGCGTGTGGCTATTTTACAGTACATAAGCAAGCAGGAAGCTTGTATTTGTAACGATATTGTTGATGAAATTGGCTTAGCACAAGCAACAATTTCACAACATTTAAAGGTTATAAATGATGCAGGTTTGCTAGACGGTACTTTTGAAGGGAAAAGCCTATGTTACTGCTTAAATGTTAACCGCTTTCAAGAATTACAAAGCATATTTAATTCATTTTTTAATCAAACAAAATCAAACTGTTGTTAATGCCTAAGGCGTATTTATTTATCTCAGTCAAACAGAAACATAAATTTATAGACATGAAAACAAAAGAATTATTTAAAATCTTTAGCCAGCATAAAGATAAATCGTTACTTTTTGAATACAAACCTAACGAGTTTGTAAAAGCAAATTACCATATTACCGAAGTTAAACATACTAAAATTGATTCGGTCGATTGTGGTTCAGGGACAGATGCTTGGAATGAAACCATTATACAGTTATATGAAAGCCCTGATGAAATTGGAAAAACAGAATTTATGACTGTTTATAAAGCGTTGAGCATTCTAAATAAAGTGGGCAAAATGAAGCCTTACGACATGGAAGCAGAGGTTAAGTTTGAATACAGTAATAATAAATTCCACACAGCTCAAATGTTTGTTAACGATTTCGAAATACGCAATAGTAATTTAATTATTAAGTTAGGCGTTGAAAAAACTGACTGTAAAGCTAAAACGGTTTGTGGTGTTGTTGAAGAAGTGAAAGCTGAATTAGTACAAGATGAGCCTTGTTGCTCACCTGAAGGAAATTGTTGTTAGCTTTTGTCAATTCTGAGTGTCATACTGAGCGCAGTCGAAGTACAAACTAAGAATCTTATTAAATGAAAATCATAATCCGAGCATTTAAAGAACACGATTGGACTTCGGTTTCAAGAATTTATGCAGAAGGCATTGCTACTGGAATTGCAACTTTTGAAACCGAAGTGCCTTCTTGGGATGTCTGGAATGAAAAATTCATAAAAAAATGCCGTTTAGTAGCTGAACTCAATGATAATGTTGTTGGTTTTGCAGTAGTATCTCAAGTCTCTAAGCGTAAAGTTTATAAAGGTGTAGCAGAGGTAACAGTTTACGTAGCTCAAGAAAAAAGAGGAGAAGGTATAGGTAAACAACTGCTTGAAGCTTTAGTTGATGAAAGTGAAAAACAAGGGTTTTGGACTTTGCAAGCAGGCATTTTCTCAGAAAACATAGCAAGTATTGAATTGCATAAAAAATGTGGATTTAGAGTCGTTGGTATAAGAGAAAAAATAGGCAAACGGGATGGCTTATGGCATGATAATGTGCTTATGGAAAGACGAAGTGAATTAATTATTTAACGAGAGTTCGATATAAAAAGGACTATCTCATACAGTGTGTAAGTTATATTAAATTACATTAATCTGCAATTTTAATTTTTATCTAAACCGTAGTTAATTGGTAATAAGTCTCCTATGCGTTGATCTCCCATTACACCACCAAAAAGCAATTCTTTAATCGGTGAATAATTTCCATATTTATCTACATAAAAATGAGTAACTAATGGTTTTAAAACGGATTGATATTTTAATTTAAATAGAATATCAACCTTTGTTTCAAAAGCTACTTTTTTAAACGAAGAATTACTAATGTCTTCAACTTTAAAAAACTGCCACTCATCTACTTGTAACCTTTTGTAAAAAATATCAAAACCTTCTTTTCTTAGGTTTTTATCAAATAATGAGCGCATAAAATGCTGCACAGATCCTTTGAAAGCTTTTTCTCTATTTACAGATACGCTTCGCTTCTTAGCTGTATTTAAATCTTTATAAAATGCTGTTCCTGTGTACAATACAGACTGTATAGAATATTTATCTAGTTTTGGATCTACATAACGAAATGCGATTTCAAAATCTATAATATTATAAGAAATTTCATATTGCAAACTCCTATTTTTAACTAATACAGGTTTTTTAGCACTAACTGTAAGTGTGTTATCTTTTTTATTATATCGTAATATTAAGTCTTCTTCATTTAGAATTCTACACGACTTAGAAAACTTTGAAAATCCTAAAAATTGTTTTCTAAACAGCTTAATTTTTTGTTTACGAGTAAGGCCATCATCTGCATAGACAACAACTTCATTTAATTGATTTAAAGCCTCTTTTAGTTTAACTGTAATATTGCTTTTGCTTCTGTAATCCGAAACGATAACAGTCTCATAACCTAAGTAAGAAATAATAAGATTAGATTGTATAGCATCTGAATATTCTATGGAAAAATTCCCAAACGCATCGGTAGTTGTTCCTATTGTGGTATTATCAAAATAAATGGATACAGCCATAAGAGGCTGTTTTGTTTTAATATCAAAAACCTTTCCTGAAAGTGTTTGAGAGTAAAGAAACGATGTGGTAATGAATAAGCATAAAAAACATAATGTCTTACACATCGTTATTATTTGAAAATTTACGTTCTAATTCAGCTTGAAACTCTTCCATAACTGGTTTTACAGTGCTTTCTGGTAAGTCGGCAATTTTAATATACATCAAGCCATCAACTGCATTGTTAAACAAAGGGTCAACATTAAAAGCAACTAAACGAGCATTTTGTTTTATGTACTTTTTAAGTAAAACTGGTAAACGAAGTGCTCCAGGTTCAACTTCATCAATAATTTTATCAAACTTGTTTAAATCTGCTTCGGTGGCATCAAAAACAAAGTCTTTATCGGCATCTTTTAATTTTACTTTAAACTCCTTTTTTGGATGTACATATTGTGCTACATAAGGATCGTAGTAATGCGATTTCATAAACTCAATCATTAATGATTTTGAAAAGTTAGAAAACTGATTGCTAATACTTACACCACCTATTAAATACTTATGCTCTGGGAATCGTAATGTTGTATGTACAATACCTTTCCACAGTAAAAACAATGGCATGGGCTTTTGCTGATAGCTTTTTATAATAAAAGCACGTCCCATTTCTATGGACTGACTCATCATTTTATAAAGTTCAGGTTCAAACCTAAATAAATCTTGAAGGTAAAACCCATCGATACCAAATTTCTCGAAAATCTTTGAACCTAATCCCATACGGTAAGCACCTGCTATTACGTTTTTATCGGCATCCCAAAGAAACATGTGGTGATAATAAGTATCAAATTTATCTAAGTCTATCGCTTCATTGGTGCCTTCGCCAACTTCTCTAAAAGTAATTTCTCTTAAACGACCAATTTCGCGTAAAATATTTGGTATTTGATGTGCAGGACATAAATAGACCTCGTAGTTTTTACTTTTTAAAAGCCTACAGTCACTTTCGTTTAGAGCCTCAACCTCTAAAGCCATAGTTTTAGTGCTTACTGGAGTTACAATGTTTTTAGGGGCTTTTGGAACTTTTAAACTAGACTGAAAGTTATCAAGTCTTTTAGGTTTTTCAAAAACATTAGACAACATATACGTTTTTCGTCTAATAAACTCTGAAAAATCTTTTAGGGATTCATGCTCTTTCTGGTCATTAACAGAAATTGGTTTTCCAACTCTCACCTTTATGGTTCTATGCTTTTGTGTTAGCAATTCTGAAGGTAATTTTGCGGTACGCATTGTATCGCTAATTTTTGAAAGCCTATAAAATAAACGACTGTTTTTTGCATGAAAATAAATTGGAACAACAGGGACTTCGGCTTTTTTTACGAGCTTCATAGCAGCCTCTTCCCAAGGTTTGTCAACTACTAGTTTGCCATCTTTATAAGTAGATACTTCTCCTGCCGGAAAAACACCTAAAGGATGTCCTTGCCTTAAATGCAACAAAGAATTTTTAAAGCCAGCAACACTTGATTTAATATCCTTTCTATCTTCAAATGGATTAACAGGCATTATATAAGGCTTTAAAGGCTCAATGCGATGTAATAAAAAATTCCCTATAATTTTAAAATCACTGCGTTGTTCAATCATTAATTTAAGTAGTAAAATACCATCAATACCACCTAAGGGATGGTTGGAAACTGTGATGTAGGCACCATCTTTTGGGAGGCGTTTTAAGTCTTCATCTGGGATTTCAAATTTTATTTGAAAATCGTTTAAAAGTGCATTTAAAAAAGGAAGATCATTTAAGTGTTTATTTCTATTATAAATTTTATTAATGGCAGAAATATTAAGAACTTTCATAAGTAACCAACCAAAAAAAGTTCCAATAAAACCATACTTATCAGCATGAATGGCTTTTGCTACTTCTTTTGCGGTTACGAGTCCCATTTAGTTATTTTAATGAAAGAGTTACAAACCTAATCAATTTTTTCATATTGATAAAGACAAAAGGAAGCCTTATTTTGTTACAATTTGAACGGTTTCTTGGTAAATTTGTTTCAATAAAATGGTTTTATCTTTCTCTAATGATTTAATTACTTGACTGTTATAATGTCGAATGGTGTAAAGGGACACGTTGTTAAAAAAATCTACCTTAAATTTTGCTTTAAGATGCAGTAATAATTCATCAAGATTATCATAGTTATTATCTACACAAACCGAAAAACTTATAGCCGAATTTTGTATAACATCCACTTTCATTTTATAAAGGTGAAGCAATTGAAAAATATGACTTATATTTTCTTCTACAATAAATGAGAAATCCAATGAAGACAGGGAAATTAATACCTGATTTTTCTTAACTATAAAACATGGGATATTTGGCTCAAGATCGATGCCTTTACCAACCAAAGTGCCTTTTTCTTTAGGGTTTTTAAAAGATTTTACAAACAAAGGAATTTCCTTTCTTTGTAAGGGCTGCAAGGTTTTAGGGTGAATAACCGAAGCACCATAAAAAGCCAACTCAATAGCCTCTCTATAGGATATTTTATGTAATAATTGTGTGTTTTCAAAATATCTTGGATCGGCATTTAGAACACCTGGAACATCTTTCCAAATGGTAACACTTTCGGCATTTAGGCAATAAGCAAAAATAGCAGCTGTATAATCACTTCCTTCTCTTCCAAGAGTTGTAGAAAAATTATTTTTGTCGCTTCCTATAAATCCTTGAGAAAGGTTTAAAACAGAAGTGTTTACTTTTTTTGATATACGTTCTTGAGTAGCATCCCAATCTACAGTTGCATTTCTATAGTAACTGTCTGTTTTAATAAAATTTCTAGCATCCAATAAGTTGTTTTTTATGCCTAAAACATCAAGATAATTACTAATAATTGTGGTAGATGCAAGCTCTCCAAAACCAACTACTTGATCATATATAAAGTTGTAATCTGGCGATTTGTTTCTGCTAAAGAAAGCGTTTAGCTCTTCAAATAGATTGTCGATAGCTTTAAAGACCGGATGGTTTTCGTCCCGATAGCTATCGTGATCAAAAAGATCCAATAAAATAGCATTATGGAATTTTTTTACTTCTTGAATAGAACTTTGGAGTTCTTTTACATTATTTAAGTAATTATCAATAACACCTTCAAGTGCATTGGTGGTTTTTCCCATTGCCGAGACAATTACCAATGTATTCTCGTACCCAACGGTTTGTATTACATTTACTAGATTTTTTACACCTTGAGCATCTTTAACCGATGCACCACCAAATTTAAATATTTGCATTGCCTAATTTTGATATATAATTTTTAATCCCTTTTTCATCTAAATGCACAACATCCCAATCACGTAAAATTTTGGCTCCTTTCGCTTCATATAATTTTATGGCACCTTTGTTCCAATCTAGAACCTCCCAGTTAATACGTTTCACACCTAGTTCATGACCATACATAACGACTTTATCTAGAAGTGCAGTACCAATGCCATGACCTCTCATTTTTTGGCTTACAACCAAATCTTCAAGGTGTATTATTTTTCCTTTCCAAGTAGAAAATCGGTTATAAACAATGGCAGTTCCTTGTACTTTATTATTTGCTTCGGCAACAAAACACTTAAACGCAGGGTAATCTCCAAAGCCATCTTTTTGTAAATCATCAATAGTTACTTCAACAGCATTAGCTTCATTTTCAAATTCTGCTAACTCTTTTATGAGTGCCAAAACACTTGGCATATCATTTATGGTAGCATCTCTAATTGTAAAATTCATTATAATTATCTAGAAAATTATTAAGGCCAAAGATAGTTTAAAGTTGATAATATTGTTTATTTATTATATAACGAAACCGCATAAATTTGTTAAAAAGTACGATATTTGCACAAAATTAACCACAACCTTATATGTCTCAAAAAAATCAAACTTTAGGAGAGTTTATTATTGAAAACCAAACGTCTTTTAAATATACTTCGGGAGAATTATCACGATTGATAAATTCGATAAGATTAGCTGCTAAAGTTGTGAATTATGAAGTGAACAAAGCTGGTCTGGTTGATATTCTTGGTGCTGCTGGCGATCAAAACATCCAAGGTGAAAATCAGCAAAAATTGGATGTGTATGCCAACGAAAAATTTATTCAAACGCTTACAAATAGAAATATAGTGTGTGGTATTGCAAGTGAAGAAGAAGACGATTTTATAACCATTAACAGCCAAGATGAAAACAACCAAAACAAATACATAGTTTTAATGGATCCATTGGATGGATCTTCCAATATTGATGTAAATGTATCGGTTGGAACCATTTTTTCTATTTATAGACGTGTTACTCCAGTTGGCACTCCAGTGACTTTAGAAGATTTTTTGCAAAAAGGAAACCAACAAGTAGCAGCAGGATATGTTATTTATGGAACCTCTACAATGCTAGTTTATACAACAGGCGATGGTGTTAATGGCTTTACTTTAAATCCTGCTATTGGTACGTTTTATTTATCGCATCCAAATATGCAATTTCCTGAAGACGGACAAATTTATTCTGTAAACGAAGGAAATTATATTCGTTTCCCACAAGGAATTAAAGATTATATAAAATATTGCCAGTTAGAAGAAGGCGATCGCCCTTATACTTCAAGATACATAGGTTCTTTAGTGTCAGATTTTCATAGAAATATGATAAAAGGAGGCGTCTATATGTATCCTGAAAGTTCAAAATATCCAACCGGAAAATTACGCTTACTTTATGAGACCAACCCAATGGCATTTATAGCCGAACAGGCCAATGGTAAGGCTAGTGATGGTTTTAATAGGATTTTAGATTTAAAACCAACCCAGTTACATCAACGTGTGCCATTTGTTTGTGGGAGTAAAAATATGGTTGAAAAGGTTGAAGAGTTTATGGAAAATGCCAAATAAACCTAAGTATAAGATATAAAAAAGAGGCTGTCTGAAAAGTGATTTTATTGTCATTTTGAGCTTAGTTGAAAAATCTCAATAATCTATAAATCAACATTTTAATTTTTATGAGATTCTTTATTTTCATTCAGAATGACACTTTTTAGACAGCTTCTTTTTTATTGTGTTTTTGTGATTATTGATTCATTGTTTTCATTTCTTCGGTAAATGTATCCAAATCAACTTTTTGATGTACCAACTTTAATGCCTTGTCTGTAATGTATTTTGTGTTTTCAGCTTTAAAACCTAAACCAATACAAAATTTTCTTAGCATTTTTATTTGATCCTTACCTTCAATATGATCTGCCCAAACCATTCTTGCTAAATCGTATAAACGTTCTAAACGTCTATCATACGATAAAGGCGGATTAATAGGATGGGATTTATAATCTTTTAATAGTTGCTTATATTCTTGCTCCGAAATATTTAAATTTCTAGCCAAACGATCCAAAAATGCTTTTTCGGCTTCATTAATAACATTGTCGCACATAGCAACTCTAATAATAGCGGCAAAATGGTCTTCATTTCGTTTTTTAAAACCGCTATCAAATAAATCTGAAATTGACATATATTTAATTTGTTTTATCTAATGCAAAGATAATTAAACTTAATGCATTTTGAATTTAAAAACAAAGCTTTTTTTAGTAACCAAAAATATTGAGAAGACTTAATTAAACCCATTCTTAATGTATATATAATAAAGAAGAATTTTAAAGCTAACAGATAAACATCAAATTATGTTAAATGTTATTTTTGCACAATAATATTTTATATTTGGTGTTTTTAAAATATCCTTGAATTAACGAGTAAAGAAATTTTTAAAAACCAAGAATGAACACATTAAGGCTTTTCCTCTTCACATCAATATTGTTAAGTTTTCTTTTTTATAATCAATCGGCTCAGGCTCAATTTTCTATAGGAGCAGGTTTTGGCATTCAAATACCAGGAAGACAAGATCTTAAATTTAGGCGTTATGAAGATGGTATCTTACAAGAAAACATAAAAACCACCGAAGTACATTCATTTGTTTCTCCAATTTTAAATATAAACGCGACCTATTGGTTAGAAAAATATGGCTTTAGGCTAGATTATTACAGTTGGGAACATAGAAGCACTGCCAACGAGTTTGAAACCAACGAGCTTCCGCCATTTTATAGAATAGTGCAAGGTAGGGATGCCTTTTTCTTTAATATTTTGCGAAAATCGCGATTCCCTTTTACATCCAAAGAAAATAAAAACACAACAGATAAATATTCCTTTTTTGGTATTGGTATTGGTGAAACATTAACCGAAGTAGAAGGAGGGAGAACCCAATGGAGGGCAGCATTTAAACTTTCATATAGCCTATCGTTACCAGTTACCAAAAAATTAAATGCCATACTGGAGTTTAAATATTTGCTTACAAGAGATATTGATACTTTGCCCAATCAAAATGGATGGTTTGTTGATACTTCAGGAAGATGGTTTCCGTTTAGGTTTGGACCTCATTGGGATACTAGATATTATGTGTTTCAATTTGGGTTACAATGGAAACTTTTTAATTGATTTTTTATAAAAGTGGGTTTTAAAACCTAATCATGAAAACAGCTAAAATATTTTTATTCAATTAATTATTCTTAAACTATATTTGTATCCTTAATACATCAATGTTCAATAAAGATGTACAAATTTTTTAGGTGAGCAAAACTATAATCTCGCAAACATATTTACAGTCTTTGCAACTGCAAAAACTAAAAAATGCTATTGCCAAAAATAAAAGTAGAATACATTTAAAAGGCCTTGTTGGCTCCTCGTTTTCGTTTGTTGTTTCCACTGTTTTTGAGCGTTCAGAAAAACCTTTTGTGTTAATTTTTAACGATAAGGAAGAAGCGGCGTATTACCTTAACGACTTGGAGCAACTTTTAAATGATAAAGATGTTTTATTCTATCCAGGTAGCTATCGAAGGCCTTATCAAATTGAAGAAACAGATAATGCCAATGTGTTACTTCGAGCAGAGGTTTTAAACAGAATAAATTCCAGAAAAAAACCAGCAATCATTGTTACCTATCCTGATGCGCTTTTCGAAAAAGTTGTCACCAGAAAAGAATTAGAACGCAATACTTTAAAAATCACACAAGGCGATAATTTGTCTATCGATTTTGTTAACGAAGTATTGTTTGAATATCAGTTTAAACGCGTTGATTTTGTGACCGAACCTGGCGAGTTTTCTGTTCGTGGTGGTATTGTAGATGTGTTTTCGTTTTCTCATGACGAACCTTATAGAATAGAATTTTTTGGTGATGAAGTGGATAGTATTAGAACCTTTGATGTAGAAACGCAATTGTCAACAGAACAAATTAGAAAAATTAATGTTATTCCAAATGTTGCCAATAAGTTTTTGGATGAGAGTAGGCAAAGCTTCCTAAAATATATTGCACAAAAAACAGTGATTTTTACTAAAAACACCGATTTTCTCTTTGCTAGAATTGACGATTTTTACATTAAAGCAATTGAAGCTTTTAACAATCTATCTCCCGATGTTAAACATGCTCAACCTGAAGAATTATTTTGTAATTCAACATTGTTAAAAAAACAATTTCTGGATTTTGCTTTAGTTGAGTTTGGCACAACAGCTTTTTTTTCCAACGTCATTGCAAATAACCTGAAGCAATCTGTCCATTTAGATGGGATTACCTCGTCGCAAACCCCTCATAACAACGAAATAATATTCAATAGTGCACCACAACCATCATTCAATAAGCAATTTGACTTATTAATAGATAACCTAAACACGAACCATGGCAAAGGATATACAAATTATATAGCCTGTGTAAGCGAGCAACAAGCAAAACGGTTTCATGATATTTTTGAAGATGTAGAACAAGATGTACATTATAAAACCTTTGTGTTTTCCCTGCATCAAGGTTTTATAGATCATGACAACAAAATGGTTTGCTATACAGACCATCAAATTTTCGAGCGTTATCATAAATTCCATCTTAAAAATGGGTATGCCAAAAAGCAAGCCATTACATTAAAGGAGCTTACAAATCTCGATGTTGGCGATTATGTCACACACATAGATCATGGTATTGGACGTTTTGGAGGTTTGCAAAAAATTGATGTAGAGGGCAAAAAGCAGGAAGCCATAAAGTTAGTTTATGGTGAACGAGACATTTTATATTTAAGTATTCATTCTTTACATAAAATAACGAAGTTTAATGGTAAAGATGGGAAGCCTCCAAAAATATATAAATTAGGAAGTAAAGCCTGGAAAACGCTAAAACAAAAAACAAAATCACGTGTTAAGGAAATAGCCTTTAACCTTATTAAATTATATGCAAAACGTAAACTGGAAAAAGGCTATCAATACCTTCCAGACAGTTACATGCAACACGAGTTGGAAGCGTCGTTTATATACGAAGATACACCAGACCAAATTACAGCAACCGCTGATATTAAAGCAGATATGGAAAGTCAACAACCAATGGATCGTTTGGTGTGTGGTGATGTTGGTTTTGGTAAAACCGAAGTCGCCATTCGCGCTGCTTTTAAAGCGGTTGATAATGGGAAACAAGTCGCTATTTTAGTGCCTACAACCATTTTGGCTTACCAACATTATAGAACGTTAACCGAAAGATTAAAAGAGTTTCCAGTAACAGTAGATTACCTTAACAGATTTAGAACAGCAAAACAGAAACGTGACACCTTAGAAGGACTTGAAAACGGAAGGGTAGATATTGTTATTGGAACACATCAACTGGTTAATAAAAATGTGAAGTTTAAAAATTTAGGCTTGCTTATTGTTGATGAAGAACAAAAATTTGGTGTCGCTGTCAAAGAAAAATTAAAGACTATCAAAGAAAATGTAGATGTGCTAACACTTACTGCAACACCAATACCTAGAACGCTTCAGTTTAGTTTAATGGCTGCACGCGATTTATCGGTCATTACAACACCACCACCTAATCGCTATCCAATCGAAAGTCATGTTATTAGGTTTAATGAAGAAACCATTCGTGATGCTGTGAGTTACGAAATTCAACGTGGTGGGCAAGTGTTTTTTATACATAATCGCATTGAAAATATAAAGGAAGTTGCAGGTATGATTCAACGGTTGGTACCTGATGCTAAAATTGGCATTGGACATGGACGTATGGAAGGGAAAAAACTAGAGCAACTAATGTTGGCGTTTATGAATGGTGAGTTCGATGTATTGGTTAGTACAACCATTGTAGAAAGTGGTCTTGATGTCCCAAATGCTAATACTATATTTATAAACAATGCCAATAATTTTGGACTGAGCGATTTGCACCAAATGAGAGGTCGTGTTGGTAGAAGTAATAAAAAAGCCTTCTGTTATTTCATCACACCTGAATATTCGGCAATGACCAATGATGCAAGAAAACGCATTACTGCACTAGAAGAGCATACAGAACTTGGAAGTGGCTTTAACATTGCTATGAAAGATCTTGAAATTCGAGGCGCAGGAGATTTGCTTGGCGGTGAGCAAAGTGGGTTTATTAATGAAATAGGGTTTGATACTTATCAAAAAATATTAAACGAAGCTATTGAAGAACTAAAGGAAAATGAGTTTAAAGATTTGTATAAAGATGAAGGAAAAGAAAAAACCTATATTAAAGACATAACAATCGATACCGATTTTGAGTTATTATTCCCTGATGATTATATCAATAATATTGCAGAACGTTTAAATTTATATACTGAATTAAACGAACTTAAAACTGAAGAAGAATTGAAAAGTTTTGAGCTGAGATTAGTTGACCGTTTTGGCGAATTACCAATACAAGTAGTGGACTTATTAAACAGCGTTCGCATAAAATGGATTGCAACCAAGTTAGGCTTTGAAAAAATTGTGATGAAACAAAACAAGTGTATAGGTTATTTTATAAAAGATCAGCAAAGTAGTTTTTACCAAAGTGCTAGTTTTACAAAAGTATTGCAATACGTTCAAAATCATCCAACCGCTTGTAAAATGAAAGAAAAACAAACACGTCAAGGTTTACGATTATTGCTTACTTTTGAACATATAAAATCAATCGATAAAGCTTTACAGGTATTACAACCTATTTTGGCTTGATTATTGAAATCATAAAAAAACATAAAAGTATGACCTTAAAACTTAACAAGGGTCTAAATAATAAATAGTTATAATGCTGAAAAAATTAATTTTCATTTTCTTTATTTCCCCAGCTTTTTTAATGGCTCAACACACCATTAAAGGTAATTTTTCGCCTCCAGAAGACTATAACTTTGCAGTTTTGTATAAAGTAACTCCAACCAGTTCTTTATATATAACAAACACTAAAATAGACGAGAAAGGAGATTTTAAATTTGAACTAGACTCTACACTTGGCCAAGGCATGTATAAAATTGTGTATGCCTTACCTCAAGAAGAGTTTAACTTCGATATAATTTATAATGCCAAAGAAGATGTTTCATTCACATTTAATGCCGAAACTGGCGTTAACTTTAAAGCATCTGTAGAAAATACTTTGGTAAATTCGTACACAAATAGTATGTCGTTAATTAGCCAAAGTATTGGCAATTTTTATAAACAAGAAAGTAAGGACAGTTTGGCGTTAATGGCTATTTTTAAAACTCAAAAAGAGACTCAAAAAGAATATGAAAAAGTGGCTGTAGGTACTATAGCGAGTAACTTTATAAAAGCCAATAAGCCTTATGTCCCAACAACTCATGAAGATATTACAACGTATATAGCTAATCTAAAGAAACATTTTTTTGATTTCGTAGATTTTAATAATGAAACACTCCAAAGCTCCAATTTTTTAGTTGATCGAGTGTTAAATTATGTATTTGGAATGACCTCTAAAGAAGATGATGAGGTCGCTATCTACAAACGCAATATCGATGAAGTATTTAAAGCAATGAAAAAAGTTCCGCCAGAAATAAAAAGCACATTATTAGAGGTAATTTGGCAACAAATGGTAGATACAAATTTTGATAGTGTTGCCAATTACATTTCCGATACTTATTTAATTAAAATAGCCGAATCTTTAAAAGATACTGAATTAGTAAATAGCCTAAAATTATTTAAAAGGGTGTCAATAGGTATTAAGGCACCAGAATTTGATGTACTTGTTGATAAAAATGGAAAAAAAACACCAGTTTCAATCTACGATCTAGATGTAGCCAAAAAATACATCGTTGTTTTTTGGAGTAGCTCCTGCTCACATTGCTTAGAAGAAATTCCACAATTGCAAGCATACGTAAAAGGCTTGAATAACCAAGACTATAAAGTCATAGCCATTGGTTTAGAAGATGATGCTTACCAGTGGGAAAAAGAAATTACTAAATACCCAGAGTTTATGCAAGTGCTTGGTTTAGGGAAATGGGAAAATAAAATTGGTAGAAGCTATAATATAAGTGCAACACCTACATATTTTATTTTAGATAGCGAGAAAAAAATACTTGCAAAACCTTACGATATTACTGCTCTAAAAGAATACTTCGAAAATTAAAAATGATAAAAAGCATTCTCTATATGCTCAATGTTATAAGATCTTCCTTGTTTTACGATAGCAATAATATCAAAACGAATCTCCAAATCTAAATCATTTACAGTAACATAGGCATCAACAGCTTTTACAAGGCGTTGTATCTGTTTTGGTTTTACAAAATCTTGTGGGTTGCCAAAATCCAAAGTCGATCTTGTTTTTACTTCAATAATTGCAAGGGTTTCTTTTTGCTTGGCAATAATATCCACTTCGGCTTTATCAAAGCGATAATTACGTTCAATAATTTCGTAATTATTTGTAAGCAGAAAATCTACTGCAAGTTGCTCACCTTTTTTACCTAGTTCGTTATGTTGTGCCATGAATTCCTGCGAAAGCAGGAATCTCATCCTGCAAAATTTATAGATTATTCATTAATTCTTAAAAACAACGGTCGATTGCTCTCTGCCAACTGTTAGCTGTATTGTTCTACCTAAAATCAATGCACGATTATCATCTTCATGGCCAGCAGGAAAATTAAACAAAACAGGAAAATCATATTCAGCAACCACATCCAAAATTAATTGCTCAACAGATGTTCCCCAAGGTGTAGTGTTTTTTCGCATGTTGCTCATGTCACCAACAATAAGCCCTTTTAAGTTAGCAAAATAACCAGCTCGCTTTAAACTTTGCAACATTCGGTCAATATGGTATTTGTATTCGCCAATTTCTTCAATAAACAAAATTTTTCCAGAGGTGTCAAGGCTGGTTTTAGAACCTAACATGGTATGTAGCAAAGTCAAGTTGCCTCCAACCAAAGGTGCAGTTACAGCCCCTAATTTATTGTACGTGGAGCCTTCAATAGTGTAGCTTAATGGGTTGCCAAATAAGGCACATTTAAACGTTGCAACGGTTTGCTCAATGTCTTTTAAGTCATCCGTTAAACTCGTACACATCATCGCATGTATAGATTCGCTGCCTTCAATATTAAGTTGATTATGAATCGCAGTAATATCTGAATAACCAATAATCCATTTAGGGTTTTTCTTAAAATTGGTATAATCCAATTTATCTATCATTCTAACGGTTCCGTAGCCACCACGTGCACACCAAATAGCCTTTATATTTGGGTTATCCAATGCTTCTTGAAAATCGTCAGCACGTTCGTCGTCCGTTCCTGCAAAATGGCGTGCTTTTTTAAACACATGCTCACCTATAACAACATTTAATCCCCAACTTTCAAGTAACTTTTTAGCTTGATTTATTTCTTTTTCACGATTTTTTAAAATCCCAGAAGGCGCAACAATAGCAACAGAATCACCTACTTTTAAATGCTGTGGTTTAATAAAAGGTTTAGACATTTCGGTATTTGAATAAGATGAATTGGATGACTGCGCTAAAACCACACTTTGACTAAATAAAGTCAGTATTATTACTATGTATGTAATGCGTTTAAAAATCATATAATAGGCTTTTTGTAAATATACTTAAAGTAAATAGTTTTTTGAGAATTTTAAGGCAAGGTTTTTTTCTTTATCAAGGCAAAATTTTCAAGCATAGCCTTAGCTACGGTTTAAAATTTTAAAATAGAAAAAGGAAAAAGAAACAACTAAAAAACTTAAATCACTATTTGTTTTAAGTATAGAACGAAGTTCTAATTAATTTGGTTTCTAAATAGGGTTCAAATTGTGTATTTTTGTGCCTTCAAAATAAGATGAATAACGAGATTATGTCTCCTCGAGCATTATTGAAAATGAAAATATATTTTTATTTGAAGATAAAAGCGCAGCTTGCGAGAGGTTTTAATTAGGTCTTGACTGCGCTCGACCTAACATTAGAAATAACAATGAAACAACCAAAAAGATATACCATAACTGCGGCTTTGCCTTACACTAATGGCCCAATTCATATTGGTCATTTGGCAGGCGTTTACGTACCAGCAGATATCTATGCACGTTACCAACGACTCCAAGGTCAAGATGTGGCATTTATTTGTGGAAGTGACGAACATGGTGTTCCTATAACAATTAAAGCAAAAAAAGAAGGTGTGTCGCCTCAAGATATTGTAGATAAATACCATGCTATTATCAAGCAGTTGTTTTTGGACTTTGGAATTTCTTTTGATAATTATTCTCGAACTTCAGCAAAGATTCATCATGAAACAGCATCAGAGTTTTTTAAGACTTTATATGATAAAGGTGAGTTTATGGAAGAAGTAACAGAACAATTGTATGATGCTGAAGCCAATCAGTTTTTAGCAGATCGTTTTGTTGTTGGAACCTGTCCAAAATGTGGTAATGAAGAAAGTTATGGTGACCAATGTGAAAACTGTGGAACGAGCCACAATGCCACCGATTTAATAAATCCCAAATCTGCTATAACTGGAGCAACACCAACACTTAAAGAAACCAAACACTGGTTTTTACCATTAGATAAGCACGAAACATTTTTAAAAGAATGGATTCTTGTTGGTCATAAAAAAGACTGGAAACCTAACGTGTATGGACAAGTAAAATCATGGATTGATGATGGTTTGCGTCCTCGAGCAGTCACGCGAGATTTAGATTGGGGAATTCCTGTTCCAGTTGAAGGAGGAGAGGGCAAAGTATTATACGTTTGGTTTGATGCACCAATTGGTTATATTTCATCAACTAAAGAATGGGCAGAACGTGAAGGTAAAGATTGGGAGCCTTATTGGAAAGATAAAGATACTAAGCTATTACACTTTATTGGAAAGGATAATATTGTATTTCACTGTATTATATTTCCGGCGATGTTAAAAGCAGAAGGCAGTTATATTTTACCAGATAATGTGCCTGCTAATGAGTTCTTGAATCTTGAAGGGAATAAATTATCTACCTCTAAAAATTGGGCAGTTTGGTTACATGAATATCTACGAGAATTTCCAGATAAACAAGATGTGCTGCGTTATGCATTAACAGCAAACGCACCAGAAACTAAGGATAACGATTTTACTTGGAAAGATTTTCAGGCAAGAAACAACAATGAACTAGTTGCTATTTTTGGAAACTTTATCAATAGAGTCGTTGTGCTTACTAATAAATATTACAATGGTGTTGTACCTACTCCAAATGATTTTTCTGGAGTTGATGAAGAAACAATGGAAACTTTAAAAGCATTTCCTGCAGTCATTGCAAGTTCTATTGAGCGTTATCGTTTTAGAGAAGCAAGCCAAGAACTCATTAATTTAGCTAGACTTGGTAATAAGTACTTGGCAGATGAAGAACCTTGGAAAGTGATAAAAGAAGATGAAGCAAGAGTACAAACCATTATGTACGTAGCTTTGCAAATAGCTTCAGCCTTAGCTGTATTGAGCGAGCCTTTCTTACCATTTACGTCGAACAAATTGAATAAGATTCTAAATGTCAGTTCGAGCGCAGTCGAGAACACATGGAATAGTATTTCTGATGGACAAGAACTGCTTTCAGCAAATCATCAAATAGGGAAGGCAGAATTGTTGTTTTCTAAAATTGAGGATAGCGAGGTTCAAGCACAAATAAATAAATTAGAAGCTAATAAAAAAGCCAATGAGGCTGCTAGTAAAAAAGTAGAGGCTCAAAAATCCGAAATTACTTGGGATGATTTCTCAAAACTAGATATTCGTGTTGGAACGATTCTAGAAGCCAAAAAAATGCCAAAAACTAAAAAGTTATTGGTTTTAAAAGTAGATACAGGAATCGATACTAGAACGATTGTATCAGGAATAGCCGAAAGTTTTTCTCCTGAAGAAGTGATTGGAAAAAAAGTAACAGTATTGGTAAATCTTGCTCCAAGAGCTTTAAGAGGTGTTGAAAGTCAAGGCATGATTTTAATGACCGAAGATGCATCTGGAAATTTAGTATTTGTAAACCCTGATAAAAACGAAGCGGTTTCAAATGGGTTGATGATAAGTTAGCAATTCCTTTTTTTTATATTGAACAGGTTTAAACTTTTTTAATCGGTTAAAAAATTGCCCTTTTTCGTCCATTTTTAGTCTTTTTTTTCACCCGTAACGATGCTATCAACTCAAAAAAGCCCTCAACTGGAAAAAATATTGCTAATTTTCGCCACAATCCAAAAAGTTTAAACCAGTTCATTAATTAAAGATTTGCATAACATGACAAAAGTCATGTCTTGCAAAATTCAACCCAATTACATTTGAGGACTTTTTTGTCCTCTATGTTTGTAAAGTATCGAATAATCATTATTGTTTTAATAACTCTTTTTGCGGTGTATAATATATGTATCTACTCCTCAAAAGAGTCGTCAACATTTATAAAGTTATCTTCTCAAGCAGTATCAGGTCAACAATTATGGCAAGAAAATAATTGTTGGTCATGTCATCAAATATATGGTCTGGGTGGTTATTTAGGGCCAGATTTAACAAATGTAATATCACATCCATCAAAAGGTTCGGAGTATGTAAAGGCATTTTTAAATAGTGGTATAAAGTCGATGCCAAAATTTAATTTTTCAGAAGAAGAGAAAAATGCTATTGTTTCTTATCTAAAACATATTGATAGTACAGGTTATTACCCAAACTACAATGCAGTTTTTAAGCCAACAGGTTGGGTGGAATTAAAGTATAAGTATAACGATTTGAATGAAAAATAAAACGCCTTTACTTTTTATAATTGTAGCATTATTGGCATTGTTACTTGGTGTTTTTTTTGGGCTATTTGCTTCATTACAATACATCATTCCAGATTTTCTAAAAGAGTATATCCCTTTTCATAAAATGCGCCCATTTCATGTTACCACTGTAATTTCTTGGATTATACTTTGTGTAACAGGAAGTATCTATTTTTTTATAACTCACATTGAAAAGTTTGCATTGTATTCAAAAAAACTTTTAAAAATACATTTTGTAGTTTTTATAATTACAGCTATAGGAATTTACGTGTCATTTTTATCTGGAAAAATGGAAGGTAGAGAATACCTATCTTATACGCCAATATTAACAATTCCAATACTTTTTGGGTGGATTTTGTTTGGGGTTAATTACTATAAAACAATCGCAAAAAATGTAAAAAATTGGCCTGTGTATTATTGGATGTGGGCTACTGGAATTGTGTTTATGATTTATCATTTGTGTGAAGCACATTTTTGGCTTATTCCAGGCTTTAGAGAGCGCTTTATTACAGATATTGCTGTGCAATGGAAGTCGTATGGATCATTTGTTGGGTCATGGAATATGTTGGTTTACGGAACAGCCATTTATTTGATGTCAAAAATTAAAAGAGACAGCAATTTAGCACACGGAAAAATGGTGTTCTTCTTTTATTTTTTAGGGCTGACTAATCTTATGTTTGGTTGGGCACACCATACGTATATTATTCCTATGCAACCCTGGATTCGTTATGTAGCGTATGGTGTAAGTATGACTGAATGGATTGTTTTAGGCCACATTATTTATAGTTGGATTAAGTCTTTATCAAATAAAGAGAAGGAAGAATACAGCATGGCCTACAAATTTTTAAAAGCTGCCGATTTTTGGGTCTTTATAAACATAATTCTAGCATTATTATTCTCTATTCCCGCCATTAACTTTTTTACCCATGGTACACATATTACCGTAGCACATTCCATGGGAACCACTATAGGGATTAATACAACTATTTTAATGGCATCAGTGTTTTTTATAGTACAAAAAATACTGCCTAGTTTTAAAACAACAACACTTTTTATAAAGCGAAGTTATTACCTATTTAATATCATGTTGTTTCTTTTTTTCTGTACATTGCTTTATGCAGGAGTATTAAAAAGTAATTGGATGTATTTTACAAAAGATATTCATTTTTCAGAAATGCAGGATAGTTTATTTACAACCTATATTGCCTTTTTTGTTTTTGGACTGGGTTTGGCAATTTCAATCACAACGTTATCATTAACTTTAATTAATGCACTTTTTAAAGCCCTAAAAAAGTAACTGATAAATGAAATTATTTTTACTGGAAGTAAATAAATCGTCTAACTATATAGTTCTCTTTAATAAGATTCAAATTTAATCAAGTTATTAAACCATATTTGATTTTTGAAAATCTAAATGAGAATAATAAGGTTGCTAATCGGGTTAAGTATAAGCCATTCAAATCTTCTTTCTAAGAATCTATAGAATCAAAATCTTTTAATGAAATAATAACCTTGTCGGAGTTTTTAATTTCATTGGCTAAGGTTACAATGGTTTTATCTTTAAAATCTTGCATAATTTTTCTTTTAAAGGGAGCTACTGTAAAATGAACAGGACATGGGTTTTCGTCGCTACACTTTGCTAGACCTAAAAAACAGTGGTCAAAACGTTCAGGATTATCAATACAAACAATAATATCCCAAACACTTTTTTTAGCATTTAATTTGTTTAGGTAAAAACCACCACGAGGACCTTTTGTAGAAGATACTATATTACTTTTTTTAAGTTTCTGAAGTAATTTTGATAAAAATGGTTTTGGTATTTGCAAAGTCTCTGCAATGTGTTTAACGCCAAACTTTTTGGTTTCATTAGAGAACATTGCTAAGTATAGCATGGCTCGAATAGCAATTTTGGTGGCGTTAGTTAGCATATAGATGTTTTTACAACACCAAATATAGTATTTATACTTTTAATTTAAATTGAATAAGAAGCTCTTTGAAAAGTAATAAAAAACTATACTCTGTCATATTGAGTACAGTCGAAGAATCAAAAATTTAGTATGTTAGATATTTCGACTGTACTTTATATGATACTAAAAATCACTTTTCAAAGAGTTTCTTAAGTTTGGTTATTATTTCCCCAACATTAGCAATTCATTACAAACCACTTCGGTAATATATTTTTTTTCACCTTCTTTAGTTTCATAGCTGCGTGAAGTTAGTTTACCTTCAATAGCCACTTCTTTTCCTTTAGTAACATATTTCTCAATTATTTGAGCCGTTTTTCCCCAAGCAACTACATTGTGCCATTGTGTGTCTGTGATTTTTTCACCATTGGCATTTTTGTAACTTTCGTTTGTGGCGACAGAAAATTTAGCTAGTGTTTTTCCTGATTCAAGATTGATAATTTCTGGATCGTTTCCAAGGTTTCCAATCAACTGTACTTTGTTTCTTAATGAGTTCATAATTTTAAATTTTCGTGTTAAACAGTTAATACTATCGAGTTCTTATGTTTCGACAGTGCAAATATGTGACACAATCAAAATATTAATCGGTTATTACGCATTTAAAATCGTTTGTAAGTGTTTGTAGTCGTTTGTAAACGAATAATTTTTACTATATTAGCTAAATGAAATATAGTATTGACAAAGCTTTAGAGATTTTAGAGCGAACTCCAAAGATTTTAGAAATATTTTTGGATAATTTATCCGATGAATGGATTTTTTGTAATGAAGGTGATGAAACTTGGAGTGCTTTTGATGTTGTTGGGCATTTAATTCATGGTGAAAAAACCGATTGGATTTCGCGTTTGCAACTTGTTTTGAATGATTCTGAAAGCAAAGCTTTTGAACCCTTTGATCGATTTGCACAGTTTGAAGAATCTAAAGGGAAAACTATGAAACAGTTGCTTGTTGAGTTTTCAAAATTAAGAGAACAAAATATTGAGTCATTAAAATCTTCAAACATTACTGAATCTGATTTTAACAAAGAGGCAACACATCCATCATTGGGTAAAGTAACACTCAAAAATTTACTAGCTACATGGGTGACTCACGACCTTGGACATATTGCACAAATTTCAAGAGTCATGGCAAAACAATATAAAGATGAAGTTGGTCCATGGGTGGATTATATTTCTGTTTTAAATAAATAATATGCTCAAACTCATAGGGATACCTTACGATGCTAATTCTTCTTATATCAAAGGACCAGCTTTGGCACCAAAGCACATTCGGTTGATGGATAAACAAGGATCCGCAAATCGCTTTTGTGAACATGGAAAAGAAATTATTGAAGGCGAAAATTATAAAGATTATGGCGATATTGAATTCACTAAAATTGATGCGGTTTTTGCGTACAAAAAAATAAAAGAAACGATTAGCATTGAATTAAAAGAAGGAAGTAAAATTATTAGTTTTGGAGGCGACCATTCAATTTCGTTTCCTGTAATTGAAGCATTTTCTGAAAAGTATCCAAAACTTAATGTGTTACACTTGGATGCTCATGCCGATTTGTATGATAATTTTGAAAACAACCCTTATTCACATGCATCACCATTTGCCAGATTGATGGAAAAAGGTTTCTTAAATTCATTGACTCAGGTTGGCATAAGAACTTTTAATACGCATCAAAAAGAACAAGCTAAGCGCTTTGGAGTTAAAGTTGTTGAAATGAAAGATTTTAATACCAATTTTATCAATTCGCTAAAAGCGCCACTATATATTTCGCTAGATATTGATGTACTTGATCCAGCTTTTGCTCCAGGAATTTCGCATCATGAACCAGGAGGTATGAGTACAAGACAGCTAATTGATATTATTCAAAATATTAATGTGCCAATTGTTGGAGCAGATATTGTAGAGCTGAACCCTAAACGAGATATCAATAATGCAACAGCTATGGTAGCTTACAAACTATTTAAAGAATTAGCATCAAAAATGATTGATTAATATGAAAGTATTTGCAGAAACAGAACGCCTTATTTTAAGAGAAATATTACCAACAGATATTGAAGGTATGTTTGAGTTGGATTCAAACCCAATGGTACATAAATATTTGGGAAATAAACCTGTTAAAACTAAAAGTGAAACAGAAAAAATAATTGAGTTTATTAGACAGCAATATGATGAAAGAGGTATTGGTCGTTGGGCAGTCATTGAAAAATTATCTGGAGATTTTATTGGGTGGTCAGGAATTAAGTTCAATACAGGTGAAAAAGATTCCCTTAATGGAAAACAAGATTTTTATGATATTGGTTATCGTTTTATTCCTAGATATTGGGGAAAAGGATATGCCACAGAATCTGCATTGGTGGCCTTAGATTATGGTTTTAAAGTGAAGCAATATGAAACCATTGCTGGAATAGCACTTATTGAAAATATTGACTCCAATAACGTATTGAGAAAAATCGGGTTGAAGCATATTGAAGATTTTAAATATGAAGACACAAAAGCATCATGGTATGAATTAACCAAAGAAGATTACGAAACCTTTATAAACAAGAAAAGAAGAAGGGAGCAATATGTTAAAAACAGGGAAAAAATTTTGAAACAAAAAAAAGAACGTTATCAAAATGACAAGGCTTTTAGGGAAAAAACCAAGAAATATTATAAAGAAAAATATCAAACAGATATAAACTATAAAGAGCAAACATTGGAAAAAGCTAAGAATAGATATCATGAAGATGAAAATTATAGAGAAAAGACAATACAAAGAGCAAAGGAAAATAGTAAGAAATATAGAAAATCATGAAAAAAGAATGTCCTGAGTGTGGCGATAAAATTGTAGGTCGTATAGATAAAAAATTCTGTAGTGATGCTTGCAGAAATTCTTATAACAACAGAGTTAATAAGGATAGTAAAAATTTAATACGTAATACTAACAATAGATTGCGTAAAAATTATAGGATACTGGAAGACCTTAATCCAGATAAAAAAACAAAAACCTCACGTGCTAAGTTGATTGAAAAAGGCTTCGATTTTAATTACTTTACAAGTATATATACAACAAAGGCAGGAACGGTTTACTACTTTGTTTACGACCAAGGGTATTTACCTTTAGACAATGATTATTATGCTTTAGTGAAGCGTGATTCATAAACCCTGTAACCTTAGAACATAACAATATACTAACATGTTATACATAACTTTAATATGATACTTATCACTTCAAATGAATTGATGATAATTATTCCAATAATAGTTGTCGTTTTTGGCCTAATTGCATTTTTAGGATATTATTTTTCAGCCAAACAAATGGTTTTAAGAAAACTATCTAAAATTCCTTTGAAACCTGCAACAGGTTTAAAAACTAGTGAACTTACAAAAGTGACTGGTAAAGCCTTACATGTAAAAGCACCATTAATTGCGCCTTTAAGCGGAAGGGAATGCGTGTTTTATACCATTAAAATTGAAAAACGTGTCAGCAATGGTAAAAGTTCGCATTGGAAAACCGTTATCAAAGAAGAGAAAACACAAGAATTTTTTATTAATAACAATGGAGATTTTGTAATTGTGAGACCTACTCAATCACCAAAAAATTATATAAGCTACTTGGTAAAGGATAAAAAGACCTCTTCAGGAACTTTTAACAATCCAACGCCAGAATTTGAGTCACTTTTACGACAATATAATATTGACCCTCTTAACTTTTTAGGGTTTAATAAATCACTTCGTTATAAAGAAGGTGTTATCGAAATTGGCGAGCAAATTACAGTTTCAGGAATTGCCAAATGGAAAACTTTAAATCAACCAATCCCTGGTTATCATTATTCCAAAGTAGCGGAACTGGTAAACCAAGGAAAAGAAAAGTTAATAATTACCGATCTCCCTTTAAAAATTAACAAAAGAAGTAGATTTTAACTTTATTTCCAGGTATGTCCTTTAAGTTTTAAGGCTGCTTTTAAAATATCTTTCTGGCTTATTTGTCCAATTAATTTTCCGTGTTCAACAATTGGGAAACGGCGTCTTTTGGACTCTAAAAATTTACTTGCTGCGTCAAAAATGTTCATGTTCCCATCTATGGTTTCAACGTTGGTTATCATGTGTTTTTCTACCGAGTTATTATTTAAAGGCATATTGTAATATCTGCTTTCGCTAATCTGTTTTATACAATCACCTTCCGAGATAATACCTATTAACTCGTTGTTATTATTAACCACTGGACCACCTGAAATCCTGTTTTTTATAAGCGAATCTATAACATCTTCAACAGATTGGTCTGGTTTAAACGTTATAAGATTCGTGGTCATGTAATCCTTGACCTTTATAGGAGACGTTTCAACCTCTTGTTGCATCCTCCTGGATCCTTGAAAGCTTTTTATTCCCATAATAGTTTGTTTTTACGTAGAGCTTTAAGATACTAATTTTTTACGACTTACTTAAATTGAATTTTTACTACTTTTATAAAAACTAAGTAATCTTCCTAAAATGATAAAAAAAACAATAGCACTATTGTTGTTAATTGTTGCTGTATTCTGGAGTTTTTCAGCATTAATGCCTGCAAAAATATCAGATTTAAATACCAAAAAGAATGAATTTTCAACCCAAAGAGCTTTAATTCATCTCAAAGAAATCTCCAAAGCACCACATTATGTTGGTAGCGATGCACATGCAAGAGTTAGAAACTATATTGTAAATGAGCTTGAGACACTTGGATTAAATGTCGAAATTCAAGAAGCCTTCTCAATGAGGGAATGGGGGAATTTATCTAAACCAAAAAACATTATTGCAAGAATAAAAGGGAGTGATAATACAAAATCACTACTGTTATTGTCTCATTATGATAGTGCACCACATTCATCCCTTGGAGCTAGTGATGCAGGCTCTGGTGTTGTTACAATTCTTGAGAGTTTAAGAGCTTTTTTAAATACTGGTAAACAACCAAAAAATGACATTATTATCCTCATTACAGATGCCGAAGAATTAGGGCTTAATGGTGCAGATATTTTTGTAAATACACATAAATGGGCAAAAGATGTTGGCTTAGTGCTAAATTTTGAAGCAAGAGGAAGTGGTGGTCCAGTTGTAATGTGGCCAGAAACAAATGGTGGAAATGCTAAGCTTATAGAGGAGTTTGTAAAAGCTAAACCGTCATATCCAGTGGCTTATTCCTTAATTTATAGTGTTTACAAATTGTTACCAAACGATACTGATGCAACACGATTTAGAGAAGATGGCAATATAGAGAGTTTTAATTTTGCATTTATAGACGACCACTTCGATTATCATACAGCCAACGATACTTTTGAGCGTTTAGATAGAAATACATTAGAACATCAAGGCTCTTATTTAATGCCTTTATTACACTATTTTTCTGATGCAGATTTAAGTAATCTAAAGAGTACAGTAGATAACGTTTATTTTAACGTACCATTGTTTAAAACCGTAGTGTATGGCTATTCTTTAATATGGCCAATGTTTTTTGTTGCTGTATTACTATTCATTGCTCTTGTTTTTTATGGATTTAAGACAGCCCGATTAATTACAAAAGATGTCTTAAAAGGCTTTGTGCCTTTATTTGTTTCTATTATTGGTTGTTTGGTCTTTGGCTATGTTCTCTGGGAGATTATCAAAGTACTTAACCCTCAGTATTCCGAAATGCTACATGGGTTTACCTACAATGGCTATATGTATATCGCAGCGTTTAGTTTGATAGCAATTGGTATTTGCGCATGGATTTATAGCAAATTTTATAAAGAAGATAATACAGCATCCTTATTAGTGGCTCCAATGGTAATTTGGTTCATAATAAGTGCTTTAGTGGCACAATATTTAAAAGGTGCTGGCTTTTTTATTATTCCTGTTTATTTTGGGTTAATTAGTTTGTTTGTTCTTTTAAAACAACAAAAACCAAACTTGGTATTAATGGCTGTTTTGTGTGTTCCTTTGTTGTTAATTTTTAGTCCTTTTATAAAACTCTTTCCGGTTGCTTTGGGATTTTTTATGAAGATTGGAGCTATTTCAATTTCAGTTAAACTGGTATCAATGTTACTTGTTGCCTTAATCTTTGGGTTAATGATATCACTATTTGGTTTCTTTAAGCATAAAAAACGTTTGGCTTATGTCCTGTTTTTAATAGCTTTTTATTTTTTGATTTCGGCACAATTTAAATCTAACTTTAATGAAGAACGACCTAAACCAAATAGCTTGGTCTATGTTTTAAATACAGATACAAATACAGCAAATTGGGCAACTTATGATGCTGTACTTGATGATTGGACCAAAACCTTATTGAGTGATGAGGTTGAAAACAGTAAAGAGGACGATACATTTAGTAGCAAGTATAATTCTGGGTTTACCTACACAAAAAACACCAAAGTGAAACAAATACCACAATCTAAAGTTACCATAAATAAAGACACTATTATCAATGATTTGAGACATATTAATATGTCTATAGTTCAACAAAGACAAATAAATAGATTTGATGTATATGCAAGCAAAGACATTAAGTTTAAGAATTTTGAAGCAAACGGTGTTAAAGTACATAAATCTAGCGAAGAAGGTTTCGCTTTCGAAAACAGAAGAAGTACAAGGCTATTTAGTTATTATGTATCAGATAACGACTCGTTAAACTTAAACTTTACAATTCCAAAAAACCAAAAAACACAACTTAAAATTTACGAATCATCTTTCGATTTATTATCAAATAAATTATTTAATGTTCCAGAAAGAACCAGAGAAATGATACCGAAACCCTTTATTTTAAACGATGCTGTTATCGTTACCCAAACAATAGATATTAACTAAAATTTAGTCTTTGGCATTACTATTGTTTCAGTTAATTGTTTAGTTTTGAACCCTAAATTATTTAAGATGAAACATCCACTATTAAAATTAAGTTGCATAGCAAAATAATGTTGTAGATGTTACATGTGAACAATTGATAAAATAAACACAAACACATGAAAAAAGTTATAGGAATTTTATTATTAGCAGTTGTATTTCAGGCTAGTGCACAGACTAATCCTGAGCTGTTAAAGCACTACGAAGCATATTATGCACAAATGAAACAACAAGGAGATATGCAAGGTGTAATTAATGCATTAACCCACTTAAATGTTTTATCACCTAGCCAAGCAAGATTAGATACTCTAGCAGTATTGTATATGAATGGTGGTAAACACATGCAAGCGTTAAATACTTTAGGTATAGATGCAAATGCCAGCGATTCTAACATGGCAGTAGAAGTTAAAGCGGTTAGTTTACAAGCTTTAAACGAACCAGAAAAAGCTTTAGTGCACTTTGAAGAATTGTTTAAAAGAACACCAAATACCCTAATTGCTTATGAAATGGCAGATCTTAAAATTCAAATAAACGATATAGCTGGAGCAATAGTAAATATTGAATATGGTATTGCTAATTCTAAGGATGATGAAGTGCGAACATATTACGACTCACAAACACCTTATCAAGTTCCTGCAAAAGCTGCATTTATATATTTAAAAGGATTGGCAAAATTCAAATTAAATCAAAGCGATATAGATGGCGCCATTGCATTATTGGATGAAGCAATTGCTTTAGCGCCAAATTTTAACATAGCATTGTTAAGTAAAAATGCTTTGGAAGCTAGAAAAAACCCACCACCTACACCAGAAAAAAAAGATAATTAAGTAATAGTGTAAAATATAAAACTGCCTTAAAAGTAGTTTTTTGTGTCATTCTGTTCGCAGTCGAAGGATCTTAAATATAATTATGACAGCTATTTCGACGGCGTTAAATATGATAAATTATAGTTCTTCGTTACTTTTAAGAGAGCCTCATGGTTTTATTATGTTATAAGACTCTTTTTCAATAACCTTGTTTATTTGATAAACAAAATTATTATAAGCTAAAAGAAGGTTTTCTATATCTTTAATAATGGTCTCTTTTGAAGAACTTTGCAAATTTATGGTTTCGTCAAATTTATACATTGTTGTTTCTAATACCGAAAGGCGAACAATAATTGACGATCTATTTAAGCTTTCAGGAATTTCATTTTTAAGATCTGCAATAAGCCCTTGAAGAATAGTTTTATCGTCTTTAAAAAAAGAGATAGAGCCATTTTTTAAGTTTTCAATTTCAACGTCTAAATCCTTGAATTTTGTCCAATTAGCAACTTCCTTTTTGGCCAAATCGCTTAGGGCATATTCGGTAAACTTAATGTCTTTTATATCTTGGGAAGTGATTTTGGTAAACTCAGTAGATGTTTCTTGATCTTTTCTTAATTGGGTATCTTCAGTTTTTTTACATTGAATATTAATAACCAGTAATACTAATAAGAAAAAACGAATAAAAATCAAATGTAATTTTGACATATAAACAAAACTTAGAATCACACAAATATATTGCTAAAGCTGCATTGTAAAAAGTTTTTGTGTTATTTTCATGCAATGCTCAAAATCTTGTTATTTTTGAAAACTAATAAAATTAAATAATGGTATCAAAAGTTTTAATTATTGGAGCATGTGGACAAATTGGCTCAGAATTGACTAATAGATTAAGATTGGAGTTAGGTGTTGAGAATGTTATAGCAAGCGATATTAGAGAGAGTAATATGGAACTTGTCGCATCTGGCCCTTTCGAAATTATGGATGCCAAAAGCTTGAAGCAAATTAAACACTGTATTAAAAAACACAATGTCGATACCGTGTATTTAATGGCAGCTTTATTAAGTGCTACTGGCGAAAAGTTTCCTCAAAAAGCATGGAGCCTAAACACGACGTCTTTATTAAATGTACTTAATTTAGCAAAAGATAAAGTTATAAGCAAGGTGTTTTGGCCATCTAGTATTGCTGTTTTTGGACCTACAACACCAAAAACAAACACACCTCAACAAACCATTATGGAACCAACAACTGTCTATGGTATTACAAAACAAGTTGGTGAGCGTTGGTGTGAGTACTACCATAATAATTATGATGTTGATGTTAGAAGCATTAGATATCCAGGAATTATTAGTTGGAAAACTTTACCAGGAGGAGGCACCACGGATTATGCCATCGATATTTTTCATAAAGCAATAAATGAAGGACATTACGATTGTTTTTTAACCGAAGATACAGCACTACCAATGATGTTTATGGATGATGCCGTTAAGGCAACCTTGGATATTATGAATGCTAATCCTGAAAATGTGAAAATTAGGTCATCATATAATTTGTCGGCTATAAGCTTTACGCCTAAACAATTGGCGGCACAAATTACTAAGCGACTCCCAGAGTTTACTATTAGTTATACACCAGACTTTAGACAAAAAATAGCAAATTCTTGGCCAAATTCTATTGATGATACTGCTGCAAGACAAGATTGGTACTGGGAACATGATTATGATTTAGAGACCATCACCAATGAAATGCTACTTCAGTTAGGCGAGAAAGCAATTTCTTAGGTTTTAAAGTGGTACCTCCAGCTCCGAAGCGTCGGAGGAACCAGGGACATATGTTACCTGTTTTGTAGAATATCGGTTAAAATAGATGGATCTTTGATTACTTTTGTAATGAACTTCCTGCTTTTCATCCTTTTAATGAATTTTTCAAGAAATAGTGCATCATCCTTAGAACGGCATTTAAAATTTAAAACCACGTCCCAATCATTAGCAATTTTGGAAAAGCCACCAGAGTAGGCATGTTGGTTGTGTTTTACAAGACGTGCATCAGTGTCATGGGTTTCGCCAACGTAATACGTATTGGTTGATGGACTGTAAATTATGTATAAAAAGTGCATTGAAACAATGGTTAAAAACAAAAAACCCCGAAAGCATTAAAGTTTCAGGGTTTTATTTGTGGTACCTCCAGGAATCGAACCAGGGACACACGGATTTTCAGTCCGTTGCTCTACCAACTGAGCTAAGGTACCTCGCCAAAGCGGATGCAAATATATAGTCTATTTTATTATTCCGCAAAATAAAAGATATAAAAAATGGTTTTGTAAATTTACACCTTTTATTTTGCAAATGAATTTAATTGTAGATGTTGGGAATACCAATGTGAAACTTGCTGTTTTTCAAGATGGTGTAATGGTCAATAAAGAGATTATTGACATAAATGAGATTGAAGTTAAAATTCAAGAACACATAAAAAAACAGCCGCTTTTAAGCAAAGCAATTATGTCTTCAGTTGGTAATATAAGCCAAGAACAGCTTACAAACATTACCAAACACCTTGAGACTATTGTTTTAAGCTCTCATACTAAGATTCCATTTAAAAATAAATATAAAACGCCTAACACATTAGGTGTGGATAGAATTGCTTTAGTAAGTGCGTCTGTTCTAAAATATCCTCAAAAAAACGTATTGATTATTGATGCTGGAACTTGTATAACTTATGACTTCATTAATGCAAAAAACGAGTATTTGGGAGGTGCTATATCTCCTGGAATTTCAATGCGCTATAACTCGTTAAATAATTTAACAGTTAACTTACCGTTATTGAAAAGAAAAGCTCCAAAAAAATTAATTGGTAATTCTTCAAAGGAATCTATTCATTCTGGAGTTATTAATGGAATTTTAATGGAGATTGATGGTATTGTTGAAAAATACCACAAAAAATATAAAGATTTAACAGTTATTTTAACAGGAGGAGACTCAGATTTCTTGTCAAAGCGATTAAAAAGTAGCATATTTGCGAACTCAAATTTTCTTTTAGAAGGTTTGAATTTTATATTAGAATTTAACTTAAACGAATGATAAAACAAATCTGTTTAATATTTATAGCATTTTTAGCATTAAATATTCATGCTCAAGAAGGAACAACCTCGCCATATTCATTTTATGGATTAGGGAGTTTAAAATTTAAAGGTACTACCGAAAATGTGAGTATGGGAGGATTAAGTATTTTTACAGATAGTATTCATGTTAATTTACGCAATCCAGCGTCGTATGCTGGAAACTCATTAAAATCACTAGGTAATGGACATATTGTTAAATTTGCTGTTGGTGGTAGTAGCTCAAATACAACTTTAAAAACCAACACTGTATCCAATAATACTAATGCTGTAACTTTTGATTATTTAGCGTTATCTATTCCTATGGGTAGGCTAGGTATGGGTTTGGGCTTAATGCCGTACACATCTGTTGGTTATAAATTAGAATCTTTAAGCGATGAAAATGTTTTAAATTATAGATATAGAGGTGAAGGAGGTGTAAACAAAGCATTTTTAGGGATAGGGTATTTACTCGCTGAAAATTTAAGAGTTGGTGTTGATGCAAACTATAATTTTGGAAATTCGCAAAATACTGTTGTTAATTTTAGATACGACAACGAGGGAACCCCTCTGCAATATCATAGTAGAGAGGTAAACAGATCCGATTTAAGTGGTTTAAATTTTAATTTAGGACTCACTTACACACCAATGATTTCCGAGAAACTGCAATTAACATCATCTATTACCTTTTCTCCAAAAGCAGATTTAACCTCTACTAATCAACGAACTTTTGCAAGCGTAGTAGTTAGTTCCACTGGCCAAGAATTTGCAGTATCTGAAGTTGAAACCGATCTTGAAGCTCTTGGATTAGACAAAACAGTATTAACATTGCCCACCAAAACAGCCTTAGGAGTTGGTATTGGCCAACCTAGAAAATGGTTTTTAGGCGCAGAGTACACCATGTTAAAAACCAGTGAATTTTCAAACGAAATTTTTAATTTTGAAAATGCGACCTATGAAGATGCTTCAACAATATCGGTTGGAGGGTTTTTTGTACCACAATATAATGCCTTCAAATACTGGAAAAGAGTGGTTTACAGAGCAGGAATTAGATACGAAAATACAGGGTTAAAAATACAAAACGAGTCAATAAACGAGTTTGGCATGTCTTTTGGGGTAGGATTACCAGTTGGAAATGCATTTTCTAATGTAAATTTTGGAATCGAAGTTGGACAACGTGGAACAATAAACCAAAATTTAGTAAAAGAAAATTTTGTAAATTTCCAGCTTAGCCTATCATTAAACGATAGATGGTTTGTAAAAAGAAAGTATAACTAATTAATTATAAAGAATTATGAAGACGAAAATTACACTGTTAATAGCAATGCTTTTTCTAGGATTTAACGTGACTAGTGCACAAAGTCAGGAAGAAGACATGAACACATTGTCGATTTTTAGTGAATATGCAAAAGCTAAAAATTATGATGCTGCTTTTGGCCCTTGGATGGAATTAAGACAAAGAAACCCAAAGTTTAACAGAGCAATTTTTACCTATGGTGAACGTATCCTTAATTATAAAATTAAAAAATCTTCGGGAGCCGAAAAAGTAGGGTTTGTTAAAGATCTAGTGAAAATGTGGGAAGAAAGACGTGTAAACTTTGCTAGTAAAACACCAGAGGGTGAATTTTTAGCTAAAGCTTGTCAATTACAATACGATTACAAAGACGAGTTACAAATGACTGATAGTCAATTGTACGACTGCTTTGACAATGCTTTTAAAACAGATGAAGCTACATTTACTAATCCAAAGTCATTATATACATATTTTAAACTAATGGTAAATTTGTATGATGCTGGAAAAAAACCCGCAGAAGAATTGTTTACTAAATATGACGAAATTTCTGAAAAGGTTGAAGCTGAAATAAAAAATTATACGAAGCTATTAAATAAGTATGTGCCTACCGACGATAGTGAGGAAGAGCCAGTACTAAGTAAAAAAGACGCTAGTAGAGTAAAATCTTATACTAGTTTTTTAAGAGCTTACGATCAAATTTCATCTGGAATGGATAGAGATTTAGGTGATCGTGCAAACTGCGAAAACTTAATTCCGTTATATACTAGAAACTACGAAGAAAACAAAAACGATGGTTTATGGTTACAAAGAGCCATGAACAGATTGTACACTAAAGAATGTACAGACGATCCATTATTTGTTAAAATTGTGGAGCAAAAAAATAGCTTAGAACCAAATGCATCTACAGCGTATTATTTAGGGATTTTAAAAGATAAAGAAGGAGATAATGCTGCAGCATTAACTTTTTACAATCAAGCAGTAGAATTAGAAACAGATAACATTGATAAAGCTAAAATACTTTATAGAATTGCTGCTGGATTTAAGAAAAAAAGAAGTTATGGTCAAGCAAGAACATATTACCAAAAGGCACTTGCTGCGAACCCATCAATGGGGAAAGCACATTTAGCAATTTCGCAAATGTATGCTGCTAGTGCCAATAATTGTGGTACAGATAACTTTAGCAAAAGAGCTGTATATTGGTTAGCAGCACAAGAAGCTAGAAAAGCAGGTAGAGTAGATCCAAACTTGTCTAAAGCATCTAGAAATACTGCAGCTAATTATTTAGCAAAAGCACCTACTAGAAGTGAAATATTCACTAAAGGTAATGCAGGAGAAACTATAAAAATTGGATGTTGGATAGGTAGAAGCGTTAAAGTGCCAAACCTTTAATGAATCCAATAGTAAAAAATAGTATAATCATCATGGTCACAGTTGTTACTGTGACCATGTTTTTTTCATGCAAAGATAACTTTAAAGAGGTCCAAAATATTGGTATTTTAAGTGATAAACCAATTACTGAAGCCGATAATATTAATACAAAATACACCGATTCGGGAAGACTAAAATCGCATTTAATAAGTCCAAAAATGCTAGATTTTTCTAACCGCAAGTTTTCGTTTGTAGAATTTCCTCAAGGCATCGATTTCACCATTTACGATGAAAAAGGCAATAAAAATAATGTATTGGCAGATTTTGCATTGATTTATAATGACACCAATTTAATAGATTTACAAGGTAACGTTGTAGTTACAACCCATAGTAACGATACTTTGTTTACTGAGCAACTATTCTACGATCAAAAACGAGAATGGATGTTTACAAACAAACCAGTAAAGTTTCGTCGTAATAACGAAATTATAAATGGAACAGGTTTCGACTCCAATAGAAGCTTCACAAACGCCAGGGTTTTAGAGATGAGTGGAATCATTTATATAGACGAATAATTACTATCTTTGTATTGTTATAATTTATAATAATCACTAACTCATTTTTTAGTAATGAAGGTATTACAGCTTTTTCAATATGCGTATTTAATTTTTGCAATATTGTTTTTATACGATGCCATAAGCAATTGGAATGTCGAAGGTAAAAGTCCTTATTTGTCATTAGCTCTAGCAGCTTTAGCAATATTTATGTTCTTTTTTAGAAAGAAATTTAGAAAGCGTTTCGAAGATAGAGGCAAGCTTTAAAAAATGAGTTCCGAAACCGTAATAATTATTATCTCGCTGTTATTTTCGGCATTTTTCTCAGGAATGGAAATAGCCTATGTCTCTTCAAATAAGATTCATATAGAAATTGAAAAAAAACAAAGCGGTATTTTAGCCAAAATACTTACAAAGCTTACAGCAAAACCATCAAAATTTATTGCCACAATGCTTATTGGAAACAATATCGCATTGGTTATTTATGGCTTTTATATGGGAGATTTATTAATGCAGTGGTTTCAAGGCATGACCCTTGATAACGCTTTGCTTAATGCTTTAATTACCGATTTTAGTTTGTTGACCCAAACCATAATTTCCACTTTGGTAATACTAATAACTGCCGAGTTTTTACCAAAAGTTTTCTTTCAAATTTATTCTAATTTGTTGTTGAAGCTATTTTCAATTCCAGCTTACATATTTTTTGTGTTGTTTTCATTTATTTCCAATTTTGTTATTTGGATTTCCGATCTCGTACTAAAAACCTTTTTTAAAACCGATGGAGACCAAGTACAATTGGCATTTACTAAAGTAGAATTAGGAAATTATATTAGCGAACAAATGGAATCGGTTGAAGATGACGACGATGTAGATAGCGAAATTCAAATTTTTCAAAATGCTTTAGAATTTTCCGAAGTAAAATCTAGAGAAGTTATGATACCTCGTACCGAGTTGGTTGCAGTAGAGATTCATGATAGCATAAAAACCTTAAACGAGCTTTTTACCTCCACAGGATATTCTAAAATTTTGGTTTACAAAAATACCATAGACGATATTTTAGGATACGTACATTCGTTCGATCTTTTTAAAAACCCAAAAACAATAAAATCTATTATTATTCCAGTTGAGTTTGTGCCTGAAACCATGCTAATAAAAGATGTTTTAAATGTACTTACCAAAAAGCGTAAGAGTGTTTCGGTAGTGTTGGACGAATATGGAGGAACTTCGGGTATCATGACCATCGAAGATATTGTTGAAGAATTGTTTGGCGAAATAGAAGACGAACATGACACGATAGCATTATTAGAGAAAAAAATAAGCGATACCGAATTTAATTTTTCGGCTAGATTAGAGGTAGATTATATAAATGAAACCTATAAATTAGACCTGCCAGAAAATGAAAATTACGAAACCCTTGGAGGCTTAATTGTTAACAGCACCGAAGAAATTCCGAAGCAAAACGAAAAAGTAACCATAGACAACTATTTATTTACAATTTTAAAAGTCTCTAATACCAAAATAGAAATTGTATCCCTTCACATTTTAAAAGACGATTAAAAATCTTACAACAGTACAATTTATACGTTGTTCTGCTTTTATTATTAAGTATAAAATACTATTTTCGCCCACGATATTTTATCACAATTAATTAAAGATTATTACTATCCAATTTTTTTTTGAAAGTATTAGTCTATTTGATAAACCCCAAAAAAGGTTACATAAAATTTTAATTATATATGGCAATTTTAAATAAAATTAGACAACGATCGTTATTTTTAATCTTAGTAATCGCTATGGCATTATTCTCATTTGTTTTAGCCGATTTATTTAAAAATACAGATGGCTTCAATAGCAAGTCTCAAAACGTAATCGCTACTATAAATGGAGAAGACATAGATCGTGACGATTTTATGGCTAAGGTAGAAAATGCACAACGACAATTTGGAGGTTCACTTACCAATACCCAAGCAATGAACAGAGTTTGGGACCAGGAAGTGAGCAATGCGGTTATGAATGAGCAGTATGATGCTTTAGGGCTTACCGTAGAGCGCGACCAAATGAGAGACCTGTTGCGATTAGGGTTGGCGAATTTTGAAGAGTTTAAAAATGAAGATGGTATCTACGATGAAAATAAATTAAATGAATTTATAGCCAACCTAAAAGCCATTTCCCCAGAAACTGCAATACTAGGAGGGTCACCAATTAATTATGAAGCTTGGACGAATTATGAAAACAATATGGCTGTTACAGGAAAGCAACAAACCTACTTTAATATGGTTAAAGCAGGTATTCCAGGGACACTAGCCGAAGGAGAGTTAGATTACAAACTAGAAAACGATAAAGTAGATTTTAAATATGTTAGAATCCCTTATACTTCAATTGCCGATAGCACAATAACGGTTACTAAGTCTGATATTTCTAACTATATAAACAAAAATAAGAGCCAATACGAGATAGATGAATCAAGAGATATTCGTTTTGTCGAGTTTAAGGAAGAAGCATCTTTAGAAGATGAAACCGAAATTAAAAATGCTTTGATTAAGTTGCTGGAAGATAGAGAAGAATATATAGAAGCCTCAAAAGCAACTGAAACCATCGTTGGATTTAAAAACACAACCGATAATGAAGGTTATTTAGCAGCAAATTCGGCTGTTAAATTATTTGATGATTATATGTTTAAAGCAAATTTGCCTGTTGAACATGCCGATAGTATTTGGAACTTGAACAAAGGCGAACTTTACGGTCCTTACAAGAATAATAATATGTTCATGATTAGTAAGGTTATCGATGTTAAACAAATAGCAGACTCTGTTAAAGTGAGACATATATTAATTCCGTTTGCAGGTGCTGTACAAGCTGGACCAGATGTTGTAAAAACCGATGCAGAAGCTAAAGCAACCGCAGATAGTATTTTAAATGTTGTAAAAAGCAACCGCTCTAAATTTAAAGACTTATTGGTTTTATCATCCGATCTTGTAAGTAATCAAAACGATGGAGAAATAGAATTTGCCTATACTGCTGGAATGGCGCCTGAGTTTAAAGCGTTTTCATTCGATAATAAAGTTAGGGATATAGATGTTGTTAAAACCGATTTTGGATACCATGTTATTGAAATATTAAGCCAAGGCGAAAAGCAAAAAGCGGTTAAAGTTGGTAACTTAGCAAGAGTAATTGAACCATCTGATGCAACTGTTGATAGAATATTTAACGAGACTTCAAAATTTGAAATTGCAGTAGCAGATAAAGAGTTTACAGAAGTTGTACGTGAAAGCGATTATACAATTAAGCCAGTAAGTGCTATCAAAACTTTAGATGAGGCCATTCCAGGCTTAGGAAGCCAAAGAAACATAGTACGATGGATTTATGAAGACGGTGTGAATCCTGGCGACATTAAAAGATTTAATATCCAAGGCGGTTATGCAGTTGTACAGCTAACAGCAATAAATAAGGAAGGATTAATGAGTACCGATAAAGCTTCGGTTACAGCATTGCCAGCCATTAGAAAAGAAAAGAAAGCAGCACTCATTAAAGCACGTATCTCTGCAGCAACTTTAGAAGATATTGCAGCAAGTGAAAGTGAAACAGTGCAAACAGCATTAGCAGTTACTATGAAAACCCCAACTATATCAGGTGCAGGAAACGAACCAAAAGTAGTTGGAACAGCTTTTGGATTAACCGAAGGTACTATGTCTAAACCAATTGAAGGTAAAACAGGGGTATTTGTTATTCAATTAACAAAATTAACACCTGCAGCAGGATTGCCAAATTACCAAGCTGCTGCCAATAGAATTGGTACTGCTAAAGCTACAACAGTAAATACATTGTTATTAGAGGCTTTAAAAAAAGCTGCCAAGATCGAAGATAATAGAGCTGCTTTTTATTAGTAAGTAGTTTTTTATATATAAATTAAAGAAGCTGTCTAAAAAGTGTCATTCTGAATGAAAATGAAGAATCTCTTAAAAATTAAAATGTTGATTTATAGATTATTGAGATTTTTAGACTGCGCTCAAAATGACAATAAAAGCACTTTTTAGACAGCCTCTTTTTAGTTTAATACCATATCTCTAAAGGGAATAATTGTTGGGTAACCCTTCTCTTTAAAATAAGTACTCGGATTATCAAAAGAGCTTGCTAAAATAAAATCGCCTCCCCAAGCTCCAAGGCTTTTAATAGAGCCGTTAAAGTCTTTAAAAAGAGATTCTTTAACAGTTGGAAACTTTATTATGGAACCAATAATCGTTTCATGTAAATCTATGAGCTGATTAAAATCTTCTATATTAAAACAATTAATAATGTTTTTGGTAATGGTATTTATGTTGCTGATTTTAGAAAAAATAGCTCCTTTGTTTTTATTATATCGATTAATCCCTTCGCGACTATCTTGTTTTTTATTTAAATGAACAAAATACAAGTGGTCTTTGAACTTAGGATTAAAATCTACTACATTAATGTCTCTGTGAGAATTTTTTAATTGATAAGTAATAGCCTTACCCTGTTGTGCACAAGCAATATCATAACCACTGCCACCTAATGTTATTTCCAATAGTTTGTAGGCATCTACCTTTGCCCAATTGGCAATATTATTTATAAGGGTTGAAGAACTGCCAAGTCCCCAATTTCTTGGAAAACCCAGTTTGGTAGTAATGCTAAACCCAGTTTTGGTTTCAATGCTTCCTAATAAAAAATTAGGATTTAATGTTTTGGTAGCAGCCAATATGTTTACAAGTGTTTTTGAAACGTCATTACAAGGGTTTATTAAGCCAGAAGCAATCTCTACAATTGGAAATACATCTTCAAACCAAGTTTGGTTCTCATTATCAATACTTTTCCAAATAATGTTGTTTTCAGGTATTTGAGTAACATTTAAGGATTGTCCAAATTTTGTTGGAACTGCCAAGGCCATGGCACCATCCAAAACGGTATATTCACCTGTTATTAATAACTTTCCGTTGCTATAGTAATTATTCATTAGCGCCTTAAGTTTTCAATGGCTTCAACAACTGCATTATGGGTTACTACATTTGTTTTAAAATGTTCAATTAGTACAACTTTTTCATTGTCGCTGGCATGATATTGATTTAATATATTCATTAAATGCATTTTCATGTGTCCTTGTTGTATTCCTGTTGTTGTTAACGAGCGCAGTGCAGCAAAATTTTGTGCCAAACCAGCAACTGCAACAATCATCATAAGCTCTTTTGCACTTGGTTTATTAAGCATTTCTAGAGATAACTTTACTAAAGGATGTAACCCTGTTAAGCCACCAACAGTTCCAAGAGCCAAAGGAATTTCTATCCAAAATTTAAAAATACCGTCTTCTACATTAGCATGGGTTAAACTAGAGTAAGAGCCATTTCTAGATGCAAAAGCATGTACTCCTGCTTCAACAGCCCTAAAATCGTTTCCAGTAGCCAATACTACAGCATCTATTCCATTCATAACACCTTTATTATGGGTTACTGCTCTATACGGTTCCACTTCGGCAATTCGTACTGCTTGAATAAATTTGTTGGCAAAATCTTGAGGTAATATATTATCATCTTCGTTTAAATCCTCTACTTTACAACTCACTTCAGCTCTAACCAAACACTCTGGCACATAATTGGAAAGAATGCTCATTACTATATCTATATTAGTATTCTCTAAATTATCATAATTTACAACTTCAGTTTTAAAAGTGTTTGCAAAACTTTCTAAGCAAGAATTAATAAAATTTGCACCCATGGCATCCAAGGTTTCAAAGGTTGCGTGTAATTGATAGTAATTAGGTATGTCATGGCTTTTATCAATTAACTCGATATCCAAAATACCACCACCACGGTTTTCCATGTTCTTGGTAATGGGTTTGGCATTGGCAAATAGTTGAGGTTTTATATAGTTGAAATAAGCTTTTAAAGTATCAAAACTTCCACTATACATAAAGTGGACTTGACCAATTTTTTTGGTTGAAATAACCTCAGCTTTAAAGCCACCACGATCCAACCAAAATTTAGCAGCTTTACTTGCTGCTGCAACAACCGAGCTTTCTTCGATAGCCATTGGAATGGTAAACAAATGATTATTGATAAGAAAATTAGGAGCGACACCTAAAGGTAAGTAAAAGTTTGTAATCGTGTTCTCAATAAATTCGTCGTGAAGCTGTTGGAGTTTCTCATTCGTATTCCAATACTGTTTTAAAACGGTTTTGGTCTCTTTTCTATTTGAAAAATAGGTACTGATAATCCAATCGATTTTTTTAGATTTTGACAGTTTAGAAAAACCAGAAATAGACTTACTCATGCAATCAAATTTATAGCTGCAAAGATACTATTCTTAGCCAAAATATAGTTGCTTAAACGAGGCATTCATGTATTTAACTAGTAATAGTTCGTGTATTTGTTTATTTTTTATTAAACTTGGCATACTTTTAAACTAACTATACTAATTATTAAATTATGGCAAATTCGGCTACAATAAAACAAAAAGAATTATTTGGACATCCAGTAGGCTTATATGTTCTGTTTTTTACAGAAATGTGGGAACGCTTTTCATATTATGGGATGCGTGCAATTTTGGTGCTATATATGATATCGTCTGCTACTGGAGATAATCCTGGATTGGGTTGGGAAAATAGTAGTGCATTGGCTCTTTATGGTTGGTACACCATGTTGGTTTATGTAATGTCAATTCCTGGTGGGATTTTAGCAGATAAATATATTGGTCAAAAGAAGGCAGTTTTTATTGGAGGTTTGATTTTGGTTGCTGGACATTCTATATTAGCAATTACTGCACCTTGGGCATTTTATTTAGGATTGGGATTAATTATACTAGGAGTTGGGGGATTAAAACCTAATATCTCAACAATGGTTGGAGGACTTTACAAAGAAGGAGATGAAAAAAGAGATAGTGGTTTTACAATATTTTATATTGGAATAAATATAGGTGCTTTTTTGGCAGCTATTATCGTTGGAGCTGTAGGAGAGAGAATAGGGTGGCATTATGGTTTTGGCCTTGCTGGACTAGGAATGTTATTTGGACAAATAGTTTTTATGTGGGGACAAAAACATTTAGTTGGTATTGGAGAGGCTCCTATAAAAAAATCGAATTCTAAAATGAAGAATGACGAGAACACTTCTTTAGGGGAACTATTTTCTAATTTGTTCAAAAGCCCTCTGCATTTATCAATTACAATTGCTGGAATAGTAGGATCTACATTGTTTTCATTTTATAAGTTTGAAGGATATGAAAGTTATGCTTATGGAGCATTATTTTCGTTTCTATTTATTGTTGCTGGATTAATGATGATGATATATAAGGATATAGATAAGATTGAAAAAGACCGCTTTGTAGTTTTGTTAATTTCATTCTTAATCATCATCGTATTTTGGGGAGCTTTCGAACAAGCGGGAGGACTATTAAATATTTATACTGATACAAAGATTGATAGGGAAGTTAGTATTTCTGTATTACACATAATATTCTATGGCTTTGGGTTTATTTTGACTCTTTTAGGTGTTAGAAATTTAATTAAAAAGAAAGATACTGCCTATCTGTTTATACCAATTGGGTTGCTTATAATAATATTGTATACAATATTTAAAGATAAATTCACTGACCCTTACGAAATTCCTACTTCTGTATTTCAGTCAGTAAATGCTTTATTTATAATAATATTTGGAACAATAGTTAGTGCATTTTGGATATGGTGGCAACATAAAGGGAAAGAAAGTTCTTCATTATTTAAAATGGCTGTAGGAACGATTATAATGGGTGCTGGTTTTTTGTTTATGGCAAAAGCGAGTAATGATGTTGTTCAATATGGTGACAAAGCCGCTCTTATATTACTAATTTTAGCATATTTACTACATACTTTAGGAGAATTATGTGCCTCTCCAGTAGCTTTGTCTTTCATAACAAAAGTAGCTCCTATGAAATATGTGTCAATAATGATGGGAGTTTATTTCGCTGCTACTGGTTTAGGTAATAAACTAGCTGGATCGATAGGAGAAGCTTCTCAAGCTGAGCCTATTCAAGTAAACCTTTTAAATAATCCTTCTGAAAAGGGAATTATCGAAGATTTTATTTTTGCTAACGGAGATGATTTCGAGCTTGTTGGTTCAGGTTATTTATTAAATGAGAGTATTGTTTTTGACTCTAAAAGTAACCTCAGCGAGTTTATCGAAATTAATGAAGATAATAATGTTCAATTAGGCGAATATTTATATGAAGAAAATGCAACAAAAGAGAATCCTCAGACTATAATTGTAAGGTTTACATATGATAAGGATAAGAAAGAAACTATAGAATCTGGAACAGCAAAGGTAGAATTAACAGGTTATTCAGGTAGAATTGAGGTTTTCGAAAACCAGAATAAAAGGGAGTTTAAGACTTTTGTTTTCATTTTTATCCTAACAGCGATTTTTGGAATTCTACTATTAATTTTCCTTAAGAAATTAAAAAAGTTAACCAGAGGAGCTGAAGATATTAAAACTAATGGTCACGACGAAGCCGAAGGGTTCGAACTGGCAGATAGATCATAAAAAAATAACATTAAGCCTTGTTAATTCCTTTAATCAATAAATAAAGGTGTCAGGTAATCGAAAAAACAGTTAAAATAAACGTAAAATGCTCCTTTTTAGGAGCATTTTTTGTAAGTTAGGCACATATTTTGCAACAAATCGAATTATGAAAAAGATAGTATTAGCCTTCGTACTGGTCTTTGCCTTAAACCTAATAGCGGCACAAGACATTAATTGGATATCGCTTGAAGAAGCGGTAGAACTTCAAAAGAAAACACCTAAAAAAATCATGATAGACATGTACACCGTTTGGTGTGGACCTTGTAAATTAATGGATCGAATTACCTTTCAAAACAAAGATGTAGCCGATTATGTAAATAAACATTACTATGCTGTAAAATTTAATGCCGAAGGTAATGATGAGGTCGTTTTTAAAGGCGAAGTTTATTCAAACCCCAATTACAATCCTGCTAGAGCAAATAAAAGAAACAGCGCGCATCAATTATCTAGGTATTTTCAAATTCAAGCATTTCCAACTACCCTTTTTTTAGATGAAGATTTGAATACCTTAGTGCCTTTAAGAGGTGTTAAAAAGCCCCAAGAACTGGAATTGTATTTAAAAATGTTTAAAAACGACGAACATAAAAATATTAAATCTCAAAAAGCTTTTACCGAGTATTACAGAGCGTTTAAACCTGAGTTCATTCAAAAATAATACTTAGTAAAAACAAATAATTGCTCCCTTTTTACATGTTTTGTAGAAAGGGATTTTTTTTAACCAGCTTGATTTTAACCATAATTAAGATTTACAGTCAATTAAGTTAGCTCAAAATGTTAAAAAATTCATAAATAATACGTAAATTGTTGATGAGTCAATAGAGGCTGGCTGTAATTTTGCTCATTGAATTTTTAAACCTACTCTTAATTATACTGGAATTATGAAAAAAATAATCTTACCGATGCTTTTATTTTTCACCTTTTTTTCCTGTAAACAAAAAGAGGGTAATAATAAACCGATTACTAATGAAGATAGTGTCGAAGAGGTTAAAAAACAATCTCTGGATGGTGTTTGGGAATTAGTTAGTTTTTATAACTATAAGGACAACGCAATTGTAGATACAATTGTAAACAACGCCAACAATAGACAAGTAAAAATGTTTAAAGACGGCAAAGTAATGTGGTCTCGTAGAGCACCTTCCGATGAGATTGATTATTTTGGGTATGGGTCATACATAATTACAGATTCTACATTAACAGAAAACTTGGAATTTGGTTCGGTTGCTATGCTTAAGGTGATAGACACAATGCAAGTATTTAATTTTGAACTTATTTTAGGGAAAGACGTTTTTACACAAATTGACCTTGGCCCTGAAGGAGACCGTATTTTTTCTGAAAATTATGCGAGAGTAAATGATTAAATACCTAATAATTGTAAATAAAAGCTCCCTTTTTGCTGGTTTGATGAAAAGGGATTTTTTTAGCTTCACAAGTAGCTTTCCATCGTTCTTGATAGCTTTTAAAATTGCTCCCATCACTTATTATCAATTCTGGTTGTAGTTGTTCTATTAATCGTTCCAAATTTATTTTGGGAGAGTGTTGTAAAAGTATGATTGATGGTTTAAAACGTGCTGTTTTGTAAACACCAAAGCTATCTATCAGCAATACTGTACGACTATTAAATGTATGGATATTTTTAACCAAATCGATATCAATAGTTTTTATGTGAGCGCCAACTTTATAGTTAGTTATTGTTTTGTCTTGTTGCAAAATACTATCATTGGTATTAGAAAAAATACGTAGTTGTCTATTTGTTTTATGGCCAATAATACTATGTCTGGATTTGTGAAATACAATAAAGGAATTTTTAGTTTTTTCTTTTTTATTAAACATTAAAACACCCTGACTTATAATTATTGTTATAAGTAAAAAAACTAGGCTTTTAAACGTTCTTGCTTTTAAATAAATTAGTAGGGTAATGATAATTGCATAGCTAATTAGTACATGCACAAAATCAAAAGAAATATTTTTAAAAAGAAAAGATTCTTGACCAGCAACCCAAATTACAAGCTTGTTCATTGTTGAAATAACAGTTCCATAAGTATTTGCAAGAAAAGAAGGAAGAAAGTTTAACAATGAGAGTCCAATAACTAGTATTCCTAAACCTAAAATCAAGCCCAAAAATGGAATGATTGCCAAATTAGAAACAAAAAATAACCCAGGAAATTGATGAAAATAGTAAAGGCTTATGGGTATTACACCAAATTGAGCTGCAAGGGTTACCGTAAAAATGTTCCAGAAAAACTTTAATAATTTAGGTTTGGGTTGCCATAGTTTATCCAACATTGGTTGTATAGTTACTATAGCAAAAACAGCCAAATAGCTTAATTGAAACCCTACATCAAATAAAAAAGTAGGTTTCCATAACAAAAGAATAAACATAGAGATGGTTAACGTATTGTAAACATTGGTTGGACGCTTTAAGTTTAATGCTATAGCAACTACTGTAAACATACTTACAGCCCTAACGACCGAAGCCGATAAACCAGCAATTATAGCAAAACCCCATAAAATGATTATTAAAAGCGTGGTTTTAAAAAACAAACCATGCTTAAAATACTCAATGGGCTTAAATAAAAAGTTTAATAATAAAAGTATAATCCCTACATGTAATCCAGAGACCGCAAGTATGTGTATTGCTCCTGCTTGTGTGTAACTATCATAAATATTTTTAGATATGTCTTGTCTTTGGCCTAATAATAAAGCATTGATAATGGCTAATTCTTCTGGTTTAAAACTATGGGCTTGAAGTTTATTATTTATGGTTTCCCTTAGTAAACCTGCAAAGCCAAAAAGAGTATGCTTATTATTACTAATAGTGTGAATACTAGTATTGGAAACAAAAAGTTGATGATAAATATGCTGCTTCTTTAAATAGGCTTTATAATTAAATTGATAAGGATTTAAAGGAGGGATTAATTCCTTAAACTGTGTTTTGGTAATTAAAACATCATCAACGTTTAGAGGTTTTTTAGTTGAATCCTTGGCAACATTCAGTAACGAACGACCAGAGGTTTTTTTTTGGTTAAGGCTTAAAATATCTATGACATATTTGTTGTGAAAATTTCCTGGCTTTAAAACTTCCCTAACTCTAAAACCTATAAGCTGAGACGAATCTTTATGTTTTTGATTAAGCTTGGTGTAGTGGTTTTTAAAATTAGACTCGTTATGTGTGGCAATGCTTAAATAACCAATAAAAATAGTTGCTAAATAAATAACAATTGCAGTCCAAGAATGTTTTTTTCTAGCATTTATAGATGTTATCAAATCAAAAACCAACAACAATAAAAAAATGACACTCAAAGGTATTATGTATGCTGGGTTTGTATCAAAAAAATATCCAAGAAGAATACCTATAATCAAACCTATTGTAAGTTTAATAATCGTAAAATTAAGCAGTTGCATATATGTAAGATAATAAAAATCTTACAAAAACCGTCTAGCCTCTTTAAATGCCAATTGCCAATATCGTTCAGATAAAGAAGATGTAATCACACCTTTACTGGTTGTGGAATGAATAAACTCAATGGTTCTGTTATTCGTATTGGTTACTAACCCAACATGGTTAATTATGCGTCTATTTTTATTGGTTTGAAAAAAAAGGAGATCTCCTTTTTGTACTTCTTTTAAAGTAATGGGATACCCTTTTATTGCCATATCACTTGAAACTCGTGGTAACAAAATGTTTTCATTTTTAAAAGCGACATAAATTAAACCAGAACAATCCATTCCTTTTTTTGTGGTGCCGCCAAATTTGTATTTTGTGCCTTCAAATGAATTTGCAAAAGTTACAATATTGTGAGCTTTTATGTTTTCAGGAGTTGTTTTATAGGCTAGATTCCCTTTTTTGAATTGCTTAGTTTTGGCAATAGACACACTCTTGTTTTTAGTTGCAAGTTTTGAAGATTTGCAAGATGTAAAACTTATAATAAGTAATAAAATAAAGGGCAAAAATCGCATAAAAACTAAATGTAATAGATGCTAATTTAAAGAATTATAAATTAATTGCGCTACTTTTTTACTAGCGCCTTTTCCACCAAGCTTTTTTTCAAGTTCATAATAGCTTATAAAAAACGTGGTACGTTCATAATCATCTAAAATCTTTTGTAATTCGTTGTTTAAACGATTGGTATTGCAATCATTTTGAATAAGTTCGGTAACAACTTCCTTATCCATAATCAAATTTACAAGAGATATATATTTAATATGCTTTACTAAGCGTTTTCCAATTTGGTATGATAGCCATGAACCTTTATAGCATACTACTTGAGGCACTTTAAATAATGCTGTCTCTAGTGTTGCAGTTCCAGAAGTGACCAAAGCAGCTGTTGATACACTCAACAAATCATACGTTTTATTGCTTACAAAATGCACGTTAGATATTTTAATGAATTGCTCATAAAAACTATAATCTTGACTTGGTGCACCAGCAATTACAAATTGATAATCTTTAAAATTTTTAACAACGCTTAACATTATGGAAAGCATTTTTTTTATTTCTTGTTTTCTGCTTCCAGGTAATAACGCTATTATTGGTTTATTGCTTAGTTCATGTTGCGCTCTAAACTCATATTCGTCAACTTGAACCCTATTTGAAATAGCATCGATTAATGGATGACCAACAAATTCTACAGGAAATTTATGCTTGTCTTCATAAAATGATTTTTCAAATGGAAGAATCACATACATTTTATCTATGTCTCTTTTAATAGCAGTAATCCTATTTTCTTTCCATGCCCAAATTTGAGGCGAAATGTAATAATGTGTTTTAAATCCCTTTGTTTTTGCCCATTTTGCAATACGTAAATTAAATCCAGGGTAATCAATAAATATAATCACATCTGGATTGTAGGCTTCAATATCCTGTTTACACAAACTAAGATTTTTAGTGATGGTTCTAAGGTTCATAATCACCTCAATAAAACCCATAAAAGCCAGTTCTTTGTAATGCTTAATTAAAGTACCGCCAACTTGTTGCATCAAATCGCCTCCCCAAAACCTAAACGCTGCGTTTACATCTTGAAGTTGGAGGGCTTTCATTAGATTAGATCCATGTAAGTCTCCCGAAGCTTCTCCTGCAATAATGTAGTACTTCATAAAGTGTTATAATTTAATAACAAACGTTAAAATAGCTATTAAAATAGTTGCCAATAGTACACCTTTGGCGCGTTGGTCTTGTTTCTTTTTTATAAAAATAAAGAAAGCTACTAAATTTAATATAGCTCCAAGACTAACCAATTTACCTAAAAAACCTTCAGAGCTTGCGGCTTTTATAACCGTAAACGCATCATCGCCTTTTCCTAAAAGCATTGCAGCAAAGTACAAACCAACTGCGTTGGCTAAAAATCCTATCAATATTCCTAAAATAACATCTTTCTTATTCATTAAAAGTCCATGAGTTTAATTGTTGTATAAAATGATGAGCCGTAAGGTCGAATTGTACTGGAACTAACGAAATATACCCATTTTCCAAAGCCCATTCATCAGTATCTTCGCCTTTGTCTAAATTTACAAATTCTCCAGTTAACCAATAATAATCTTTTCCTTGAGGGTTTTGGCGTTTATCAAATTTTTCAACCCAATTGGCATTTGCTTGCCTACAAACTTTAATCCCTTTTATAGCTTTTTTAGCGATGTTGGGGATATTTACATTTAAAACAACACCTCTTGGCAAACCATTGTTTAACACATTAAGTGTAATGGCTTTTATAAAGCTTTCACTAGGCGCAAAATTTGCATCGTAATTGTAATCCAACAACGAAAACCCAATGGCAGGAATGCCTTCAATTCCAGCTTCAATGGCTGCACTCATGGTGCCAGAGTAAATCACATTTATTGAAGAATTTGACCCATGATTGATACCAGAAACACACACATCCGGAATTCTATCTAAAATTTCATGTTTTGCCAATTTAATGCAATCGGCAGGTGTGCCAGAAGTACTGTATTCTTCCTGCGGACCATTATCAATATGTTCTTTTCTGCAATGCAAGGTGGCATCAACTGTAATGGCATGACCCATGCCACTTTGGGGACTATCTGGTGCTACCACAACCACATCGCCAATGGTATTCATTACTTTAATTAAAGTACGAATTCCTGGAGCTGTAATACCATCATCATTTGTTACAAGTATAAGTGGTTTTTTTTGCATTGCTTAACTAGAAAATTGTGAGTTACAAAAGTAAATAAATTCGCTCGAAAATTCTTATTTTATGCTGTTTAACAAAAAATTAGTACCATAACACAATATTGGCATAATTTTTTCTTTAATTTAGAAAAAAATTTCACCCAAAAAGAAAGAACCAATGAAAAGGAACTATAATATTTTACTACTTACTTTGCTACTGGCATTTGCATCATGCAGTTTTACTACAAAAACTATAGATGACGATACCGATAAGGATAAAATCCTTATGGAACTAATCACTATGGCATTGCAACAAGGGCATTTTCAGCCTAAAGATATAAACGACAATTTTTCAGAAGCTATCTTTAATGATTATATAGATCAAATAGATCCTTATAAGCGCTATTTTTATGAGTCTGATATAAAAGAATTTGAGAAGTATAAAACAGAGTTGGACGATCAAATCAAGGCTTACGATGTAGCATTTTTCGATTTAACTTATGAGCGTTTGTTACAACGTATAGCAGAATCTCAAGAAGTGTATCAAGAAGTTTTAAAATCGCCTTTCAATTATAATGAAAATGAAGTGTTTAAAGCAGATTATGAAAATTTAACCTATGTCACATCTAAAAAAGAGATGAAAAAACGTTGGAGACACCAATTAAAGTTTTCAACTATTGCTAATTATCATGATCTTATTTTAGAACAGGAAGCAGATGTAAAAAGAAAGGAAGAGATAAGTGCTTTAAATGCCGAAGAAATTAACGCTTTAAGTGATATTGAGAAAAATAAATATGTTAACACTAACAACGAAAATAAATTTGTAGTTAAATCTGATACTGAGCTAGAAATTGAAGCACGTGAAACCACATTGGGATTGCTTGATGAACTTTATGTTTTTATTGGCGAAAGAGAACGTCAAGATTGGTTTACAGTGTATATTAATACTATTGCTAGAGAGTTTGATCCACATACCTATTATTTTGTTCCAGAAGAGAGAGAAGATTTTAATGTACAAATGACAGGAAAATACGAAGGTATTGGAGCAAGATTAATACAAAAAGGCGAATACATTACCATTACCGAACTCATATCAGGAGGCTCTGCTTGGAGGCAAAACAAGCTTGAAGTGGGTGATGCCATATTAAAGGTAAGACAAGAAGATGAGGAAGAAGGTGTAAATGTTGTTGGAATGAGATCTGGTGATGCTGTTAAATTTATAAGAGGTCCAAAAGGAACAAATGTGATTTTAACTTTGAAAAAAGTAGATGGCACTATTGAAGAGTTATCAATACCAAGAGACGTAATTGAACTTGAAGAAACCTACGCAAAATCGTCAACAGTTAAAAAGAATGATAAAATTTTTGGAGTCATAAATTTACCTGGATTTTATGATAATTTCGACGATAATAACGAACGAAATGCCGCAAGTGATATTAAAAAAGAAATAGAACGTTTAAAGGCCGAAGGTATGGAAGGTCTTGTTATTGATTTAAGAAATAATGGAGGAGGCTCTTTAAGATCTGTAATAGATATAGTTGGTCTTTTTATTAAAGATGGTCCAGTAGTACAAGTACGTACAACAGGAGAACCTGCTGAGGTTTTGAGGGATAAAGACCGTTCTATAACTTGGGATGGTCCTCTAGTAATTTTAGTTAATGAATTATCGGCCTCAGCATCCGAAATTATGGCTGCCGCATTGCAAGATTATAAACGCGCCATTGTTCTTGGAAGTAAACAAACTTTTGGTAAAGGCTCGGTACAGCGAATATTTGATTTAAATAGAATACTTAGAAGTAACACCAAAGGCGATTTAGGAGCCATAAAACTTACAATACAAAAGTATTACCGCATTAATGGAGGTTCTGTTCAGTTGAAAGGTGTTGAAAGCGATGTGGTTGTTCCGGACCGTTATAGTTATATTGATATAGGCGAAAAAGACCAAGATAATCCGTTGCCTTGGGATAAAATTGAGGCAGCACCTTATGAAGCTTGGGGTAATTATTTTGATTATGATGAAACAATAAAGAACAGTAAAGAGAGAATGCAAAAAAGTGAGCAACTCAAGCTAATTGATGAAAACGCCAAATGGATTAAGAAAATTAGGGATAATGACTATTATTCTTTAAACTATCAAGATTATAAAGCCCAATTGGACACAAATGAAAAGGAAGCAAAACGTTTTGCTAAATTAGCAGACTATAAAACAAATTTAACCTTTAATTCATTGCCTTATGAATTGGCTTTAATAGCACAAGATTCTACTCTTAAAATAAAGAGAGATCGTTGGCATGAAAGTTTAAGCAGTGATGTGTATATTGAGGAAGCACTTAATGTTCTTAATGATTTAAAAATGTCATACGAAGTAAAAACAAAATTAGCGACGACTATAAAAAATTAATTTAAGGGCACGTCCATTTGCTCGTAAACAAGTTAAGCGCTCCAAAAATTTTATTAAACTTTTGGAGCGCTTTTTTTGTGACCATAGTTTTTTTTGGTTTTATCCATTGCTTTAAAAACCTAGTTTTAACATTATGTATCATGCTTACCTTAGAAATGTAAAAAGGTATGGGTATTTTAATTGTAATAATATTAATACCATAAAAAGGTTCTTTATAACATTATCTATCTGCTCCTGGAGGATATTGTTCCATGATTTTAGCAACAAATTCCCTAATGCGTTCTTCCTTATTCTTCATATTTTGAGAGATATAACCAGTCCCAACTCCTTGCCAAACCAATTCTTTTTTATTAGCATCAATAAGATCTACAAATAAAGTACCTTCCGTAGATCTAGAAATGGTATTACCTCCATAATAATTATTCCAATACCAAGGATTCCATCCCCATCCCCATCCATAACCATACAGTCCCCAACCGTTGTTATATATGTTTATCTTATCTCTTGATTTTGTAAAAATACTTACTAATAAATCTGGATTTTGCGATTTTGTAAATCCTTTTGCTAATAGTTCTGCGTCAATGGCTCTAAGAATTCTTCGTTTGTCTAAATCGCTTATTTCGGCTTTGTCAATGTCATCTTTATAAAATGCAAATGTTTTATAGGAATTAAAATTTGCATTTCGGTCGAAATCGCTAGCAACTCTCACAGAAACGCATGACGTAGCTAAAAAGAGCAAAGTAATTGGTAATAAATAAAATAACTTTTTCATTTGTTCATTTTTTTAGTTTATAAATTATAAACCATTAGCAATACCAACAGTGAGCGTAAAAAAATAGTATTGTAGCAAATACTTAAATGCCCATTATGGGTTTAATGGTTAAAAAGTGTTCATTAGATTATCATCAACATTATTTGGAAGTGTCACTTTTAAATTAGGCTCTATCTCCATGGCGCGTTTTATTGCAAAAACAGCCTCTTCGTTTCGTGCCCAACTTCGTCTGGAAATACCGTTGTTTACATCCCAAAATAACATCGATTTTAAACGCCTTTCGGCATCTTTAGTACCATCAAGAACCATACCAAATCCTCCATTTATAACTTCTCCCCAACCAACACCACCACCATTGTGGATGCTTACCCAAGTAGCGCCTCTAAAGCTATCGCCAATGACGTTGTGAATGGCCATGTCTGCAGTAAATTGAGAGCCATCGTAAATATTGGATGTTTCTCTATAAGGTGAATCGGTGCCTGATACATCATGATGATCGCGACCCAAAACCACATAGTTTATCTCTCCTTTTGCAATGGCATTATTAAAAGCCGTTGCAATTTTAGTACGCCCTTCGGCATCGGCATATAATATTCTAGCTTGTGAACCCACAACTAGTTTATTTTCTTGAGCACCTTTAATCCATTTAATATTATCAGCCAATTGTTGCTGAATTTCTTGAGGTGAATGTTTTTTAATGTCTTCTAAAACTTCACATGCAATGGTATCTGTTTTTTCTAAATCTTCTGGTTTTCCAGATGTACAAACCCAACGAAATGGTCCAAATCCATAATCGAAACACATTGGCCCCATAATATCTTGAACATAACTAGGATATTTAAAATCTTTTCCATTTTCAGCCATTATATCTGCTCCAGCACGAGAGGCTTCCAATAAAAAAGCATTACCGTAATCAAAAAAATACGTGCCTCTGGCAGTGTGTTTATTAATTGCTGCCGCATGGCGACGTAAGGATTCTTGCACTTTTTCTTTAAATAATTTAGGATTATTTGCCATCATATCATTGGCGTCATCAAACGATAAACCTACTGGATAATAGCCTCCAGCCCATGGATTATGTAATGAAGTTTGGTCGCTTCCTAAATCGATGTATATATTAGCTTCAGCAAATTTTTCCCAGACATCAACCACATTTCCATGATAAGCGATTGATACAACTTCCTTTTTATTTTGGGCTTGTTTTACTCGATTAACTAATTCATCTAAATCTGAAAAGACCTCATCTACCCAACCTTGAGAGCGACGTGTATGTACAGCTTTTTCGTTAACTTCAGCACATATAGTAATACATTCTGCAATGTTTCCTGCTTTTGGTTGTGCACCACTCATTCCGCCCAAACCAGAAGTAACAAACAAATTGCCTTGAGGTTCTTTTTTAATTTTTCTAAAGCCATTTAACACTGTAATGGTTGTACCATGAACGATGCCTTGTGGACCAATGTACATATAGCTTCCAGCAGTCATTTGTCCATATTGCGTCACACCTAAAGCATTAAACTTTTCCCAATCGTCTTGTTTTGAATAATTAGGTATCATCATGCCATTAGTTACTACAACTCTGGGAGCTTCTTTATGAGATGGGAATAAACCCATTGGATGTCCAGAATACATAACCAATGTTTGCTCATCATTCATTTCGGCTAGATACTTCATGGTTAATCGGTATTGTGCCCAATTTTGAAATACAGCGCCATTGCCACCATAAGTAATTAATTCATGAGGGTGTTGAGCAACTTCATAATCCAAATTGTTTTGAATCATCAACATAATAGCTGCTGCTTGTTTTGACTTGGCTGGATACTCATCTATAGGTCTCGCATACATCTTGTAGTCTGGACGTAAGCGATACATGTATATGCGACCATAAGTTTCTAATTCATTTTTGAATTCAGGGATTAAGGTTGCATGATGTTTTTTATTAAAATAACGAAGCGCATTTCTAATAGCTAATTTTTTTTCATCAACCGAAAGAATATCTTTTCGCTTTGGTGCATGATTAATTGTACTGTCGTATGGTTTAGGTTGAGGTAAAACTTTTGGAATTCCTTCTAATATTTGTTCTTGAAATGTCATATATGTTTCTGACTTTACTTTTTTTTTATAGTGTTTGTATTTTTGCCTGTCTTGAGCGCAGTCGAAGGGTTAAAACCATAAGGGCAATGTCTGCAACCACTTTCGCAACAATAGCCTCTTTTAAGGTGATATTGCTCCGTAAAGCAACGATAACCTTCGGGTGTTAAATAGTAATCTCCTTTTTCAATTGGGACATACGCCTTCATAAGTCACAAAGATAATGTAAATTTGATTGATTTTTTAGAGCAATATCTATGATTTTAATCTCGAAATACTTAGTCCCAAAAGGATATACAGGACTCACGATTTATCCGTTTGTGTTTTTAAAATATAGAAGATTAAAAGCAGATATGACGTTGATTAATCACGAGCGCATCCATTTACGACAGCAATTAGAATTATTGGTGATTCCTTTTTACATTATTTATGTGTCTGAATTTTTAATTAGATTATTACAGTATAAAAGTTGGAAAAAAGCATATAGAAATATTTCATTTGAACGCGAATGTTATCTTAACGAATCTAATTTAGATTATTTAAAAACCAGAAAGTTATGGACTTTTGTAACCTATTTTCAAGGACATGAGTTTTAATTTGGATTATAGTATCAATCAAAAAATTGAGCTTTTAAAAGAATATAATGTCGAATTATATATTAAAAGAGAAGACAAAATCCATCCATCTATTTCTGGAAATAAATACCGAAAATTGAAATACAATCTTCAAGAAGCCCAAAAATTTGGGCATGATACATTATTGACTTTTGGAGGAGCGTATTCAAATCATATTGCAGCTGTAGCTTCTGCTGGGAAAGAATTTGGGTTTAAAACTATAGGAATTATTAGAGGTGAAGAGCTAGAAGATAAAATCGTTGAGAACCCAACCTTACAATTTGCCAAATCAAAAGGCATGAAATTCAAGTTTATTTCTAGAAATGCTTATAGAGGAAAAGAGAGCGAGGTTTTTTTGAATAATTTAAAAAAAGAATTTGAAGATTTTTATCTTGTGCCTGAAGGCGGTACTAACCAATTAGCAGTTAAAGGCTGCGAAGAAATATTAAATGAAGCAGACACAACATTTGATTATATATGTTGTGCAGTTGGAACAGGAGGCACTATTTCGGGTATTATAAATGCTTCTAAAGCTCATCAGGAAATTTTAGGATTTCCAGCATTAAAAGGAGATTTTTTATCAACCAATATTAGTAAATTTGTATCCAAGGATAATTGGGAATTGATAACCGATTATCATTTTGGAGGTTATGCCAAGGTAAATAGCGAATTAATTGATTTTATAAATCAATTTAAAAAAGAACATAATATTCCTCTGGACCCTGTATATACTGGAAAGCTAATGTTTGGCGTTATTAAAATGATTGAAGAAAATTATTTTAAACAAAAGACCAAAATATTAGTGATACATACAGGAGGTTTACAAGGAATTTCTGGTATGAACAAAAGATTAAAAGAAAAAAAATTACCATTGATTTATGATTAATAGAATCGTATTAATACTCGCTCTTAGTTTTATTATAGTAAGCTGCGGATCTAGAAAGAAATCGGCTAGAAATGTAGATACTAGAATTAAGAAAGAAGATACAAGACCTAGATTAAAAAAGGGAGAAACAGTTGTTGGGTCTAAAGAATTAACTAAAACTCCAGTTATTAGCTCTACCAACGAATACATTGCAATTTATAAAGATATAGCAATTTTTGAGATGAAGCAATACGGCATTCCTGCTAGTATCACTTTGGCACAAGGTATTTTAGAATCTGGATCAGGAAGAGGGAGACTAGCCGTAAAAGCAAACAACCATTTTGGAATAAAATGTCATGATTGGAAAGGAAAAAAAATTTACCATGATGATGATGAGGCTCAAGAATGTTTTAGAAAATATAGAAATGCCAATAAATCGTTTAGAGACCATTCGGAGTTTTTAGCCAATCGTAAACGTTATGCTAAATTATTTCAGTTAGAAAAGGACGATTATAAAGGTTGGGCAAAAGAATTGCGACGTGCTGGCTATGCAACAGATAGAAAATATCCTCAAAAACTTATTAGTCTTATAGAGCGTTATGAACTATATAAATTCGATGAGAAATCTAATAAAAAATCTTCTAGAAGTGATATTGCAAAGACCTACACTGTAGTAAAAGGAGATACCTTATATTCTATTTCTAAAAAACATAACCTAACGATTAAAGAATTACAATTACTTAATGGTTTGGAAGGCACAGAATTGAGTGTTGGGCAAATTTTAAATATTTACCCTAAAGAAAAAAATCAATAAAAAAGGAGCTACCTGAAAAGTAATTTTTAGTGTCATATTGAGTGCAGTCGAAATATCTAACATGCTGATAATAAGATTTTTCGGCTATACTCAGAATGACAAATTATAGTTCTTCATTACTTTTAAGGCAGCCTCTTTTTTAGCTACCAATCAAATAAACTAAGATAATCTCAATCTTTGTTTTGCTTTCCACGCTGTTTTACTTGTTTGTGTTGTTTCATTTTATTGCGTTTAGCGCTTTTTTCAAATTTTTCAAATTGCTCTTTTGTAAGTATAGATTTTAGTTGTTTTTTTTGAGCTATTTGTTGGTCTAATCGCTCATTCATCATATTATAGCGATTTTCTTTTGTTGGCTTTTTACCACTTTCTTTCATTTTTTTTGCAGCTTCCATTTTTGCAAATCTTTCTTTGGCATTGGCTAAGTTTATTTTATAAACTTCTTTTTGTTGAGCTTCGGTTAAATCTAAATGCAAGGTCATTTGTTTAGTTTTAATGGTAGCCACTTGGTCAGGACTCAATTTTTTTAATGCTTGAGAACGCTCTGTTCTATCATCTTTGTGGTATTCTCTTTTTCTTTCCTGTGCTATGCCTTTTAAACTTAAAAGGGCAATCGCAATAATCATTAATTTTTTCATTTTCATTTTTTATTGATGTTATACTGTTAAGACCTTAGTGGTTTTAAAAGGTTTAATGGTGTTTGTATTTTTAACTATGTATTAACAGAAATAAAAAAAAAGAGGCAGCATTTAAAGTGGTTTAATTATCTTTTTGAACCTTTAGCCTATTTCTTAAGACAGGCTAAGGTCGAAAAACCTCAGTTAATTTACTATTAGCAATTTAAATAACAAGAGATTCTTCATTTTCATTCAGAATGACACTTTTAAGGCAGCCTCTTTAAAACATTATTTAGAGGTGTTTACTTAGGTTCTAAAATAGCATCAATACGTTCAACAATATCTTGTAAATGATATCTTGTAATGGTATTGCCTCTACCTGAAGCATTTTGTGCCATTCTTTTAATTCTATTAAGCTCACCACGAACAACAGGGATAATATCCGATTGCTTTACAGTTACAGTGCCTCTTCTTCCTCTTACATCTTTAGATTCCATAAGGGTCGCTAATCTTTCTACATGAGCGCGTTGTAGATTTCTTCTATAAGTGTCAATGTTTCTTCCTGTACGCAATTCTGTCCAAATACCATTACGTAAATCGGTCATCATAGACATTAAAGTATAGGCTTCGTTACCATTAAGCGTTTCATTATCAATCATACGCATCATTCTAGTAAGATTTAAAATATTATTTAAAGTTCTAGCTTGAATGCCTCTAATACGCTCTGTTACACCATTAAATTCAGTTTTTTTGATAATAGCTTCATCAATTAACCAAGTAGGTGTTTTGAATAATTCATCATTCAAAAATTTTAATGCATTTTTTTGATGTCCTTTATCAACATTAGTAAAAACGTCACCAGCTTGATCAGCTGTTTTGGTATGTTTATAAACACCACCAATGTTAGTAGTTACATGTCCCATGTAACGATTATACTGAGATACAACATGTCTATACATTGTCGATAAGTCACCAAAAGTTTCTCCGTCTTTAGAAGTCCATTTTATTAAATTAGGCACAATACGCTTTAAGTTTGCAATTCCATAATTACTAGCTTTTATAGCGTCATCTCCTAAGTCTTCGGTTTGTGCTGATGGATCAATACCATTATATTGCCCAAAGCGATACATTGGGTCATCAGCATGGTCTAAAATCCATTTATCCAATGTTTTCTTTTCATCTTCGGCAGTTTTTGCATCTAAAATCGGGCGATATCCCCAACGAATGGCATGTTTGTCATAGACACCAATATTTGGCATTAAAGCAACACCTTTATCTTCAGGTTGTGCTACGTAATTAAAACGCGCATAATCCATAATAGATGGTGCAGTTCCATATTTTTGGGTAAACTCAGCATCTCTTAGTTTTTCAACAGGATAAGCGCTACTGCTTCCCATGTTGTGTGGCAATCCTAAAGTATGTCCAACTTCGTGAGAAGAAACAAACTTAATAAGTTCTCCCATAACTTCGTCTTTAAACCCTACCATTTGTGCTTCAGGATTTATTGCAGCTGTTTGTACAAAAAACCATCCTTGTAATAAACTCATAACATTGTGATACCAGCCTATATCACTTTCAAGTATTTCTCCAGATCTAGGGTCACTAGTGTGAGGACCATAAGCATTTTGTATTGGTGAAGCGAAATAACGAATAACCGAATACCGTGCATCTTCTGGACTCCATTCTGGATCTTCTTCTTTACTTGGAGGGTCTTTAGCGATAATGGCATTTTTAAAACCTGCTTCTTCAAAAGCGACATTCCAATCATTAACTCCTTGTTTAAGATATTTTCTCCATTTCATTGGTGTGGCAGGATCTATATAGTAAACAATTTGTTTTTTAGGTTCAACTAATTCACCTCTTTTAAATTTTTCAATGTCTTCATCTTTTACTTCCAATCTCCAGCGATCAAGAAATCTTACGGTTTCACTTTTTTGATTATCTAATCCATAATCTACTTGACCTCGAGCAAACCATCCAACACGTTCGTCATAAATACGTTTTTTCATAGGTTCTTCTGGTAACAAAATCATTGAGTTATTAATTTCAATAGAGATTGTTCCAGTACTCGAATTGGAAGGAGCAGCTCCAGCCATATAAGTTTTTACATGACGAGCTTCAATGTTTGTTGGATAACTTTTTACACTTTCGATAAACGATTTATTCGCATCAACTCGTGATATTTTATATTGCTTTCTTCTATAATTAGGTATGCCTAAAGCTTTTACATCTTTTTCAAAAAGCTCAGTAACATCAATTACTGTAGCAGTAGAATCTTTACTGAATGCTTTAATTGGGAATGTGTATAAAACAGGCTCAAAGTTAGAATTGACAACTGCTTGATGAATTGGTAAATCTTCATCTGCTACTATGGAATGTGACACAACTCTAAGTAATACTTTCTTGTCTTTTTTCTGCCAACGTAACACTTGTGAATTTTGTCTTTCTCCACCAAACCCAATATTTGTAGCGGTTTTAGAAATTCGTGTTACCATTAACATTTCTTTCTCAAACAAATTATTTGGAATTTCATAGAGATATTTACCATCTATATTATGAACTTTAAAAAGACCATCATCTGTTTTAGCATCTTTAGTAACTACCTTGCTATAAGGTTGAATATCGCCCTTTTTTGGTTTTGGTTTTGCATTTTTTGCTGCTGCTGCTTTTTTGGCAGCTTCAGCTTCGGCTGCTTTTTTAGATGTGTTACATGAAGATATAATTAGCGTCAAGGCTAATAGTAACACTTTAATAGAATGTTTCAAATTAACTTAATTTTTGGTTAAGAAGTGAAAATAGGAAATACAAAATAAAACTCAAGTAATTAGCTAAAAAATTAGTAATAATTTAACTGAAATTATAACATATTATAATTCTTATAATTGAGATGGAATTAGGTTTTTTTATAAAGAGTCTAAATATTCTTGAATTAAGTCGAAACCTTCGGAATGAATCATGGTTGTGCCAATAAAAGGCATGCTTATTCCAGGTGAATATGTAGCCATTCTATTGGAAATACTAAAACGTCTTTGAAAGATATTGGTATCATCAAAATTGGTTTCGAAAGCTAAATTCAATGTAGATTGAAATTCACAAAAACCTCCAGTTGTATGGCAATGAGCACAGTTTACATCAAAATATGCGCGTGAACGTTCTTCTAGGCTATAATTTATATCATCTTCCCAATTGGGCAATGAGCTTATTTGAGTAGGATTTGGAGCGTTTATTAATTGTCCATTATCAATAAAATATTGTAATTGGTTTACACCATCTACATTAAAATTCATGGTTCGTAATTTGGGACCAATAGGTGTTATATTATTACTATTGCTGTGGCATTTTGTGCAATCATTAGCGCCAGGAACCACATAGTTTACAGTAACATCATCGCCAGTTTCGTTAACAAAATCTACAGTAACATTATACTGGTTTTGGTCTAAAACAGCATCGGTTTGGTCTTCGTTCCAAACATAGTTTCCAATTGTCCATTCAGTTTCTTCTTTAATTAACACACGGGTTTCAATAATTTTTTGTCCAGAATTTGGATTGGTTTCATCTAAATTATAATAAAACGTTTTTGCAATAAGGGTTCCAGTTGGGAATATTGGAAATCCATCATCAGCATATTCCAAGGCTGTGCCTTCAGGAAGCCCAATAATTCTTAGTTTATGTGCATAATCGGTAAATAATTGCGTGTTTAACTCATATTTAAACATATTGGAGTTTACGGCTAAAGTGTTTAAATCTCCAACAAATAAATTTAATTGAGAAAGGTTCGGTAAAAATTCTGCAATTATTGGGTCGTCTTGTAACACTATATAATCATCTGAATCATTTATACAAGAAGTAAAAAGTGAAGCTGCAACTAAAGTAATAATAAGGCGTTTCATTAATTTGGGTTTTATTGTTAGTTGTTCAAAATAGTGAAAATGCCTTAAAAGTTTTAAAAAAATCGTTATGGCGTCATTATTTTCTGTAAATCTCTTTTGTTCTTGTTAAATGGGTGTAATTTTATAAGTTGACAATATATCAATAATATCATACATTGAAATTTCATATATTGTATGTAAATTATTAAAAAATGCCTTTTTGGTTGCAAATTGTTTTAATTGTTCTGTTTGCGTATATCGCAATAAGTGTAGCATTGTATTATTTGCAGGATTTTTTATTGTTTAAGCCAGAAAAATTAAGTGATGATTTTAAGTTTGCTTATGAAAATCAAGATACAAAAGAGTATTACCTAGAAACTAGGGATGGTGCCCGAATAAATGGATTACTATTTAAAAGCAAAAACCCACCCAAAGGCATTGTATTTTATCTTAAAGGGAACTCAAAAAGCATTAAAGGCTGGGGAAAGTTTGCTGTGGATTTTACAAGGCATGATTACAGTGTTTTTATGGTAGATTACAGAGGCTTTGGAAAAAGCACTGGACGACGCTCACAAAAGGCCATCAAGCGAGATTTACAAAAAGTTTACAATAAATTAAAGGAACGAACTCCCGAAGAACACATTATTTTATATGGTCGCTCTTTAGGTTCGGGTTTTGCAGCAAAACTGGCATCAATTAACAATCCAAGACTTTTAATATTGGATGCACCTTATTACAGTTTAACCAAAGTAACAGGTAGATATATGCCTTTTATGCCATTATCCTTATTGATGAAATACCCATTACCAACCTATAAATGGTTAAAATATGTGCAGTGTCCAATACATATTATCCATGGCACACACGATAAGCTAATTCCTTATAAGTCGAGTGTAAAGCTGTCTCAAGTAAATTCTAAGCTTACAAAGCTTTATACTGTAATTGGAGGAGGCCATAAAAATTTGAACAACTTTGAATCTTATCATAAAATGATTGAAGAAATTATTAATTCAAAACCTATGGAAATAGATTTTTCAACAACAAGTATCAATGTCATACACACGTCCAAAAAATCTAAAACGAAAACTTAAAAAAAGTGTTTTATTAGTATTTGGATTGTATGTTATGGTGATTGCAATACTATATTTTTTTCAAGAAAACTTTTTGTTTAGACCTGAAACCTTACCAAAAGACTATACTTATCAACTGTCCTATAAATACAATGAATATTTTCTTGACACACAAGACAATGGTCTAATAAATACACTACATATAAAAGCAGGCAATCCAAAGGGAGTTATTATTTATTTTCATGGAAATGCAGGAAATTTAAAACGTTGGAGCAAGATTACCGAGTATTTTGTTGACATGGATTATGACGTCTATATCATGGATTATAGAACTTATGGAAAAAGCAAAGGCGAGTTGAGTGAAAATGCTTTATATAACGATGCACAAGTAAGTTATGACCATTTAAAACAGTTTTGGGAAGAAGAAAACATTATTGTGTATGGTCGCTCTCTTGGAAGCGCCATGGCAACAAAAATAGCTTCAACGAATAGCCCCAAAAAGCTAGTTTTAGAATCTCCTTTTTACAATATAGCTGATGTTGCTAAAAAACGACTTCCTATTTTTCCTATAAATAATTTACTTAAATATCAATTTCCAAATAACGAGCATATAAAAAGTGTACAAAGCTCCATTTATATTGTGCATGGTACAAATGATTATGTTGTACCATTTAAAAGTGGAGAGAAACTGTTTAAGGTTTCACCAAAAGGTAAAACAACCTTTACAGCTATTAAAAATGGAGGTCATAATAACTTAATTGAATTTGATTTATATCATAGATTCATCAAAGAAATTCTACAATAGTGGTCTTAAAAAATTAACATTTCAAGCTGCTAATCTTAAAAAAGAATTAAAAAGGTTTTAAATGTGTTAAACATTTCTAAATGTAAGTAACGTTTTAGTTTTTATAACGTCAATAGAGGTATAAAAAACAAAACAAAACACCAAAAATAACATGAACCGATTAATTTTATTACTAGCAGCATTTATAGCGTTTAATGCTAATGCATTATCTGGAAAGAACCATGATAATACTAAAAAAAATTATAAAACGTTAAAAGAAATAAACCTTGAAACTTTACTTTTTGAAAGTAATATTGATATAGATTCTTTTGAGGTTTACCAGATAGAAGAAGAAGTACATTTCGATTTTGACACAAAACAATATTTACCTAAAAACTTTAATGCGTTGGCAGGAAAAAATGATATTGATTGGTCTAAAGTTGAATTGGTTGAGTTAGAGGAGGATGTTGAAATACATTTTGATACAACTCAATATTTACCTGAGAATTTTAATGCACTAGAAGGGAAGAACGACCTTGATTGGTCAAGGATTGAGTTGGTTGAACTTGAAGAAGAGGTAGAACTAGGGTTTGATGCTAAAAGGTATTTACCTAAAGACTTTAATCCTTATAAAGGAATGAACTGTTAATAGGCAAAACTAAGGTGTCTTTATTGATTTTTGCCAAAGAGTATTAGTAAAGACCTACTGGCCAGCACACATTGTGCTGGCTTTTTTTGTTAATCCTGTAGCTCTACAATTAAAGCATCATCCGTTTTAGTGACTTTGGTCAGGCCATGTTTAGCTAGACCTTTCATGCCCTTATCCCAACCTTTATTACTTAATCCTGATTGCGTTTTAAGGTCAGAAAGGCTCATGCTTTTTTGAGTTTTTAAAATTTCGAAAATCGCTTTTTCGTTATCACTCATTGCAACTGCTTTTTTCTCAGGTTTCATTTGAGGAAAAAACAACACTTCTTGAATAGACGGATTGTTGGTCATAAACATAGTTAACCTGTCAATACCAATCCCAATGCCTGACGTTGGAGGCATTCCGTATTCCAGAGCACGTAAAAAGTCATGGTCAATAAACATGGCTTCATCATCCCCTTTTTCAGAGAGCTTTAATTGATCCTCAAAACGTTCGCGTTGTTCGATTGGGTCATTTAACTCCGAATATGCGTTTGCTAACTCTTTCCCGTTTACCATAAGCTCAAAACGTTCGGTCAAGCCTTCTTTTGAACGATGTTTTTTAGTTAACGGACTCATTTCGGTTGGGTAGTCTATTATAAAAGTTGGTTGTATGTAATGAGGTTCACAGGTTTCGCCAAAAATTTCATCAATCATTTTTCCAACTCCAAAGGTTTTGTCAACTTCAATACCTAAAGCTTTACAAGCTTCACGAATCTCATCTTCCGATTTTTGATATAAATCAAATCCTGTATGTTCTTTTATTGCGTCTAATATTCCAATGCGTTTATAAGGTGCTTTATAGTCGATTACTTTTCCATTAAACTCCACCTTGGTAGTACCATGTAATTTTATGGCAATCTTCTCTAGGAGTTCTTCAGTGGTATCCATCATCCAATTATAATCTTTGTATGCAGCATACATTTCCATAACTGTAAACTCAGGATTATGCGTTCTGTCCATGCCTTCATTTCTAAAATCTTTAGAAAATTCATATACACCATCAAAACCACCAACGATTAATCGTTTTAAGTACAATTCGTTGGCAATACGCAAGTACAAAGGCATGTCTAATGTATTATGGTGTGTTATAAATGGTCTTGCAGCAGCGCCTCCAGGAATTGGTTGTAGAATTGGCGTTTCTACTTCCAAGAAATCCATGTTGTTATAAAACTCACGAATAGTATTAACAATTTGCGTACGTTTTATAAAGGTGTCTTTTACTTTTGGATTCACTACCAAATCGGCATAACGTTGTCTGTAACGCATTTCTGGGTCGATAAATTCATCAAAAGTATTTCCTTCTGAATCTGTTTTTGGTAATGGTAATGGTTTTAAGGATTTACTCAAAATAGAGAAGTTTTTGACCATGATGGTCTTTTCTCCAACTTGAGTCGTGAACAGCTCGCCTTCAATACCAATAAAATCACCTATATCAAGTAATTTTTTGTAAACATCGTTGTACATGGTTTTGTCGTCTCCAGGGCAAATTTCATCTCGGTTAAAATAGACTTGCACACGACCTTCACTATCCTGAAGCTCAGCAAAAGAGGCTTTTCCTTGAATACGCCTAGACATTAAACGACCAGCTACAATTACCTGTTTGCCTTCAACAAAACCCTGTTTTATTTGTTTTGAAGTATGATTTACAGGATATAAATTTGCTGGATAAGGATCGATGCCTAAAGCTCTTATGTTTTTAAGCTTTTCGCGTCTAACTAATTCTTGTTCTGATAATTGCGACATTGTCTTTTTACTATAAGTGAAATTTAAACGCACAAAGATAAATACTATTTGTTAGATAGTAAATAATATCGTTGCTTTATGTAATGTAACAAAAGCATTTATAATGCGTCAAATAAGTAATCATCAATTAAAAAATCAAATTAAATGAGTATTTGGAGGGTTTTACTGGCCATTTTTTTTCCACCTTTGTCTGTACTTGATAAAGGTTGCGGCTCCATTTTTATTGTCTTCTTATTGTGGCTTTTTGGATGGGTTCCAGGTGTTATTGCAGCCTTAGTTATTTTAAATAATCCTGAAAGGTAGCACTCTGTGCTTAGTTGGTAGTATGCAGTTTTCTGTTGTATTAAAGTAAAGTATTTTATAAATAAGTCGTAATTTTGTAGTCTATGAATAAGAAAGTAGAACTACAAGACTTAGGACATAAAGACTACAAACAGACTTGGGACTACCAAGAAAAACTGTTTAAAGGTATTCTGGATACTAAGATTACAAACAGAAGAGAGGAACTTGCCCTCGAAACTAAAAACTACTTTTTGTTTGTAGAGCATCCTCACGTTTACACTTTAGGAAAAAGTGGTGACATGAGTAATTTATTAGTTGATGAAAAGGAACTAGCCAAAAAAAATGCCACGTTTTATAAAGTAAATAGAGGAGGAGATATTACGTATCATGGTCCAGGACAAATTGTAGGTTACCCAATTTTAGATTTAGATAATTTTTTTACTGACATACACAAATACCTTCGGTTTCTGGAAGAAATGATTATTCTTACACTTGACGAATATGGTTTGAAAGCAGAACGCAGCCCAGGAGAAACAGGAGTTTGGTTGGATGTACGCACACCATTCGCTCGTAAAATTTGTGCTATGGGAGTAAGAGCGAGTCGTTGGGTAACTATGCATGGATTCGCCTTAAATGTCAATGCCAATTTGGGTTATTTTGATTTGATGATACCTTGTGGTATTCGTGGTAAGGCAGTCACGTCATTAAATGTTGAACTTGGCAAAGCTGCTATAGATGAAGCTGAGGTTAAAGAAAAATTACTAAAACATTTTTCTCAGCTTTTTGAAGCTGAGGTGCTAAAAAATCATCCCTCGGCATTAAAATACACTTTGTAATAATGCATTTTCTTTTCCTCGTCGTAACCTCGTTCTAAATATTCGGCTGAGGCATCGGGAGCATCCACATCGAGTTTAATTTGAATGTTGGTGTCGAGTTTTATTTCGGTTTTAATTTTTTGTTTTTGCTTTTTTAAAACCACTTCAGAGACGTCAAACTGATTTCTAATGAGTACATTATTATCACTCTCAAAGGTTTTTTTGTAGTCATCAAATAGCTGAATGTGGTCTTCCTCTTCAAAAACATCCTCTTTAAAAGTTTCAATATTTACCACTTCGTTTTCTTTAAAAAAATCGACCGTTTTTGCTAAAAACGAACTTTGTTCTTGCATGCCAAATTGTGGTTGTACAATTTCTTTTGAAAACTCCCTGCACATTTCAATATAGTTTTTGGTATGTTGATTGGAGTCGTCGGGATACTTCACATTTAAAAAGCTTTTAATCCAATATTGTGCATCGTAATTATTGTTATCGACACTCAATACAATATTGCCTTCGCCATCGGCAGCATTTAAAATTAAACAGCCTTTATCTACTTTTTTGGTCTGGATGCCTTTTTGTACAAATAAATCGTAGCTATTGTTTTCTAAATAGGTTTGAAAAAAACTTGTTTTATTTTCAATTTTAAAAATACCAATAGCATCAGTTAAGTAGTCTTCATATTGTATATCATGAAACATACAAATTATAACATCGCCAGTTTTTATTTGGGCAGAATTAGATTGCTCGAACAAATGCGTAACGATGTGTTTTGAAGTGGCTACAAAGTCGGCATCGTCCTTTAACAATTGTGTGGCATAACTATTAATTTCATTAAGGTTAATGTTGGAGTGATGATTAAACCTGTAACTTTCGGCAACGCTCCCAAAAGGACGCAGTAGATAAGGTAATATTAAATCGTAACTCGCTTCATCAAAATCTATGGGTTGTTCTGAAAAAACATTTTTAGTGCTATTAAATTTGTTGCCAACTTTATGTAAAATACATTTTGAAATGGAGGCTTTTGTACGTTTAATCATGGGTGTAATTTAGAAGTGCAATACTACTAAATTTGGAGTAATTATAAAGTATATAAAATTGGATTTCCTTGGGAGTGTGTTTAAGGTTTTTCTAACCGTTTGTGTAAATAGTCGTTTTAGGATATGGTTTTTTAATCGTACTGCTTTCGTTATTTTTTTAACTCTAATTCGATTAAATCAATAATTTCAATCAATAATTTTTCCATTTTAGCATTTGTCCTTACCAGATAATTATTGAAATTAGTTAAATTTTTAAGCCGCATTAAAAAAGTATGATCTGCTTTCAAAGCCATGATGTTCCTGGGTTTTGTAGTAATAGCATCTGGTGACATAATCCACTCGTTAAAATAATTAATTCCTGCTTCAAATAGTTTATCATCATGCATATAGTAATAATTTAGAACTTTTTCATATGTAGGATATAAAACATCGTATAACCTAATTATTTTATGTTTTATAGAATCGTTTGAAACTTTATTCAGTCCAAATTCTTTCAATGATTCAAAAGGAGCACTGGAAACCATGAAGGAGGTTCTTTTTGTTGCCATTGAAAATTGATAAGAAACGGAATCATTAAGTTCCTTATCACTTAATAGCCAATCGATAACCTTGTATTGATTATTAAGAATTCTTTTTTGCCAAACGTTGTTTATTTTTACATCAATTAAATCACTTTTTAGACCATTATTAATTTCAGTAATCAATTTAATTTCTAACTCTCTTTCGGCTTTGTTTTCTTTCCATTGGTTTGCTTGAAAGGCTAAAAGGATACCAATCATTACTAGTGTAACTTCTCCAATTGCATAGAGGAGATATTTTTTAAATTTATTTTCAGCAAATAATTTTTGTCGAATTTTTCTAAAGAATGTTATCATTGTTTCAGTCGTATAAGTTAAAAAGGCTACTAGTGTTATGATATGAATTTCCTTAATTGTTTAGATTAGGATTAAAACGAAGGTAGTCGTTTTTTCAGGAAAACTCAAAATGTATATTAGTAACAAAAAAACGCCAAGACATTTCTATCTTGGCGCCTCACAATAGATTCGGCTTCTCGATTTGGTTATCGTTAGTTTTTTACAAATTCTACGCGTCTGTTTTGTGCTTTTCCATTTACTGTTTTATTGTCTCCAATAGGCTCGTTTTCGCCTTTTCCATCGGTTTGCAAACGGTCGCCAGAAATATTATAAATATCAATTAAAGCTTGCCTAACAGCAGCTGCTCTTTCTTTTGAGAGTTTTAGGTTGGCATCATTAGAACCATCAGCATCTGTATGACCAATGATGTTGAGTTTTATGCTTTCGTCCTGCATGAGTACTTGCGAAATTTGGCGAATAATACCATAGGATTGCGGTTTGATGTTTGCCGAACCAGAATCGAACAAAATACCATTGGTAGAAATTCTGCCTTCGGCCATTAGTTTTCTTCGTAAATCAACACCGCCTTCAGCAACCTTTAAGTTACTTACAAAGACTCTTTCTTTGCCGTCTTTAAGTCCTTTTAAATTAAATTTAAGGTATTTAATTGCTTCAGGCGCATAAATAAATTGTGGTATATCTACATATTTCTTTTCGTTTATCCAAAGCCTAAATCGTTTTTTGTTAACTGCTATTGAAACATGAGGCTTATTGAGAATGGCTTTTCTAATATCTGTTTGTATAGTCGAGTTTATTTGATTAGGGCCTTTATTTTTGTTAGTTACACGAATATTGAAAGCGCCATATTGACCAACTGGCAAACCAACGAAAGCGTAGGCTGATCCATCTTTGAAACCGTTATTGTCATCTAATGTTATATTAATCATTGCTGTTGAAGATGTCTTGTTATCTATACCATCAACCAAAATATCAAACTCAATGGTGTATTCTTCAGGTAAAGGATTGTTAATAAATGGTATATAATGAATTCCGTAACCAGCTTTTAACTGAAACCACTTACCTTCAACTTGACCAAATTTCACAACTTCTCCAGTACCATTAGTGTTCCATTTGCTAGGGAAATCACCAATAAAATCTTGAGAAAAATCATCAAAATAGATGATTTTGTCGCCTGGGACGAAATCGTATTTACTATAAACTTCTAAATTGTCTGAGATGTTTTCAGGTTCTGTTTTTGCATCTTGTTCATCAATTGAATCATTAGAAGGTTTTGAATTAGCATCATTTTTTTCACCTGATGATTTAGTATTTATGTCATCATCAGTTTCAGTACCATCACGTTCACGTTGTCCTGATAATAATTCTTTGGTAGTTTTTATACTATAACTTAGAGCCTTTTTTGCTCTATTAACTTGTAGTGTAGCCTTAGCTTTTTTAAGTGTGCTAAGGTCATTTATATCTGAAACAATATTTGGGGCAGTTTCCAAAACAACATCTAAATCAGTAAGTGCATCTTCAAGAACATCAATGTCGTTGTCGTCTAATGGTGTTTTTGCTGCTGCATAACCATCATACATATAAACTTTGTCATAGAGATCGAAAGATTCTTTTACAAACCTATCAATATTTATAGCTCCCACACGACTTTTTGGTCGCTTAATTCTTTTGGTTTGTGCATCGATAGCTGATGAAAAAAACATAAAAAGAAGAAACGAAGCTGCAACTTTTAACGATGAATTATTTATAGATAGTTTCATGAACAATTATGTTTTAATAACATTTGTTCGATTAATATATTGAAGATTTGGACTAAAAATTGCCAGTTTTATAATAACTGGTAGTGCTATTAAAAAAATAGTAGTAAACCAAAAATATAACTAAAAGATTAACTAACAAAGTAATACGTTAATTTTTTTGGTACACTATTATGGCGTTTTTTTCGCCAATGGTAACAAACTCTAAATTACTGTCGCTATCAATATTTGCTAGATCGATGATAGAAGTACCATATACAGGGAAATTTGAAATTGGTTTAGATTGACTATCGAACATGTAAATTTTTTGAGCTTGCAAATCGGTTAACGTGACATATATTTTATCGTTAATATAAAATATTTTTGGTGCTGTGTAATTACCAAAATCCAATTCTTGAGTACGTTGCCTAATGGTTAATTTATTCTCATCGACAGAAGCCAATGTCTTACTTGTGGTTGTAATGTAATGGTTGTTGCCTAGGTTTAACGATTGTTTGCTCACTGCGCCTTTTAAGTTTATTTGCACTAATTCGCCATTTTTGGAGGTGGTTGTAAAGGAGTCGTTATACCTATAAATAGCATTTCCTGAAAATTCTATGTTTTCGCTTACATTAATTCTGGATTGTCCACGACGGTTCAATATTTTTAACGTATTTCCAGCAGCAAATACAATATAATCTCTATTGTTAATCCTAAAATGTTTAGGTTGGGTTATAATATTTTTGGAAGTGCTTTGATATTTAAAACCATTAACACGCTTACCATTTTTATCATACATGATTAGCACATTGTTTTGGGCAACAACTAAGCGATAATTCTTGTTATTATCATAATCAAACACACTTAATGGCTGAGTAATTTTGTTATTGAATTTTAATGGAAAAGGACTCACATCTTTTCCGTTTCTATCTAAAATATAAACACGATTTGGTGTTGCAAAAGCGAGTTGTAAGCGTCCGTTTTTGTAAAGATCCACTTGCTTAATATCGCCAAGTACAGCACCTTGTAATTGCTTTTTCCAGAGCACTTTTCCTTTGTTAGAAATTAAATATAAATGGTTGTTTATATCTTGTACAACCACCTCTTTCTCTTTGGTACGATGGTTAATAACGAACTGTGGATTGGTCAAAACATCAGAATCTAGCGACACATTAAACGCTTCGCTTATGGTGTTTTGTTGCTTTCTGGATGAGTTCTTTTTTATGGCATTATTTATATGGACAAAACCATCATCTTGCACTAGTTGAAACCCTGAAAATTTATGATTGTTTAAGTTGAGGCTTTTAGCCGTTTCGTTAAAAGTGTTTTTAAAAATGGAAGCTAATTTTTTTGAATTTGCAATTAATAGCAATGAAGCTTCATCGCTCAACGATAGTTTTAAGTTTGCATAATTAGCATCTTTATCATAAGTACTCCCATTTTGAAAGCTTGTGATAATAGTCTTAAGCAAATCGTCATCATCAGCAAATACAAAATACTCACCTATATTAATGTATTTTGAAGCATCTTTAAAAGACACAATTGGAGCAAAAATGTTCTCAAAATAGTTGGTGTCACTAAAGGAAAATAGGTTGGTATTTCTATAACTTCCTATGTTGTTTTCTTGGTTGTTTAAAATTTCATTGGTGCTAAATGTATCAATAGATTTAAGTACTAAGGCGTTTTTGTCTTTAAAATATATAATCCCAACTTCGGTTAAAGTTTCTAAAAGCTCAAAGTGCTCTGTGCTATCTATATCTTGTTGCTTATAACTTGCTAAGTTTTGATGAAGTGTTTGAAAATCGTTATACGTAAAACTTAAAAAGCCATCACTATTTGAAGGTGCAATGCTTTGTATGGTATTTTCTTGTGGAATGGTGTTTTTAAAAAGGTCAATAAATGTTTTAATAGAATCATTATTGATGCTTATACCGTTAAGTATAAATTGGTCTGGAGCAATTTCGGCATCAAAAGCTATTGCGTTTGCAAAATCATCACTTAAAATATTAAAAACTCCCTTTCCAAAGCTGTTTGAACTGCTGTTGTTAAGCAATATTGAAAAAGACTTATCACTACTTAAAGTATTGCTTAAGGTGTTAAAACCATTATCTTCTTTTGTACCAATATTAGTAATAATACTTTTAGTGTTAGAGGCCACGAAAATACTATCAACAATGGTGTTAAATAGTTTAAATGATTCGTTTTTTTGAAGTAAACTATCATGATATTTTGTAATGAAAGTATAATTTAAAGAGTCGCCAGATTTATTAAAACAAACCAATAGGTCATTTTTAGTATTAAAGCTTTCAAGATTTTTTAGAATAGTACTGAAGTTTTTGTAAAATTGGGTTGATGAAATCCCTTTTAAAAAAGCACTGTTTTTAATATCACTTTTAAATGTTTCTAGCCTGTTTATTTTTAGAACAACAGAAGTGGATTTTGGTATAAGCTGAGTAATACTGGTTTTGTTTCGTTTAGGATTATTACAGCTAAAGCATATTAAGATAATGATAAGGGAAACAATAATTTTTTTCATTTAGGACTAATTAATGCAATCTTATGCAAAGGTATAACTTAAAATTCAAAAGTTAATTGCTCTGGTAAGAGCCTGAAAGATTTTCGGTGATATTTGGTAACACCATATTTTTTAATTGCTTCACGATGCTCAATTGTTGGATACCCTTTGTTTTGTTTCCAGTTATACATTGGGAATTCTTCATGAATTTTTAGCATATAAGCGTCGCGATAGGTTTTTGCCAAAACCGAAGCAGCTGCTATGTTTAAATATTTACCATCACCTTTAATTATTGCTTTGTACGGAATATCTTTAAAAGGTTTAAACCGGTTGCCATCTACAGCAATAAATTCGACTGAAATTGATAGCTTTTCTATTGAATAATGCATGGCTAAAATAGAGGCATTCAATATATTAATGTTGTCAATTTCGGTTTCAAAAACATGTGCTACTCCAAAACTAACTGCATTTTCTTCAATAATAGGTTTTAAAAGTTCACGTTTCTTATGTGAAAGTTGCTTGGAATCGTTCAACATATAATTCTTAAAATCTAAAGGTAAAACAACAGCAGCAGCAGTAACTGGACCAGCAAGACAACCACGACCAGCTTCGTCCGTACCACATTCATATTCAAATCCCGAATATTTTAATCCTAGCATTTTAATAAATAAGTGTTAAATACGTTATAAGGTTTTTGGTAAATCGCTTTCTTACATAAAAAAAGTAATTACATTTAATAATTGCTATTTTTGCACGATGTTTTTTTCAAAAACTTGTAATTACAAGATTATAAAATATTTATGAATCGTATTGTTTTATTATTAATTTCTTTTTTTAGTATAGCTGTAGTCAATGCTCAAACTAAACCTAATTTAAAACGAATCGAAGGAGGCGGAAATTTTAACTTAAAAAGCGATTCTTTAAGGTTAGAAAGCTCTAAAAGAATTCTTAAAAACAAAGAGGCCACTATAGATTTGTATAAAATTATTTCTAAAGAGCATGATACCACTTTTGTAGATACAACACTTAATATAAATAAGGAGTATAAATTCAACTATTTAAGAAGAGATAATTTTAATGTATTACCATTTTCAAACATTGGCCAAACATATAATACTTTAAGTTATAACTTTAAAAACACCTTATTAATGCCAATATTTGGAGCAAGAGCTAGGCATTTTAATTTTATGGAAGTTGAAGATGTTAATTATTATTATGTCCCAACGCCTTTAACAGAGTTAATGTTTAAAACAGCCTTTGAACAAGGGCAGCTTCTAGATGCTTTTTTTACAGTAAATACTACACCGCAATTTAATTTTTCGATAGCTTATAAAGGATTAAGGTCTCTTGGAAAATATCAACATATTTTAACAAGTACAGGAAATTTTAGATTTACAACTAATTATAAAACTAAAAATGGCAGATATAATGTCAGGGCACATTCTGTAATTCAAGATTTATTGAATGAAGAAAATGGAGGTATTTTAGATAAAGACCTTGATGAGTTTGAATCTGGTAACCCTCGATTTATAGATCGTTCGGTTTTTGACCCAGCCTTTGAAGACGCGCAAAGTGTTTTAAAAGGAAAAAGATTTCACATAGACCATTATTATAATATCATTCAGCAAAAAGACTCATTAACTCAAAATACATTAAGCCTTGGGAATATAGTGTCTTACGAAAGCAAGTATTATCAGTACGAACAAAATTCACCATATACCGATTTTTTTGGTGAAGCTTTTCCAAGTTCCAATCTTAATGATAAAACTACATTAGAAAATCTATATGTTGAGGCTAACGCAATATATAAAAGTAAAACTCTTGGAGAGTTAAAGTTTAATATTGGCTACAATAAATATAATTATGGCTACAATACTTTGGTGTCTATAAATGGTAATGATATTACCAATCGTTTAAAAGGAAATGTGGTTTCCGTCGGTGGAGGTTATAAAAACACCATTGGTAAGTTTTTAATTCAAGGAGATTTTGGACTTAACCTCTCGGGAGATTTTGATGGAAATTTTTTAAATGGAAATGCAACATTTAACTTTAATGAAGATACCCAAGCTAGTGCCACAATTAATATAAACTCCAAAGCACCAAATTATAATTACCTACTATATCAAAGTGATTATATAAATTACAATTGGCAAAATACTTTTAATAATATACAAACAAAACGACTTGGCTTTGAAATTAGATCAAAAAGATTGATTAATCTTGATGTTGATTATACTACAATTAATAACTATACCTATTTTAATAAACCTAATGCTGAACCGCTTTTAAAACCAAACCAATATAATGGTACAGTAAATTATTTTAGAGCAAGATTGGAAAAAGAAGTGAAGTTTGGAAAATTTGCCCTTAATAACACATTGCTTTACCAAACAGTTATAGATGGAGCAAACGTTTTAAATGTCCCAGACATTGTTGCTAGAAACACCTTTTATTATGCTAATCACTTTTTCGATAAAGCCCTATTCCTTCAAACAGGAATCACTTTTAATTATTTCTCTAAATATAATATGAATGCTTACGATCCTATTTTAGCAGAATTCTATATTCAAACCGAAAAACAACTAGGAGGATACCCAAGATTAGATTTTTTTATTAATGCTAAAGTTAAGCAAACACGAATCTTTTTTAAGCTAGAACATTTCAATTCTTCGTTTACAGGCTATAATTATTACTCCTCACCCAACACCATTTACCGGGATTTTTCGATACGATTTGGATTGGTATGGAATTTTTTCATGTGATAATTATTTG
>CAXBFU010000002.1:0-200568 GCA_963975205.1 uncultured Flavobacteriaceae bacterium | reverse complement strand
AAATAGCTTGACCATAATGAAGTGCCATGGCTGCTGGATGTGTTGGAATTAAATGCAAGGGTTCGACTCTTGGTTTATTCCATTCTCCATTTTCGTAATCGCAAATAAACATGTGGTCTGTAAATGTTCTTCCTAATGGAATATTGTTGAAATCGAGGTCTTGAACTTTTGATTTTTCTACTTTTTTTATTGAAATGTTATGTTTCATAATACATGCCCACGAAAGTGGGTATCTTATTAATTAAACTTAAATTTTATTGAATCCTGAAACATATTCAGGGTGACAAAATATTTTCTAAATCTCTCCTTTTTAGATTCCTGCCTACGCAGGAATTTGTTAAATTTTTCTATTTACATCAAATTGTTCTAAATAATCGGCTACGCGACGTACAAAGCTTCCTCCCAAATAACCATCAACAACACGATGGTCAAACGATAATGATAAGTACATCATACTCCTAATGGCAATTTCATCGCCTTTTTCAGTTTCCATAACTTCAGCTCGTTTTTTTATGATTCCTAAAGCTAAAATTGCAACTTCTGGTTGATTGATGATTGGTGTTCCCATGACACTTCCAAAAGTTCCAACGTTTGAAATAGTGAATGTGCTTCCTTTAATATCTTCTGGGTTTAACTTATTATCTCTGGCTTTAACTGATAAATTATTAACATCAGCTGCTAGCTCTTTTAAATTCTTTTTGTCTGCATCTTTAACAACAGGAACAATCAAATTTCCGCTTGGTAATGCTGTTGCCATGCCAATATTTATATGTTCTTTAACGATAATATTCTCTCCATCCACAGACACATTAATCATTGGAAAATCTTTAACTGCCTTCGCCACTGCTTCAACAAAAAGAGGCGTAAACGTTAACTTGCAATTATGTTTTTCTTGAAACGGAATTTTATTAGCATTTCTCCACCTAAACAAGTCAGTTAAGTCTGCTTCCACATAAGCCGTTACGTGAGGCGACGTGTGTTTTGAATACACCATACGGTCGGCAATCATTTGGCGCATTCTATCCATTTTTACAATCTTGCCAGTCCCTTTATCTAAATTAGGCTGTGGAATGCGATACGCTGTTGGGTCTTGGGCTACACTTGGTTGTACAAACTTGTATGGTCTTCCGTCTTTTATATATTGAAAGACATCGCTTTTTTGTAAACGTCCATCGTTGCCTGTTGATGGGATGCGTGCTAATTCTTCAAAACTTATGTGATGCTCTTTTGCTATTGAAATAATTAGTGGTGAAAAGAAGCTCCTTCTGTCGCTTTGCGACATCTTTCCAAAAGGGGAAGAAGTGCTCGTAGCTGTAAAATGTTGTTTCTGTCTTTTTTTCTCCACTTTGGGCTCGATTGTACTTAAGGTATCAATCTGGGTTTTTTCTTTTTTAGAAGTTGAAACCTTTCCGTTGGTCTTAATGATAGCAATCGTTTCTCCAATTTTAATGACATCATTTGCTTTGAATAAAATTTCCTCAATGACACCAGATACTGTTGAAGGCACTTCAGAATCTACTTTATCTGTAGCAACTTCCAACAACATTTCATCTTGTTCAATGGTATCGCCTACATTTTTGAACCACGTGATAATGGCTGCTTCAGTAATACTTTCTCCCAATTTGGGCATTTTAAATTCGTACATTTCTGCGTAGGCAGAAATCTCTTTATTTTTCATTTCGAATTTTATTATAGTTAAAATTCCAGTTCATACTTATATCCATCCAGCTTGGGTTCATTTCTTCAAAAAGTTTGATTTTCCAATCTTGTTTCCACTTTTTATATTGTTGCTCTCTAATATTTGCCATTTTGCCATTCTCGAACTCCTCAAAATAAACCAACTTATCACAATTATATTTGGTTGTAAATGATTGTGGGTAAATTTTTAGCTTATGCTCTTTAACCCTTTCCTCAATTTCATCAGTTACACCAATATAAATCACTCCGTTTTGCTTGTTTGCCATTATATAGACATACCAAAGGTTCACTCCTTTATATTTTGAGATTCCTGCTTTCGCAGGAAGTTTATTAACTAATGTTTGTTAGTTTTTATTTACACCTTTCGACGCTTTGCGCCACCTTCCTCAAGGAAGGAATTACTTTTTCATGAAATGCCTTAAAGTGTCATAAACACCTTCTTGAACTTTCATATTATTTGGAACCTCTCTTAAAGGCTCTACTTCTTTTAAACTTTCATTACACTCTTTTGGTAATTGTTGATACAATTTTGTGCCTTTTGTTTTCCAATCAATCATTTCATCTGTTACTTGTTTTACAACTTTCGCTGGATTACCAACAACTAAACTTCTCTTTGGAATTTTAGTTTCGGCTTTTACAAATGCCATTGCGCCAATAATACTTTCATCACCAATTTCGGCATCATCCATGATAACGGTATTCATTCCTACCAGAACATTTCTCCCAATATTGGCACCATGGATAATAGCACCATGACCAATATGAGCACTTTCTTTTAAGGTAATTGACTTACCAGGAAACATGTGTACTGTACAGTTTTCCTGGACATTCACACCATCTTCCAAAATAATTTGTCCCCAATCACCACGAATGGCAGCTCCTGGACCTATGTAACAATCTTTACCTATAATGACATTGCCTGTTACGGCTGCCAAAGGATGCACAAAACTGGTTTTGTGAACAACTGGTATGTATCCTTTAAAACTGTAAATCATATCTTTTTCCTGCGTAGGCAGGAATCTCATCGTTTATTAACTCTAAATTTTCTATTATCAAGATTCCAATTAATACTTAAATCAGCCCAACTTGGATTCATTTCTTCTATTAATTTCACTTTCCACTCACGCTTCCATTTTTTGAATTGCTTTTCTCTAGTCGAAGCTTCTTCTCCATTTTCAAATTCTTCAAAATATACCAGATTCTCACAATTATATTTTGCTGTAAATGCTTTTGGATATACCTTATTCTTATGTTCTTTTACTCTCTCATCAATATTATCAGTCACTCCTATATAAAGTACTCCATTAGGCTTATTTGCCATTATATAGACGTGCCAAAATTTCATTTCTTTTTATTATGAGATTCCTGCCTTCGCAGGAATTTATTTATACTTTCTTAATGTATCTTTTGTAAAATCACTCAACACCAATCTTCCGCTAATTTTTGCTCTTTGCGCTAATAATTGGTCCCAATCTTCAGTACCTCTCCAAAACATGGTCTTCATTTCACTCATGGCTTTTGGATTGTAATTACATAAATTTTCTACAAAAGTTGCTACTGCCTCGTCCAATTCTTCAACAGTTTCATAAACTTGTGTAAACAAACCTTTTTCCTTTGCCCATTGTGCTGAATAGAAACTATTTGCATCAATTGCTATTTGCGACATAGCGCTTAATCCTAATTTACGCTCTACTGCTGGACCAACTACAAATGGACCAATGCCTACATTTAGTTCGCTTAATTTTATGGAAGCATATTTTGTTGCCATACAATAATCGGTTGCTGAAGCCAAACCTACGCCTCCTCCAACTGTTTTACCTTGTACACGACCAACAATAAATTTTGGACATTTCCGCATCGCATTAATTACATTGGCAAATCCAGAGAAAAACTCTTTCCCTGTTTCTTCATCATTAATGGCGACCAATTCTTCAAAACTTGCTCCAGCGCAGAATGTTCGGTCACCTCCACTTTTTAATACAATAACTTTGATGTTTGTATTCTCACCAGCATTTTTAATGGTTCTTGCCAATTCAGATAGCAAATTTGATGGCAATGAATTATGAGAAGGATGAAAAAATTCAATGTATCCTACTTGGTTTTTTGTATTTAATTTTACGTATGGTTCGTTCATGTTTTTATTATGTCAATGCGCACTTGTTGCGCATTCGTATTAAACTTTATTCTTATTAAAATTAGCTAAATTCCAATCCTCGCTCAAATCTTTCCAGTTAGGATTAATTGATTCTATTTGATTAATTTTCCATTGTCTTTTCCATTTTTTTATGGTCTTTTCTCTTCTAATGGCAATTCTGATATCTGAATGTTTTTCAAAGTAAACCAGTTTCTTAATGTTATAATGTCCAACATGAGTTCCAAAAGTTGCTGTTTTATGCTCGCTCATTCGCCTCTCAATATTATTTGTGACTCCAACGTAAAAGATATGATTTCCTTCATGCGTTAGAATGTATGTGAAATATTTTTTAGCCATTTCGTTTCAATTTTAGCGAATGCGCAACAAGTGCGCATTGACTTTACAAGAGCCCAAATTGTTTAAAATGGTGGTTGTAATGTTTTCTATGAAACAAGTTCCACTCATATCTATTAAGGTTTCCAAAAACAATATTTTTTAGTGTTGCATCAGGATGTTCTTTAAAATAGTTTTCAAAATCATCATAAGCCTCAAACAACTTTTGTTTTGCCGCTTCTAAATTGTTATGCTTCAAGGATTTTAACTTTTCGGTTAATGCTTTAGGTGCTTCAAAATTTCTTGGCATTGGTTTATAATTATATAAGGTGTTATAAACTTTCTCCATAATTTTCTCTGGAGTTGAAAATTCAAAATCTTGAATTTCCCCTGATGAAATTCTAGTAGAATACTCTAAATGTTCCACCATGTGTTGTGGTGACATAGTTCCCCAAAGTGGTTTAGAAGCTTCTGTTAATTTATTTAAAAAGTTTTCAATTGTTTGTCTATTTATTTCAGCAAAAACTTCTTGTTTTTTTTGAACCATTGTCAACACCGTTGCCACTGCTACCAATTCATCATCAGTATCAAATATTTCTGCAAACCACTTTACAATACCACTTGGGTGCTCCGCACTTGCTACATCTCTATCAATTTTCTGTTTACAAGTCAGTCGAACATAAATTGTGTCGTTATGATATAATGGTCTTAAAAAACGACATTCTTCCAATCCGTAATTTGCAGACACAGGTCCTTTGTTAGGATAGACGAACAATCCAGCAGCAGCTGCTAGAATAAAATAACCATGAGCAGTACGTTTTTCAAAAATGCTACCGTCTAACGAGGTAATATCTGTATGCGCATAAAAATGGTCCCAAGTAAGGTTTGAGAAATTTATAATATCGGAATCTGTAAGTGTTCGTTTATGGGTTTTCATGGACATTCCAGGTTGAATGTCTTCCCAATGGTATTTAAATGGATGTTGTTCTGCTTCTTTGTAAGCGCCTCCTTGCTGATAAATTCCAGTGATTTCGGTTAATGTTGTTGGGCTACCTTGAATAGCTGTACGCTGCAAATAATGTTTTACACCTCGCATACCTCCCATTTCTTCTCCTCCTCCAGCACGTCCTGGACCTCCATGAACTAAAGTTGGTAATGGTGAGCCATGACCAGTGCTTTCTTTAGCATTTTCTCTGTTCAGCACTAAAATACGACCATGATGACTTGCGGCATTGATTACATATTCCTTTGCGATGTTATCATCATTAGTTATGATTGAAGACACTAGAGAGCCTTTTCCCATTTGAGACAATGTGATTGCTTCCTCCAAAGTTTTATAAGGCATGATGGTACTTACTGGACCAAACGCCTCTCGCTCATGTATTGCTTTGTTTTTAAAAGGATTATCTGCTCGTAATAAAATTGGGCTTATAAATGCTCCTTTTTTAGCGTCAGCTCCAATGGTTTCAATCTTATCGAGGTTTCCATAAACGATTTTGGCTTCTTTAGCAATATCTGAAACACTATTTCGAACTTCCATGACTTGTTCCTTGCTAATCAATGAACCCATTCTTACCTCTTTCAGTCTTGGGTCGCCAATAGTGACTTTATCAAGTGCTTTACCAAGTGCTATTTGTACATATTCTGCCAAATTTTCAGGAACAATAATTCTTCTTATAGCTGTACACTTTTGTCCAGCCTTTACAGTCATTTCTTTTCGAACTTCCTTAATAAAAATATCAAATTCTGGTGTTCCAGGAACAGCATCTTCACCTAAAATAGACGCATTAAGTGAATCCGCTTCCATGGTAAAAGGAACTGCCTCTTGAATAATTTTTGGATGCGCTTTTAATAATCGACCTGTTGAAGCAGAACCTGTGAAAGTCACCACATCTTGAGATTCAACAGTATCTAAAATCGTTTTAACAGTTCCGTTGATGATTTGCAAAGCACCTTCTGGTAAAATTCCTGAATTGATGATTTCACGAGCTACGGCTTCTGCTAAATATGACGATGAAGGTGCAGGTAATACGACTGCAGGAACTCCAGCCATCCAATTTACAGCACATTTTTCTAACATTCCCCAAACTGGAAAATTGAAAGCGTTAATATGAACAGCAACTCCTTTTTTTGGCACCATAATATGATGTGCCATAAAGCGTCCTCCACGAGATAAATCGACTGCATCACCTTCAACGTGATACGATTGGTTTGGAAATAGTTTACGTAATGATGCGTTGGCAAACAGGTTTCCGAAACCGCCTTCAATATCTATCCAACTATCCACTTTTGTTGCTCCAGTTTTATAGCTTAATTCATAAAAGGCATCTTTCTTTTTTATTAAATAAAATGCTAATTTTTTTAGCATATTGCCACGCTCTTGAAAGGTCATTTTACGCAAAGCTTCACCTTTATCTCTACCATATTGTAAAGCATCCGAAACGTTAAGACCTTCGACAGCGGAATTAGCAATGAGTTCTCCTGTAATTGCATCGAATACAGGGATACCTTCATCAGTTCCTTCTAACCATTGTCCTGTAATGTAATGTTGTATTTTTTTCATAACCATGCCTGCGAAAGCAGGTATCTTTTAACAATTAATTCTAAATCTTCTATTATCTGATTTCCAATTTGCACTTAAATCAGCCCAACTTGGATTCATTTCTTCAATCAATTCTATTTTCCAATCTCTTTTCCATTTTTTTAACCTTCTTTCTCTTGTCATAGACTCTTCTCCATTCTCAAATTCTTCAAAATAAACAAGTTTTTCACAATTATATCTTGCTGTAAATGCTTTTGGATATAATTTCAATTTATGTTCTTTAACTCTTTCATCAATATTATCAGTTACTCCTATATAAATTACTCCGTTTGGCTTATTTGCCATGATATAGACGTACCAATGTTTCATTCTTATTTATTATGAGATTCCTGCCTACGCAGGAATTCATGCCATTATTCTTAAAATTCTTCCGTTTATTTTTCCTTCTACACACTTCACATAACCATCTACAATTTTATGCATTGGAACTGGAGTATTTCCTGGAAAATAATCTTTATATTTTTCGTAAGCGTCTTCGACCAAATCAGAGCAAACCACATTGACTCTAATAGCATCCAACTCTAAAACCACTGCTTTCACAAAACTGTGAATAGCGCCATTGACCATGGCTGCACTTGTGGTCATATCAACTGGGTCATCTGCAAGAATACCTGTTGATAATGTAATAGAACCTCCTTTATTTAAATAGTTCTTACCTATTCTCACCACATTTACTTGACCCATTAATTTGCTTTTGATTCCAATGTAAAAATCATCTTCTGATAAATTATTGAATTTATCCCATTTAGCATCTCCAGCAATTGCAACAATCGCATCTAGCTGACCAAGTGATTCAAACATTGTTTTTATTGATTTTGAATCCGAAAAATCTACTTGGACATCACCTGAATTTCTTCCAGCAACTATGACTTCATGTTTCTGTGAAAGTCGTTCAGTAACTTTTTTACCGATGGTTCCGTTTCCTCCTATGATTAGTATTTTCATACACATGCCTGCGAAAGCAGGTATCTTATTAATTATTACTTCTAAATCTTCTCGTATCTAAATTCCAATTCAAACTTAAATCCGACCAACTTGGGTTCATTTCTTCTATCAACTTGATTTTCCAAACCCTTTTCTTTTTTTTGAATTGAACTTCCCTAATTGATGCCTCATCTGCATTTTCAAACTCTTCAAGATAAACTAACTTATCACAATTATATCTCGCCGTGAAAGCTTTAGGATATAATTTCAGTTTATGTTCTTTTACTCTTTCTTCAATATTATCAGTTACTCCAATATAAATTACTCCGTTAGGCTTATTTGTCATTATGTAGACATACCAATGTTTCATTCACTTTTATTAAGAGATTCCTGCCTACGCAGGAATTCGTTCAATAACACAGGCATAGCCTTGTCCAACACCAATACACATGGTTATTAAGGCATATTGTTTTTGCTGTTCTTGTAGCTCTAAAGCTGCAGAATAGGCTATTCTTGTTCCTGTGACACCAAGTGGATGACCGATAGCGATAGAGCCTCCATTTGGATTTAATCTAGGGTCATTATCTGCAATTCCCCAAGCTCTAGTACAAGCCAAGGCTTGAGCTGCGAAAGCTTCGTTTAACTCAATAACACTCATATCGTTCATAGTCAATCCAGCCTTTTCTAGTGCCTTATTAGAAGCTTCCACTGGACCTATTCCCATGATTCTTGGCTCAACACCAACCACAGCTGAACTAACAATTCTCGCTAATGGTTTAAGGTTATACTTTTTTACAGCATCTTCTGAAGCAATAATTGTTGCTGCAGCACCATCATTTAAACCTGAAGCATTTCCGGCTGTGACACTTCCACCTTCTTTTTTAAAGGCTGCTCGTAATTTTGCTAAAACTTCTCTTGTTGTATTCGGCTTTACAAATTCATCTTTAGAAAAAATGATTGGGTCTTTTTTACGTTGAGGAATTTCAACAGTTACAATCTCTTTGGCTAAACGACCATTGTTTTGGGCTTTTGTAGCCTTCATCTGGCTCCAATAAGCAAACTTATCTTGGTCTTCGCGAGAGATATTATATTTCTCAACCAAGTTTTCAGCAGTATTTCCCATTCCATCTGTTCCATACATGTCATGCATTTTTGGATTGATAAAACGCCATCCAAAACTGGAATCGTACATTTTTGAATCGTTACCAAATGCACTCGATGGTTTGGCGATTACATAAGGACCTCGTGTCATATTTTCCACTCCTCCAGCTATAAACACATCGCCATCACCAGCTTTTATGGCTCGATTTGCATGAATAATTGCTGATAACCCTGAACTACATAAACGATTGACTGTTTCGCCTGGAACAGAATAAGGCAATCCTGCTAATAAAGATGCCATTCTTGCAACATTGCGATTGTCTTCTCCTGCTTGGTTTGCACAACCTAAAATGACATCGTTGTAGGCTTCTTTTGGAATATTTTGATTTCTTTTTACAATTTCTGAAATTACTAAAGCTGCTAAATCATCAGTACGTACAGCAGATAATGTGCCTTTATAACTTCCTATTGGAGTTCTAATTCCGTCTATTATATATGCTTCTTTCATGTTAAATGCCTGCGAAAGCAGGTATCTGTTTAATTTTACTTTATTCTTTATTGTGGATTCCGCATCAAGTGCGGAATGACAAATCGTTTCAATTTATAATTTTCATTCTATTGATGAGATTCCTGCTTTCGCAGGAATTAGTCCCAATCTTTTTGAGTACGATACACAACACCTTTAAAAAGTGCTACTAACTCATCGCCTCGTTTGACTTCAATAATATTAAAGCCTAATTTATTATTTACTTTTTCAATCACGGATTCTGCTATTAAATAATCGCCTTCATTTAATGCTTCAATGTGATTTATACTTGTTTCTATAGACACAGCATATTTACCATGTGTATTTGCTGCAAAGCCAAAAGCTGTGTCTGCCAATGCATAACTAATAGCTCCATGTGCTTTAAACATACTGTTCAACATTTCCTTTCTTACTGTCAATGCCACTCTACAACGACCAATTTCACATTCTAAAATCTCAATTCCCATCCATTGGCTGAAAGCGTCAAGCGAAAGCATTCGCTCTGGTATTAGGTGTGAGGCTATAGGTTTGTTTTTAGATGACATTTAAAAATTATTTGATTCTTTGCGAAATTCGACTTCTTAAAGTTGTAATCATTTTTGATAATTCGGTAATCAATTTTCTATTTTCTTCGTCCTCATCGTCTTTTATATAATTCCTCATATTAGCTTTAGAACTGCATGATACACATTCGTGAGCACTATGCCATGCATTACCTAAATAATTATAAAATTGTTTATCAGTACCTCCAGAACCTTCAGAAATATTCAATGCTATTGAATCTGCCGCCCTTTTAAATTGTGAGGACAACTCAAATCGCTCTTCTTTTGGAAATTTTTTAGTCAAATTATTTACTATTTCACCAAACTCCATTGCTTTCGTGTAAATAGTTAAATCTTCAAACTTAAAATGATACTTTGATTTCCTCATACCTCAAACCTATTCAAAAAACCTCAAACCCTTCTTGTTCATTTCACGTAATAATGGACTACAACGATATCTATCCTCGTGATATTCATTATACAATTCGTCCATTTTATTTACACACCAATCTATCCCTTTTTCGTCTGCCCAAGCTAATAATCCTTTTGGATAATTAACTCCTTTGGTCATAGCGTTATCAATATCTTCTGCTGATGCGATATTTAAAAACAATGCATCCGCAGCTTCGTTAATGAGCATTACTAAAACTCTGTTGAAAATTTGTTCTTTTAGAGACTCTTCGACTGCGCTCAGAGTGACATTTGAGGTTTCGATTTTCTTTCCATTTTCATCATAATCATAGTAACCCTTGCCGGATTTTCGTCCTAAATAACCAGCTTCGGCAAAACGTTTTTGAGTGAAAGCTGGTTTGTATCTTGGGTCGAAATAGAAAGCAGTGAATACCGTTTCGGTTACTGTGTAATTGACATCGTTTCCAATAAAATCCATTAACTCAAATGGTCCCATTCTAAAACCTCCCAAAGTTTTTAAACTATGATCTATAGTTACAAAATCTGCCAATCCTTCTTCATAAATCCGTAAAGATTCTCCATAAAACGGTCGAGCCACACGATTAACAATAAAGCCTGGTGTATCCTTTGCTACAGCAACTGTTTTTCCCCATTTAGCAATAATTTGAACAGATTTCTCCAGTGTTTCATTAGATGTTTGTATCGCTGGAACCACCTCAACCAATTTCATTAAAGGTGCTGGGTTGAAGAAATGAATTCCAATACAACGTTCTGGGTTTTGCAATGAGGAAGCAATTGATGCTATAGATAAACTAGATGTGTTTGATGCTATGATGCAATCATCAGACACATAAGTTTCCAATTCTGAAAATACTTTTTTCTTAATGTCAAGGTTTTCAACAATGGCTTCAATCGTCAAATTTGAATCTGATAAATCCTTCAAGCTATCTACATAACTAATATTTGATTGAATTCTATTTTTCTCTTCAGAATTGATTCTTCCTTTTTCAATAAGTCGATTCAATATTTTATCAAGTGCTAGGTTTGCTTTATCTAATGCTGCTTGATTTGTATCGTATAATTTCACCTTACAACCAGAAGTCGCAGCCACTTGTGCTATACCACTTCCCATTGTTCCACTTCCTATGATTCCTACTTTTATTCCCATCTTCAGTCTTCCCAAAGGGAAGAAACTTTTTAGTTAAACTTCAATTTTTAAATTTACTTTGTTCTCGACTGCGCTCGAACTGACAGTAAAATTGTTGATGAGATCCTGAAACAAGTTCAGGATGACAAACCTTTAAAACGGAAGGTTTGTCACATCTACATTTCCGCCAGAAATAATAATTCCGACGTCTTTATTTTTAAATTGTTCTTTTTCTTTTAATAACGCTGCAAATGCGACAGCGCTTGATGGTTCGATGATTATTTTCATTCTCTCCCAAATTAACTGCATAGCATTAATAATATCTTCTTCTTCTACTCTAATTATTTTGTCAACGTTTTCCTTTATTATTGGGAAATTTCTATCTCCTAAAAAGGTTCTTAAACCATCTGCAATGGTAGTGCTATTAGCATCGTTATATTCAATCTTCCCACTTTTTAAAGACCGATATGCATCATCTGCATTTTTTGGTTCTCCACCAATTACTTTACAGGTATCAGAAAAATATTTTGCTGCCAATGCTGTTCCTGCAATGAGTCCTCCACCACCAACTGGTGTAAAGATATAATCTAATTGTGGTTGCTCTTCTAACAGTTCTATGGCAGCTGTACCTTGACCATGAATAACATCATCATCGTTTGAAGGATGAATGAATGTTGCTCCAGTTTCTTGCTTCACTTTTTCTGCCATTTGTTCTCTAGCAATAGGAGTCGATTCGCTTTCAATGATATTCCCTTTATAACCTTTTACTGCATTCTTCTTTACTTGAGGTGCATTTTTGGGCATTACGATATAAGCTTCTGTTCCAATTTTATTTGCTGCTAATGACAATGCTTGAGCAAAATTACCAGAGGAATGTGTTACCACACCTTTGTTACGCTCTTCTTCTGATAAATTTAAAATCGCATTTGTTGCACCACGCATTTTGAAAGCTCCCATTTTTTGAAAATTCTCACACTTAAAAAATACATTACATCCTGCAATCTCATTTATTAATTGTGAAGACAACATAGGTGTTTTGTGAATGTAAGGTTTTATGCGATTGTGAACTTGTATTAGGGTTTGCTTTAGGTTGTCCCCTTGAGGGGACTTTAGGGGTGTTTTTAATAATTTGATTTGCTCTTCTAGCGATAATGAAACACTAAACATATTGCTTTTAACATCTAAATCATTAAATCTAATGAACTTAACCCCATATTCTTCAAGTTTATTTTGTCTGTTTTTATCTTCGAAATATCTGTAATCATGTGAATTACCATCAATTTCAATTGCTAACATTAATTCGTGACAATAGAAATCAACTATATAATTAAGCATTGGGACTTGCCTATGAAATTGAACACCTAATGCTCTATTCTTTATATTGTTCCATAATAAAACTTCAGCCAATGTGCTATTTTTTCTTAACTGTCTGGCGTATTGTTTTAATTTTGGATTGTATGGAATTATTTTGTTTCTCATAGTTTATTTACATCCCTAGTGAGCTATGCTCGATATCTTTACTAAATAAATATTCATTTAATTTATTAACACCCCTAAAGTCCCCTCAAGGGGACAATCCATAAATTAGAAGTATCTAGTTTAATTTAAAATTTCAATTTCCTTTAAAATTAGGTGTTCTTTTTTCGATAAATGCTGCTACGCCTTCTGCATAATCTTCAGTTCCAGCTGCTTCTATTTGTAATTTTGATTCTAATGCTAATTGCTCTTCTAAAGTATTAGTCAATGATTGGTTAAATGTTTGTTTTATCAATCCTAACGCTTTTGTTGGCATGTTTGCGAGTTTTTGAGCGATTCTTTGAACGGTTTCCTCAAACTCTTTTGAAGGAACGAATTTATATATCATACCTAATCGTTCGGCTTCTTCAGCACTTATCTTATCTCCTAACATCGCTAGAGCTGTGGCTTTTTGAAATCCGATTAATCGTGGTAAAAAGTAGGTGCCTGCGCTATCAGGAATTAAACCTATTAAACTAAAAGCTTGTATAAAATGTGCTTTTTCATGAGCTACTACAATATCGCAAGCCAAAGCAATATTTGCTCCTGCTCCTGCTGCTACTCCATTTACAGCTGCAATGATTGGTTTTTTAATATTTCGGATTCTTAAAATAATTGGATTGTAGTGTTCTTCTAGAATTTTTTTGAAACCAGGATTTAACTCTGGAGAAGTGACTTCTTTTAAATCTTGACCAGCACAAAATGCTTTTCCTTCGCCAGTGATTACAATCGCTCTCACGTCATTATTTGTTTCGCAATCATCGAGAATACTTTGTAAGCTTAATGCCATTTCACGATTAAAGCTATTAAACACTTCTGGTCTGTTGAGTGTTATAAATGCTATTTTGTTTTCAATTTTTAATAGAATTGGATTCATATTGTTCTATAATACACCCCTAAAGTCCCCTCAAGGGGACAATCCAAGCATTTAGTTTTTATATTTCTAATTTTCTTGATGAGACCCTTCGACTTACTTCGTAAGCTACTTTCAATCAAAATATATTTTGATTTCAGTAATGTTCAGGGTGACAACAAGTTGTCACTTAAGACATTTAAAATAATCAAAAGGTTCATGACAGTCTTCACATTGAAACAGTGCTTTACATGCTGTTGAACCAAATTGACTTACTAAATTTGTGTTTTGCGAACCACAATTGGTACACTTCACTATTTTTTTATTTCCTAATAATGCGTCTTTGTCAGCTTCTGCTTCCAAAGGTGGTGCAATACCATATTTTTCAAGTGCATCTCTGCCTTCTTCAGAAATCCAGTCGGTTGTCCAAGCAGGTGTTAATACTAAATCAATATTTACGTTGTAGCCTTCTTTTTTAAAAGCTGCTTTAATATCATCAGCAATCACATCCATAGCAGGACAGCCACTATATGTTGGTGTTATTTTAATCTGTACGACATCATCAACAAGCTTTGCATAACGAACCACTCCCATATCTAAAATCGTTAACACAGGAATTTCTGGGTCGGATACTTTATCCAGAATTGGAATTAATTCGGTATCGATGTCGGCATGTTCAATCATTTGCTTATTCATTTATTTACCAAGACATGTTTGGATATGTTCTTTGCATATATTGTAATTCGGCTAAAATATATCCCATGTGTTCTGTATGAATTCCTTGTTTTCCTCCTTTTTGAAAATACTTTAATTCAGGAACATCTAGTGTTGCTTCATTTAAAATTTCTGAAACATTCTGATAATAGGTTTCTTTGAGCTTTAATGTATCAACACCAATGTTTTCGGCAATCATTTTTTTCTCTGCATCTGTTTGATGAAATAATTCATCCGTATAAGTCCAAAGGTCATTGATAGCATTTTGAATACGTTTATGACTTTCTTCTGTTCCATCACCTAAACGTTTTACCCAATCGGAAGAAAAACGCAAATGGTACGATACTTCCTTAATTGATTTTTTTGCAATGGCAGCCAATGTTTCATCTTTACTATTTTGAAGCTCGGTCAAGAACATAAAGTGATAGACATCGAACAAAAACTGACGTGCTATAACATAACCAAAATCGGTATTAGGCTGCTCTACCAATAACACATTTACATATTCACGTTCTGGTCGCATCATCGCAATGGTATCTTCGTTACTTCCATTATTAGCAATTTTAGCAGCATATTGATAATAGCTTCTCACTTGACCAAATAAATCCAAAGAAATGTTGGTCAATGCTATATCGGTTTCAAGACTTGGTCCATGACCGCATAATTCTCCTAAACGCTGACCAAGAATTAAGCTGTTATCAGCTATACCTAATATGTAGTTGTATAAATTTTTTTTCATTTCATTTAAAATTGAAATTGAAGCTGAAGTCGAAAATGAATTTGAAATCAAAATCTTCAATTTATGTTTTTAATTCTTGTTACTATAATCCTGATAAGTTGGTCATTTTCGTCTTTCATTTCTTTTAAATCTTCTTCTGAAAATAATTTTGCTTTAGTTTGAATGTTCAAATTCCGTAATGATTCCCTTAATTCCTTTAAGCAAATTCTTAACTTATTTATTTTATCTTTTTTTGTTCCAGCCCCTAAAACCTCTCCATAATTTAAGGCTGAAGAACAGGACGATCTAATTAGTTGTTTCGCTAAATAATCACCTGCATACGACATTGGTTTTTTATTGTACAATAAAATAATAGCTGCTGCAAAATCTTCTAGTCTTTCTGATAAATCAAATTTATTTTCTCCCATTTTTCAAGTTCAATTTCTGCTTCAACTTCAAGTTTTTTCTTTTACATGTGTTTTATTTCGTCTGGTAAATCGTAAAATGTTGGGTGACGATATACCTTATCTTGTGCTGGTTCAAATAATTCAGCATTTTTTTCAGGGTTTGAAGCTGTAATATTTTTTGACTCAACAACCCAAATACTTACACCTTCATTTCTTCTTGTATAGACATCTCGTGCATTTTCTAAAGCCATTTCAGCATCTGCTGCATGAAGGCTTCCAAAATGACGATGTTCTAATCCGTTTTTACTTCTTACGAAAACTTCCCAAAGAGGCCATTCTTTTTTTTTCATAATTATTTATATTTGAAATTGAAGCTGAAATCGAAGTTGAAATTGAAGTTGAAGTCGAAATTGAACTTGAACTTGAACTTGAAATCAAAATCTTCAATTTATGTTTTTATATTCCGTTTATTGTTGACACCCCTAAAGTCCCCTCAAGGGGACAATTCTACGAACGAACATGATATAATTTCTAAAAGCGAAGCGGTTTTATTATCTCTATTCTATTAAACAGCTTGTTTTTCTTTTCTTTCCTGTTGTCTGTCAGCATGTACCAAAGCTGCATCACGAACCCATTCGCCATTATCCCAAGCATTTACTCTTGCTTTCATTCGTTCTTTATTGCAAGGACCATGTCCTTTTACTACTTGCCAAAATTCGTCCCAATCTATCTCACCAAAATCGTATCCTCCTTTTTTTTCATTCCATTTTAATTCTGGATCTGGAATTGTAAGTCCAATCAATTCAGCTTGTGGTACAGTTTGGTCAATAAACTGCTGACGTAATTCATCGTTGGTTTTACGCTTTAATTTCCATTTCATGGATTGAGCTGTATTTGGAGAATCATCATCAGCTGGACCAAACATCATTAGCGATGGCCACCAAAATCTATTTAAGGCATCTTGAGCCATTGCTTTTTGCTCTGGTGTTCCTTGTGCTAATTTTAAAGTAATTTCGTAACCTTGACGTTGATGAAAACTTTCTTCTTTACATATTCGCACCATTGCTCTAGCATAAGGCCCAAATGATGTTCCGCAGAGTGCTACCTGATTTATAATAGCAGCACCATCTACCAACCAACCAATAGCTCCAATGTCTGCCCAAGTCACTGCAGGATAATTAAAAATACTTGAATATTTTGCTTTTCCAGTGTGCAGTTGCTCGTACATTTCGTCTCTGGTAATTCCCAAGGTTTCGGTGGCACTGTACAGATATAATCCATGACCTCCTTCGTCTTGAACTTTGGCTAAAAGCGCCACTTTACGACGTAGTGATGGTGCTCGTGTTATCCAATTTCCTTCTGGCAACATTCCAACAATTTCGGAATGTGCGTGTTGCGACATTTGCCTAATATGTGTTTTTCGATACTTTTCGGGCATCCAATCTTTAGGTTCTATTTTTTCGTCACGTGCTATGCGTGCTTCAAATTCTTCTTCTAAACTTTTAATTTGTGCTTCGCTCATTTGTTTAGGTTTTAGTGAATAGGCGCTAGTTATTAATAACACCCTCCTAAATCCTCCCTTGAGGGAGGACTTTATACGTCAAAATCTACGACTACTTTTTCTGTTATTGGCACAGCTTGACAGCTTAATACATAGTTTTGTGCCACTTCTTTTTCTTCAAGTGCATAATTTACTTTCATCTTCACTTCGCCTTCCAACACTTTACACTTACAGGTACTACAAACTCCTCCTTTACACGCAAATGGCAAATCGGCACCAGCTGAAAGTGCTCCATCAAGAATATTATCGAAATCGTCATCCATGACAAAATGGAATTCTTTTCCGCCATCGATGATGGTTACTTTTGTTCCATCGGCTTTTTCATCAAGCACTTCGGCAATGTGCTTGTTTTCTTCCTCTGAACTTCCTGTAAAGAACAATTCAAAATGGATTTTATCTTTATCTAGTCCAGCTGCTTGCAATTCATCTCTTATCAAGAAAATCATGTCTTGTGGTCCACAAATAAATGCATGATTGGTATCTGGAATATCGATGAACGTTTTGGTTAAAATCGCTAGTTTTTCTTTGTCGAATCGGCCATTTAAAAATGGAATGTCGCGTTTTTCTTTAGTTAAAAAATAAAACACTTGAAAACGTCCAAAAAACTGATTTTTAAGCTGCTCTAACTCTTCCTTAAAGATAATGGATTTTACCATTCTATTCAAGTAGAATAACTTGAAAGTACTTTTAGGCTCTAATAGCAAATGTGTTCTAATAATTGAGAGTATTGGTGTAATACCACTACCAGCTGCAAAGGCAACATAATTATTAGATGCTGTGCCATCTACCTCAACATAAAATTCGCCATGAGGAGGCATTACCTGAAGTTCATCTCCTTTTTTTAACTCATTGAAAGCATAATTTGAAAATACACCACCACGAATGGTTTTTACAGCTACTTTCCATTGGTTATCAATCGGACTTGTACATAAGGAATAATTACGACGAATATCTTCGCCATTTATTTCTTTACGCAATGTTAAATGCTGTCCTTGTTTGAATTTAAATGTAGATTGTAAATCTTCAGGAATATCAAAAGTTATAACTACAGTATCTTTTGTTTCCTTATATATATCTGCAACTTTTATGTTATAAAAATCTGCCATAGTCTATCTCTTAACTCTTTTATTTATGCTTAACTATATGAATTTATTAAGTAAAACAATTTAACACCTTCAAACGCTTTGCGCTACCTTCCTCATTGAAGGAGTTTAACTAACGCTTGTTAGTTTCAGTTACAAATTTACAAAATAAAATGATAACTATTTGTTAATTCCGTTAATGAGCACCAAACTTAATTCGGTTGTAAATTTTTCAATATCTAAATCTTCTTTTTTAGGCAACCAGATGTACAAAGAACGTAGTGTTGATAGCATTGAAAACACCATGACATCAGGGTTTTGAGTTATAAGTTCAGAGTCCTCAATACCCTTTTCGATAATATTTCTAAAGTCGTTTTCGTAGTTTTTCCTTAACTTTAAGTAATAAGGTAATTGCGCTTCTAAATGCATCCAATCGTTATTTAAGGATGCCATCCCGAATTGGTTTTTGGACGTGATATTTACATGCAAAACCACAATTTGTTTTAATTTATCGATACTACTTTTATCAGACATTTTTATACTTTTCATTTGCTCTGTAAACTGTTCGGCTAAAGAAATGATGATTATAGACAGGATTTCCTGTTTGGAATTAATGTGGTTATACAGGCTTGCGGCTTTTATTCCCATTGCCTTTGCAATATCTCTCATGGTTACAGCACTAAATCCTTTTTTTTTAAAAAGAATAGCTGATGTTTGAATGATTTCGTCTTTACGTGAATCGTATTTCAAAAGTTGTAAATTTGTTATAGAAATTATGACGGAAGATACTGAAAAACTGTAACACAAGTTACATGTTCTTTATGTAAAGTTCCTTTCCTTTGCAAAAAAAATTATTTATGGGATTTTTTGATTTTTTATTTAAAAACAAGAAAAAAATGGTTGAAGAATTTATGTCGAAAGAGGCAATAGTATTAGATGTACGAACAAAAGCAGAATATTCAATAGGTGCAATTCAAGGTTCAAAGAATATTCCATTACAAATATTAAGTAGTAATATTTCCGATATTAAAAAACTAAATAAACCAATTATTACTTGTTGCGCAAGTGGTATGCGATCGGCAACTGCCGCAAGCATCTTAAAACGAAATGGTGTAGATGCCATTAATGGAGGCGGTTGGCAAAGGTTAAGCCAACTACTTGCTAACTAGCATATAAAAGAGTAACTTAGCTAACAACCTTCAACATAAATTATATGGAACTTAATAGAAGAGAATGGCTAAGAACTACCGCTCTAGCTGGTGGCTTTACACTTTTAAATGGTTTTTCGAGCATAAAGCCTTTAACCGAAGAAGAGAAACTTAAATTCAACCCTCGTAAACTCAGCAACCCAATTAGGTTAAGCTCCAACGAAAACCCATATGGACCATCGCAACGAGTTAGGAATGCTGTAAAAAATGCATTTAATGATGGTTGCAGATACCCTTATGCCTATGCTGATGAATTGGCATACATGTTAGCCAAAAAACATGGTGTTGCTCCTGAAAGTATTATTATTACTGGAGGATCAACCGAAGGTTTGAAAATTGCAGGAATTACTTTTACTGCTGATGGCGGCGAAATTATTGCAGCAAAACCAACTTTTTTGGCCATGATGCAATATGCCGAAATGTGGGGCGCCAATATTAATTGGGTACCTGTTGATAAAAATATGGGTTATGACCTTGAAGAAATTGAAAAGAGAATCACCAATAAAACAAAAATGGTGTTTTTATGTAATCCTAATAACCCAACCTCTACATTACTTCCAGCTGATACACTTGTAGATTTTTGTACTTCTGTAAGCAAAAAGACTATCGTATTTAGTGATGAAGCTTATTATGAATATATAGAAGATCCTAATTACCCTTCAATGGTTGAATTGGTTAAAAAAGGTAAGAATGTGGTTGTTTCAAAAACATTTTCCAAGGTGTATGGTATGGCTGGAATGCGTATTGGCTACTTAATTGCAAAACCAGAATTAGCTCAAATTATTAGACGTAATGTCGTTGCCATGAGTAATGTTTATGCCATTGAAGGTGCTAAAGAAGCTTTAAGAGATAAAGCATTTTTTAAATTCTCTTTAGAAAAAACGAAAGAAGCCAAACAACTTATATATGCTACATTAAACCATTTGGAACTACCTTATGTAAAATCTAGCACTAACTTTATCTTCTTTAAATCTGGCAAAAACATTGATATACTTGGCAAACAGATGCTAGACAAAGGTGTTAGGATTGGTCGTGCGTTTCCACCTTTTTATGATTGGTGTAGGATAAGCACAGGTACTATCGAAGAGGTCGTAGCATTTAACAAAGCCCTTATTTCGGTGTATTCTTAAACAAAAAGAAGCATTAGATCTTTTCGTAAACGAACGTCAACTAATGCTTCAAATATTTGATTAATAGCAACGTAAATGTAACTTTAATAGTACAACCTAGTTATGTTTTTCGACTACTTTAATAGAATACTAGATGAACGGAAATTATTTGCAATTTTTTTCGATTAAAGAACTAAAACAGTAAGAAAAACAATAAAATATTCTTACCAATTATAGAATTTACAGTCTGGTATTAAAAAAAGAAACGCTAAATTTTCTTGCAAGCAAGAGTCAGTAGCGCTTCTTATATTGATTAATAGCAATGTAAATCTAACCTTATTAGTAGAACCTAACTATATTTTCCGACTAGTTTGTTATTAAACTGGATTAAAAGATAATTTCTGCATTTTTACTCGATTAAGTTAACTTATTAAAGCTACAGCTAGTAAAATTGAAGTATAAAAAAAAGCATCAGCAATATTCTGAGCAAACAAAACATTATAACTGACGCTTTTTAAAAATTGATTAATAGCATTTCGAATATAGATAATTTTCGTGTTGGTTTCTTTTTTTTTCGACAAGAAGTCGTTAAAAAAGTTAAAAAGACTTGAAGTATATTGCTCAAGAAATAGCAATAATAACATAACCTTCTCAATTTATGACAATTAGAGAAAATACATTTAAAAAAACATGTGTGGATGTTTTTTATGAAGAGTTGTTTTTTGGTCTTCCAAGTTTTTTAGAAATTTTTGGTGTGCTTCAGAATTTGGATTAAAAGGCTTGTGTTGCATTCCTTTTTGAACAGAATCCACTTCTTCCATAGTTTTAAAAGCATCTTTAGATATCCAAACTTCCTTAAACTTCTCCCAAATATACCTCACAGCCAATTGGTTAGGATGAATCATATCCTCCGCATAAAAACGATAATCACGAAGCTCATCCATCATTAATTCATATGAAGGAAAATAGTAAAGACCTCTCGACTGCTCTCGAGGCGACAATACAGTGTGAATTGCTGAAATTAAATGAGCCTTACTTTGTGTGTTTTCAATAAAACCATCTTTTAAATGACGAACTGGAGATACTGTAAATATAATAGAAACGTCTTTATTGACACTTTTAATTAGTGCGATTATGGCTTTTAAAGATTCAGTGATTTCATCAATAGAAAGTAGTTCTTTTAAAAACTTTTTTTGTGGTACTTTATGACAATTAGCAACAATGTTATCTGATTCAATATGTCTATAAACCCAAGCGGTTCCTAAAGTGATTATTATATGTGTTGATGTGTTTATTTGTTGATTTGTTAATAGAACCTGTGTATTTAAATTATGTAACAACTCTTTTTTTGAAGATGAACTTAGTACTGAATGTGCCTCGAAACATTGCCATTGTTCATTATGAAAAAACATGTCTTTATAGGTATATTCTTTTTCGTTTATGGCATTAGTAACTAATGCCTCGATAACAAGTGGTTGAAATAAAATGCCAAATGGGTTTTGGAGGTTTTTAAACTTAAAATAATTGAGTTTATTACCAATATTTTCCACAAAACAGGAACCTATCAACAGGATGTTTGAGTTGTAATCTATTTGATTATGCTGTTGTGGCTTTAGTGATATTTTGGTTTGAAGATTCATTTTATGAGATTCTGAATCAAGATCAGAATGACCTATTTTAAATGTATTTTTTTGCAGCTTCTAAAGCTTCATCAATGCCGTTAGGATTTTTTCCTCCAGCTGTGGCATAAAACGGTTGTCCGCCTCCACCACCATGGATATATTTACCGAGTTCTCTCACTACCAATCCTGCATTCAATCCTTTTTCAGCAACTAATTCTTTCGAGATAAAACATGAAAGTAAAGCTTTTCCATCATTTTCTGCAGCAAAAAGCAAGAATAGATTGTCGAACTCGTTTCCTAATTCAAAACACAAATCTTTCATTCCTGAGGCATCCAAATCCAATTGCTTAGCTAAAAATTGAATACCATTAATCTCGGTCAACTCCTTTTTTAAATCGCCTTTTATGTTTTTTGCTTTGTCTTTTAATAAGGTTTCTATATACTTTTTTAAATCGTTGTTCTCCTCTTTTAAATCGGCAACAGCTTTTACTGGATCTTTAGCATTGTTGAGCAAGTCCCTAATTTCAAAATAAGCCCTGTTTGTGTCAAAATAAAAATCTTTTACTGCATCGTTGGTAATAGCTTCAATACGTCTAATTCCTGAAGCAATAGCACTTTCTGATCTAATCTTGAAATGCCAAATATCGCCAGTGTTTTTAACATGTGTACCACCACATAATTCCATAGATTGCCCAAAGCGAATGGTACGAACAGTATCGCCATATTTTTCACCAAAGAGAGCCAAAGCACCATTGGCAATTGCTTTTTCCATTGGGACATTTCTATGTTCCTCGAGCGGTAATTTTCCATCAATACGAGCATTCACGAAATTTTCAACGTCTCGTAATTGTTCAACTGTCATTTTTGAGAAATGTGAAAAATCAAATCGTAAATATTTAGAATGTACTGCACTCCCTTTTTGTTCTACATGATCGCCCAGAACTTCTCTTAATGCTTGGTGCAATAAATGTGTAGCTGTATGATTAGCCTCTGTTCTTTGACGTTGTTTTGCATCAACCACAGCTTTAAAAGTTTCAGTTAAATGGTCTGGTAAGTTTTTTGTGAAATGAATGATTACATTGTTTTCTTTTTTGGTATCTAAAATATAAACCACATCGCCATGCGTATCTTTTAAATAGCCTTTATCACCAACCTGACCTCCACCTTCGGCATAAAATGGTGTTAAGTTGAACACTAACTGATACATTTCACCATCTTTTTTAGAGGTTACTTTTCTGTATCGTGTAATTTTAACATTTGCTTCTAAAACATCATAGCCTATAAACTCCTGTTCAGTATCATCAAAAAGAACACTCCAGTCATCTGTTGACATTTCACTTGCAGCACGTGATCTATTTTTTTGTTTTTGCAGTTCTTTATTAAATCCTTCTTCATCCAATTTCAATCCTTTTTCAGAAAGAATTAATGCTGTTAAGTCTATTGGAAAACCATAAGTGTCATATAACTCAAAAGCCTTTTCTCCAGAAACAGTTTCGCCTTTAGTTTTCTCAACAATCCCATTTAACAATACCAATCCTTGATCTAATGTTCTTAAAAACGACGCTTCCTCTTCTTTAATAACATTTTCAACAAGTTGTTTTTGAGATTTTAATTCAGAGAATGCTTTTCCCATTTTTTCGCTTAAAACTTCAACTAATCTATAAATAAAGGGTTCTTTTTTATCTAAAAAAGTAAATCCATAGCGTACTGCACGTCGTAAAATTCTACGTATTACGTAACCAGCTCCTGTGTTGCTTGGTAATTGTCCATCGGCAATTGAAAATGCTACAGCGCGTACATGGTCTGAAATAACACGAATTGCAATATCAACCTCATTATTTGTTCCATAGTCTTTATCTGTAATGGTTTCAATTTCACGGATTATAGGCGTAAACACATCTGTATCGTAATTGGATTTCACATCTTGTAATACCATGCACAGACGCTCAAATCCCATTCCTGTATCTATATGTTTATTAGGTAATACTTCAAGCGATCCATTGGCTTTTCGGTTGTATTGCATAAAGACAAGGTTCCAAATTTCAACTACTTGAGGATGATCCATATTTACTAAAGACTTTCCGTTTACCTCAGCTTTTTCTTCCGAAGAACGAATATCCACATGAATTTCACTACATGGTCCACAAGGTCCTTGGTCTCCCATTTCCCAAAAATTATCTTTCTTATTTCCTTTTAAAATACGGTCTTGAGGTATGTATTGCTTCCAAATATCGTAAGCTTCAGTATCCATTTTTAAATTATCGGCATCATCACTTCCTTCAAAAACTGTGACATATAAAATGTCTTTATCTATACCATAAACTTCGGTTAATAATTCCCAAGCCCAAGCAATTGCTTCCTTTTTAAAATAATCTCCAAAACTCCAGTTCCCCAACATTTCAAAAAATGTGTGATGATACGTATCATAGCCAACTTCTTCTAAATCATTATGTTTGCCAGAAACACGTAAACATTTTTGGGTATCGGCAATTCGGTTATTTTTTGGTTGTGCGTTTTCCAAAAAATATTCTTTAAAAGGTGCCATTCCCGAATTAACAAACATAAGCGTAGAATCATTTTTAACAACCATTGGTGCAGATGCTACAATGCTGTGCTTTTTGCTTTCAAAAAAATCTAAAAATTTCTGTCGTACGTCTTGAGACTTCATATATAGTTGTTAATAATCTGTTCTATGTAAATTGCTCTAAATGTGAAACAATTTATATATTTGTTTTTCGTTCTATTAATCCTGCAAAAATAGAATATTTTAAGATATGTCTAAAGTAAAATATTATTACGATCCAGAAACGCTTTCTTACAGGAAGGTAATACGTAAAAAGCGTACTACTGCTAAGTATATTTTTGTGTTTTTATTAGGAGCTGCCTTGTTTGGTTTTATGTTTGTATTTATCGCTAGTCAATATTTTGAATCGCCAAAAGAAAAAGCACTTGCACGTGAACTGCAAAATATACAATTACAATATAAATTGTTAGACAAAAAAATGGATGAAGCTGAGTCTGTTTTAGCAAACGTAGAAGAACGTGACAATGCTATTTATAGGCTTTATTTTGAAGCAAATCCAATTCCGAATGAACAAAGGCGCCAAGGATTTGGTGGAATTAACAGATATAAACAATTTGAAGGCTACGATAATTCAAAATTAATTATTGATGCTAACCGACGTTTGGATATTATTCAAAAACAAATTGTGGTACAATCTAAATCACTGGATGAAATTGCTGTTTTAGCTGAGGATAAAGAAAAGTTTTTAGCAACTATTCCTGCTATACAACCTGTAAACAATGAAGATTTAACTCGTATGGCTTCAGGTTATGGTTATAGGACTGACCCTTTTACCAAGGCTAGAAAATTCCATTATGGCATGGATTTTACGGCACCTAGAGGCACTCCTATTTACGCATCTGGAGATGGGGTTGTTAAACGTGCTGATGCTGGAGCTACTGGATATGGCAAGCATATACGAATAGACCATGGTTATGGTTATGTAAGTTTATATGCGCACCTTTATAAATACAATGTAAAGAAAAATCAAAAGGTAAAACGAGGTGATCTTATAGGTTTTGTTGGTAGCACAGGACGGTCGGAAGCTCCTCACTTGCATTACGAAATATTTAAAGACGGTGTAAAAATAAATCCAATAAATTTCTATTACGGAAACTTATCGGCCAAAGAATTTAGTGAGCTTCTTGCTAAAGCGTCCTTAGAAAACCAATCTTTAGACTAATGTATGTAGAACTCCCAGAAAAACGATATTATGGAATTGGCGAAGTAGCCAAAGCTTTTGATGTAAATACATCGTTAATTCGTTTTTGGGAAAAAGAATTTGATATTCTTAAACCTAAAAAAAACGCTAAAGGGAATCGTAAGTTTACTCCTGAAGACATAAAAAACCTCAAATTTATTTACCATCTTGTTAAAGAACGCGGATTTACTTTGGAAGGTGCTAAAACGCACTTAAAAGAAGAAAAAAAGCAGTCTTTAGATAACTTTGAGATTATCAATAAATTGGAAGCTGTAAAAAATCAGCTTATTAAGCTGAAAAATAATTTGTAACATTTTAGGTTTTTTCTCAACTTATCTATTATAATATAATAACACATTAAAACATCATATTATGAAAAAATTCTTACCATGGATTGTTATTGCAATAATCGCAATAGGACTATACTCTTGGGGAAAAAGTTTTAATAATACAGCTGTTGGCTATGAAGCAGATGCCAAAACTGAGTGGGCTAAAGTAGAAAGTGCCTATCAACGTCGTGCCGATTTAATTCCAAACTTAGTTGCCACTGTAAAAGGATATGCCGAGCATGAAAAAGAAACACTTGAAGGCGTTATCAACGCAAGAGCCCAAGCCACAAAAACAACCATTGACCCTAGTAATTTAACTGCCGAAAATATGGCACAGTTCCAACAAGCACAACAAGGGTTAAGTGGTGCCCTATCTAGGCTCTTAGTAACCGTTGAGCGCTATCCTGATTTAAAAGCGGATACAAGTTTTTTGGAATTGCAATCTCAATTGGAAGGAACCGAAAATAGAATTAACGTCTCTCGAGACAGATTTAATGATGCGGTAAATATTTATGATAAGCATATTAAAGAATTCCCAGGAATGCTATTAGCTGGAATTTTTGGCTTTGATGAAATGCCTAGGTACAAAAGTGCTCCAGGGAGTGAAAATGCACCAAAAGTAGAATTCTAAAAAAAACCTAATGTCAAAATTAGAAGATTTTCTTTCCAACGACGATGAAAGGGAAATAGTTGAAGCCATTAGAATTGCCGAAGGTAAAACCTCGGGAGAGATTCGCGTGCATATCGAATCTTCAGTAAATGGAAACATAAAGCAACATGTTTTAGACGTATTTCATCAATTAAAAATGGATAATACCAAACAGCAAAATGGTGTACTAATCTATATAGCTGTAAATGATAAATCTTTTGCAATTTATGGTGACAAAGGCATCAACCAAGTAGTTGAAAGCGATTTTTGGGATTGCACAAAAAATACGATGCAAAAGCATTTTAAAAACAGTGAGTTTAAAAAAGGGATTGTTGAAGGTGTGCTAAATGCAGGCAAACAATTGCAAAAATATTTTCCTTGGGAGTATCTTGACACTAATGAATTATCTAATAAAATATCTAAAGGTTGATGAAATTATATTTTAAAATAGCTTTAGTATTTGCAACACTATTTTGTTTTAACCATACAACTTTTGCTCAATTTGAAATTCCTCCAAAACCAGAAATTCAAACAAGTGTTTATGACTATATAAATCTACTTAGCACATTTGAAAAAAACAATCTAGAGAGAAAACTTATTAATTATTCTGATTCTACTTCAACTCAAATAGTTGTTGCCATCATTAGTTCAACCAAAGGTGAAAACATTACCTATTTAGGCGCAAACTGGTTAACAAAATGGGGTATTGGCCAAGAAAAAGAAGATAACGGCATATTAATAATACTCGCAAAAGATGACAGGAGAGTCGCCATAAACACTGGCTATGGTGTAGAGCATTTGCTTACTGATGCCCTATCAAGACGAATTATTGAACGAGACATAATTCCTTATTTTAAAAAAGACGATTATTATGGAGGTTTGGATAATGGTGTGGAGGCCATTTTTCAAGTACTATCTGGAGAATATAAAAACACTAGCACCTCTAATGATTCTTCTTTTCTACCAATTGGTATTTTTTTCTTTCTAGTTGTAATATTTATTATTTTTATAATAGCTATATCTGCAGGCAGAAAAGGTGGTGGAAAAGGTGGACACAAAAAATACTCAGGCACCGACATACTAGAAGCTATTATTTTAAGCAACATGGGACGTGGCAGCTATTCTAAACGTTCGTCAGGTGGTGGGTTTGGTGGCTGGAGCAGTGGTGGAAGTTCCTCAGGTGGTGGCTTTGGCGGTGGCTTTGGTGGTGGCTCTGGTGGTGGAGGTGGTGCTTCGGGTGGTTGGTAAGCTATTGACTATTAACTGTTGAAATCTAAACTTTATACATACCTAACACCTAACAATTTTACTTTTTACGCATATACACACTTACAGGCACACCATGAAAATCGAAATGCTCACGAAGTTTGTTTTCAAGAAAACGCTTATAAGGCTCTTTAACATATTGTGGTAAATTACAGAAAAATGCAAATTGTGGTTGTGGCGTAGGCAACTGCATGATGTACTTGATTTTTACATATTTACCTTTATATGCAGGTGGTGGATTGTTTTCAATTATTGGCAGCAATACATCATTTAAAACACTTGTTTTAATGCGTTTAGAACGGTTTTTGTAAACTTCAACAGCGGTTTCTATGGCTTTAAAAATACGCTGTTTGGTCAATGTCGAAATAAACACAATTGGAACATCAGTAAATGGTTCGATTTGCTGGCGAATGTACTTCTCAAAATCCTTGGTGGTTTTGTTGTCTTTTTCAACTAAATCCCATTTATTAACTAAAATCACAATACCTTTTCTATTGCGTTCTGCTAACCAAAATATATTTTGTACTTGCCCATCAAACCCTCTTGTGGCATCACAAACCAGTAAACAAACATCAGCATGTTCAATAGCTCTTACGCTTCGCATCACTGAATAAAACTCTAAATCTTCCTTTACTTTAGCTTTACGTCTTATTCCAGCAGTATCAACTAAATTAAACTCAAAACCAAAACGGTTGTACTTAGTATCAATAGCATCTCTTGTAGTTCCAGCTATATCAGTAACTATATATCTCTCTTCTCCAATTAATGCATTGATGAACGAAGATTTCCCTGCATTAGGGCGACCAACTACAGCAAATCGAGGTAGTTCGGTTTCTTCGACTTCATCTTTTTCAGGCAAGGCTTCAACAAGAGCATCTAACAAATCTCCTGTTCCGCTACCATTAATACTTGCAATAGTATAATAATCACCTAAACCAAGGGAATAAAATTCAACCGCATCTTCAGCACGTTTATTGTTATCAACTTTATTGACAACCAAAAAAACTGGTTTGGTAATTTTTCGAAGTAATTTAGCAACATCTTCGTCCATTCCTGTAACACCAGACTCCACATCGACCATAAAAATTATGGCATCGGCTTCATCAATAGCCAACTCGACTTGTTTATCGATTTCGGCTTCAAAAACATCATCACTTCCTTTTACATAACCTCCTGTATCAATGAGCGAAAACTCCTTACCATTCCAGTCACTTTTACCATAATGCCTATCTCTGGTAACACCACTTACAGCATCAACAATAGCTTCGCGACGCTGTATCAAGCGATTAAAAAAGGTAGATTTGCCAACATTTGGTCGACCTACTATGGCAACTATATTACTCATAAGTTATATTATCCTTAAAATCGGTCTGCAAAAATACTAAATAAGTCCTGATACTACGTGATTTTTAGGTTAAACATTAATTGAACTCATGGTTTAAATAAAAAATAGTATTTTGAGATTCAATTTCTAAATAAAAAAATGTCCCCTACTGCGAATGAAATTTTCCTAAGGCCTCGTTTTAAATTTCATGTAAAACATGATAATGAAAAGTTGCTAAAATTATTTGAAGACACCAAGGACGCTCAATCTGATTTTAAAGTATCTCGAGTGGATGATCATGTCTTCATTAAAATCCCAAAAGACAAACAACATTTTTGGTCACCACAATTACATCTGGAGATAAACAAAAACGAGAATACTGAGACTAGTACAATTTATGGGCTGTTTGGGCCTAACCCAACGGTTTGGACCATGTTTATGTTTTTGCACTTTTTAGTTGCTGGATTATTTATTGGCTTCGGAATTTGGGCTTATGTAAACTGGAGCTTAGAGACAGATTTTGCCATCCAATTATTTGTTACTTTATTGATGATTGTAATATGGTTTGCTTTATATTTTGGCGGACGACTAGGAAAAAAAACAGGAATGGCTGAAATGCACCAACTACACCATTTTATGAGAGATACCTTAAGAAGTAAAGATATACACACCGGGTTTTAAACTATTTTTGATTATAGCCAAAACGCTTAAGCTGGTTTTGATTACTACGCCAATTTTTATTGACTTTTACATACAATTCCAGATGAACTTGCTTACCAAAAAATTGTTCTAAGTCTTTTCGAGCCTCAACACCTACACGTTTTAAAGCAGACCCTTTATGACCAATAATAATGCCTTTTTGGGTTTCACGTTCTACCATAATTACCGAACGCATTCTAATAATATTTTCTTCCTCATAAAATTCCTCAGTATCAACCTCAACGGCATAAGGAATTTCTTTCTTATAATGCATCAGTATTTTCTCCCTAATTTTTTCGTTAACAAAAAACCTTTCTGGTTTATCTGTAAGTTGGTCTTTAGGATAAAAAGGTGGAGACTCTGGTAATAATTCCACAATACGTTCAAACACATTCTTAACATTAAATCCTTCTAAGGCAGAAATTGGATAGAATTCCGCATTAGGAACCTTTTCTTGCCATAATGCAGATTGAGCTTCCAATGCTTCTTGATTGGAGCTATCAATTTTATTCAATAACAACAACACTGGGATTTTGGAATTGGTTATTCTATTGAAAAAGGCTTCATCTTTAAGTTCTTTCTCACCAATTTCGACCATGTAAATCAGTACGTCAGCATCCTCAAAAGCCGACTTTACAAAACCCATCATGGATTCTTGCAACTCATAAGCTGGCTTAATAATTCCCGGAGTATCAGACAAAACTACCTGAAAATCATCGCCATTAACAATACCAAGAATTCTATGCCTTGTTGTTTGAGCTTTAGATGTAATGATGGATAACTTCTCACCAACAAAAGCATTCATTAGTGTTGATTTACCAACATTAGGATTACCAATTATATTTACAAAACCTGCTTTGTGCATTCTTAAAACTTTTGTGCAAAGTTACAACCTTGATTTGTTTAATTGTAAACATTACATAACTTACTTTTCCTAACAGATTTTTATAAAAAATAAATTCCTCCAAAAATTGTAACTTACAGCCACTAAAACAAACCAAAATGACTTCACGATTTACTCTATTTTACCTTTTCGCAATTAGCTTACTATTTTTCAATTCTTGTTCAGATTCTAACAAAGAATCCGCAACCATGATAATTCATGGAGGCACCATTTATACAGTTGATGATAATCAAGCAACTGTTGAAGCTGTCGCTGTTAAAGACAATACAATACTTTTTGCAGGAAGCTTGGAAGATGCTGAAAGTTACAAAAACGAGCAAACCAAATTTCTTGATTTAGAAGGAAAAACAATGACGCCTGGTTTAATAGAAGGTCATGGCCACTTTATGGGATTGGGTTATAACGAACTTCGTCTCGACCTAATGAACACCAAAAGCTACCAAGATATTATTGATGCTGTTGCCGAACGTGTTAAAACAGCTGAACCTGGTGAGTGGATTATTGGTCGAGGTTGGCATCAAAGTAAATGGGACAGCGTACCAGAATATACTGTAAAAGGTTTTCAAACACATCATAGACTAAGTGAAGTATCTCCTAATAATCCAGTGTATTTAAGACATGCTAGTGGTCATGCTGGTTTTGCCAATGCAAAAGCTATGGACATTGCAGGACTTAGCTCATTATCTGCCGAAGGCATTAAAAATTACGACATTGAAGGTGGTGAGGTCATCGTTGATGAATTTGGCAGACCTACAGGAGTTTTCAATGAACGCGCGCAAGGTTTAATTGGTAAACATTTTCCAAGAAACACACCAGAATCAAATATGCAAGCCTTTAACTTAGCTGTAGAAGCTTGTTATAAAAACGGCATTACAAGTTTTCAAGATGCAGGAATTGGAAGAGGAACAATAGCTCTTTATGATCGCATGAAATCTGAAGGCAAAATGAATATTAGAATCTATGCAATGCTAACGAGTTGGGATGAAGAACTTATTAATGAATGGTATGAAAAAGGACCTAATATTGATCCTGACAATAGGTTTACTATTCGATCCATAAAATTAAATTGTGATGGTGCATTAGGTTCAAGAGGTGCATGGTTATTAGAACCTTATACAGATAGACCTGATCACTATGGACACGAAACGCTGCCTATGGAAGTTGTAAAACAAACATCATTGAATGGGCTTCGAAACGGATTTCAGGTATGTTCTCACGCCATTGGTGATCGTGCAAATAGAGAGATATTAGATCGTTATGAAGCCGCATTAACTGAATTATCGATGCTTGATACTGATCACAGATTTAGAATAGAGCATGCGCAACATTTGCATCCAGATGATATTCCTAGATTTGCTGAATTACAGGTAATTCCTGCAATGCAAGCGGTTCATATGTCGTCAGATAGACCTTGGGCAATCGATCGTTTGGGAGAAAAGCGCATTAAGGAAGGTGCCTATGTGTGGCAAGATTTGTTAAAAAGTGGCATTCCTATTGTTAATGGTACAGATGTTCCTGTTGAGCCTCTAAATCCTATCCCAAGTTTTTATGCTAGTGTAAGTCGTAAAACATTAAAAGGCACGCCTGAAGGAGGCTACGAGCCAGAGCAAAAAATGACCAGAGAACAAGCACTAAAGTCATATACCTTAGATGCTGCTTATGGCGCTTTTGAAGAAGATATCAAAGGATCTATCACTGCTGGAAAACTCGCAGATTTCACTATTTACAATCAAGATTTAATGACAGTAGATGAAAGTGAAATACTTAACACTGAAGTTGTTATGACAATTTTTGATGGTAAAATTGTTTACGAAAAGAAAGATTAATGAGTAATCCTTCATTTTAACACATCATTACAACATAAAAAATGGCAAATTCGCTTAACTTTATGTAAATTGAGCGTTCATTTTATTAAAGTTTAATGCGAATTTAACTTTATGGCAACGCGTAACTACGAAGGCAAAAAATTTAACAATAAGAACATCGATAAAATTGTCGATGCATTAACCGTTGAAGAAGCTTTACAAATAAACATCAACAACAAGCCATTTACGGTTTCCATGCGAACTCCTGGAAATGACATCGCTCTTGTTCGTGGATTATTACATGCCGAAGGTGTAATTAATAACATCCATTTTATTCCTGAAATTTCTCTCAAAAAAGAAAATGAAAAAGGCATTGTTACAATTGTCAACGTAAAAATTCCAAAGAAAGAGTTAGGCGAAGGCTACTCAAATAGCCGAAGTTTACTCTCAGTTTCTTCCTGTGGTATTTGTGGAAAAACAGAGCTAAGTGATTTGGCCTTTATTGGAAAAACTATTGATGATAAAGACAAAATAGATATTGGACTCATTCACAATTTGTTCAATAAAATGAATACTTTTCAATATGATTTTAGAGAATCTGGTGGCACACATGCTGCGGCTGCATTTACATTAAAAGGCGAACTATTATGTGCTATGGAAGACATTGGTCGCCATAACGCTGTAGATAAAATAGTGGGGAAACTAATTAATGATGAAGATTTAAGCAATGCTAAAATCATGACGGTTAGTGGAAGAGTTTCTTATGAAATAGTTGTTAAATGTTTTAAAGCTCGAATTCCGTTTTTAGCAGCAGTATCTGCACCTTCATCATTAGCTGTAGATTATGCTAAGGAACTAGGGATTACTTTATTTGCGTTTTGTAGAGACCAAAGAGCCACCTGTTATTCCAATCCACAACGAACCAAAATACAATCAACCAATACAAAAGCGAGTTAATGTAATGATAGATGACAGAAGCATGATGATAGAAGAAGAAATATATAAAAATATGAAGTGCTGGTTTTCAACTCCAGTCTTCGGTCTTCAAGCATAAAACCAAATAAAATTTATTGAAAATGGAAAATTACTATTTAAAAGAAAAAGACAAATCAAACTATAATTAATTGCATGTCAGATAATTTAAGTGAATTATTAGGAAGAAAAGGCATCAAAGACAACCTCTTTGATAAGCTAGGAAAATTAGCAAAACCTGAAGGCGCTCCAAGTGAAGAAGCCATGGCTAAATTAGCCGATGAGTTTCTCATTGGAAAAGCCAACGCTTTTGGTACAGCGAGTTTTTACGATTTTTTAAAACCTGAAAATAAAGACAAAAAAGTATATGTGTGCAACGGAACTGCATGTGTTTGCGCTGGAACTCAAGAAAGCGTCATCGAATCGCTTAAAGATACATTTGATGCAAATGAAATAGGACACATGACTTGTTTAGGTCGTTGTCATGAAAACTCTGCGTTTCACTATAATGGAAAAAATTATTCAGGAGATGCTATATCAAACTTAAAAACAATTATTGATTCAGATTCCGACTTAAATCAAGACGCCTACCATATTAAAGCAAGTGGAAAACAGATATTAACAAAACCGTTTACCAATAATATTCAAGAGTATTATAAACCATTTTTAGAAGCACTTCAAAAAGATTCAGCTGATGTGTTAGAAGACATAAAAACGTCGAATGTTCGTGGTCGTGGTGGTGCTGGTTTCCCTATGGGATTAAAGTTACAATTTTGCAGAAACGTAGATAACGACACAAAATTTATTATTTGTAATGCTGATGAAGGCGATCCTGGAGCGTATTCCGATAGATATTTATTAGAACACCAACCACATTCAGTGTTGTTCGGAATGTTAATATCTGGTTATGTAACGTATGCAAAATATGGTATTCTATACATTCGAGCCGAATATCCTGAATCGGTTAAAATAGTTCAAGATGCTATTAATGATTTAAAAGCCAATAATTTAATTGGTGATAACATCAATGGTTCTGGATTTAGTTTCAATTTTAAAATCATTCAAGCGCAAGGTTCTTATATCTGTGGCGAAGAAACTGCTCTCATAAACTCTATTGAAGGTCAACGACCTGAAGTACGAGTAAGACCTCCTTTTCCAGCACAAAAAGGGTTGTTCAATAAACCTACAACAGTCAATAATGTTGAAACTTTAGCGGCTTTACATTATATTATTTCTAATGGTGGAGAAGCATGGAAAGCTATTGGAACCGAACGTTCTTCAGGAACAAAACTAGTGTCATTAGACAGCTTTTTTAACAATCCAGGAATGTACGAAATCGAAATGGGAACACCTTTGTCATATGTGGTCAATGAACTTGGAGGTGGTTTCAAATCAAGCGTAAAAGCAGTGCAAATTGGAGGTCCACTTGGTGGTCTAGTTCCAGTTTCAAAAATTGATGATTTAACGTTGGATTTCGAATCCTTTTCAAAAGAAGGCTTTCTTTTAGGTCATGCTTCTGTGGTATCTGTACCTAGTGATTATCCAATCATGAAATTCATTGAGCATCTGTTCGATTTTGCAGCTTATGAAAGTTGTGGCAAATGTTTCCCTTGCAGATTAGGAACAAAACGAGGACAGGAACTGGCAGAAAAAGCATTGACTTCAGATTATAAAATAGACAAAAAACTATTTACAGATTTATTGACCACGCTTGAACAAGGTTCGTTATGTGCTCATGGTGGCGGCATTCCGTTACCAGTTCGCAATGCCTTACAGTATTTTGATGATGAGTTAAGACAATATTTTAATTAATAATTTCTAATTCAGGATTTCGCATTTCTTATTAGAAATTAGGAACCGGAAATAAGAAACAATAAAAACATGGGAACAGTAAAAAAATTTGAAGATTTGGAAGTTTGGATAGAATCAAGGAAACTTGTTAAAGGTATTCATGCGTTTACTTTAAAATTTCCTTTTTCAAAAGATTTTACTTTGAAAGACCAAATATTGCGTTCATCTAGTTCTGTAATGGATAATATTGCCGAAGGATTTGACAGAGATGGTAATAAGGAGTTTATTCATTTTTTGACAATTTCAAAAGCCTCTTTAGCTGAAACCAAATCTCAACTATATAGAGCTATGGATTTTGGATATATCACTAAAGAAACATTTCAAAAAAACTATGAATTAGCAGACAAAATTGGGAAACAAATTGGAGGTTTTATAAAGTATCTTCAACAATCACAATACAGAGGAAATAAATTCAAGGAACCAGATACAAAATATCAATAATTCCTGATTCATAATTTCTGATTTATGGTGTTAATTTTTAACCAGTCAGAAATAAGAAAACCAGAAATAAGAAATCAAATATGAAAACAGCATATATAGATAACAGAGCTTTTGAAATTGAAAGTGGAGAAACCATCCTTTCATTTATTCGTCGTTACAGAGATAAAAACTTGATTCCAACCTTATGCGACGCACCAAACCTAGACCCATTTGGCTCTTGTCGTGTGTGTAGTGTTGAAGTTGCTCTGGAAGAAAATGGGCCTATAAAAACCTTGGCGTCTTGTCATACTCCAGTCGCTGAAGGACAATATATTTACACTAGTACGGAAGCTGTTAAAGCATTGCGTAAAAACATTGTGGAATTGGTTTTAACCGACCATCCTTTGGATTGTTTAACCTGTGAAGTTAATGGGAATTGTGAACTGCAAACCGTTGCTGCACAAGTTGGTATTCGTGATGTGCGTTATCCTGAAGGTGATAATCATTTATATAGAATGAAAGATTTGAGTCATCCTTATATGACCTCAGATTTGTCAAAATGCATCAACTGTTATCGTTGTGTTAGAGCTTGTGATGAAGTACAAGGGGAATTTGTACTAAGTATGTCTGGAAGAGGATTTGATTCAAAAATAATAAAAGGGTTTGATTCTTCTTTTATGGATTCAGACTGTGTAAGTTGTGGTGCCTGTTCGCAAGCGTGCCCAACCTCAGCCATTTCTGATGTATTTCAGTCCAAAGCCATTCAAGCAACAGATACAACCAGAACTATTTGCACCTATTGTGGTGTAGGCTGTAACTTAGAAGTATCCACAAGCAATGGAGAAATATTAAGTATTACTGCACCTTATGATGCTGAAGTTAATCAAGGTCACACCTGTTTAAAAGGTCGCTATGCTTTTAAATTTTACGACCATCCTGAACGTTTAAATTCGCCTATGATTAAACGAAATGGAAAGTTTGAAAAAGTAACTTGGGATGAAGTTTACGATTATATAGCTAATAAATTAAATGGTTACAAAGAAGAATTTGGACCAGATTCTATGGCTGGAATTTCATCATCTCGTTGTACTAATGAGGAGAATTATTTAATGCAGAAATTCTATAGAGCAGTGATTAATACTAATAATATAGATGGTTGCGCTCGTGTGTGCCACTCTCCTACTGCTTTAGGAATGCAACGCACTTACGGCACAGGAGCTGCAACAAATTCTATAGACGATTTAAAAGACACTAATTGCATCATGGTTATTGGAGCAAATCCTACAGATGCACATCCAGTTACAGGAGCAAAATTGAAACAGTTTGCTATGAAATCTGATAATGTGTCTATTGTGTTAGACCCTCGTAGAACTGAATTGGCAAGATATGCAGACCATCATATTGCATTACGACCAGGAACCAACGTAGCTGTGTTGAATATGATGATGTATTATATAGTGACTGAAGGCTTGGTAGATGAAACTTTTATTGAAAATAGAACAGAAGGTTTTGAAGATTTCAAAAAAGAATTATTAGCCATTGATTTAGACCATATTGAAGAAATTTCTGGTGTTAAACGAGGTGACGTTCGCGCTGCAGCTATGGCTTATGCAACTGCACAAAATGCGATGTCATTCCATGGTTTAGGAGTGACTGAACATTCTCAAGGTACATTCACAGTGATGCAAATTGCTGATTTAGCATTGATGACAGGAAATATTGGTCGTCGTGGTGTTGGTGTGAATCCTCTACGTGGTCAAAATAACGTACAAGGCTCCGCAGATATGGGAGTCCAACCACATCAAGGTGCTGGATATTTAGATGTGACCAATGATGACGTCAATAAAAAATACAATGAATTTTATGGTGTTGAAGTACCAAAAAATATTGGCTATAAAATTCCTGAAATGTTCGATGCTGCACTTGAAGGCAAACTAAAATCTATTTGGATAATTGGTGAAGACGTTGTGCAAACAGACCCTAACACTCAAAAAGTAATAAAAGCTTTAGAAGCAACAGATTTAGTAATTGTTCAAGAGCTATTCATGACAGAGACTGCTAAGTATGCCGATGTTATTTTACCAGGAGCATCGTTCCTTGAAAAATCTGGAACATTCACTAATGGTGAGCGACGTGTACAAGCTGTTAGGCAAGTGGTTGAGCCAATTCCAGGCTCGAAACCAGATGGTCAAATAATTGTGGATATTATGAACAGAATGGGTTATGCTCAACCTGATTATACTCCTGATGGCATGCTAGAGGAAATATCTCAAATTGTACCTTTCTTTGCTGGAATCAAATGGGAACGATTAGGCATCAATGGATTACAATGGCCAGTTGCTCCTGACGGAACAGACACACAAATATTGCATAAAACAGAATTCAAACGTGGTAAAGGTAAATTTGAGTTTAATGCTTGGGAGGAAACTGTTGAATTAACTGAACACGCAAAAGACTATCCATATATATTGACTACAAATAGAGAGCTAGAGCATTATAATTGTGGTGCTATGACGCGTAGAACTGCCAATGAGCAAATTCTTCAAGATGACTATTTAATGATTCATCCAAATGATGCTAAAACGCATTTAATAAATGAAGGTGATTATGTGTGTTTAGAATCGCCTCGTGGAAAAGTAGACGTAAAAGCTCGAATTACTGATGAAGTAAAAGAAGGTATTTTAAGTACTACCTTCCACTTCCCAGAAATAATGATTAATAATATTACTGGTGATGTTCACGACAGCGAAGCCATGTGCCCTGAATATAAGGTGGTTGCGGTTCGCATTAGAAAAAGTAAAGGGAAGTACAAAAAGGAACTTGTGTAAAAAAGAAGCTGACTGAAAAATTAATTCTTTGTCAAACTGAACTCGTTTCAGTTTCTCATTACAATTGAATATCAGCTTGTTGAGATTCTGAAATAAATTCAGAATGACACTTTTTAGATAGCCTCTTTGTGTTTAATTTATATTAATAGCTCCAACTCCTGCTTCCCATAATTGTTTATTAAAGTTTGGTATTTCAGAATTAATAAAGGAATTTCCTTTGCTTCTTAAGGTATTCCATTGAGTCTCTAATTCTACTTTTCTTTTTTTATTTTGATTATTAACTCTTGGAATGCTACTTTCAGTTTGATTGATTAGGAATATATATTCTGCTGTAAACTTATTCGGGAAATTTTCAACATCATCATAGGCTTTCGATTTACGTTGAATCATATCTTCGTCCCAAGCTGATAAATCTTCTATCAGCTTTTTACCTCTTTCAATTAAATCTTTATGCATGTTGGAATCTAATCCAGAAACAACATCTTTAATCTGATTCTTGGCTTTAAACAACACATTAACCATATCGTGCATTTCGGTTAAATTAGATTCCATTGTTTTCATCATATTATCATATTCTTCATATTGTCCTGGTTTAGTATCATATAAAGGATTTTCTTTTATAACAGCATCAGTAGTAACCACTTTATCACCAACTTTTAAGGTTAATTTGTATGTACCAGGAATGGTACGATGACCTCTAAAATTGGCCTCAATATAAGCATCAGGAATTCCAGACATTATTGGATAACGAAAATCCCAAACAAAACGATTCAAACCTTCCTTTTTAGAAAGTGTTGCAGGAGGTGGTGGTCCACCATCCCAACGTTTGTAATTTGGATCTCTTTTTGAACTAATTGTATTTACCAATTCATTTTTGCTATTTCTTATTTCTAAAATAACCTCATCAGTCTTATCAAGCTTTGGCAACTCATAGTAAACAATAATTCCATTAGCTGGATTAACGCCTTCAAAGGTATTGGTTCCATCAGATCCATTACCATTAAGTTGACTTCCCCAAACTGCATCCAGAACAGGTTCTGGAGTATATAATTTTACATCACCAGAGGTATTTTTATATTGATTTAATAAGCCTAAATCATCCAAAATCCAAAAACCTCTACCTGAAGTTGACACAATTAAATCGCCTTGATGTACTTTTAAATCGGTAATTGGAGTAATCGGCAAGTTAAGCTGCAAGCTTTCCCACGATTGACCTCCATTCCATGACACGTAAATACCAGTTTCAGTGCCAGCATACAGTAAATTTTTTCTGGTTTGGTCTTCTCGAACTACTCTTGTATAAGCTCCATAAGGAATTCCAGAACTTATATTTTTCCATGTGTTTCCGTAGTCAGTTGATTTATATAAGGAAGGCGTATAATCATTAAATTTATATTTTGTTGTAGCAATATAAACAGTTGCTGGATCGTGTGGCGACACATCAATAGCATTAACCAAGGTCTCTCCAAGTCCTTTTGGTGTAATATTTTGCCAAGAGTTCCCATTATCTCTGGTAACATGCACTAAACCATCGTCACTTCCTGTATAGTAAACGCCTTTTTCATGCGGTGATTCAATGATGTATGCTATAGTTCCATAGTTTTCGGCTCCAACAGCTTCATTAGTATATGGAGCACCTCCATTGCCTTGTTTTTCATCAATATCACGTGTTAAGTCAGGTGAAAATTCAGTCCATGATTTCCCCATATCAGTCGTTTTTAGCACCTTATTTGCACAATGAAAATAGGTCCCTTTTTCATGTATGGAATGAATTATTGGTGCGTTCCAATTGAACAGATATTCCATATCTCGAGCCTCACGACCCAACCACTGATTTGGAGCAGCCATGATATTTGTTGAACCCTTTGATTTTGTATCTAACAATTCAATATAACCCAAATAAACGCCTCCCATGACATAACGTGGGTTATCAGGATCTAAACCTGCAAACGCACTTTCGCCTCCAGCTGATCTTTCCCAATCTTTATTTGAGATACTCCAACTACCAATGGACTTACTCTTAATTTTTAATGATGAATTATCTTGTTGTCCACCATATATATTATATGGGAATAGATTATCAGTATTGATTCGATAAATCTGAGCAGTCGGCATGTTTGCTTGGGTTGACCACGATTTTCCAAAATTAAATGAAATTGCTGCACCACCATCATTGGAAATGACCATGTTTTTGGAGTTGTTCGGATTAATCCACAAATCGTGATAATCGCCATGAGTTCCACCTAGACGTTCCCATGTTTTTCCTCCATCAATGGAACGTAAATTAGGAGCGCTCAAAACGTACACAGTATTTTCATCATTTGGATCTGGAAAAACTTCAATATAATACCAAGCACGCTGTGTTAATCTGTTGTCATCACTTACTCTTTGCCAATTTTCACCTGCATTATTGGAAACAAACAAGCCTCCTAAATCTTTATGAGTGTCACTCTCAATTAAAGCATATACTTTATTTGAATTAGCCCTACTTACCGCAATTGCCATTTTACCTTTTTCATCTGGCAATCCCTTATGAATTTTCTTCCATGTTTCACCACCATCAGTTGACTTATATAAACCACTACCTTCGCCTCCACTAATAACAACCCAAGGCTCACGCTTATGATGCCACATTGCTGCATACAACACTTCCGGATAATTCATATCCATGGAGAGTTCAACGGCTCCAGTCATATCATTTACATAAAGTACGTTCTTCCATGTTTTTCCACCATCTATTGATTTATAGACGCCTCGTTCTTTTGTTGATCCATTAATTGCGCCTTGTGCAGCAACAAAAACAATATCTGGATTGGTTGGATGAATTACAATTCTAGAAATTTGCTGAGTATCCTTTAACCCCAAATGTGTCCATGTTTTTCCAGCATCGGTTGATTTATAAACACCATCACCATAGGAAGTCATCACGCCTCTTATGGCATGTTCTCCCATCCCAACATAAACAATATTAGTATTGGATTCTGAAACAGCAACTGCTCCAACTGACCCTGTTTTAAAATATCCATCTGAAATATTATGCCAACTCTGTCCTGCATCTTCAGTTTTCCATAAACCTCCTCCTGTAGTTCCCATATAATACGTCAATGGGTCTCCAACCACACCAGTTGAACCTACGGAACGACCACCTCTAAAAGGTCCAATATTCCTATATTTTAAAGGTTCAAAATATGTTTCAGCTTCTTGAGCAATTGCAGACAAAAGAATAAAGGATAGTACAATGAAGGAAACTGTCTTTTTCATTTTTGGTTGATTTATTAATAGGTTGTGTTCAAATATACTCAAATATATTAGACACTGTGTCTAATAACACTTAATGAAAAGTAATAGAAAAGAGAACTGGTATTAACGCAAAAACCTCATCTTTCGATAAGGTTTTTTTTATTAAATCAATTTTAATTAATTCCACTCACTTCTTAATAGCTTAAAAGAAGTTTGCGAAAGGGTATCTAAATGTTTAATGATTTTTTGTGAATTTTTTTGTGATAATTCTATCTTGTGTAAATACTTTTATAAAATAATGTCCTTGTGCCAATTGAAAAATTGGAAAAGTGAGGGTATTGTTTTTTTTATTTTCATGAATTTTATGATTTTGAACTATTTGTCCTAATTGATTTATAATAGAATATGCCTTAATGGTTTCTGATGGCTTTTGTAACCTAACAGTCATATAAGTGCCTTTTGAAGGGTTTGGATAAAGAATGGCATCTTTAGACAATTCCAAATCTTCTAATCCAGCAGTTTGGTCAACTACTAAAAATTGTCCCATCATGCCTGCAGGTGCATCTTCATGCTTTAACATGTGGCAATGGTACATATAAGGTATGGTTTCGTCAAAATAATCTTCAAACTTGGTAATAAATCTTGCTGTCCCTCCTGAAGGCACTAAAAATGTATCTTTTCTGCCTTGCAAATAAGGAGGTGGTGGACTACCATTAATATCCAAAATATAAAACTGAACATCGTGAATATGAAATGGATGAGCGATAGCTGAATTGTTTTGAAAAGTCCATATTTCGGTATTATTTAAAGGAATTGTCTCATTAATAACATTCATATCCATTGTAGTATTATTAATTGAAAAATCCCCATTTAATTGCTGAAGCCCAGGTGTTAAAGGTTCAAATGTAAATGGCCTAGTTTCATCGGCAGTCACCTCAGCTAAAGGGACATCATTTGACAAAGTAGTTGGGATGGTTGTTATTGGACTTGCAGTTTGTGCAACTACATCCATTTGTAGAATATTAAAATCTGCTCCATTAAGTGCATTAGGGTTGTAACCATCTAGTGGTTTATTAGGTGAATTTCCTGGGTATGTTGCACCATAGTTAGCATCTGGTAGTTCGGAAGCATAACTCATTAAATTAATTGATTGTCCAAGTAGAGTAGTAAAATCGACTAATACCTCTGCTCTAGCACCTGGAGACAAAGGCAATCTTGTTAATGCTACTGGTGCATTTAACAAACCTCCATCTGTACCTATGAGTTGAAATGTTCTATTTGCAGTTAACCCAAAATTAAAAGTACGCTGAGATGAGCCATTTAAAAGCCTTAATCGAACAATTTGAGCAGGTACATCCAGCTGTCCGTTAATAGTGGCATTGACCATTAATACATCATCGTCATTAACATTTGCTTGTATTTGGTATGAGTTATCAAAAGATTTTGTTTGTACAGCCAATGGAAAATCATCAACACCATACGTTCTAGGTAAATTCAAAGCAGCCTCTTCGGTATCTCTAACAATAATAAAACCTGAAACACCTTTGGATACTTGCTCATCAGTTTTATTTAAAAGATGTGGATGATACCAATAAGTACTCGCTTTATCTTTTACTTGAAATTGTGGATTCCATGTTTGTCCAGCGTCAATAACGGTATGTGGACCACCATCGCTTGCCGCAGGCACATGCATTCCATGCCAATGTATGGTTGTGTCTTCTCCTAAATTATTAGTGATATTTATATTCATGTTATCACCATTATTCATGATTAAGGTAGGTCCCAAAACAGGACCATTTACACCCATTGTAGAAGTATCTTGTCCAGTAAAAAACTGAAATGTGCTATTTTGAAGTGTTAAATTGACATTTGTAGTTTCAATAGTCCCAGGAATAATAATTGGATTCTGGGACAACACACCAAAAGAAATAATGCTCAAAACGTAGGTTAGTAGTTGTGTTTTCATGGGCAAAAAAAGATGTTACTATAGAAGACTATTTTATCTTCTATTGCGAATTTAGATGATAAAATATAATTATCAATCATAAATTAGATTAACTACATGTTTTACTTGTTTATTTGCATAAAGAGCTTATACTTACCTAAACGAATGAGTTGTAAATACAAAAAACCTTGAAACTAAAAATACTCGAGAAGATCCAAAGAGTTCCTAAATAGACTTGTAATGAGCAGACTTTGTGCTATCCGATAAAATGGCCTTATCCATTCTGTTATTATTGTAAAGTTTAAGTTAATAAAACAGCTTTAAAAAGATTTTATGTGCCTATATTTTTTTCTATACTGTAAACACCTTTCTATATAGAATAAACCTGTTGCAAATATTTTTTGACAAATGCTTTTCTGTATTTAATTGGTCGCTTATTTTGCTTATTTAGTTTTGTCTTATCTATTAAGAACAAAACATTTATTTTGTTGATACTCATAGTTTTGTTATTAAAAATTGGGTGTCTTTTTTGAGACCTTATTTGAGAAAAAATTGATGATTTTAGAAGTTTAAATTTTGAAGAAACTTATGTAACTTTCTGATTTTCAAGCATAAAAAAAGCCTCACATTTCTGTAAGGCTTCAGTTGTAGCGGGAACTGGACTCGAACCAGTGACCTTCGGGTTATGAGCCCGACGAGCTACCTACTGCTCTATCCCGCGATTTAATTTCAAAATAATTCTCTTAGCTTTTAACTTTCGGTTCATAATGCCGACTCAATCATTTTGGACTGCAAATATACAACCCTTTTCTATTTTAACAAGCATAAAATTAAAAAAAAGCTACCTCTTTTGTGAAGTAGCCTTTCCATCAAAAAAATAATTATAATACAAATTACTTAATCGGTTCCTGCTAATGCAGAATTTTTTCTTTCTCCTATATTGGCAAATTCAAATTGTACCCCTTTAGGTAGTTGTTCTCCTAAACTGGCAAAATCGCCTTTAATATCGTTATTATTAATCATTAGTATTTTAAGCTTATCCAAACTTGCCAAATTGCTTGGAATGTTACCGTAAAATAAATTATCGGACAACATAATTTCTTCAAGATTAGACAAAAGCCCTAAGCTAGACGGAATAGGTCCAAATAAATTATTATCGTATAAACTCAATTTTTCAAGATTTACTAGGTTTTTAACTGTTCTTGGTATTGCTCCAGTTAAACTGTTACTGCTTAAAGACAATTCTTTAAGATTAGAAAGCGTTCCTATTTCTTTTGGAATTGATCCTGACAGGTTGTTACTGAAGATTTCAATTTTTTGCAATTGCTTTAAATTACCAATTGTAGCAGGAATAGATCCTTCAATTTTATTCATAAATAACTCTAAAGACTCTAAAGATGTTAAATCTCCTATAGTATTTGGTAATCGCCCTTCTAAAGTATTAAAAGCAATATTTAAAGATTTTAATTGTTTAAGATTCCCGATTGACTCTGGAATTACTCCTGATATCTTATTTCTAAATAAATTCAAGGTTTGTATGCTCTCAAGATCTCCTATTTGAGCTGGTAATATTCCTACCAAATTATTAAAGCTTAAATCTAAAGCTATTACTTTATCGTTTTCAACAACCACCCCATGCCATGTGCTTATTGGGCTATTAATATCCCATTTAACAGTCCAATTATCACCATTGGTTGCATTACAAATAGCTATTAAGGCATTTTTTTCTTTTGTAGAAACTTTGCCGAATGATAATGCTGAAACTAAACATAACAGCAACGTGAGTTTTAAGGTTTTCATAATAGTAGATTTTAACTGAGGGCATTAATCTACCACGAATATATACAGAATAAGACTAACTGCCAATTTTATTCGACGAACGGCAATCGAGTAAGAGTAGGACTACTTTAAAAAGTCTCTATTTCTAGCTGGATTTCTTCCCAATTCTTCATAAGTTCTTGTAGATTTTGTTTCTTTTTTTGATATCTATCAAAGAAATCTGGGTCTGCAACAGTCGCATCATAATTATGCTGTAATTCAACATCTATGTCTTTAATTTGCTTTTCTAACTGGTTGATTTGAGATTCAATTTTACTAAGTTTATTATTTAGTGATTTTAGCTTTTTTTGCTCCTCATAAGATTGCTTTGACTGAGTCTTGTCTTTTTGTTCTTTTATAATATCCCGTTTTTCAGCTTCTCTTAAGTTTTCAAGATTACGTTGTTCTAAAAAGAAATCGATATCGCCTAAATACTCTTTTATTTTCTGGTTCTTAAACTCATATACTTTGTTGGTAAGTCCTTTTAAAAAATCGCGGTCATGTGACACTAAAATCAAGGTGCCTTGAAATCTATTAAGTGCTTCTTTTAAAACATTTTTAGATTTAATATCCAAGTGGTTTGTTGGCTCATCCATGACCAACACATTTAATGGTTGCAATAACAGTTTTGCCAATGCCAAACGGTTTCTTTCGCCTCCAGATAATACTTTAACATATTTATCTACTTCATCGCCTCTAAACAAAAAAGACCCTAAAATATCTCTAACTTTGCTTCTATTTGTTTCATTAGCTGAGTCGATCATGGTATCTAAAACGGTTTTATTACCATCCAAATATTCTGCTTGATTTTGTGCAAAATAAGCGATTTGTGCATTATGCCCAAGTTTTAAATGACCTCCAAACTTGATATCTCCAACAATAATTTTTGCCAAGGTAGATTTACCTTGACCATTTTGACCCACAAAAGCAATTTTACTGTCACGTTCAACCATCATATCTATATCCTTTAACACTTGTAAGTTGCCGTAATGCTTTTCAATGTTTTCCATTTCTACAACCACTTTTCCAGGCGTTACTGATACTGGAAAATTAAGGGTCATGACACTATTATCGTCTTCATCAACTTCAATACGATCTAATCTATCTAATTTTTTAATTAAAGATTGCGCCATAGAAGCTTTTGAGGCTTTAGCCCTAAATTTCTCTATGAGCTTTTCGGTTTGTTCTATTTGTTTTTGCTGATTTTTTTGAGAGGCTAATTGCTGTTCGCGTAATTCTTCTCGTAAAACTAAGTATTTAGTATATGGTTTTGGATAATCGTAAATTCTACCTAGTGAAATTTCAATGGTTCTATTAGTCACATTATCCAAAAACATTTTATCGTGAGATACAATAACCACAGCTCCAGAATAATTTTGAAGAAAAGATTCCAACCAAAGAATAGATTCAATATCTAAATGATTCGTTGGTTCATCGAGTAATAATATATCGTTGTTTTGTAATAATAGCTTCGCTAACTCAATACGCATTCGCCAACCTCCTGAAAAGGTATCGGTAAGTTTGTTAAAATCGTCACGTTTAAAACCTAAGCCTTGTAATACTTTTTCGGTTTCTCCTTGATAATTATAGCCTCCTAAAATTTCATACTGATGTTGCATATCATTTAAATCGATCATTAATTGATGATAAGCATCACTTTCGTAATCGGTTCGTTCAGCTAATTGGGTGTTAATAGACTCAATGTTGGACTCAATTTCCTTAATTTCTGAAAACGCCTCATAAGCTTCTTCTAATATGGTCCTGCCATAAACAAAGTCAATATCCTGCTTTAAAAACCCGATTTTAAGTTCTTTTTCAGTCGCTACTTGACCCGAATCGTATTCCATCTCGTTTGATAAAATCTTGAGTAAAGTGGATTTCCCTGCGCCATTTTTTCCAATTAAACCAACACGATCACCACCTTTTAACCTAAAGGAAATATCTTCAAATAAATACTCACCTTGAAATGAGATAGAAAGCTTATGTATATTTAGCATTTTGTTACAATAGTTACAGTTATAAACTCAATATAGTTTAATTTTGTGGTCAATTTTTGTGCAAAAGTAACATAATTAACCATGTTAAGAAAAGGAAATAAATTATACAGCATTATAACTGGTGCTTGTCCTAAATGTCATGAAGAAAATATGTATATAAATAAGAATACTTACATACTTTCTAAAACTTTAAAAATGTATGACCGTTGCTCTAACTGTAATACTAAATATAAAATAGAACCTTCTTTTTTTTATGGCTCTATGTATATCAGCTATGGTGTTGGTATTGCGTTTGCTTTGGCTGCTTTTGTGGTATCTTATGTGTTTGTTAGTGCAAGTTTATTGGTGGCCTTTATAGCAATTATTGTTACCATGGTTGGTTTTTTGCCTATTATTTTAAGACTATCAAGAAATATATGGATTAATTTGTTTTTGCATTACGACCAAAGTCTTTCTAAGAAGAAGGCTTAGTTATTGAATCTGGTAATATTTATCTCAGAATCAATTTCAATGCCGTTTTCAATAAAATTATAAAGTCTTTTTGCGACATAAGGCGCAATCATGACACCTCTAGTCCCTAAACCATTTAGTACGTTTAATTGTTTATGTTTATTATGTTGCCCAACTAAAGGTCTTCTATCTAGAACCGTTGGTCGTATTCCAGCTACCTGATCTACAACCTGAAAATCACAGTTAATAAAAATCTTAAGTTTATTTAGAAGTTCTGTTTTTGCTGCTTCTGTAGTTTTATTCGATTTATCATGCCACTCATAAGTAGCTCCAACAATATATTTATGTGCTCCTAACGGAATTAAAAATACGCTAGATTTCAATACAAAATCTATATTGAGTTTTGGTGCATAAATAATTAAAAGCTCTCCCTTGGTTTCTTTAAGTGGTAAATGGTTAAAAAAAGGGTTTTTTTTAAGCCCAAAACCTTCAGCAAATACAATATGTTTTACCTCAGTATTGTTATACGTTATATTATCTTGATTGAATTGAATAGCATCGTAATTAAATGTAGTTTCAACCAATTGATTATTATCTTGAAGCATTTTTTTGAATGTAGTGGTTAATGCTTTAGTATCGATTCTTCCCGTATGAAGTACTTTTCCATAACCAAACTCACTCTTAATGGATTTGTTTTCTATTTGATGAATTTCTGGTTTAATATAACTTGAGAGACCAACTTTATCACTTGCAAGAAACCAATTATTCTGCTCTTCAATAGAGGCGAATAATCTATAAACAGGAACTTTATAATCTAATTGTACCTTTAGTTTTTTTTCTAATGCTTTGTATCTAGGTATGTCTAGCTGTAATTGTTCATTAGATTTCCAAACTGGTGTAAATCGTTTTAAAACAACCGGATTGTATAATCCACCTGCAACAATTGATGCTTTTTGAGAACCATCATCAACTACTAAAAATGTTTTGCCATGCTGCATTAAGACATCACAAAACATAATTCCTGCAAGTCCTGAGCCAACTACAATATAATCTACTTTTTTCATCAAAGGCAAAAGTAAGATAAAAAAGATTCCTACTTTCGTGGGAATGCAAAAAACGCTCACTTTCCGAAATATTGTAAGTGAGCGTTTTAAATTATTGGGACATTACTTTATTAGTAAGTCCACATATCTTGTTCGAAATCTCGAATCTTTTCTTTTATTCTATCCGATTCTAATAACTGCATGAGTGCATTATCTGAAATATACTCGGTAATAGCTCTATCGCCTTGTACGTTCATTTCTCTAAAAATATAGCCGTTAAAACGTCTTGAATTTAAGAGGTGATCGAACGATAATGGGATTGCGGTATTTTTACCATTAAAGGCTTTGGCATGGTGTAACACATCGCGAGCATCAGGGAAAAATACCCAAAATAATGGGAAAAGACCTGGATCTTCTTCGTCCATAAAATTAACATCAGGAATCACAGGTGCAATACCTAACAAGCGGTATTTTAGTTCACCTAGACGCTTATCGAAATAATACATGCCTTTAACATGGTATTCTCTAACATCTGCAGCACTTATTTCTCTTTTACTGATGTATTCTGGAGAAATTGGTTCCCCTGCATTATATTGCTCGATACCTAACTCAGTAGTATCAATTTTTACCATTGAACTTTCAATATCCTTCAAAGTACGCTTTGCAGTAAAATAAGAATCATCGTAAATATTTTTGATATCTCCATCTTTCACACTACGCATTAGTACGTCAAATAATGAACGTCTATCTTTACCAATATTATTGGTGTCTATAGGATAATATAAAGGGAAATTAACACGCTCATCAAGCACTACTTTTTCCCAAACCATTGTTGCGTATAATATGTCTCTGTCGTCAACATAGCCATACTCTAATGGTTTATCATTATCCATTAATATTTGCGCATCTGTTTTTATTCCAATTTCTTCTGGGCTTTTTGCATTTAGAATATTTGCTTGAGCAAATACACTATTCGCAATTAAAACACATGCAACGGTTAATACAAAACTTTTAAAATTCATTGTCTTAATTTATTTTAGTTTGGGACTAATATTTCCTTTACTAGTTTGTTAATTCTACAAATACCGGAGATACTTTTTTAAGCTTATAGCTTGCGTTACCTCGTATTTTAGCTTCAATATCAAATATTTGAATTCCAGCGCCACGTTTTGCTTTTTTCAAGGCTTGTTTTGCTCTACTATCCAATTTATTACCTTTTACGGCTATTGTAGGTTGTCCTGGAACTTTAATACTAAATCCAGAGATATCTAATGGTAATTCAAAATCGAAATCTTCCAATTTAGCTCCTATAGTTGAAATATCAAGGTTTCCACGTTGCATTTTTACAGCTCCATCTTCACCTCTTACGGTTCCTGTTGGTCTTGGAATATCTTTAATTCTAAATTTAGCATTATCAGCAACTGTTTCACCACCTAATGAACCTGTAACATTAATCGTTACTTCTCTACCCTGTACTCTGGTAACATCCATAACGTATTTACCAACTCCATTTGCTTTAGATAAACCTTCTCCTCTAGCAACAACTTTATTATCAGCAATACCTGCAAATGAAATAGTCATTGGGTTTTTTACACCACGATACACTACATTCATTTTATCAGCTGAAATTGTAGCTGCATTTGGTTTTGCCACAGTTGCAAAAGATTGGTTAACTTCAACCTCAGTTTCTTCTCCGTTTTCTAGGAAAATTAACTTTCCAGTAATTTTATGTTCGCCTGGTCTTCCAGTACCCACTTTTAATTTTACTTTACCATCTTCAATAGAGTATTCGTTGGCACTTAATGCTCGACCATCTAGTGCTAACTCTACCCTATTAGGTTTTGTAGAAGCATCTTTACGGCCTAATACTATTTGCCCATCAAATTGTTCGCCATTAAAATAAGCCGATTTAGATGTTTCTAATAAGGTTGTATAATTAGTCATAGATACTTCGCTTGATAATGTTCCTGTAAACATAGCACCTAACACTTCCGACTGTGTTGTTTTAATATCAGACTGCATTTGTGTCATCTTTGTTAATGATGCTACTAAAGGGAAACCTTTATAATGATAATCTAACCAATCCTTTGGCTTAATTTCTCCTGAAACTTGTACTGGATCGGTTGAAAATTTCTTTTTAACATCTTTAGAAATTGCTTCAAATCTAGGGTCGTCTCCTAAAACCTCAACCACTCTGTCTCTAAATGTAGTTATCTGTTTTAAAAACTCAACACCTTCTGGTTTGACTTTATCTCCTTTAAAGAAATTATTATCTAGGTAATCACCTTTATCCATAATCTCATAATCTGAAGGATCATCGACAGTTGCTGTCATTTTTCCTTTTAGACCATCAAGGTATGTATTAAAATCATTTGCTAATGTTGAAATTTGCTCAGCCTTTTCTTTTAATGGCTGATACTTCTCAGGTTGTTCGCTAGCTTTAGTTGCTAATTCGCCCATAAACGCTGAGTTACGTTCTGTTGCTGCTGTATTAGATTCGGTTAATCTCTCGTTCATTAAACCGAATGCCGACAGCACTTCTTTCGACATATTTAATGCTAACATCGCAATGAAGATTAAATACATCAAGTTTATCATTTTCTGCCTTGCAGATAATTTTCCTCCTGCCATAACTAATTAGTTTTTGTTATTAATGTTATTAATTCTAATTAGTTTTTGTTCATTGCAGTTAACATGCCTCCATATACACCATTTAATGATGATAGGTTAGATGCTAAAGATTGCATTTGCTCTTTTAACTTTGCAGCATTCTCAATAGACTCTTGGTTTATTGATGCTTGCTTGTTTACGTTCTCTAATTGTACTTTATAAAGGCTGTTTAATGACTCCATTTGTGCAGCAGCAAGCGACATTTCTTCGCTATACTTTTTAGTTGCAGAAATACCATCAACAGAAGGACCCATGTTTTTAGCAGCTCCTTCGAAGTTTTTAATACTATCGCCTAAGCTAGCCATTAACTCTCCATCTATTTGGGCTTCTTTAAGCAATTCGTCTAATTTTTTAGACAATAAACCTTCGGCTTCTTTTGGGTTATCTTTTTTCTTGCTTTTTGTCATTCCTCCTTCTAATTCAGGATATACTAAAGACCAATCTAAATCGTCATCAACAGGCTCGAATGCTGAAATTGCAAAAATAATTGCTTCAGTTACAAGACCAATGGTTAACATCACGTTACCAGTTAATGGTCCTATTTCATAATGAATAATTTTGAAAAGTGCTCCAACAATTACGATTGATGCTCCTAATCCGTAGGCCATATTCATGAACCTTTTACTTGCTTTTGATTGTGCCATAATATTTATTTTTAGTTAAGTTTGGTTAAATTTTTTAATTATTTTCTTTTTCCTTTTTTTGAGGCATTTTTGGTTACTTCGGTTCCCATATAGTCTTGTACTGTACGGAATCCGATATAGCTTCTTGCTGAATCGGCATACTCATAATCTCTTGAACTTACTTGTAGGAAATAAGCAACATCTTTCCAAGATCCACCTCTAACAACTTTACGTTCGTTTTCGGTATCGTTAACACTTGGGTTTACTGTTGAAGAATATTCGTATGATGCTGGATCGTAAGAGGACATTACCCACTCTGATACATTACCAGCCATATTGTATAAGTTATAATCGTTAGGTTCAAAGGCATCAGCTTCAACTGTGTATAATGCTTGATCTGCTGCATAATCACCACGTAATGGTTTAAAGTTTGCCATAAAACAACCTCGGTCGTTTATTGCATAAGGACCTCCCCAAGGGAACGTTGCTCCTTGAAGACCGCCTCTTGCAGCGTATTCCCATTCAGCTTCAGATGGTAATCTAAATCTATTTACGTTTTGTTTGCTTCTCTCTTTTTGATAAGCGTTCTTTTTTAAAGTTCTCCATTGGCAAAACGCTTGTGCTTGTTTCCAAGTGACACCAACTACAGGGTAATCACTGTAAGCATCATGCCAAAAATAATCGTTATGCATTGGCTCGTTATAAGAGTATGCAAAATCTCTAATCCAAACTGTTGTATCTGGATAGACCTCTACTTCTTCTTGCTCGATAACATCGCTACGACTTAACTCACGATATTTTGCAGCTGTTTGTATATCCATAGTGGTGTACTGGAACTTAAATTGTTTTACATCCCAAGTACGTTGCCCATTATATGATTCTTCTAATGGCAAATACATATTGTCCATTACCTCGGCATATAATTCGTCTGGATATTCGCTGGTATCGAAAATCAAATCGATATCGGTATTTAATTTTCTTATCTCACCTTCGTAGTTTTCAAACATATACTTTTCGTAAGGTGTCATATCCTCTTCGGGCTTTACATCTTTATAAGAAAATTCACCTATGTCGCCTTCTCCTGGTTCTTTACCTTCAAGGTCTGCCATTTCAGCAAGGTTAGTTCTAATGGTAGAATCTCTAACCCATTCTACAAATTGACGATACTCACTATTCGTGATTTCAGTTTCGTCCATATAGAATGCTCTAACTGTAACAGTTTTTGTAGGTGCATCTTTAACACCTGCTAAATCATCGTCCGACTTACCCATAATAAAAGCTCCTCCAGGAATTAAACTCATTCCATAAGGTTTTTCAGGATGCCATTTTTTTCCCTTAACTCCAACTAGTTCACCTTTGTCTCCGGTTCCACAACTAGTTAATATAGCTAAGACTGCTGTTAATGTTAATAACTTCTTAATACACATAAATTTGAGGTTAATTAATGATCTTAAATATTTTAAGGGTGTAAACATATTTATATATTTCCATAAAAACAACTTTTTAAGCAAAAAAAATGCATTTTGTCTAAAAAAAATGCATTTCGTCGATGAATTTTAAGTGTTTAATCGATATTTAAACGCTATTTTTCTTGAATGCCTTATACCATCTATCTGGTACTTTCCCTTTGCAGGCATCCATGTAATCATCATGCATGCAAGGTAATAACGTATGGCGTTTTAATTTATTATTAAGGTTTGGTAAAAAAGGTATTACAATCCACCAACGCCCTGTTTGGTTGCTTTTATAAAATATGAGTTGTTGTTCATCGACTAATACATTAAATTTCTGGTAATTATCTTCTAAAGTAAAATCATCGTCTTGTACTCTACAGTTTACACCTTCAATAAAATACCATATTATTTGAGCTAAAAGCATGGAAGTTGCATCGTCATCTTTAGAGGCTTTATATTCATAAATACCAAAAGAAGACACTTTATTGCTTATGCCTGCGTATCTAGAGATGGCACAAATCTCTTTACCATCAAATCCATTTGGCGAATGCTTTTGCTTGGTGCTTACCTCTGATGATCGTATGCTTTTAACATCTATACTTACAATATTAGCGTCTCGAAGGACAGGTTCTGCTAAAGTTACATTATTTGAAACCTCTCCAAGTCTATATGCTTCAAAATAGAGTTTTTCCATTAAATCTATTTCTTCTTGTGCATTGAAATAGGTTTGGTAGCCTAAAGTTGAGTAGTTGAATAAATTATAGGGTTTCTCTAAAATAATTTTTCCCAAGTATGAATTATTTTTAATAGGCTTTGCCGAATCGCCTAAATCGAAATTACAATCTACATTTACAATATTTACCATTGGAAGGTAATTATCATAAGCCCTGTAATTTGCATAAGTTAAATCTTGACTACCACCAATAATAATAGGTATCACATTATTATTTAATAAAGCAATGATGGTTTCTTGCAAAGCAAAATAAGTATCTGCAACAGTATCGCCTTTTAAAATATCGCCTAAATCTGCAACTGTATAGTGCCAATTGCCAGGAAACAAAGAATACAAAGATTTTCTAATTTCGCTTAATTGAAATTCTTCTCCAATATAGTTAATATCGTTACGGTTTTCAAGCACACCAACAATTGCCATTTTAACATTTGCCAAATCTGGTATGCCATGTTGTTTTGAGTGAATCTTTAATTTTCTTCCTAAGACTTGGTTTGAGTGTAATTCGTTGTGTGCTAAAACGACGTCTTGAACTGGTGAAAGAAAATTTAAGTTCATGTGCTATTTCTTTTTGGTGGTTGCTTTTTTTCTTGTTTTTTTCTTGGGTGCATTCTTTTCGATTATGCTTTGCACCTCTTCAAGTGTAAATTTAGAAACATCTACCGTTTTAGGCAATTCTATTTTGAGTTTTCCTTGTTTTATATTGTGTCTTCCCCAACGTGCTTTTTCAACACGAATGCCTTCATCTTCCCAATGGTGTATTAGTTTATCCTTTTCTTTTTGAATTTTATCTTCGATCAATTCGATTATATCAGAATCTGATAAATTGTCCCAATCGTACTTTTTGTTGACATTAATAAACATATTGTTCCATTTAATAAATGGTCCAAAACGTCCTTTGCCTTTTTGAACTGGTAAATCTTGATACATATATATAGGTGCATCTGCCTTTTCTTTTTCTTTAATCAACGCTATGGCATCATCTAATTCTACCGACAATGGATCGACGCCTTTTGGTAGCGATACAAACTTTTTACCAAATTTTACATAAGGCCCAAAGCGACCATTATTAACTTCAATGGTTTCATCTTTATATTTTCCTAATGTTTTTGGAAGTTGAAATAAATCCATGGCTTCCTCGTAGGTAATGGTTGTTAATTGTTGTTCTGGTAATAAGCTAGCAAATAATGGTTTATCTTCATCATTAACCGTTCCTATTTGAACCATTGGCCCGAACTTTCCTAAACGCACACTTACTTGACGTCCTGTATCTGGATCTGTTCCTAAAACACGCTCTCCAGATTCTCGTTCGGCATTTGCTTGAACATCTTCAACTTGAGGGTGAAAACTTTTATAGAAGTCTTTCATCATCGTTGTCCAATCTTCTTTACCATCAGCGATATCATCAAAGCTTTCTTCAACTTTTGCGGTAAAATTATAATCGAGAATAGACTCGAAATGGTTCACAAGAAAGTCGGTAACAATCATCCCTATATCTGTTGGTACAAGTTTTCCTTTATCAGACCCTACTTTCTCGGTTAGTTGCGTTTCTGAAACATTATTGTTTTCTAAAACAAGTTGCACATAGTTACGTGGTTCGCCTTCAACAGCTCCTTTTTCAACATATTTTCTGTTTTGAATGGTTGAAATTGTTGGTGCATAAGTAGATGGACGACCAATACCTAGTTCTTCTAATTTCTTCACCAATGAAGCTTCTGTAAATCTTGCTGGCGCTCTTGTATAACGTTCGGTCGCTGAAATGTATTTACATAAAAGATTTTCGTTAACCTTAAGTGTTGGCAACATACCTTCTTGCTCAGTATCTTCGTCATCCGTACCTTCTAGGTATACTTTTAAAAACCCATCAAACTTTATCATTTCACCATTTGCTGAAAACAAACTATTATGTGTTGATGCCGAAATTTTCACATTGGTTCTTTCCAATTGTGCTTCGCTCATTTGAGATGCGATTGTGCGTTTCCAAATTAAATCATACAAACGTGCTTGATCTCTTTCTACGTTTGCAGTAGATTCTGAAAAATTAGTAGGACGAATAGCCTCATGCGCTTCTTGTGCTCCTTTTGCTTTTCCTTTATAATTTCGAGGTTTACTATACTTATTCCCAAATGCTTTCTCAATTTCAGCTTGTGCTCCTTTTTTAGCTTCATCTGATAGATTGACACTATCTGTCCTCATATAAGTAATTAAACCAGCCTCGTATAAACGTTGTGCATTACTCATGGTTCTGTTTACCGAAAAGCCCAATTTTCTTGACGCTTCTTGTTGCAATGTTGAGGTTGTAAATGGTGCTGCTGGCGATTTCTTTGCTGGCTTTTTCTCTAAATCTGCAACTTTGAAATTAGCATTAGCATTGTCTTCTAAAAACTTTTGCGCTTCTGCTTTTGTAGAGAAATTCTTAGGAAGCTTTGCTTTAAATGTTTGACCTTCTTCATTAGAAAATTCGGCATCTACTCTATAGGACGCTTCTGGATTAAAAGCTTGAATTTCTCTTTCTCGCTCCACAATTAATCTTACAGAAACTGATTGTACACGTCCAGCAGATAAGCCACCTTTTACTTTTCGCCAAAGTACTGGAGATAATTCGTAACCAACAATTCTATCTAGTACACGACGTGCTTGTTGCGCATCGACTAAATTGTAATCGATGCTTCTTGGGTTTTCAATAGCTTTTTGAATGGCGGCCTTAGTAATTTCGTGAAAAACTATACGTTTTATCTTGTCTTTATCCAATCCTAAATTTTCGGCAAGATGCCAAGCAATGGCTTCTCCCTCGCGATCTTCATCACTCGCTAACCAAACCATATCGGCTTTTTTAGCTAAGTCTTTTAATTTTTTTACAACCGCTTTTTTATCACTTGACACTTTATATTTAGGTTTAAAATCACCTTCTACATCCACGCCCAATTCTTTTGATGGTAAATCTGAAATATGCCCAAAACTGGATTCTACTTTAAAATCTTTACCTAGAAATTTTTCAATCGTTTTTGCCTTAGCAGGTGACTCTACAATCACTAAATTCTTCGCCATTATTCATTTTTTTAGAGGTACAAATGTAGACGATTTTTTTTATTTGCAAATTTTAGTTTGTTTTTACCTATAAAAAAACCATGTGTCTAACAGGGTTATAAAGTATAATAATTGGTCTTTTTATTGTGTTCCTATTTTCATTATTTCACTATCATCATCAAAACCTACAACATCGCGATACACAAAATATACTGGGAGATAAACTATAGATATTGTAAATAACAATCCTATGCCACATGCAATAATACCTAACATCCCTAAAATACCTGTTACAAATAATAATCCAAAAGTTATCAGCCATTTTTTTGTACCTAAATTAAAACTAATCTTTACTATTTCAGTTTCTGTTAATTCAGGATTATTAGAAAATACTACTGCAAAAAAAGACAATGGGACAATAGCATAAATATATGGTATTAAAAATAACCATTGAGCAATTACAGCTATTAATGAATAAATAATTCCGAGCATCACTATTTTACGAATATGATCGCCTTTAAAATAGTAGAATAACTCTTCACTTGGAGCTTCATTTAAATCAATTAACTTACAAATTCTGTAAAATCCTGCCAACAAGCCAATTGTTATAGAGGAAATTAATATAGTTTGAGGTAATGAATAAAAAGCATTACTCGTATAATTATCAAAAAAATTGAAACCTTCGTTGTAATTAACTTCAAAAGGATCTGGGCCCAGACCTATAAAACTAAATAAAACTGAAGCTGCAACTGCAAATACCACAAGAACTAATACCATCAAAAAACCCTTTAACCAAACTTCTTTAAACATATTAATAGTAAGGTCTAGAATTTTTCCAAAATCCAAATGTTGTGCGTTTTGTATTTTCGTTTGTATTTCTAAGTAGTTCATGTTATTTCAATTGGTTCAAGCCCAAAAGTAAATAATTTAATTAATTTTAACACACTGCCACTTTGTCATAAAACATAAATTAATTGTATCTTTGCACACTTATTGACCCTTTGAGGTTTCAAGTATATTATGGAGAAGATTATAGACGAAAACAAACAAGGCCAATCCTTGGTTTTGAGCCAACAAAAAAACAACAACAAAAAGCTTTTTATTGAAAGTTATGGCTGCGCCATGAATTTTAGCGATAGCGAAATAGTGGCATCCATTTTAGCCAACGATGGTTTTAACACAACCCAAAAACTAGAAGAAGCCGATTTAGTTTTAGTAAATACGTGTTCCATTAGAGATAAAGCCGAACAAACCGTAAGAAAACGTTTAGAAAAATACAACGCCGTAAAGCGAAACCATAACCCAAAAATGAAGGTTGGTGTTTTGGGTTGTATGGCAGAAAGACTGAAAAGCAAGTTTCTGGAAGAAGAAAAAATTGTCGATTTAGTGGTTGGTCCTGATGCTTATAAAGATTTGCCCAACTTACTCGCAGAAGTTGAACAAGGTAGAGATGCCATAAATGTTATTTTATCAAAAGACGAAACCTATGGCGATATATCGCCTGTGAGATTACTTAGTAATGGAGTCACTGCCTTTGTATCAATTACTCGAGGCTGTGATAACATGTGTACATTTTGCGTGGTTCCATTTACAAGAGGTCGTGAACGCAGCAGAAATCCGCAAAGTATTATTGAAGAAGTTAATGATTTAGCATCTAAAGGCTTTAAAGAAATCACTTTGTTAGGTCAAAATGTAGATAGTTACCTATGGTATGGAGGCGGGTTAAAAAAAGACTTTGATAAAGCGAGTGATATTCAAAAAGCGACAGCCGTAAGTTTTGCAAAACTCTTGGAGTTATGCGCTCAAGCGCAACCAAAAATGCGCATTCGTTTTTCAACATCCAACCCACAAGATATGACCTTAGATGTTGTTCGCTCAATGGCAAAACACAAAAATATTTGCAATTACATTCACCTTCCTGTACAAAGTGGAAGTGACAGGATATTAAAAGAAATGAATCGTCAACACACTCGCAAAGAGTATATCCAGTTGATTGATGATATTAAAAAAATATTACCAGACTGTACAGTATCACATGACTTAATAACAGGTTTCCCAACCGAAACCGAAGAAGATCATCAAGACACTTTGAGCTTAATGAAGCATGTAAAATATTCGTTTGGCTATATGTTTGCCTATTCAGAAAGACCAGGAACGATGGCAGCACGGAAATTGAAAGACGATATTCCGGAAGCTATTAAAATGAAGCGTTTAGCTGAAGTTGTTGCATTACAACAAGAACACAGCCGAATAAGAACAGAAGAATACCTCAACAAAACGGTTGAAGTTTTAATAGAAAAAGAATCAAAAAAATCTTCCGAGCATTGGTCCGGAAGAACCGAGCACAACTCGGTTGCAGTATTCCCTAAATCACATTACAAAGCAGGGGATTTTGTAAATGTAAAAGTGAAAGATTGCACTAGTGCTACACTTATTGGTGAAGCAGTAGGGTATTCGGAAAATAATTAGTTGATTGTCATTTCTGCAAAAGCAGGGATCCACAATTATTAAAAATAAGTTTAAATTAAAAGATTCCTGCCTGCGCAGGAAATATTATGGAATCAATTCAAGCTATAAAACAACGTTTTGGAATCATTGGTAACGATACTGCTTTAAATCGTGCTATTGAAAAAGCGATTCAAGTCGCGCCAACAGATATTTCGGTGTTAGTCACTGGAGAATCTGGTGTTGGAAAAGAAAGTATTCCAAAAATTATACACCAGCTTTCACATAGAAAGCATGGAAAATATATTGCAGTAAACTGTGGTGCAATTCCCGAGGGCACTATAGACAGTGAGCTATTTGGTCACGAAAAAGGCGCTTTTACAGGTGCAACCCAAACACGCTCTGGTTACTTTGAAGTTGCCGATGGAGGCACTATTTTCTTAGATGAAGTTGGTGAACTACCTTTAACCACACAAGTACGTTTATTACGTGTTCTGGAAAATGGCGAGTTTATTAAAGTAGGCTCCAGTAAAGTACAAAAAACCAATGTTCGTATTGTGGCAGCAACAAACATGAACATGTTTGACGCCATTAAAAAAGAAAAGTTTAGAGAAGATCTGTATTATAGATTAAGTACTATTGATATACATCTCCCACCTTTAAGAGATCGTAAAGAAGACATTCACTTGTTATTTAGAAAGTTTGCAAGCGATTTTGCCCTTAAATACAAAATGCCAACAATCAAACTAAGTGATGATGCTATTACGATGCTTTTAAAATACCGTTGGAGCGGAAATATTAGGCAATTACGTAATGTGGCAGAGCAGGTTTCGGTATTAGAACATAAGCGTGAAATAACTCCAGAAATATTAAGAAACTATTTACCAAATGCAGGTCAAAATTTACCTGCTGTTATTAGTTCAGCTAAAAAAGAAAGTGATTTTAGCAACGAACGTGAAATACTTTATAAAGTATTGTTCGACATGAAAAGTGATTTGAACGACTTAAAGAAACTCACCATGGAGCTCATGCAAAAAGGAAATACCCAAGATGTTCAAAAAGACAATCAAGGGTTGATTCAAAAAATTTATGGCGAGGAGGACGACTCTACAAAAGAAGAATTAGAAGTATTGTCGTTACCAGAAGAAAGCACTCAACCAGTTGAAATAGTTAATAATACTCAAGACAAGTATCACTTTGCCGAAGAGATTGAAGAAGAGGAAACCTTATCACTACACGATAAAGAATTAGAATTAATAAAAAAATCTTTAGAACGTCACAAAGGAAAGCGTAAATTAGCAGCAGCCGAACTTGGTATAAGTGAACGTACGTTGTATAGAAAAATAAAGCAATTTGATCTATGATTCAGTATACAGTTGTCAGACGCAGTGAACAAGGAATAATGACGTTTCAAATTCCAAATGAGAAAATAGAGAATAGAAAATAGAGAATAGAGAATAGAGAATAGAGAATAGAGAATAGAGAAAGAAAACAAAGTCTATATAGCTGTAAGTAAATATTTTCCTTAGCGGCTTTGCGAGAGAAAACAAACAACCAAAAACAGATACCCACTTTCGTGGACAATATTATGAAAGCAGTAGAAATATTTATGATTCGTAAATCGTTTGCACGAAACAGCTCAGAAAAAATTAGACAAGAAGCAGAAGATTTGGTAAACGAAAAACATTATCAAGGATATAGAGTAATAAATATTGATTTTGATGTTGCAGATAATGCTGGTTATATTTATGCGTTTATTACCATGAAACGTCCCAATACTTATTAACTGCCATTCTGAACACTATTGAAATAAAAATATAATTTTTTATTGAAAATATAGAAGCGTAGCTATAATGAATTTTTTTATGAAAAAAACAAAACACATACTACTCATTTTAATTTTAGCAACTGCTTTTCAAAGCTGTTGGAAATATTCATTTACAGGCACAAATGTTTCTGAAAACACCAAAACCTTTCAAGTCAACTATTTTCAAAACAACGCACCTTTAATAGAACCAGGTTTAGAGCGTGACTTTAGAATAGCTCTTGAAGAAATTATTTTAAATCAAACAAATTTAGACCTTGTTAAATCCAATGGCGATTTACTTTACGAAGGCGAAATAGTAGAGTATCGCATCTCACCTACCACAGCAACAGCTAGCAATACTGCTGCACAAAACCGCTTAACCATTGCTGTAAAGGTGCATTTTTACGATAAAAATGATCCTGATGCGGAGTTTGATCAACGTTTTTCATTCTTCTTTGATTACGAAGGAAACGCACAATTAGTTGGTAGTCAAAAAACAACTGCAATAGCTGAAATATTTGAACGTATAACACAAGATGTAGTAAATGCATCGTTAGCTAAATGGTAAACGATGAACACTTCTAATTTTACACAACTGCTACAAAATCCACAGCATATTTCGGCCAATCAAGTGAGTGACGTTAGAGCTATTATAGATGAATTTCCATACTTTCAATCGGCAAGATCCATTTATCTAAAAGGGCTAAAAAACCAAGGAAGTTTTAAGTATAATCAAGAATTAAAAACAACTGCTGCCTATACAACCGATAGAAGTATTTTATTCGATTTTATAACATCTAATGAATTTCAACAGAACGAAATTTCAGAACATATAAAAAAGAATATTGCACATTTAAAAGATATAGAAGTAAACGGTGTTGAAGATATTTCGGTTAATAAAAGTGTTATTATCGATGCTGCTTTAAAGCAACATATTAAGGATACCGAACCAACAATACACCCAGATTTTTTCCAAGAAAAACAAGAAGCAATTACTCCTAAAAAAATTATTAAAGTCGATGTTTCAAACATTAAAAAAACACCTGAAGATATTCTTGAAGTTGGCAAGCCTTTGGCTTTTGATAAAAATGAAATACATTCCTTTAGTGAATGGTTAAAAATTACAAGCTTTAAACCCATTATTAGAGAACAGGAAGATAGTGATAATGAAGTTCAACAAAAGGAAGACATCAAAACCAAAAAATTTGAATTAATAGATAAATTTATAGCTTCAAGCCCAAAAATTCAACCAGTAAAAAAGGACTCAACAACTCATAATATAGCACAGTCGCAGATGATGCAGCCAGAAACATTAATGACTGAAACATTAGCGCGAATTTATGTGGAACAAAAAAACTATGACAAAGCCATTCAATCTTATAAAATTTTAAGTTTGAAATATCCAGAAAAAAGTGGTTTCTTTGCAGACCAAATTCAAGCAATAAAAGAAATACAAGAATAAAACAATAAATAATAATGAGCACGTTTTCAATATTTTTAATCCTTATCGTTATCGTAGCGTTCCTATTAGTAGTAGTAGTAATGGTACAAAACCCAAAAGGTGGCGGATTATCATCTTCGTTTGGAGGAGGTGGTACACAACAATTAGGTGGTGTTAAAAAAACCTCAGACTTTTTAGACAAAAGTACTTGGGCTTTAGCAACTTTATTAATTGCTTTAATTTTACTCTCGAATGTAGCAATTGATGGTGGAAATACAACTACTGAATCTAAAGCTTTAGACCAAGATGCCACAACATCTCAACAAGCTCTTCCAGCTGCAAGTTCAACAGTAAATGACACTCCTGTTAACGAAGTAAGCAACGATAGTAACTAATAATTATGTTATACCTAAAACAAAAAATGCCAACTTAAAAAGTTGGCATTTTTTGTTACTGAAAGTTTGTCAGTCAAATTTCATTGGCACAATTTTGGAACAACGCTTTAGCGTTAATATTAATCATTAATTTAAAAACACATAAAAAATGGCTTTAAACATTAAACCATTAGCAGATAGAGTTCTAATAGAACCATTAGAAGCTGAAACTACTACAGCTTCAGGAATTATTATTCCAGATAACGCAAAAGAAAAACCACAAAAAGGCAATGTTGTTGCTGTTGGAACAGGAACAAAAGATGAACCTTTAACCGTAAAAGTTGGGAACACTGTACTATACGGAAAATATGCAGGAACCGAACTTAAACTTGATGGCAAAGACTATTTAATTATGCGGGAAAGCGATATTCTTGCTATTGTGTAACAACATCTAAATTCCAAAAAAAACAAATTCCAAAAACTTTCATTTAAACTATTAATTCCAAAATTGGAATTTAGTATTTGAATTTTGAGAGTTAAAATTTTAAATAAAATTTATAATTATGGCAAAAGATATAAAATTCGATATTGAAGCACGCGACGGTTTAAAACGTGGTGTTGATGCATTAGCAAATGCAGTAAAAGTAACCTTAGGTCCTAAAGGACGCAATGTAATTATTAGTAAAAGCTTTGGTGCTCCACAAGTTACTAAAGATGGCGTAACGGTTGCTAAAGAAATAGAATTAGAAGAAGCGCTTGAAAATATGGGAGCACAAATGGTTAAAGAAGTCGCTTCAAAAACCAACGATTTAGCAGGTGACGGAACAACAACTGCAACAGTATTAGCTCAAGCTATTGTGAAAGAAGGTTTAAAAAACGTTGCTGCTGGCGCCAATCCAATGGATTTAAAACGTGGTATCGACAAAGCTGTTGGAGCGATTGTTGCCGACTTAGAAAAACAATCTAAACAAGTTGGTAATTCTTCAGAAAAAATTAAACAAGTTGCTGCAATTTCAGCTAATAACGATGATACTATTGGCGATTTAATAGCCAAAGCTTTTGGTAAAGTAGGTAAAGAAGGCGTTATTACTGTTGAAGAAGCAAAAGGCATGGAAACTTATGTTGACGTAGTAGAAGGCATGCAGTTTGACAGAGGGTATTTATCTCCATACTTTGTTACTGATGCAGATAAAATGATTGCCGATTTAGAAAACCCTTATATTTTATTATTCGATAAAAAGATTTCTAATCTTCAAGAAATTCTTCCAATATTAGAACCAGTAGCACAATCTGGTCGCCCATTATTAATTATTGCTGAAGACGTTGATGGTCAAGCCTTGGCTACATTAGTAGTAAACAAATTACGTGGAGGTTTAAAAATCGCTGCTGTAAAAGCTCCAGGATTTGGCGACAGACGTAAGGCAATGCTTGAAGACATCGCTATTTTATCTGGTGGTACAGTAATTTCTGAAGAAAGAGGATTTTCGTTAGAAAATGCCGATTTAAGTATGTTAGGTACTGCCGAAACCGTAACAGTTGACAAAGACAATACAACTATTGTAAATGGCGCTGGAAAAGCTAGCGATATTAAAGCTAGAGTCAACCAAATTAAAGCCCAAATTGAAACTACCACAAGTGATTACGACAAAGAAAAACTACAAGAGCGTTTAGCTAAATTAGCTGGTGGTGTTGCTGTACTTTATGTTGGCGCAGCTAGTGAAGTTGAAATGAAAGAGAAAAAAGATCGTGTGGATGATGCATTACACGCAACAAGAGCTGCTGTTGAAGAAGGTATAGTCGCAGGTGGAGGCGTTGCTTTAGTAAGAGCAAAATCTGTTTTGGAAAAAATTACCACTGAAAATCTTGATGAAGTTACCGGAATACAAATTGTAGCTCGCGCTATAGAATCGCCTTTACGTACCATTGTAGAAAATGCAGGTGGCGAAGGTAGCGTTGTTGTAGCGAAAGTAATGGAAGGCAAAAAAGATTTTGGTTTTGATGCGAAGACTGAAACGTATGTCGATATGCTTAAAGCAGGAATTATCGACCCTAAAAAAGTAACCCGAATTGCTCTTGAAAATGCAGCTTCAGTAGCTGGAATGATTTTAACTACCGAGTGTGCTTTAGTAGATATTAAAGAAGATACACCTGCAATGCCTCCAATGGGAGGAGGCGGAATGCCAGGAATGATGTAATGGCGAAAATAGCCTTTAATAAACATAAAGAAGCTGTCTAAAAAGTGTCATTCTGAATAAAAATGAAGAATCTCTTAAAAATTAAAATGTTGATTTATATATTATTGAGATTTTTCGACTAAGCTCAAAATGACAATAAAAGCACTTTTTAGACAGCCTCTTTTATTTTAAACATAACTTAAAACTTAATCGTGGGTTTCATCATGGTCTTCATCATTATCATCATGCTCACCTTCAACTTTTTTCATATCCATTTTACAAACAGGACACTTTCCTGGTTTGTCATAAGTTTTACCGTCTTGACAACCCATTGAACATTGGTAAACATCGTTCATAGCCATATCAGCTTTATCTGCTGCATGGTCTTCATGCATTTCGACCTCTTCACTGGTTTCTTTGTTTTCTCCTTTACAAGACACTAAAACCACACTTACACTAAACATAAGCGTTAACACTACTAATATCTTTTTCATATTTAATAATTTATTGGTGTTGTTATTCATTTTTATACTTTGCCTTTATTCAAGCAAATTAGTTCAACAAAGGTATTAAAAATAGAACATCGCGTTTAACAAAAACATTAACGCTTAATTTTATTATAGTAAAACGCTGGTAATAAAACCACTAAAATTAATGGCTGAATTAAAAACCGTCTAATATTAAAGAACAAATAGTAGTCTTCTTGCCTTGGATTAATTACAAAATACAGGAATGCTGCCAATAAAAACACATAAGAAAACACATAAATTAATCCAGCAAATTTAATAATGCTTTTATCTTTAAAGACCATGTATAAAATCACTAACGAAATTGTTGAGTTCAATACATACCTCAAGGTTGTAAAAAACACGAGTTTTAAAGTTTCTCGCCTCGGTGAGTCTATATACAAGTAGTCGTTCTCAAAAAACTGCAAGTAAGGATCGTAAAATAAGTAATCTTCAAAATATCTAATTAATGCTAGTAACAACACCAAACCTAAAACCAATATGTATCTGCTCCATTTATGCATCTCGTTTCTTTAAGCTTGCATAACGGTTTACCCAAACCATCCATAACAAAAAAACCATGCCATAGATAATTAATGGGAAAATGATGCTATGCAAAATATTGCGTCGCCAAGGGTAATGGAATAACCCAATAGATAATACAACTATACGAAGCAAATTAACTGCGTAAATCAATACACTTCCTGCCAACAAATAAATAATTGTTGGCTTTAATCGTCCTGAGAATGCAATAATAAACGATACAAACAAAATAATAACACTTACTGAGTTACAACCCTCTATAACTCTAGCAACATATTTATTATTGATAATTAATTTCATAGATGGTTCGTTAGGATGCGCTTCGATTGAAGCATCATAACCAAGTGAATCTAAAAGCGACTCACTTTGCTTCGCAGTTAGGTTGGTGATGTAATCTGGATAAAATTTTGTCCCATCGGAATAGTCTAAATACAGCTTATAAGCCATAGATAAAACAGCATATACCAACACAAATGTTAGAATGAATTTTATAACCGATTTATATTTAACTAAAAGTGTTTGCAAATTAATTTGAATTTTAAATACTTTTACAAAAAATTACTTCATGGAATTCAAAACTCTAAAACCAAAAGTAACCGAAATTGTTGCAAACACCAATGAAACTATTGAAAATCGGTTGTACGACATCTGCAAACTGTTGGAAACCAACATTGGTTATTACAATTGGGTTGGATTTTACTTTAGAAATGGCAACAAAGAGGAGTTAAAACTTGGGCCTTATGTTGGCGAACCTACAGACCATACAATTATCCCTTTTGGAAAGGGTATTTGCGGTCAAGTAGCTGTGAGTAACGAAAATTTTGTAGTGCCAGATGTGGCAGCTCAAGACAATTACATAGCGTGTAGCATTACTGTTAAAGCCGAAATCGTTGTGCCTATTTTTGTCAATGGCAAAAATATTGGACAAATAGATATTGACTCAAATACTCCTGACCCTTTCACTGAAGCAGATGAACGTTTTTTGGAGTTTGTTTGTGCTAAAGTATCTTCAATCCTCTAGCTAATTCCAATAACCAAACACTAAATTCCAAATTTTAATATGAGTTCTTTTGGTATTTGGGATTTAGAAATTGGAATTTAAAAATGTTGTTAACAACTCCTGTTTTTAGTTAAAAAGTCGATAGAGATTTTACCAATAAAACTATACAGATTCATTATTTTTGATGGCTTATTAATACTATGATAATGAGCGACAACAAAACCATTAAATCTGCACTTATTTCCGTTTTTAGTAAAGACGGTTTAGCACCAATTGTAAACAAATTAAACGAGCAAGGCGTTACCATTTATTCTACTGGTGGCACACAAAAATTCATTAACGATTTAGGGATTGATGTTGTTCCTGCTGAAGACATTACGTCTTATCCTTCAATTTTAGGAGGTCGTGTGAAAACCTTGCACCCAAAAATATTTGGTGGCATTTTAAATCGCCAAGACAATGCTCAAGATGTTGCAGAATTGCTTGAGTTTGAAATTCCACAGATTGATTGTGTTATTGTTGATTTATATCCATTTGAAAAAACAGTAGCTTCAAGCGCAAGCAACCAAGATATTATTGAAAAAATTGATATTGGTGGTATTTCTCTTATTCGTGCGGCAGCCAAAAATTATAAAGATGTTATTTGTGTCTCTTCAGTTGATGATTATCAAGAGTTTTTAGACTTGATTTCTAAAAATAATGGTTCAACCACCGAAGCAAACAGAAAACATTTTGCAGCAAAATCGTTTAATGTGTCGTCACATTATGATACTGCTATTTTTAACTACTTCAATAAAAACCATGAGATTGCATCATTAAAATTTAGTGAGACTAAAGGACAAGTGTTACGTTATGGTGAAAATCCGCACCAAAAAGGATTTTTCTTTGGCGATTTTGAAGCCATGTTCGATAAACTCCATGGTAAAGAATTAAGTTATAATAACCTTTTAGATGTTGATGCAGCTGTAAATTTAATGAACGAATTTAAAGGCGAAGCACCTACTTTTGCTATTTTAAAACACAACAACGCTTGTGGTTTAGCGCAAAGAGAGTCTATTCATCAAGCATATGTTGATGCTTTAGCTGGCGACCCAGTTTCAGCGTTTGGTGGTATTTTAATCAGCAATACTGAAATTGATACATCTACAGCAAACGAAATTCATAAACTATTTTGTGAAGTGGTCATTGCACCTTCCTTTTCTGCAGAAGCACTTGAAATTCTAAAAGGAAAAAAGAACCGAATTCTTTTAATTCAAAAAGATGTTGAGTTACCAGAAACAACGGTTAGAACTTGTTTAAATGGTGCTTTGGTTCAGTTTAGAGATAATATCACAGATTCTCGCGATATGCTTTCAACAGCTACAAATAATTCTCCTTCTGAAAGCGAACTTGAAGATTTACTGTTTGCTTCAAAACTATGTAAACATACTAAGTCTAATACTATTGTGCTTGCAAAAAACAAGCAGTTATGTGCAAGTGGCACAGGACAAACTAGTCGCGTAGATGCTTTAAACCAAGCCATTCATAAAGCTCAATCGTTTAATTTCGATTTAAAAGGTGCTGTTATGGCAAGTGATGCATTTTTCCCATTTCCTGATTGTGTTGAAATTGCAAACAATGCAGGAATTACTGCAGTTATTCAACCTGGAGGCTCCATAAAAGACCAATTAAGCATTGACTATTGTAACGACAATAATATGGCAATGGTAATGACAGGAACCAGGCATTTTAAACACTAAAACAAAAGCGCTTTTTAAAAAATCTATTTATCAAATTGTAACGTATATTTTTAGTACATTTACAATCAATCAGAACTTAATATTAACGACCCTCAGATAATTTACGATAGCACATGGGATTTTTTGATTTCTTAACCGAAGAAATTGCAATAGATTTAGGAACAGCAAACACACTTATTATTCACAACGACAAAGTTGTTGTAGATAGTCCATCAATAGTAGCAAGAGACCGAATTTCAGGCAAAATAATAGCAGTTGGAAAAGAAGCCAACTTAATGCAAGGAAAAACACACGAAAACATTAAAACAATTAGACCATTAAAAGATGGTGTGATTGCAGATTTTGATGCCAGTGAGCAAATGATTAGTATGTTCATTAAAAATATTCCTGCACTAAAGAAAAAGCTATTTTCTCCAGCACTTCGTATGGTTGTTTGTATTCCATCAGGAATTACCGAAGTTGAAATGCGAGCTGTAAAAGAATCCTGTGAACGTGTAAATGGTAAAGAAGTGTATTTAATTCACGAACCAATGGCAGCAGCTATTGGTATTGGTGTCGATATTATGCAACCTAAAGGAAATATGATTGTTGATATTGGTGGTGGAACAACAGAAATTGCTGTAATCGCCTTAGGTGGCATTGTGTGTGACAAATCGGTAAAAGTTGCAGGCGATGTGTTTACAAACGACATTATTTACTACATGCGAACTCAGCATAACTTGTATGTTGGAGATAGAACTGCTGAAAAAATTAAAATACAAATTGGTGCTGCAACCGAAGATCTAGAATTGCCACCAGAAGAAATGAGCGTGCAAGGGCGTGATTTGCTAACTGGAAAACCTAAGCAAGTTCAAATATCGTATCGCGAAATTGCAAAAGCTCTTGATAAGTCTATTTTGAGAGTAGAAGATTCGGTAATGGAAACACTATCGCAAACACCTCCCGAATTAGCAGCCGATATTTACAATACAGGTATATATCTTGCAGGAGGAGGCTCTATGCTTAGAGGATTGGACAAGCGTTTATCTCAAAAAACAGATTTACCTGTATATATTGCCGAAGACCCATTAAGAGCAGTTGTAAGAGGAACTGGAATTGTACTAAAAAATCTTCCTAAGTTTAAAAGCGTATTGATTAAATAGAGCATAACTCATGCAACAGATTATAAATTTTATAATAAAAAACAAAACCTTTCTTTTGTTTTTGTTACTGTTTTCTATGTCGTTGTTTTTTACGTTTCAATCACATTCTTACCACAAAAGTAAATTCATTAACTCAGCCAATTTTTTAACAGGTGGTGTGTACGAGTCTTTTAATAATATTAGTGGCTACTTTGGTTTAAAAAAGGAAAACAAAATACTCCTTGAAGAAAACAACAGACTTAAATCGATATTAATTAATGCAAAAACTGGTGAGTTGAAAGATGTATATATTGATTCTTCAATTTTAAATGAAAATTATAAATACACAGCTGCTCTAGTTTCTAAAAATAGTTATTCATTAACCAATAATTACCTAACCATAAATAAAGGCGAAAAAGACAGTATTAAAGAAGAACTTGGTGTTATAACATCTAAAGGAATTATAGGAATTATAGATAAAACCTCAAAAAACTATAGTAGAGTTAGGTCTATTTTAAATTCAAATATTGGTATTAATGCACAGCTTAAAAAAACCAACCACTTTGGTATATTAAGTTGGAATGGCAAATCACCATATATAGTGCAACTAACCGACCTGCCAAAACAAGCACCTGTTGTTGTTGGAGACACTATTACAACTGGAGGGCTTTCCACTATTTTCCCTAAAGGCATCCCAATTGGAACTGTGGCGTCTTTTAAAACAGATGAAACCGAAAATTATTTTGTAATAGATGTCGCTTTATTTAACGATATGACTAATGTTGGTCATGTATATATCATCGAAAACTTAGACGCAACCCAAATATCTAATTTAAATAATTTGGATGAATAATACCATATCTATAAATATCGTTCGTTTTATTTTATTGGCTTTGGTTCAGGTTTTGGTGCTTAACCATATTAATTTTTTAGGCTATATAAATCCCTATTTATATATTTTATTTATCATCTTATTTCCTATTAAAAACAACAGGATGTTGTTTATATTTTTAGCTTTTTTATTAGGATTAACTATAGATTTATTTACCGACTCGGGAGGTATCCACGCTGCTGCAAGTGTTACAATAGCATATATACGTCCAATTGTTTTAAAATTTTCTTTTGGTGCTGTGTACGAACATCAAACCATAAAATTTAGCAATACAGATATTGGACAAAGGTTAACGTATTTTTTAATAATGATACTTATACATCATCTTATTTTATTTAGCTTAGAAATTTTTAACACCTCGAAAATAATTTTAATCTTAAAAAAAACGTTATTCTCTAGTATCTTTACTTTAATACTTTGCTTATTAACAACCATTTTATTCAGTAGAAAAACTAAATGAGAAAATTATTACTCTTTTCTATAATTGTTTTAGTGGGAATCACTTTTATAGCAAGACTCTTCTATCTTCAAATATACACAGGTAAAGCGTATAATATTTATGAAGACAATGCCATAAGAAAAGTGTTTTATTATCCTAAACGAGGGTATGTGTATGATCGAAATGGCGAGTTACTTGTTGCCAATCAACCTTCGTATGATGTGATGATTATTCCACGTGAAGTTGAACCTTTGGATACTTTAGAATTTGCTTCGCTACTTAAAATAACAAAAGAAGACTTTAAAACTAAATATAAAAGAGCTTATAGATATTCACCTAGGTTGCCATCGCCATTTGTGCCACAGTTGTCTAAAAAAGATTATGCCGTCCTTCAAGAAAAAATGTGGAAATACAAAGGGTTTTATATTCAAAAACGTTCATTAAGAGATTATCAAACCACTATTGGAGCTAATGTATTAGGGTTTATTGCCGAGGCCAACCAAAAAGAAATCGATGCTGATGGTTTCTATAAAATGGGTGACCTCATTGGGAAACAAGGCATAGAAAAATCTTATGAAAATGAATTACGTGGCATAAAAGGTGTAAAGTTTATTCAAAAAAACAGGTTTAACAGAGACATTGGCCCTTACGATGATGGGAAACAAGATACAATTCCAACTCCTGGAAAAGATATTACGGTTTCCATTGACGCAAAATTGCAAGCTTATGGCGAACTTCTAATGCAAAACAAAGTTGGAGGTATCGTTGCTATAGAGCCAAGTAGTGGCGAAATTTTAAGCTTAGTTTCTGCACCAACTTATAATCCAAATTTGCTGGTTGGTAGAGAACGTTCACGTAATTATACAAAATTAAACAACGATTCTATTCACTTACCACTAATTGATAAAGGATTACTACGTATGCACGAACCTGGTTCTCCTTTTAAAGCTTTGATAGCTTTGGTTGGTTTACAAGAAGGTGTAATAACCGAAAACACAACGGTAACTTGTAATAATGGTTACGTATATGGAAGGAATGGACGAAAAATGGCTTGCCATTGTGGTGGTGGTGTTAGAAATTTAAACTCTGGCATTGCACATTCTTGCAATACATATTTTGCAACAGCTTATAGAAAAACCATTGAAAAATATGATGATGCTTCCTATGCCATGGACGTTTGGAGCAGTCATATAAAAAGCTTTGGTCTTGGTAATTATTTAGGATACGACCTTACCATTGGTAAAAAAGGCAATATTCCAGATGGTGCTTATTATGACAAATGGTATCCCGATTTTAAATGGCAAGCAACCACAACATTATCAAATGCCATTGGACAAGGTGAAATTTTGGTAACTCCAATTCAGCTCGCAAACATGACAGCTGCTATTGCCAATAGAGGTTATTATTATACACCACACATTATAAAGTCCATTGAAGGAAAAAAAATTGATACAGCCTATACAACCAAGCGCAATACAACAATTGACAAGCGTCATTTTGAACCAGTAATTGAAGGCTTATTTGATGTTTACAATAAAGGAACTGCAAGTTTTTTACAAATTCCAGATATAGAAATTTGTGGAAAAACAGGTACTGCTGAAAATTTCACTAAAATTGATAGTGTACGGACTCAGCTTACAGACCACTCGATTTTTATTGCGTTTGCACCAAAAGATAATCCAAAAATAGCAATAGCTGTGTTAGTTGAAAATGGGTATTTTGGTGCGCGTTTCGCTGGGCGAATTGCTAGTTTGATGATTGAAAAATACATTAAAGGCGACATTACAAGAACAGACTTAGAAAAATGGGTCATGGAACATACTTTAGAACATGAATACGACAAACCTACTTCTGGAAAACCTTTTGGAATAAACGCAAACTCACAATTGATGTCGGTAAAAGATTATGAACTTAAAAAAAAGAAAGCAAAAACCATCCAAAACGATATAGATGAGTTTAAATAGAACTCGAAATTTTAAATTCGATTGGATAACCATAGTACTTTTTTTATTATTGGTTGGTTTTGGTTGGCTAAACATTGTTTCTGCGTCATCTTCAGGAGAAATCACCTCCTTTTTTGATCTTGATGAACGTTATGGAAGGCAATTGGTTTTCATAGTATTTACATTTGTATTAATTATTCTTGTTTTAAGTATTGAAGCCAAGTTTTATGAGCGTTTTGCAAGTATTATCTATTTAATATCAATACTATCGTTAATTGGTGTTTTTATATTTGGAAAAACAATAAATGGAGCCACCTCTTGGTACAACATTGGAGGGTTCACTTTGCAACCAAGTGAGTTTGCTAAGTTTGCCACCGCTTTGGCTGTTGCAAAATACATAAGTGATCTTCAAACCAATATAAAAAATGTCAAGGATCAACTAAAAACGGCATTGGTTATTTTTGTGCCTGCATTTTTGATTTTACTTCAAAATGATGCTGGAAGTACTATTGTTTATGCAGCTTTCTTTTTTGTTTTCTATAGAGAAGGTATTCCTCAAATATATTTGTTATTGGTTTTGAGTATTGTTGTCTTATCGGTTTCAGCTTTAAAATTTTCGGTACTACCAACTGCTCTAGGAGTTTCGATTTTGGTTTTACTACATCACTTTTTTATTAAAAAGAAGAGGGGGTCAATCATACAACCTATTGTAATTACACTTCTAAGTATCGCTTTTAGTTTTGGGGTTCATTTTTTTTATAATACTATTTTGCAACCTCATCAGCAGGATAGAATTAGTTTATGGCTGCGTTTAGAAAAAGACCCCGAAAAGCTGGAACAAATGAAGCGTACCATTTTATATAACCTCAATGAATCTGAAAAAGCCATAAGCTCAGGAGGTCTTACAGGAAAAGGGTTTATGGAAGGTACTCGTACCATAGGTAAATTTGTTCCTGAACAAGATACCGATTATATTTTTAGTACGGTTGGAGAAGAATGGGGATTTTTAGGTAGTAGCTTGGTGGTTATTTTATTTGTTCTTCTACTTATTAGGATATTGCACCTTGCAGAGTTGCAAAAATCACAATTTAGCAGAGTTTATGGTTATAGTGTTGCCTCAATACTATTTCTGCATTTTATGATAAATGTTGGAATGGTTATGGGTTTGATACCAACCATTGGGATTCCGTTACCGTTTTTTAGTGCTGGTGGCTCAGGGCTTTGGGGCTTTACAATTTTGCTGTTTATTTTTATAAAACTTGATTCTAATAGAATAAACGAGTGGTAACTAAGCTGCCATTTCTTTAAGAGCCTTTACAAATACATCTAATTCGTTGGTTGTAGTAAACACATTTGGCGTAATTCTACAGCCTTTTACATTGGCGTAATCTATAGCAACTGTAAATATGTTGTATTCGTCCATTAGTCGTTTTGCCAATTCGGAAGGTTTAATACTTTTAATACCAACATTGGCAATACCGCAGGCTCTTTGAGAATCTTCTGGAGTATTTACTACAATATCTTTATAATTACGTACTTTAGATGTCCAATATTCTTGTAGATATCGTAAGCGTGCTTCTTTTCGCTCAGCACCTAACATATTATAATAATCAATGGCATTTTCAATACTCAAATCATGATACACTGGTAAAGTACCTGTATGATTAAGTCTCGAAATATCTCCAGGCTCTCTTTGGTGCTCTGCAAATATTGGCCACAACGTATTTATATGTTTATCTTTTACATATAACATACCAACTCCCAACGGAACTGCTAACCATTTATGTAAACTGGAGCCATAATAATCGCACTCCAAATCTTCAATATTAAATTTAAAGTGTCCAACACAATGTGCACCATCAACCATTACTTGAACACCTTTTCTATGTGCCATTTGTGATATTTTTTTAACTGGTAAAATATGTCCAGTAATGTTAATCATGTGGCATACCATTAATAGCTTTGTTTTTGATGTAATTGCATTGGCATAAAGTTCTACAATTTCTTCATCAGACTTTGGATGGTTTGGAACAGATACTACTTTGTTTACACTACCAAACCGCTTAGCTACCTGCTCGAACATCATTTGCATGGCTCCATAATCTTGCTGTGCGTAAACTGCTTCATCACCTTTTTTCCAGTTCATCCCTTTAATTACCATATCGAGTGATTCGGTGGTGTTTCTAGTGATAATCACATTTTTAGCAGTACTCCCAAGTAAGTTTCCAAGCTTTTCGGCCATTCGTTTTTTATTATCCCATTGCACTGTTCGCATGTAATAGGAGCCTTGATAATTTACTCTATTTATATGTTCATGAAGCGCATTAAGGGTTGGTGTAGGAATGATGTTGTAATAGCCACTTTCCAAGTTAATATACTCTGGTTTTAGCTTATAATCGCTTCTTACTTTTAGCCAAAAATCTTCATTTATAGATAACTCTTTAGCCGATGTTGAAGCTATTTCTTCTAGGCAAGAATGCAACACACTCCCATATAATGGTGTTGCCAAAGTGGCTAAGGATATTTTTTTAATAAAGTCCCTTTTATCCATGTTAGTGGTTTGCTTAAAGGTACTTAAATCTAATTAAATTGGAAAATCATTATCTTTCATAAATCAAACTAACCTTTGTTTAACAACATAGTAGTTGTTATAAAAACAAAGCAAACAGAAAAGTATCACAAAAGTAATTATCTTTTTTTAGGTTTTCCTCCTACTTCTTTAGCTCCAATTTTTCAGCAAAATAATCGCAAAAATCTTTCATGGTTGCTGTCATTTTTTCGTCTTGTGTTGCACGATTAAACGTGTCACTCATTGCCACTAAGGTTTGGTGAAAAAACTGTTTCATTTCGTCAACAGGCATGTCTTTGGTCCACAAATCTATACGCAAGGTTTCTTTCGTTTTATTATCCCAAACCGATAGTAACATTGCTTTTGCTTCTTCATTAGTAATGCCACCATCTTGTGCAGACCAGGTAAGTTTTTCAGGAATTCTATTGTCATCTAATTCTACGTTCAACTCAATTTTAGATGTATGTGTATGTGCCATTATTTTCGTGGTTTATATTTTGATTTATTAAAAATATCCTCAGGATTCATGTTTAAAATTTCTTGAAGCGTTGCATCATTATTTTTAGCATATGCTCTTACAATTTGCCAACCAATATACTGCCCTAAACGTCCAGGAGATTCTCCATCCAACTCTAAATTAAACTTAGAAAAAGGCGCAGGATTAATAAATCTTGCTGGCAATTTATTATCGGTACTAAACAGCATTTCGTTTTCTATAAAATGTTGCCAAATGTTTTCTTCGTTAATAGCTGCCCATTCTAATTGCTCTTTGGTGTAGCCTATTTTTATTTCGTCAAGCGTTTCTGGAAGCATTACATCTTTAAAATAAAGTGTCTTACCAAAATATATCATTTCGTCCAAAAGTGTTTTTCGCTTTGGTTGGTATATAAATTTTTCGGCATAACTAAAAGCCAAATCAGGAACTATTTGGTCTTTATCCATGTTTAATTTAATATAGTCGTATATATCGTAATAAAAATCATGACTTGCTCCTAAATACGTGTCTAAAGCAATAAGTGTAATAGAATCGGTTACAATCACTTTATTTCTGTAATCTACATCATTGGTAACTGTAATTATTCTTGGTGTTCTAAACTCTTTAAAGTAGTATTTTAGGTGTTGGTAAAAGCTGTAAATATCATCTTCGGTGTCTTTAAAATCTCCATGGATTTTATCGACCTCATTATTCAATTGCTGTTGCAAGGTGTCATTCATCCTATTAATCCAAACCGAGTCATTATAGCGCTTCGAAAACATAAAAGGATAGGTTTGCTTTAATTCTGGTAACGAAGACTCATTGGCATTAGCAAACAATCTATCAAATCTTTCAACAGCGATGTCTATATCTATAGTTGCAATTTCTTTTTCAACTTTTGACTCATTATTGCAGGACATAAAAACAAATGTAACGAGTAAAATAATGAGGAATCTTTTCATAAAACTAGGGATATCAAACTTAAACGACATTAATTTTTATTAATTATTCTATTGGTTTATTTTTGTTGGACAAAGGTACTATTCTTTACACAAAAAACCTTATCAAAATGAATACTGAAAAAGTAACTCAACATATTGTAAAATGGCTAAAAGATTATGCTGAAAACGCTAATGTTAATGGATTTGTTGTTGGTATTTCTGGTGGTATTGATTCTGCGGTCACTTCTACATTATGCGCTGAAACTGGTTTACAGGTTTTGTGTGTTGAAATGCCCATTCATCAAGCGAAAAGCCATGTTAGCAGAGGACAAGAACACATCGCTCAACTTAAAGAACGATATACGAATGTGTTTGATATTAAAGTTGATTTAACACCAGTTTTTGAAGAATTTAAAACCGAAGTATCGTTAGACGGAAAACAAGCAACTGTCGAAATGGCATTGGCAAACACCAGAGCTAGATTACGAATGACAACACTTTATTACCACGCAGGTTTGCTAGGTTTATTAGTTGCAGGAACAGGAAATAAAGTTGAAGATTTTGGTGTTGGTTTTTATACAAAATATGGTGATGGTGGAGTAGATTTAAGTCCGATTGCCGATTTGGTTAAATCGGAAGTGTATCAATTAGGTACCTTCTTAAAAGTACCTGAATCTATTATGAAAGCTGCCCCAAGTGATGGCCTGTTTGGAGATGCTCGCAGTGATGAAGATCAAATTGGTGCTAATTACGATGAATTGGAATGGGCGATGAAAATGGATGAACAAGGAAAAATAATTGAAAATTTTGAAGGACGAAAAAAAGAAGTATTTAAAATCTTTAAGCGTTATAATTCAGCCAATAAACACAAAATGATTCCAATTCCAATTTGTGAAATCCCAATAGAATTAAAGCAATCGAAAGAAAATTAATACACAAAATAAGGAATTCTGCCTTTTTTTTTGTAAATTTATTATCTCTCCATTTTTGACATAAAGCTTAATCTTACTTAAGTGATGTTTCCCTAATTACTAATTTTTAAAAACACTAATCATGATTAAGGTATTGGTTGCAGATCATCATCCTATCATTAGAACTGGCTTAAAAATGCTTTTCGAGAATTCACCCGATATTCAGGTGGTAGGAAGTGTTACCACTGGAAAAGAATTATTTGACTTTGTTGGAAAGGACAATGTAGATGTTGTTCTTTCTGAAATTGATTTACCGGAATTAAATGGAATTACTGCACTAAGAACACTAAAAAAAGAATACAGCGACGTAAAAGTTATTATGTTTAGTATTCATCCTGAAGAAATTTATGCAGTTAGCACCATTAAAGCAGGTGCTTCTGGATATTTAACTAAAACCGTAAGTACACAAACCATTAAAGATGCTATTTTAAAAGTATATAATGGTGGTATTTATATTAGTAACAATCTAGCACAACGTTTGGCTTTTGACGAACGTGGCAATAAACCAAGTAGGCTTTACAAAAAACTATCGACACGCGAAATTGAAGTTTTAAAACTTCTCTCATCTGGAAGACGAAATAAGGAAATTGCCAAAGAATTGGATATTAATGAGAAAACCGTAAGTACTTACAAAGCGCGTCTAATGAAAAAACTAAATGTCACTAATTTAGTTGATTTAGTAAATCAGGCGAGGCATTTAGATATCGGGTAATTACAACACTCGGTTAAGTTTTCGGGAGAGTAACATTTTTAGGTTAGAGTAATTCATAACATCTTCTAAAACCGATTTGGAATTTGAAGGGTTTTCTATGGTCTCTTGTTTAAAGTCACCAACTTTTTGGTCTATTAAGTAACAACGTAAACTTAAAATAGTTTCGCTCACTAATTGTCCAATACTGTGTGTTTTGGCTTTTGGATAAATGTTTTTACGCTCCCAATCGTGTAGGTTATAACGTTCGTCGTTCATTAAAATGTGCGAGATTTCGTTGGCTATATGCGGTTCTACTTTATTTACAAAACTCTCTAAGGCAAATTCGGGGTTTTGGTTTAAGGTGTCTATTAATACATAGTATAATTCTCTAAAATTATCATTAGTAAACTCCATTTCATCTTCTTGTAAATCTAAGTAGATTTTCTCGAACACTTTTGCTTGATGCACCACAGGCTCCAAGCCTAAATCGCCTTCGTCATTTTCTTTTAGTACCAAATCTTCAAACTCTTCAGTTCTATTTCCGTAAAGCAATAAAGCTTCAATTATTTTTCGTTCTAATTCATATTGTACATTAACTTGTTTAGCAGTTGTTTGCGGTTTTACTACTTCAAAAGCTTTTTGTTCTTTTTTATATGATTTATTGGCTTCCTGAAGTTCTTTTTTGCTAATTTGAGCTAAGGTACTAAAAAGCACCTCTTCACTAATATCCATAATTCTAGCACATTCTTGTACGTAGATTTCTTTTTGGATACGGTCTGGAATTTTAGAAATACTTGTAACCATATCTCTAATTAAAGCTGCTTTTTTAACAGGATCGTTTTTTGCTTCTTCCATGAGCAAAGAGGCTTTATAGGCAATAAAGTCTTTTGCGTTGGTTTTAAGGTATTCGGCTAATTCCTCAGTGGTATTTTGTTTTGCAAAACTGTCTGGGTCTTCGCCTTCGGGAAAAGTGCATACCTTAACATTCATACCTTGTTCAAGTATCAAATCAATGCCTCTTAAAGAGGCTCTAATTCCTGCTGCATCGCCATCAAACAAGACTGTAATATTCTTTGTAAGGCGGTTAATCAGTCTTATTTGGTCAGATGATAATGCTGTTCCAGATGAAGATACCACATTGGTAATGCCCTTTTGGTAAAACTGGATCACATCAGTATAGCCTTCAACCAAATAGCAATTATCTTCTTTGGCAATACTTTGTTTAGCAAAATAAATACCATAGAGCACCTTACTTTTATGGTAAATATCGCTTTCTGGCGAGTTTAAATATTTGGCTGCTTTTTTATTGATGCCTAAAATACGACCACCAAAACCTAATATCCTTCCAGACATACTATGTATTGGAAACATGACTCGCCCTTTAAATCGGTCAAATTGCTTTTCTTCTTTAACAATTGTAAGCCCTGTTTTTTCTAAATAATTGAGTTGATATCCTTGTTTAATGGCCTCATCGGTAAAGGCTTGCCACTCATCTAAGGCATAACCAAGCTGAAATCTTTTAATAATATCATCGGTAAAACCACGTTCCTTAAAATAGCTCAAGCCAATAGATTTGCCAATATCTGTTTTATGCATGATGTTTTGAAAATATGTATTGGCAAATTCACTTACCAAATACATACTTTCGCGTTCGCTAGCTTCTTCTTTTTGTTCGTTGGTCTGTTTGGTTTCCTCAACTTCAATATTGTACTTTTTAGCTAAATACTTAATAGCCTCAGGATAGGTAAAGTGCTCGTGTTCCATTAAAAACGAAACGACAGTCCCTCCTTTTCCACTAGAAAAATCTTTCCATATCTGTTTTACTGGAGACACCATAAAACTTGGTGAGCGTTCTTCACTAAAAGGGCTTAGGCCTTTAAAGTTACTTCCAGATTTTTTTAAGTTTACAAAATCGCCAATAACCTCCTCTACACGAGCAGTTTCAAATACTTTATCTATAGTGGATTTTGTTATCAAATTTCTTGTTTAAAATGAATCCTGCTTTTACAGGAATAACAATGTAAATGTAATATAATCCATTTGCATTTAAAATAGTTGGGTTTATTATTTGTAAATAAAAGAGGCTATCTAAAAAGTGCTTTTGTTGTCATTTTGAGCTTAGTCGAAAAATCTCAATAATCTATAAATCAACATTTTAATTTTTAAGAGATTCTTCATTTTCATTCAGAATGACACTTTTTAGACAGCCTCTTTAAAAACAAGTAAATAGTGATTTTTAATCCATATCGAATCTCACGCCTAGTGAAATATTGTTTTGCTTTACTACTTGGTCTTTAAAAATTGGCGATAAATCGTATTTTACATACAAAGCTGTGTCATCAAAAGCTATATAACCACTCAAGCCATACACTAAACTTGTGGCATTAAAGCTTTTCTTCATTTTATCTTTAATTTTTTCACCATCAACAGAATATTTTAGCTTTTGCCTAGTGCCTATATTAAATCCTGCGTAACCTCCAATTCCTATTTTAAATTGGTTACGAGTGGAATACCTAAAATAATTTTCCCTGTCGATGCGTTTTGATGGTCCAAACTCAAAATGTACTGGAAATACCAAGTTTGTAATGGATAGTTTTGATTTTTTTAATTCTGAAGGAAACTCTTCTAACATTGTTTCATCTCCATTTTGAGTGAAGTACATATTGTCTTTGGGTTTTAATCCATTAATTTGAAATGAATATCCGTATTTTATTCTTAAAAAGTTTGAGTTTTGAAACACACGTGTTTTCCATGCCCAACCTATTTCAAAGAAACGTGAGCCTCCAATTTTATAAGGTGTATCGTTAAAGTTTTCACCTTCAATAATTGCGTTGTTCAAACCAAAGGCTAAAACAAAATCACTAGTGGTTCGTTTGTCATAACGATACGGTTTGTCATCCCTTTGCTTACCAATGAAAATAAAGCTCTCACTCGTTTCATCTCCACGCCCTATTCTTATCAATCCTCTTTCATCTCTGGTTTTATCTTCAAAAACATAACCATTGCGTTTTAATAATTCAATTTTATTGTCGATAATGGCTATTCTATTTTCAATGTTCAAGGCATGTTTCTCGGCAGCTTCTTTTTTTAATAGATTGGCTTCATTTTGTGAAATTTCGCCTTTATCTAAGCGTTGATTAATCGCTTCAACTTTAGTTTTTAATGCCTCTCGTTCTTCTTGTTCAATTGTTTTTTTAAGTTTTATAAGCATGTCAATGCTTTCGCTTTTTGTTGCTGGCTCTTGAGCATTCATTAGTTGCACACTAAAGCTTAGTATAAAAACCATAAGGTACTTTGTAATTGTTTGCATAACTGTTCGTTTTTTATTGATTTTTGATTTGATGAATTTTAATTATTTCTTTGGGCTACTACTGTTTTTACCTCGTTATATCCTGTTTTCAACATTTCGAAAACACGTGTTCTAAATGACTGCTTCTCTATGTCGTTTTCCACACTTAGCAATAAGGCGTTTGCATCAATTGTTTTGGTGTTTTCATTATAGAGCTTTTTAAAGGAAATTTCTCGTTGTGCCGCATTTAATAAAGCATCTATTTCGGCATTAGTCACTTCTCTGGTTTGTTGCATAGTTTGTATTTGAACAACGACTTCTTTTACTTTTTGCTCTTGAAAGCTTAAAGGTTTTATTATTGTTTCTTTAGAGGTTTCTTTTAAATTTTTGGCAACAACCATTTCATTAGTTTTATTTGGAATTAACTTATGCTGCTCTTTGTTGAGTTTTTGTTTTAACGCAGATTTATTGTTTGATTGCTTTTTAGGTGGTTCTATCGTGTTATTTTCAGAAGCTACCTCTTCAGTTTCATTAAAAGGTGTTTCTTTATCCACAGTAACAATTTTATCTTTTGTATTGATATTAATTGGTTCTAAATCTGTTTTATTAGTATCAACAATTATTGGTTCAGTAATATCTGTATTGCCATTATTAATCATTGTTGTTATTAATAATACTCCAACAATGCTTGCTGCAATGCCTAAATACCAAAAACCTTTGTTGTTCTTTTTTGATTCATTGGCATCAAGTTTATCACTTAACTTTTGCCAAGCATTGGAGCTTGGCTCTATGGTACGTTGCTCCAATTTATCTTTTAATTGTTCTTCATATTTCATTGGTGCCATGGGTAACTGTATTAAGTTTTTTTAGTTGTTGTTGCAAAAGCTGTCGTGCTTTAAATAACTGCGATTTAGAAGTGCCTTCGTTTATACTTAGCATTGTTGCTATCTCGCTATGTTTATATCCTTCAATGGCATACATTACAAATACCATTCGGTAACCTTCTGGAAGATAATCTATGAGTTGCTGGATTTGGGCAACATCGATTTCTTCATTAATATTATTTGTTGCTATGTCTTGATATATGATTTCGTCTGAGCTAAACTCCAATTGCTTTTTTGCGCGTAAAAACGAAATGGCTTCGTTAACCATGATGCGTCTTATCCAACCTTCAAAACTTCCATTACTGTTAAAACTTTTCAGCTTTGTAAACACTTTAAAAAATCCGTTAAGCATGACTTCTTCAGCATGGTGCACATCGTTGATGTAATAGCGACAAACACTTAACATTTTTGGTGCATGCCATTCGTACAAGGTATGTTGCGCTTCACGATTATTTTGGCTCGCTTTTTTTATAAGCTGCGCTTCGTTTTTATACAATTGAATGACTTTCAATGGATTCATTTTAATCTTCTATTTATATAGACGCAATAATGGTGCAAATGGTTGTATGCGATTAAAAATATTTTTTGAGACTGCAATTTAGAGAAAGTATTCCTAGCTGTAAAACAATGATTTTGTGAGAAAAAATAGCTAAATTCGTTTGCTAGTATTGAACTTGCTTCAGTAACATCTTATAAAAGTTATTAAAACGACGCCATATCATTAAAATTGACATTAACTCAAAAAATATTATGAAACAAAAAATAATTTTTTCTCTAGTGGCTTTACTAAGTCTTATCGTATTCAGTTCTCACAACCTGTATATTAAACTAAAAAGTTTTCACCTAAAACCAGGGACTGAGACCGCTATTTACCTTTACAACGGTACTTTTGAAAAAAGCGAAGCCATTGTAGCACGTAATCGAATGAGCGATGTATCGCTTATAAACCCTGGAGAGAAGGCCATACATCCAGATACAACAATGTGGTTTGAGGAGAACAATCAAACCGTACTGAAAATAAAAACCGGAGAAGAAGGAACTGGACTTCTAGGTGTTTCGACACTTCCCAGAATAGGAAATTTTACAGCCAAAAGTTTTATCGACAACATGAAACATGAAGGTCTGTTACATATACTAGAAGCAAGAAAAAAAGCGGGTGAGGATACAAAGCCAGTAAAGAAAAAATATTCCAAGCATGTAAAAACCATATTTCAAGTTGGTAACAAACAAACCGAAGATTTTAAAACCATTTTGAACTACCCTATAGAGTTGGTGCCTATAAACAATCCCTATGCACTAAAACCTAACGACTCCTTGTCCATGCAATTATTGATAGACGGAAATCCAGCACCTGGAGTTATGGTTTATGCTGGATATGCTGGCCATAAGGGCAAATCGAAAGATGGTTTACTGCATGACCCTTTTCAGGTAAAAACAAATTCAAGAGGCATCGCAACCATCAAACTCAGTAGGTCTGGGCATTGGTATTTCCGCTCAGTACATGTAACCAAAAGCAAAGAGCCTGATGCCGACTATATTTCCAATACGGCTTCAATTACATTTGAAATAAAGAATTAACAAATTACTTTGACGAAATAATAAGAAAATCACTTCTTCCTATCAATCACATAATTTACCATCAACTCTAGTGAATTTCTATATGGAGATTCTGGATAGTCCTTTAATAACAATAAAGCTTCTTCCTGAAATTGTTTCATTTTAGTTACTGCATAGTCTAAGCCTCCATGGTCTTTTACAAATGCAATCACTTCCTTGACACGCTTTTTATCTTTATTGTGATTCTTAATAGAATTAATAAGCCAATCGTGGTCTTTTTTTGAGCAGTTATTTAGCACATGTATAAGTGGCAGGGTCATTTTTTGTTCTTTAATATCTATTCCTGTGGGTTTACCTATTTTTGTGTCGCCATAATCAAACAAATCATCTTTTATTTGAAATGCCATCCCAATAAGCTCGCCAAATTTATGCATGGCATCAACCTCTGGTGTATTGGGTTTAACCGAAGCTGCTCCCAAACTACAACAAGCCGCAATTAAAGTTGCTGTTTTCTGGCGAATAATCTCGTAATAAACGTCTTCGGTAATATCTAATTTACGTGCTTTTTCTATTTGCAACAGTTCGCCTTCAACAATTTCACGAACTGCTACTGAGATAATTTTTAATAAATCGAAATCGTTATTATCAATACAAACCAACATCCCTTTAGACAATAAATAATCACCAACCAATACGGCTATTTTGTTTTTCCATAAGGCATTAATCGAAAAGAACCCTCGTCGTCTATTACTATCGTCCACTACATCGTCATGCACTAATGATGCTGTGTGAATTAATTCGATTACCGAAGCGCCTCTATATGTACGCTCGCTTACTTCGCCATTATTGAGCATTTTGGAAACAAGAAATACAAACATTGGTCGCATTTGTTTTCCTTTTCTATTTACAATGTAATAGGTAATTCTATTAAGAAGAGCTACTTTACTAGACATAGATAATCGGAACTTTTGCTCGAAAAGCTCCATTTCATAATCTATAGGTTGTTTTATTTGCTCGACTATTTTCATTAGCGACACTAAAGATACATTTTAGCCAAATATAATCAAGATTTATTTGCTAGTTGACCGCAAGCAGCATCAATATCCTTACCTCGTGAACGCCTAACGGTTACGGTTATATTATTACGTTCTAACATAGATACGTACATATTTATAGCTTCATTGTCTGCTTGTTGGAATTCGCCATCGTCAATAGGATTGTACTCAATTAAATTAACTTTACTTGGTGCAAATTTACAGAACTTAATTAAGGCATCTACATCTTCTTTCTTGTCGTTAATTCCTTGCCAAACCACATACTCGTAGGTAATTGGATTTTTGGTTTTAGCGTACCAATATTCTAAAGCTTCTCTTAAATCTGCTAACGGAAACGTTGCATTAAATGGCATAATAGATGTACGAACTGAATCTCTTGCAGAATGTAGTGACACTGCGAGTTTAAACTTTACCTCGTCGTCTGCCATTTTTTTAATCATCTTTGGCACACCTGATGTTGATACTACAATACGTTTTGGAGACATCCCCAACCCTTCAGGCGAAGTTATTTTGTCTATGGCTTTAAGCACGTTATTGTAATTCATGAGCGGTTCACCCATGCCCATAAAAACAATGTTAGATAATGGACGATTATGGTATAATTTACTTTCCTTGTCAATAGCGACTACTTGATCGTAAATTTCGTCCGGATTTAAGTTACGCATGCGTTTTAAACGTGATGTAGCACAGAATTTACAATCTAAACTACAACCAACTTGTGACGACACACAAGCAGTTGTTCTATTTTTTGTTGGAATTAAAACGGATTCTACAATTAATCCGTCATGTAATCGTACAGCGTTCTTTATTGTGCCATCACTGCTTCGCTGTATATTATCGACTTCTATGTGATTTATTACAAAATTAGCTTCCAGCATATCTCTGGTTTGTTTTGATATATTGGTCATATCTTCAAACTTATGAGCCGATTTTTGCCAAAGCCATTCGTACACTTGATTGCCTCTAAAAGGTTTATCACCTTGGCTCACAAAGAAAGCCCTAAGTTCTTCTTTGGTTAAGGCTCGTATGTCTTTTTTAGTTTGCGTCATTATATACAAAAAAGCCTCGAAAAACGAGGCTCATTTTAAAAATTATATGATTAACATGGCGTCGCCATAACTATAAAATTTATAGCCTTCTTTAATGGCTTCTTGATAGGCGCGTTTAATAAAATCGTGTCCAGCAAAAGCTGAAACCATCATTAGTAAGGTGGATTTTGGTGTATGGAAATTTGTGACCATACAGTTAGCTATACTAAACTCGTAAGGAGGGAAAATAAACTTATTGGTCCATCCGGAATACTCATTTAAGGTGCCACTTGACGATACCGAACTTTCTATAGCTCTCATTGCTGTTGTACCAACAGCACAAATACGTTTTTTATTACTTAATGCAGAGTTAATTGTATCGGTTGCAATTTTATTAATCATTATTTCTTCACTATCCATTTTATGTTTGGATAAATCTTCAACCTCAACAGGGTTAAAGGTTCCTAGGCCAACATGTAAAGTTACTTCGGCAAAATCAACACCTTTAATTTCCAAACGTTTAAGTAAGTGTTTTGAAAAGTGCAAACCAGCTGTTGGAGCTGCAACAGCACCTTCATTTTTAGCAAAAATTGTTTGATAGCGTTCTTCGTCTTCTGGCTCGACTTCTCTCTTGATATACTTTGGCAATGGTGTTTGCCCAAGTGCTGTTAATTTATTTCTAAATTCTCCATAAGATCCATCATATAAAAAACGTAAGGTTCTACCTCTTGATGTTGTATTATCGATAACCTCGGCTACTAAAGTATCATCATCTCCAAAATACAATTTATTACCAATACGTATTTTTCTAGCAGGATCTACCAGTACATCCCAAAGGCGTTGTTCGGCATTTAATTCTCTTAATAAAAATACTTCTATTCTTGCTCCTGTTTTTTCTTTGTTACCAAATAATCTAGCAGGAAACACTTTAGTATTGTTTAATACCATCACATCTTCTTCCTCAAAGTAGTCGATAAGGTCTTTAAAAAGTTTGTGCTCAATAGTTTGATCTTTACGATTAAGTACCATTAATCTTGCTTCATCACGATGTTCTGAAGGATATTCGGCTAATAATTCATCTGGAAGATCGAAATGGAAATGTGATAATTTCATATATATTTTTATTTTTTTGAAAGCTGCAAATATACAACCTCAAAATAGGCGTTGTCAAGTATTTGAGTCTTTATTTTAAAATTCGGAAAAGTTAAACCCAATATTTTTTAAGTCATTCCAAAAATCTGGATAAGATTTTGTGACAACATTAGCTTCAAAAATATTAAAGCCAACCTTAATTGCTAATGGTGCAAAGGCCATTGCCATTCTATGGTCATGATAGGTTTTAATCTCGACATTGTTGGCTAATGGGTTAATTTTTGAGAAGGTAAGACTGTCGTTTGTAATGTGTACGTTAGTTCCAAATTTTTCTATTTCGTTTTTTAGAGCCACTAGTCTATCAGTTTCTTTTATTTTGAGGGTATGCAAGCCAGTTAAATGACAATTAATTTTTAAGCCAAGACAAGTCACTGCTATTGTTTGCGCAATATCTGGTGCGTTACTTAGATTGTAAGAGAAATGATTTATATGATTACTAACCTTGGTTAAGGTAATAGATGTATCATTAAATATAGTTTCTACTCCAAATTCTTTATAAATACTGCTTAAAACAGAATCGCCTTGCAAACTATATTCTTTAAATGCCGATAATTCAATTTTTGTTCCAATGGCGCTTAAAGCTACAATACTGTAAAAATAGGAGGCTGAAGACCAATCGGATTCTACTATTAATTTTTTGGGAGTATGTTCAATATAAGGGAGAACTGTTATTTGGTTGTTTTCAAACTTTGTTTTTACTCCAATTTGTTCTAATAAGTTGAGTGTCATTTTAATGTATGGCACTGAGGTTATCTTGCCTACTAAGGTCAATTCTAAGCCTTTTTTTAAGCGTGGTGCAATGAGTAATAATGCCGAAATATATTGGCTACTAACATTTGCAGATAAGGCAACTTGATGCTTATTTATGGTTTTTCCTTTAATTTTAAGTGGAGGATAGCCTTCGTTTTTTAAATAAGAAATATCTGCGCCTAAATCTTTAAGGGCATCAACAAGGATTTTAACAGGTCGTTCCTGCATTCTAGACGAGCCTGTAAGCACAATTTCCTTTCCTTCCTGTAGTGAGAAGTAGGCGGTTAGAAACCGCATAGCCGTTCCAGCATGATGAATATCTATAGTACTTAAAGCACTGCTTAAAGCGTTTTTCATGAGTTTAGAATCGTCGGAATTTGACACATTTACTATCTCAATATTAGGATATAATGCTTGCAATAACAACAACCTGTTGGACTCACTCTTTGAGCCTGTGATTTTAATTATAGATTCCTTGGCAATTTTAGATTTTTGAAGGGTAATATTCATAATAACAACTCGTTTAAGAGTCTAGCAAAGTTACTTTAACTTTTCGTTATTATGATGCCTATCATGGTCTCTTTTTGTTTTTAAATCTAATTTTTTATCGAACTCTACTTGAAGGTTCACTCCTGTTTGGTTGGCCAAACAAAGCACCACAAACATCACATCGGCCAATTCTTCTCCTAAGTTTTTGTTTTTATCGCTTTCTTTTTCGCTTTGTTCGCCATAACGCCTAGCAATAATTCGTGCAACCTCACCTACTTCTTCGGTAAGTTGAGCCATATTTGTAAGCTCGTTAAAGTAACGAACGCCGTGGTTTTTTATCCAGTTATCTACTTCTTTTTGTGCGTTTTGGATGTTCATTCTTTCTGGTTTAAAAAGTCAAAAATACTAAAATGATTAAGCTAGGCAATAAAATATATTTAATCTCACTTTTAATAACTTACATCCTAAATATTAATTTTACTATCTATTTTTAGTGTCTATAATTATGGTTACAGGACCATCATTTACTAATTGTACTTTCATATCTGCACCAAACTTGCCAGTTTGTACTTTCTTGCCAATGATAGACTCCAATTGTGTTACAAAAGATTCATATAATGGAATCGCCACTTCTGGTTTTGCTGCTTGTATATAACTTGGTCTGTTTCCTTTTTTTGTATTAGCGTGCAGTGTAAACTGACTAACTACAATGACATCTCCTTCAATATCAAGAATCGATTTGTTCATGACATTATTTTCATCTCCAAAAATGCGAAGGTTTGCTACTTTATTACATAACCAGTTAATGTCTTCATGCGTGTCTTCGTTTATAATTCCCAGCAATACTAATAAACCATTATTTATAGAGGCGACTTTTACACCATCAATAATTACGCTCGCTTTGGACACTCGTTGTATTACTGCCTTCATTTATTCGTTATCAAAATTATCGGTTCTAAAATGCTCGTCTTCACCTTCTAATATTTGTAAATAGCTCCTATATCTTGAATAGGCAACCTCGCCACTATCTAACGCTTTTTTAACAGCACAATTTGGTTCATGAATATGTAAGCAGTTATTGAATTTACAGTGCTGTTTCAATTCGAAAAACTCAGGAAAATAATCGCCTACTTCTTCTTTATCCATATTAACCACGCCAAAGCCTTTTATTCCTGGTGTATCTATTATTTTTGCACCAAAATTTAGGTCAAACATTTCAGCAAAAGTTGTGGTATGTTGTCCTTGTTGGTGCTGTTCTGATATGGCTTTAGTTTTTAAGTCTAACCCAGGTTCTATAGCATTAATTAATGTAGATTTTCCAACACCTGAATGTCCAGAAAACATACTCACTTTATCTTTCATTAGCGATTTAACTTTATCTATATTTTTACCTGTTTTAGCCGAAACCCGAATACATTCGTACCCAATTTTTCTATATATTGATGCTAAGTGCTTTACTTTTAGTAGTGTATCTTCATCGTAGGTGTCAATTTTATTGAATAATAACACCGTTTTTATTGAATATGCTTCGGCAGTTATTAAAAACCTATCAATAAAACTTGTGAAAGTTGGTGGATTATCAATGGTTATTAGTAAAAAAACCTGATCGACATTACTAGCAATAATGTGAGTTTGTTTGGAAAGATTGACCGATTTACGGATGACATAATTATTACGTTCATGAATCCTATGAATAATTCCGGTGACCTCATTATTTTTTGTTTCCAGTTCAAAATCAACAAAATCTCCAACAGCTATTGGGTTAGTGCTTTTAATACCTTTTAACCGAAACTTACCTTTAATTCGGCATTCAAAAAACTTACCATTAAGTGTTTTAACGGTGTACCAACTTCCTGTAGATTTATAAACGAGTCCTGTCATCTTATACAAAGATGCCAAAAATTATGATTGTTTGAATATCTTTTCTTGATGATTTATTGATTCTTGGTGAATCGCTTTAAACATTCTTAATACAAATTCTTCACTTAGACTATTCTGCTCACCTTCTAAAATCATTTTTCCTAAAATTTCATTCCAGCGCTTAGATTGAAGTACTGCTACGTTATTTGCTTTTTTAAGTTTTCCTATTCCGTCTGATACTTTCATGCGTTTCCCTAACACTTCAATTAATTGATGGTCTATTACATCTATTTGTGTACGCAAGGTATTAAGTTTGTTATTAAACTCTGCTTCTGCAGATGTTTCTTTTCTAATTTTAAGATCTTCCATATACTGCACTAAAGTGTCTGGAGTAATTTGCTGTGCAGCATCACTCCAAGCTTTATCTGGATTGTGGTGTGTTTCGACCATCATTCCATCAAAATTCAAATCTAAAGCTGTTTGGCATAAATCGAAAATAATATCTCGTTTTCCTGCAATATGAGAAGGATCTAATATTAATGGTAAATCTGGAAACCTGTTTTGCAAATCAATAGGTAATTGCCATTCTGGGTTGTTTCGATATCTTGTTTTTTCATAAGTTGAAAACCCTCTGTGAATTACTCCTAAATTTTTAACATTAGCAGTATAAAAGCGCTCTACAGCTCCAAGCCAAAGTGCTAAATCTGGATTTACTGGGTTTTTTATTAATACTGGCTTATCGATTCCCTTAAGTGCTTCGGCTATTTCTTGAACAATAAAAGGGCTAACGGTTGACCTTGCTCCAATCCATAAAATATCGATATCATGTTGTAATGCCAGATCTACATGGTTAGCATTTGCGACTTCGGTAGCTGTAAGTAATCCTGTTTCTTCTTTTGCTTTTTGTAGCCATTTTAAGCCTAAAGCACCAACACCTTCAAAGTTTCCTGGTCTTGTTCTTGGTTTCCAAATACCTGCGCGCAAAACTGTTGCGTCACTTCCTTTTAATTGATGTGCTATAGTTAATACTTGTTCTTCAGTTTCTGCACTACAGGGTCCAGCAATTACTAATGGATGGTCTAATCCAAAATTATCTAACCATGTTCTTAACTCTTTCTTATTTTCCATAATTTTAAAAAATTCCAAAAAGCAAATTCCAAATTCCAAAACAACAAACCATTTTATTAGCTATTGGAATTTAGTTTTTGATATTTGTGGTTTGTGTTATTGTATTCCTTTTAATATTTCTTTTATATGATTGGTGTTTTTCATTTCATTAAAGATGGCTTCAAAGTCGTCATTTTTCATAAGTTCTTTAAACTGTTCTAAGTTTTGGATGTATTCTTCTAAAGTTTCGATGACATTGGTTTTGTTTTGCTCAAAAATTGGTGTCCACATGTCTGGAGAACTTTTGGCTAATCGAACAGTAGATTCAAATCCACTTCCTGCCATGTCAAAAATATCACGTTCATTCTTCTCTTTTTCAATCACTGTTTTTCCCAACATAAACGAGCTAATATGTGATAAATGCGACATATAAGCAATATGCTTATCATGTGCTTTTGGCTTCATATACCGTATGCGCATTCCAATATCTGAAAAGAGTTTTAATGCTTTTTCTTGAAGCTTAAAAGCCGTTTCTTCAACTTCGCAAATGATAATGGTTTTGCCTTTATACAATCCAGTAATTGCTGCATTAGGTCCCGAAAACTCTGTACCTGCAATCGGATGCATTGCCAAAAAATTTCTTCGCTTTGTATGATTTTTTACAGCTTCACAAATGTCTTCCTTTGTTGATCCAACATCTATAATTAAAGCATCGTCAGATACCAAATCCAATAACTTGGGTAGCTTTTTTACTGTAACATCTACTGGGATAGCAACAATTACCAAATCGGCATTTTTTAGGTCTTGTATTTTGGCTTTATGGTCAATAATCCCTTTTTCTAAAGCCATATCTAGATGCACATCGTTTTTATCGATTCCGTAAATAGTTGTTGAGGCATCTAAATTTTTAATATCCAATGCTAGACTTCCGCCTATTAATCCAACTCCTATAAGATATATGTTTTTCATTCCCAACTGTCTTTTTAAGACATCTTCCCAAAGGGAAGAAATATTTATTTACATTTTTCTATTTAACTCTATTTATCGCTTCTTGAATATCATTGGTCGATACACATAAAGAAAACCGAATGTAGCCTTCTCCTTTACTACCAAAAATGGTTCCTGGAGCTACAAATAAGTGATTATTTTTTAGCAATACATTTATAAATTCTTCAGCTTTTGTATATGGTGGCAACTTTGCCCAGACAAAAAGTCCAGAGGCATTTTTATCGTACGAACAATTAAGTGCATCAGCTAATTGCCAAATTAATTCTCGTCGTTGCTCGTACACACTATTCAAACTCAAATACCAAACTTTGGAACAGTTTAAGGCTTCAATAGCTCCTTTTTGAATGCCATAAAACATCCCAGAATCCATATTGCTCTTTACTTTTAAAATGGCATTGATGTGTTGGTTATTTCCTAACACCATACCAACTCGCCAACCAGCCATATTAAAAGTTTTGCTTAACGAATTCAACTCTATACAAACATCTTTTGCTCCTTTTATTTTTAAAATACTTCTGGGAGCATCTGTTAATATAAAACTGTACGGATTATCATTTACTATGAGGATATTATTTCTTTTTGCAAAATCTACCAACTCCTCAAACATCTTATAATTGGCTTGAGCTCCTGTTGGCATGTGTGGGTAATTTAACCACATTAGTTTTGTTTTACTTAAATCCAACTTTTCGAGTGCTGTAATATCTGGCATCCAGTTGTTAGCTTCATCTAGCTCGTAAAAAACAGGTTTTGCTCCTAATAATTTTGTTACTGATTTATACGTTGGATATCCAGGATTTGGTATTAACACTTCATCGCCTTCGTTTAAATATGCCATAGAAATATGCATGATGCCTTCTTTACTTCCTATTAATGGAAGTATCTCAGTCAAAGGACTTAAATGCACTTGAAATTGCTCACGGTAAAACCCTGCCATAGCTTCACGTAATTCCGGCAGGCCTTGATAACTTTGGTATTTATGAGCATTTTCGTCTTGTAATCCTTCAATAATAGCAGATACTACTTTTTGAGGTGGTTGCAAATCTGGACTACCAATACCTAAATTAATAATAGGTTTACCTGATGCTTTTAACAGATTTACTTCTCTTAATTTTTTTGAGAAATAATACTCTTCAATAGTATGCAATCTATTCGCTTCTTCTATCATAACTTTGCATTTACATATTCACCCAATATCTTAAAATCTTGTGCCATGATTTTCATAATGGATTTAGCCTTTTCATAATTAGAATATTCATCAAAAGTAACATCCACAAAGAAAGCGTACTTCCATGGTGTTTCAATTTTTGGTAAGGATTGTATTTTGGTTAAATTCAATTTACAGTCACTCATTACATTAAGTATAGTTGCCAAACTTCCTCGCTTATGGTTCAATTCAAACTTAAGAGAAGCTTTGTTAATTTCCTCAATAGGAATTTCGTGATTTTCACGTTTTACAATTACAAATCGTGTTTCGTTATGCTTGATAGTCTGAATACTAGTTGCTAAAATTTCAAGTTCAAACAATTCAGCAGCCAATGTGCTTGCTATTGCAGCAATACCTTTTAGTTGCCTTTTTTGAATGCGTTGGGCAACCTCAGCTGTATCCTTATCTTCAACCAGTTTAATATGTGGCTGTTTTTTAAAAAACTCCTTGCACTGCAATAATGCCATTGGATGTGAATACACTTCAATAATTTCACTCAACGATTGATTTGGTAAAGCCATTAAATTGTGTTGAATATCTAAATACTGCTCACCAACGATATGCAAATTTTTATTATCAATCAAAGCGTAATTAGGAATGATTGAACCAGCAATTGAATTCTCAATAGCCATGATAACCGCATCTGTTTCTTTTTGAATCAGGCTCTCCACAGCACGATCAAACGACAAGCACTCCAAAACATGAATGTCATTATCAAAATAGTTTTGCGACACTATGTGATGGAATGATCCTTTAACGCCTTGTATGGCAACCGATTTAATCATAGTTCAAAAAAAAAGTCCCGATTTAAAATCGAGACTTATACTTAAATTTATATTATAAATTATACATACATCATCTCGTTTCTTCTGCTAAAAAAGAAATAAAACCAGTTGTAATATGTATAAGTTGTTCTATTCATAACTAATGAGGTGGCTAATGTAAATAATATTTTCACAAATCAAAATACTAAAGCTTTATTTTTAAGGTTTTATGTAAATAATTAAAGATTTCGCAGGAAAATGTGGTATAAATTAATTAATGTTTATTTTTATGCCTCACCCAGAAGTGTTAAAAATGACAGTTCTGACCTCTCAAAAGGAGAGGTGAATTAGAAACTCCAAGGCAGAACCATTGGATAATTATTTAAATTAATTTTTGCATGTCTATTAAGGTTGAACAACTCACAAAAGTTTACGGAAATCAAAAAGCACTAAACAATGTGTCTTTTAAAGTGGATAAACCTGAAGTTGTTGGTTTTTTAGGTCCAAATGGCGCTGGAAAATCAACAATGATGAAAATATTGACCACTTATTTAAGTGCTACCGAAGGTCAAGCTGAAGTGAATGGCTTTGATGTAAACGATAACAGGAAAGAAGTTCAGCAAAGTGTTGGGTATTTGCCCGAGCATAATCCGTTGTATTTAGACATGTATGTCAAGGAATATTTATTGTTTAATGCACAAATTTATAAGGTTGAAAAATCTCGAATTGAGGAAATTGTTGAACTCACTGGATTAACACCCGAAGCACATAAAACCATTGGGCAACTCTCTAAAGGGTATCGCCAACGGGTTGGACTTGCCAATGCCTTATTACATAATCCTGACGTACTTATTTTAGATGAACCAACCACAGGATTGGATCCTAACCAATTGGTAGATATTAGAAATCTTATTAAAACCATTGGTAAAGAAAAAACCGTTTTTTTATCGACACATATTATGCAGGAAGTTGAAGCCATGTGTGATAGAGTGATTATTATTAATAAAGGCGAAATTGTTGCTGACAAGAAACTCCAAGCATTGAGAGAAGGCAAAGACCAAATTGTTGTCGTAGAGTTTGATTACAGAGTAGAAGATGCCTTTTTGAAAAACTTACCAAAAGTGAAAAGTGTTGTAAACACCCACGATTTTGTTTACGAAATCACGTTCACTTCACAAGAAGATATGCGCTCTCATGTGTTTGATTTTGCACACGATAACGAGTTGAAAATCTTACAATTAAATCAGAAAAACGCGAGTTTGGAGAGTTTGTTTAGGGAGTTGACGAGTTAATGTCTTACCTTATAATTGTTTCACAGAGATTCACGGAGTTACAAAGAGATTAGCTGAGAGTTCGTTTTCTGTTAATTAAAAATCAATTCTCCAGTATAAAACTGCTCTACCTCAACGGTTGGTGGTTGATTTACCGAAATTAGGTTTCCAGTGCCTCGTAACTCACCAGTAAGTGATATTTGCGGATTTACAATCATATCGTTACTGCCTCTATGAAACACATCCACACTTTGAGCAATGAGGTTTTCGCCTTCAAAACGTCCAGCTCCAGCATAAAACCCGACAAATAAACTATTGACAGTTCCAGACATGTAAAAGGATGAAATATTGTTAGTCACCACTCTTAATTTATCATTATTAATTTGCAATCTAAAATCACCAACTGTAAAGCTTCCAGGGGCATTAAAGTCTTCTGAAACTAGACTCAATTCGGGAAAAGTCAATATGCCTTCAGATGACACCTCGTATTGTGATGAGTTTCTAATTTCAGTAATATTTGGTGCTGTTACATACACTTTGGTATTGCCATAATCTCGCACATAATTGCACGTATTATTATCTGTAAGCTGCAGCTCATTGTCTACCACAATTACAAGAACATCGTTAAGTAAGTTTTCTCCAGTTTCAATGATGACTCTATAATCCGAACCTTCTTTTACAATGAGTTCTATGTCACGATTCACTACGATTTTTTCAAAAGAGCTCACTACAATTTCTTGTTGCACGATGTTGCCTTCCGTTTGAAAACAATCTAAAGCATCTTCGCTGTTGCAAGCAACAATGAGCATTAAACTTAGTATGTATATTATTTTTTTCATCTTTATTTTCCGTGAAAACGAAAATCTTTTAACCCATCCGTTCTTCGGACACTTACCTTAAAAAGGGAAGGATTATTAAATTATTTTGTCATTTTACACAACCTTTCGACTGCGCTCAAGGTGACATCTGCTTGATTACAAATGTTTACAAACGTATGCCAATTCCTATTTCAACAGCTTCTGCTTTTGCAGCATGCGATTTTAAAGTTACAGCACCAAACCACTTATCTCCAAAATAACGTTTAAAGCCAATACGCTGATACAATCTTCCTTCAAAATCGTAAGGATAATAAGCATAAAAACCTAGTTGTGTTACTATTGATAATTTATTGATAAACAACTCGTGACCAACAAAAACACCTAAACGTTTATAATCTGTATTTGAGTCAATATCTCTATTAGGAAAGGACACAGATTCATAGTAAATCAATTCTTTTAAAAAATTAGAGAAAAACGCATCGACTCCAAATTGAATGGCACTTTTTCTGTTCAAGCGTTTATCTGCATAAGCTGATACAATATAAAACGGAAACTGACCACTGCCAACCACATCACTTTCGTTGACACCGCTTCTAAACACAAAGTTGTATTTAACTGGTTGTGTGAATTTTTCGTCATCACTTAAATTATATTGGTATTCCATATCTTCATCATCAAAATTATAAGTCATTCCAGCGCTAATGGTCAATGAATTGATACTTGTATTAGGTGCTTTTACATTCGCATTGGAATAGTGAATGAGAGATAAGCCAGCTTGAAATCCAATATTATCAATAACACGCTCTTTTTTATAGTTAATCATCATATAGGTACTGCTCATCAATTTAGTACCAAATGCTATGTTTTTGTAGTTGGTTTCTTTATCATAAGGATTTGTTGTAAAAGCCAAGCCTTGACCAATGCGTACCATTAAATTCCGATTCAAGAAATAGAAATTATAATGCCCATAAAGTGCGTAATTATTACCAAGTACTTCATTTTTTAAGTTTTGATAACTAAACGAGACACCATAATCTGGATAATTATAGCGTTGTTCCCAAGTGTTTAATCCAAATGTTTTTTTGTTCCAACTTACAATAACACCTTCTGGATGTCCAGTGATTAAATGAAGAATACTGTTGTTATGTAAGGCAATATTTCCTTTAAAATAATTGACATCTAAACTGGAAAAGTTTGATGATTTATTTTCTTGAGCGTAGCCAAAAAATTGAAAACCAACAAATAATAAAAACAAAAATCTTTTCATAATTGTTGGTAAATATAGACAAATAAAATAATGTTAAAACACCTTTGAAGCAATGGTTTTTATATTGTCACTTTTTCCCATAGAATAATAATGCAACACAGGAATTCCGGCTTTTTTTAGTTCTTTGGATTGTTGAACGCACCATTCAATTCCAACTTGTTTTACCTGTGCATTACCTTTACATTTTACAACTTCAATAATTAAATCTTCAGGCAAATCGACATGAAAACGATGCGGAATTAAATTAAGCTGTTTTTTGGTGGCAATAGGTTTTAATCCTGGAATGATAGGTACTGTAATATCTGCTTTTCTACATTTTTCTACAAAATCAAAGTACTTCTGGTTGTCAAAAAACATTTGAGTCACTATGTATTCAGCTCCATTTTTTATTTTCTTTTTCAGAAAATGAATATCGCTATCTAAACTCGGCGCTTCCATGTGTTTTTCTGGATAAGCAGCCACTCCAACACAAAAGTTTGTAGCTGAAGAATTAAGCAATTCTTCGTCTAAATAATTGCCTTTATTTAAGTCTTGAATTTGCGCCACCAATTCAGTTGCATAAGAATGACCTTCACGTTCTGGTTTAAAATAAGTTTCACTTTTTACTGCATCACCACGTAAAGCCATTACATTATCGATGCCTAGAAAATCGAGGTCGATTAAAAAGTTTTCGGTGTCTTCTTTAGTAAAACCACCACACAAAATATGTGGTATGGCATCTACCCCATATTTATTTTGAATGGCTGCACAAATACCAACTGTTCCTGGACGTTTTTTTACCACTTGCTTTTTTAACAAGCCATTTTCCAGTTCTTTATAAACATATTCTTCCCGATGATAAGTCACATCAATAAAAGGTGGTTTAAACTCCATTAATGGGTCAATATTGTCAAATATGGATTGAATGTGTTGTCCTTTTAAAGGTGGTAAAATCTCGAATGAAAACTGGGTGTTTCCGTTGGCTTTTTTTATATGTTGGGTTACTTTCATAGGTATCCTAAATCCTCCAAAGGAGGGCTTTTTTCTAATTATAATGATATTAAATATGCTGTTAGTAACGCAAATGTTGCCAACAGTACTATTTGTAATACAAACCTTAACTCTAATCGATACTTTTTCATTTCTTTTTTTTTAATCCTAAGCAAGATTACACTTTCAATTATTTATTTGATTAGGTAATTTCAAACAAATTGTTAAGTTTCTGCTATGTTAGGATTTAACCATTTTAGTGCTTCATCCACAGAAACTTCTCTACGTTTTGCGTAATCCTTTACTTGATCTAATGTTATTTTTCCTAGTCCGAAATATCTTGCTTCTTGATTTCCAAAATAGTAGCCACTTACACTTGCTGCTGGCCACATGGCCAAACTTTCGGTAAGTTTTACTCCAATGGATTCATATACGTTTAAAAGCTGCCAAATGGTTTTCTTTTCTAAATGATCTGGACATGCTGGATAACCTGGAGCTGGACGAATACCTTTATAGGTTTCCTTAATTAGCTCTTCATTAGTCAGGTTTTCATTTGAAGCATAACTCCAATAGTTGGTTCTCACTTCTTTGTGTAAATATTCTGCAAAAGCTTCTGCCAATCTATCTGCTAATGCTTTTATCATAATTGCATTATAATCGTCATGTGCTTTTTCAAACTGCTGTGCTAGTTCTTGTGTTCCAAATCCTGTGGATACACAAAATGCACCAATATAATCTTGAATTCCTGTTTCTTTTGGAGCAATAAAATCGGCCAAAGCAATGTTTGGTTTGCCCTCAGCTTTTTTGGATTGCTGACGAAGGGTTAGGAGTTTAAGCTTATTTTTTTGAGATGCTTCGACAAGCTCAGCATGACAATTTTCAACTTCAACCTCAATATCATCATCATTTACTGTGTTTGCTGGAAACAATCCAAAAACAGCTTTAGCTTTCAACAGCTTTTCATCAAAAATTCGTTGCAACAACTTTTGAGCGTCACTAAATAGCTCTGATGCTTGTTTACCAACAATCTCATCAGTTAAAATATTTGGGTATTTACCATGCAAATCCCAACTTCTAAAAAACGGACTCCAATCGATATAATCTTCTAATTTTCGAATGTCAAAATCATCTACTACTTGAACTCCAAGTTGTTTTGGTTTCACTATTTTGGTAGCATTCCAATCAATTTTAAATTTGTTTTGTCGTGCTTCTTTAATTGATAAAAACTCTTTCTTCTTCCCTCTTTTTAAGAACTGCTCACGGAATTTGTCGTACTCTTCCCTTATTTGTTCTTTAAATACTTTATTGTCTTTCTGAAGCAAGTTTCCAACCACAGTTACAGCCCTAGAAGCATCGTTAATATGAACCACAGTGTTGCTGTAATTTGGAGCAATTTTAACAGAAGTATGAGCTCTAGATGTTGTTGCGCCTCCAATGATTAATGGAATATTAAAATTTTTCTTTTCCATTTCTTTCGATACTAATGTCATTTCATCCAACGAAGGTGTTATCAAACCACTTAAACCAATTATATCTACGTTTTCATCGATAGCAGTTTTAATAATTTTTTCTGGTGGCACCATGACTCCTAAATCGACTATTTCATAATTGTTACAACCTAAAACAACACTTACGATGTTTTTACCAATATCATGTACATCACCTTTTACAGTCGCCATTAAAATCTTGCCTGCATATCTAGCCCCTTCCGTCCCCAAAGGGGAAACTTTTAATGCTTCTTTTAACCTTTCTAAAACATCATCAAGATTTGACAACACCTCATCGTTAGTAAATCTAACAACGTTATAACCTTGCTGGTTCAGCCATTTAGTGCGTTCTTCATCTGTAGCTTTATTTTCTGGTAGTTGATGAATAAGGCCATCAATTTCCACAATTAGCCCTTTCTTCAAACAAATAAAATCTGCAATATAACTTCCAATGATATGCTGTCTTCTAAACTTATAGCCATCTAATTTTTTCCCACTTAAAACATTCCATAGTAGAGTTTCTGCTTCTGTTGGCTGATTGCGCATTTCTTCGGCATAGTCTTTCAATAGTCCATATACCAAAGGGTCGGCAGTTTTCCAATAATAAGTTCCTTTTGGGAATTTAGAAGCTTTTTTTGCTTCTTCAATAAATGGTTGCAAGTAAGCCACTGCTTTTTTCATCACTCTTGCGGATTTTACAACCTGAGGTAGAAACATTTTTCCGCTGCCAAAAAGGTCTCCAACCACATTCATCCCAATCATTAAATGATCTTCGATGACTTCGATAGGTTTTGAAACTGATAATCGTGCTTCTTCAACATCTTCAATTATAAAAGCATCAATTCCTTTTACCAAAGCATTCGTAATTCTATCTTGAATACTATCATTTCGCCATTCTAAAACCTCTTCGGTAGTTTCTCTTTTCTGGCCTTTTAGAGTTTCTGCAAATTCCAGCAATCTTTCAGTAGCATCCTCTCTTCTATCAAATAATACATCTTCAACACGCTCTAAAAGTTGTTTATCAATTTCATCATAAACTTCTAACATTGCTGGATTCACGATGCCTAAATTCATTCCATGTTGAATGGCGTGATACAAAAATGCTGCGTTAATGGCTTCACGAACTACATCGTTTCCTCTAAAGGAAAAGGATACATTACTAACGCCTCCAGAAACATTGGCATAAGGCAGGTTTTCGCGAATCCATTTGGTGGCTTTAAAGAAATCAAGAGCATTTAAACGATGCTCATCCATTCCTGTTGCTACAGGAAAAATATTAGGATCGAAAATGATATCTTGAGGTGGAAATTTGACTTTATCAACCAATATTTTATAGGAACGTTCGCAGATTTCGATTCTGCGTTTGTAAGTATCTGCTTGTCCTGCTTCATCAAAAGCCATCACAATCACAGCTGCTCCATAACGTTTTACCAATCTAGCCTGACGAATAAACTCTGTTTCACCTTCTTTTAAACTAATGGAATTCACAACACTTTTCCCTTGTACTACTTGTAATCCAGCTTCAATAATGTCCCATTTTGAGCTATCTATCATTATTGGGATTCGCGCAATATCAGGCTCTGAAGCAATAAGATTTAAAAACGTTGTCATGGCATACTTGCCATCAAGCATACCTTCGTCCATATTCACATCCAAAATTTGTGCACCACCATCTACTTGATGTCTTGCAACTTCTAAAGCTTCATTATATTTTTCTTCTTTTATTAAGCGTAGAAATTTTCTAGAGCCAGTGACATTAGTACGTTCACCAACATTTATGAAGTTACTTTCTGGAGTAACAACTAATGGTTCTAATCCTGATAAGGTTAAATATTTGTTTTGTTTATTCATCCTATAAATTAGTTCTCGACTGCGCTCGAACAGACAGTTCTAGGTTGATGATTTTGTGCCACTTCAGCGATGGCTTTTATGTGCGCTGGACTTGTCCCACAACAACCTCCAATAATATTTATTAATCCATCTTGCAGATAATCTTCAATAAGTTGTTGCATTTGTTTTGGAGTTTGGTCGTATTCACCAAAGGCGTTTGGCAATCCAGCATTTGGATGCGCTGAAGTAAAAAAATCAGTCTTGTTTGATAAACGCTGTAAATATGGCTTTAACTGTTCGGCTCCAAGCGCGCAATTAAAACCAACACTCAATAATGGGACATGAGAAATAGACGTTAAAAATGCTTCAACCGTTTGTCCTGACAAGGTTCTACCAGACGCATCTGTGATGGTTCCTGACACCATGATTGAAATATCTATTTGGCGTTCTTCTTTAACTTCTTCAATTGCGAATAATGCTGCTTTAGCATTAAGCGTATCAAAAATGGTTTCTACTAAAAGCACATCAACACCTCCATCAATCAACGCTTCTACTTGTTCTTTATAAGCGACCCTTAACTCTTCAAAAGTAATAGCACGATATTCAGGTCTATTTACATCTGGAGACAAACTTGCAGTTCTGTTGGTTGGACCAATACTTCCAGCTACAAATCGAGGTTTATCTGGGTTTTTAGTTGTGAATTCTTTAGCAACTTGTTTTGCGATTTTTGCTGATTTGTAATTGAGTTCATATACTAAATGTTCCATATTATAATCTGCCATGGCAATTGAGGTTCCTGAAAAGGTGTTGGTTTCCACAATATCTGCTCCAGCTTCAAAATATTTACGATGTACCTCAGCGATTGCCTCAGGTTGTGTGATTGACAATAAATCGTTATTTCCTTTTAATGAAGTAGGATAATCTTTAAAGCGTTCTCCTCTAAAATCTTCTTCTGAAAAATTATACTGTTGCAACATGGTTCCCATAGCACCATCAAGCACAAGGATTCGTTTTTGTATTTCTTGTTCAATGCGACTCATATAATTTTTATTTTATTAGTTCTAGACTACGCTCGAACGGACAACATTTAATTTACTTGACAATTTAATCACGTCAGACAGCACACCTCTTGCTGTTACTTGTTTTCCAGCTCCTGCACCTTGAATTACCAATGGGTTATTACCGTAAGATTCTGTAAATATTTCAAATACAGAGTCTGCTCCTTTAAGTTGTCCAATTGCTGAATTTTTTTCTTCTGAAATCAACTTCACTTCTAGTGTTTTGTTAACAACATCCAATTCGCCAACATAGCGTAACACTTGATTTTTATATAACTGATTTTTTAATTCCTGAAAAGGCACATCCAACTCTTTTGTTCTGTTTTTAAACTGATGCAAGGTTGTCTTACCGTTTAATTGTTTTGGCACAAGAGACTCTATTTTTACATCTTGGAGTTCAGTTTTAATATTAAGCTCTCGTGCTAAAATCAATAATTTTCTTGCAACATCATTTCCAGATAAATCTTCACGAGCATCAGGCTCCGTTAATCCTAACTTTGCAGCTTCCGATAGTACTTGAGAAAAGGTAGTGTCAGATGCTGAAAATTGATTGAAAATATAGCTCATTGAACCAGAGAAAACACCTTTTATTCTTTCAATTTTATCGCCTGAATTATATAGGTTTTTAATGGTTTCAATAACAGGCAATCCAGCGCCAACATTGGTTTCGTACAAAAATGATTTATTGTGTATTTTTAATGCCAATCTCAAGGTTTGGTAAAAATCATAACTTAAAGTGTTGGCCACTTTATTTGCAGATACAATATTAAATCCACCTTCGATTAGTGAAATATAATTTCGAATGAATGTTGAACTTGCAGTTGCGTCAATAGCAATTAAATTTTCAAACTTTTGATGCTTAACAAATCGTATAATTTCTTCAATTTTATAAGGCACTGAAAAGGATTCGAAGTCGGTTTCCCAACTATTTGAAACACTCTCTTTATCATAAAATGCCAATTTTGAATTTGCAACTATTGGTATTTTCAGCTTCAAGTTTTGGTCCTGTTGCAATCTTGATTTAGTTTCATTTATCTGATAAATCAATGTACTTCCAACTTGCCCTATTCCAAACAAGACAATATGAATGGTTTTACTGTTTGACATACTGTTCGTCTTTAATTGTATCAACTGCCTTAAAAGCTTGTCTTAAATCATTGATTAAATCATTGACATCTTCAATTCCGCAAGACAATCTTATTAAGGAATCCTTGATACCAGATTGCAAACGCTTTTCTCTTGGAATAGAAGCATGAGTCATTTGTGGTGGATGGCACAATAGGCTTTTTACACCTCCTAAGCTTTCAGCTAACTTAAAGTAATCTGTATTTGTCACAAATTGGTTGGCTGCTTCTTGGGTATCTTCTTTTAACGTGAACGACACAATTCCTCCAAACAATCCATTTTGCTGACGCTTTGCAATCTCATGGTTTTTATGAGTTACCAATCCTGGGAAATAAACATCTTGAACAGCTTCATGATTGTTTAAAAATGCAGCCACAGCAAAAGCATTTTCGCATTGTTTCTTATAACGGATTTCTAAGGTTTCAATACCACGAATCGTTAAAAAACAGTCCCAAGGACCTAAAATTCCGCCTGAGGCGTTTTGAATAAATTTGATTTTTTCAGATAATTCTTGAGTTTTTGTAACCACCAATCCAGCAACCAAATCGGAATGACCTCCAATATATTTTGTTCCACTATGAATGATAATATCTGCTCCAAGAGACAATGGCTGTTGAGCTATTGGACTAGCAAAGGTATTATCAACAACTAGAAGTGCATTGACACTCTTGGCAATTTTAGATATTTCTTGAATATCAGACACTTTTAATGTTGGATTTGTTGGAGATTCAATCCAGACCAGTTTTGTTTTACTACTAATTTTATTGGCAACATTTTCAGCGTCGGTTGTATCTACGTAATGTACCTTAATACCTAATTTTTCGTATACATGTGTAAATAGACGATAGGCTCCTCCATAAATATCATCAACAGCGATAATTTCATCACCTGCAGATAATAGTTTTAAAACTGAATCGATTGCTGCTAAACCTGTTGCAAATGCAAAACCAGAGTGACCTCCTTCTAATTTTGCCACAACATCTTCTAACACTTTACGTGTTGGATTGTTGCTTCTTGCATAGTCGAAACCTTTGTTAACTCCAGGAGCTTCCTGAATAAAAGTTGATGTTTGGTACACTGGTACCGAAATTGCTCCAGTGAGTGGGTCACTTGGAATTGAATGAATAATTTTTGTTGCACTCATTTTTCTAGTTTTTTTGCCTCTCCCAAAACTGTTAAAAACAGTTTTGACCTCTCCAAAGGAAAGGTGTAAAGAGCGCTTGATTAATAATTTAATTTAAAAAGCGTACTTAATAGAAAAATGTTATAAGAAATTACGTGATTACAGATGCGTAATTACGCTTGAGTTATCTATCTGAATTGTCGATAAATGAATCGCTTCTTCAAGTAGAATTTAGCACCTTCTTTATTGCTAAAGGGTTGCTAAGGTTTCATAGGGTCTAATCCCTCCACCTTTCTTGATAACATTTCAGTAAGTTTTTGAACTTTGTGAGCACAAATATTCAGAAAGAAATAGTTAATAACCAAATATTTTTCGGTTTATTTTAATTTTTTTGATTTTTTAATTGAAATTTTTCTCTGATAATAGAATCTACCGATTTATTTTCTATTTTACTTTCTAACCAAGAAATAACATCTAGATACAAAAATGCGCGACTTTCATAAGGATGGTCTTCGTAGGTTTTTAGTTTTTTATGAAGTTTGATAAACTCTCCTCGTAATTGGTTTGGATAAATATCTCCTAAATTTCTTAAAAATTTTATCATTTCTTTTTGCACTTCATATAAATCCTCCATTCTGATTAAAAACTTATACGTACTCCTAATTAAGGCGTCTAAATTGTAGTCCAATCCAGCTTCATAATGTGCAACCAGATTTAAAACTCTTGAAAAACAAAGCAAATCTTCACGCATAGAAAGTGATTTATTGCTAATGATTTTATCTAAAAATTCTATGCATTTTTTATTTTCACCAATACCAAAATACAAGCTTGCGATTTTATAATAAAACACCATAATATGGTGTTCGTCTATTCTGCTTTTATGCTTTTTTATTCCAGCTAATACTTCATCTACCAAAGGTAAACCTTCTTTAAAAGTACCTTCCATAAAATGTAAATTGAATTTATTGGAGTACACATACAAAAATATTAAACTCTCAACGTTATCATCTTTTGGAAACCATGTTTCTTTTGTAATTGTTTCCAACTTGTTAAGTGCCAATTTGAATTTATTATGATGTCTAATAAAAAATAAAGCTTCAAGCAGGTATTGATTTCCTCTAAGGAAAAATACAGGATTGAGTTTCATCATTTCTGGATGTTCATAAAACAAATCCACCCATTTTTTTGAGTATCTATAGCATGATAAAAAATCTTGCACCAAAAAGCTGTACCATAAATACGATTGGTAAAGCCATAATTTTTCACGAAAACCTAAGGTTTTAATATCATATTTAGGAAGTCTATCGTTAAAATATTTTGTCACCTTCACATACTCTTCATCGTTTTTTACATAACCCGTTTTTAGAAACAAACCATATAGTTGAAGTGATAAATTTGACAATTTACTAGCTAAAATATTTTGTGAATTTAATTCCTTAGCTTGAATTGTTAACTCATCAGCACGATTACTTATACTTCTGGTAATGTATTGTGATTCAATGATTTTTTCAAGTTCTAAAATTTCATAGGCAATGATTTTTTCTTCGTAGTTTAAAGCTAAAGATTTTGCTTTATCTAGAATTTTCAAACTCTGTTTATATAATCCTTTATGATACAAAATAGTTGCAAAATCCAATTGTTCTCTAATTTGAACCCTAATATTTTGATGTAAAGGATTAAGTCTTAAACTTATTAATATTTGCTTATAGAGATGTGCCTTTAAATTAGACAACTGTTGTTTTTTTACTATACCCTTTTTTAAAATAATCTGCTCGTCATAAGTTGTCATCTTATCTAAAAGGTTAAATAATAGAAGGAATTTCGAATCTTCATTTACACCCAATCGACCAACATAAAGTTTAAACTGCCGCTTTTCAGATTTAGACAGTGACTTCACTAATACAAATAAATTATCTTTTTGCTCTTTAGTCATAGTGTGATAAATGAATCTATATCTCTGTTTTTTAGCTATTTACAAATCAATAACAGAACTTCAACATCGTAAAATATTTCGAATGAATTCCTATTAGAGGAATCCAAAATATAAATTCGTACTACAATACTAAAATATATTACAAGAAATGTCGAATTCTCAAGTACAAATTTTTGATACGACCCTCAGAGATGGCGAACAAGTTCCTGGTTGTAAATTGAATACTGAACAAAAAGTAGTGATTGCCGAACAACTGGATGCTTTAGGTGTAGATATAATTGAAGCTGGCTTTCCAGTGTCTAGTCCAGGTGATTTTAAGTCGGTTGAAGAAATTTCCAAAACTGTAAAGAATGCTACTGTTTGTGGCTTAACACGCTCAGTTGAAAATGATATAAAAATTGCCGCTCAAGCATTGAAATATGCTACAAAACCTAGAATTCACACTGGAATTGGAACTTCAGATTCTCATATCATTCACAAATTTAAAAGCAATAGAGAAGACATTATTGAACGTGCTTTTGCCGCTGTGAGTTATGCAAAATCTTTTGTTGAAGATGTTGAGTTTTATGCCGAAGATGCTGGACGTACAGACAACGACTATTTAGCTCGAGTATGTGAAGCAGCAATAAAAGCTGGCGCAACAGTGTTGAATATTCCAGATACCACAGGCTACTGTTTACCTCATGAATATGGCGCAAAAATTAAGTACTTAAAAGAAAATGTAAAAGGTATTGAAAAAGCGATTTTATCTTGCCACTGTCATAACGATTTAGGATTGGCTACAGCCAATTCTATTGAAGGTGTTATTAATGGTGCGCGTCAAATTGAATGTACTATTAATGGTATTGGTGAACGTGCTGGAAACACAGCCTTGGAGGAAGTTGTCATGATTTTAAAACAACATCCTTACTTAAATTTAGACACTAATATTCATACCGAAATGCTGTATGGTATTAGTCAGTTAGTGTCCGACAGTATGGGAATTTACACGCAACCAAACAAAGCTATTGTTGGTGCTAATGCATTTGCACATAGCTCTGGAATCCATCAAGATGGTGTTATTAAAAATCGTGAAACCTATGAGATTATCGACCCAAAAGAAGTTGGAGTAACTGAATCTGCTATTGTATTAACAGCAAGAAGTGGTCGTGCTGCTTTGGCTTATAGAGCTAAAAATGTTGGTTATGAACTTACCAAATTACAGTTAGACGAAATCTATGCAAATTTCTTAACCTTTGCAGACCAAAAGAAAGAAATCAACGATAATGACATCCATCAAATTGTAGAAACCAGTAAGGTTTATCAACAAATAATTTCTGCATAATGGGAAAAACCCTTTTCGATAAAGTTTGGGATGCACATGTCGTCGATTCGGTTCAAAATGGACCCCAAGTTTTATATATAGATAAACATTTAATACACGAAGTAACAAGTCCGCAAGCCTTTAACGAATTAGAAGCTCGCGGAATTCCTGTTTTTAGACCAAATCAAATTATTGCCACTGCCGATCATAATACACCAACCTTAAATCAGGATTTACCAATTAAGGATGAACTGTCAAGAAAGCAGTTAGAGCAATTATCCGAAAACTGTGTTAAAAACGGAATTACACTATACGAACTAGGTCATAAGTACAATGGCATTGTGCATGTTATGGCTCCTGAGTTAGGCATCACGCAACCTGGAATGACTATGGTTTGTGGTGATAGCCATACCTCAACACATGGTGCTTTTGGCACGATCGCCTTTGGTATAGGAACAAGCCAAGTCGCACAAGTATTTGCTAGTCAGTGTTTACTATTAACCAAACCCAAAAGTTTAAGAGTAACCGTTAATGGAAAGCTTAAAAATGGTGTTTTACCAAAAGATGTAATTTTATATATCATTTCAAAATTAGGTACTAATTCAGGTACAGGATACTTCTGTGAATATGCAGGTGATGTGTTTGAAAACATGAGTATGGAAGGTCGTATGACAGTGTGTAATATGAGCATTGAAATGGGAGCTCGTGGCGGCATGATTGCTCCTGATGAAACAACTTTTAAGTATGTAAAAGGTCGAGAATTTGCACCTCAAGGTAAAGATTTCGATAAAAATGTAGCGTATTGGAAAACACTATCTACTGATGCTGATGCTGTGTTTGATAAAGAATATATCTTCGATGCAGAAGATATTGAACCGATGGTCACTTATGGAACCAATCCAGGAATGGGAATTAAAATTTCTGAAACTATTCCTGTAGATGATAATGCATCCTTTAAAAAATCATTAGAGTACATGAATTTTGAAGCTGGAGAATCTCTTATCAATAAGCCAATCAATTTTGTGTTTATTGGTAGTTGTACCAACTCGAGAATTGAAGATTTTAGAGTGGCTGCTAACTTTATAAAAGGAAAACAAAAAGCTGATAATGTGACTGCTTGGTTAGTGCCTGGAAGCAAACAAGTAGAAGCTCAAATAATTGAAGAAGGGCTAAAAACTGTTTTTGAAGATGCTGGATTTGAATTACGACAACCTGGTTGTTCAGCGTGTTTAGCAATGAACGATGATAAAATTCCGCAAGGCGAATATTGTGTATCAACATCCAATAGAAATTTTGAAGGAAGACAAGGACAAGGTTCTAGAACCATTTTAGCGAGTCCTTTAGTGGCTGCTGCAACTGCAGTCGCTGGAAAAATTGTTGACGTTACAAAAGAGATAGAAACGTTAGAAATAGTGTCACACTGAGCGCAGTCGAAGTGTTAGATAAAATAAAAAACATTAATAAAAAGATTTCTGCCTTAGCAGGAAGTAGTATGGAAAAATTCACAACACTTACATCGAGAGCTATTCCATTAGCCATTGAAAATGTAGATACAGACCAAATTATTCCTGCCCGCTTTTTAAAAGCAACAGATAAGCAAGGATTTGGAGATAATGTATTGAGAGATTGGCGTTTTGATAAAAATGGAGACATCAACACTAATTTTAGCTTAAACAATTCAAAGTATTCTGGAAGCATTTTAGTTGCTGGTGATAATTTTGGTTGTGGTTCCAGTCGCGAACATGCCGCTTGGGCTTTAGTTGGTTATGGCTTTAAAGTGATTGTATCGAGCTTTTTCGCTGATATTTTTAAAGGCAATGCCTTAAATAATGGTTTACTTCCTGTTCAGGTATCTGAAGGGTTTTTAAAAACGTTATTAGAAACTGTAGAAGCAAAACCAGAAACACAAATTGTGGTTGATTTGGAAAATCAAACAATTTCTATTGCAAATTCTGATGTATCAGAATCATTTGACATAGACCCTTATAAAAAAACGTGTATGATAAATGGTTATGACGACATTGACTATTTACTCAGCAAAAAAGAACAAATTGAAGCTTTTGAAGCTGAACAAACATTATAAAATAAATAGATGAAACTAAATATTGCAGTTTTACCTGGAGATGGCATTGGACCAGAAGTGACCAATCAAGCCATAAAAGCGTTGAAAGCCATCGCTATGGAGTTTGACCATACCTTTACATTTACTTATGCACCTGTTGGTGCTATTGCTATTGACCAAACTGGAAACCCATTGCCTGAAGACACCTTGGATGTATGTGAAGCAACTGATGCCATTTTATTTGGTGCCATTGGCGACCCAAAGTATGACAATGACCCTTCTGCAAAAGTCCGTCCGGAACAAGGCTTATTGCGTTTACGAAAATCATTAGGGCTTTACGCCAATATACGCCCTGTAAAAGCATATGATACGCTTATTGATAAATCGCCTTTAAAAAGACATATTATCAAAGGCACAGATATTAGCATTTATCGCGAACTCACTGGTGGTATTTATTTTGGTAAGAAGCAATTAAGTGGCGATAGAAATACAGCGTCCGATTTATGCGAATATTCTCGAGGAGAAATAGAGCGTATTGCACATTTAGCGTTTAAAGCAGCTCAATCCAGAAAACATAAAGTCACTTTGGTTGATAAAGCCAATGTATTGGAAAGTTCTCGTTTATGGCGAAAAGTAGTGACTGAGGTTGCAGCAAACTATAAAGATGTGGAATTGGATTTCTTGTTTGTTGACAATGCTGCGATGCAATTAATATTAAACCCAAAACAGTTTGATGTGATTTTAACTGAAAATATGTTTGGTGATATTATTAGTGATGAAGCAAGCGTTATTGGAGGTTCAATTGGTTTATTGGCTTCGGCATCTGTAGGAGATAAGTATGCGATGTTTGAGCCAATTCATGGGTCGTATCCTCAGGCAACAGGAAAAGGTATTGCTAACCCAATTGCCTCCATTTTATCTGCAGCGATGTTACTAGATCATTTTGAACTAAACACTGAAGCTGATTTAATTAGAACAGCTGTTGAAAAATCTTTGCGCTTACATATTACCACACCAGATTTAAACACAAAATTCGATAATATAACTACAAACAAAGTAGGCGATTTTATCGAAGATTATATCTTGCATCCAAATGACTCGAACCTAAACTTTACAAATATACATTTAGGACAGTCCACGATTATTTAAATTGGATTATTGCTATTATAAAAGCAACTATTGGGGAAATTTATCTCTTACCTTGTCCAAACACAGATTATGGATGCTACCAATATGCGAATGTTGTTTGTCCATATCTGGTTTATAAGTGCCTATTTGCACTTGGTCTCCTATTTTTTGATAGGCTTCCCTAAAGGGTAAACCATCTACTACCAAATTGTTAATACTATCGACAGTAAATAGATATTGATATTTTTCATTTAATAAATCGATGTCCTTTACAACCACTTGCTGTATGGCATAATTGAAGATATCAAGAATGTCCTTGACATCTTCAAACGCATTGATGATATTCTCCTTTAACAACTGAAAATCCCTATGATAACCGCTTGGTAAATTATTGGTGATTAACAACATTTCTGTGTGTAATGCCTGAATTTTATTGCACTTACCCCTTATGAGTTCAAATACATCTGGATTCTTTTTATGTGGCATGATGCTGCTGCCTGTTGTTAACTCATCCGGAAACGTGATAAACCCAAAATTCTGACTCATATACAAGCAAACATCCATCGCGAATCTGCCCAAAGTATTACATACACTACCTAATGCATTGGCAACAGCTCGTTCACTTTTTCCTCTGCTTAATTGGGCTGCAACCACATTGTATTTTAAGGTTGAAAACTCCAGTTCTTTGGTTGTGAATTCTCTGTCTATTGGAAACGAACTACCATAACCTGCAGCAGAACCTAATGGGTTTTGATCGACTATTTTTCTAACTGCATTTAGTACATACACATCATCAATCAACAATTCTGCATACGCCGAAAACCACAATCCAAATGAGGATGGCATTGCGACTTGTAAATGCGTATAACCCGGAAGTAATTTGTCCTTATGGGTTTCTGCCAATTGCAACAAGGTGTCAAACAGGATTCTTACTTTAGAATTAATTTCCGATAGGTTGTCCTTGTAATACAATTGTAAAGCCACCAACACCTGATCGTTTCTGGAACGTGCCGTATGGATTTTTTTACCGACTTCACCTACTTGTTTTGTTAATTCGAACTCTATTTTAGAATGCACATCTTCAAATTGGTCTTCGATAGTGAATGTACCTTCTTTAATTTGTTGATGTAAATCGGCTAACCCTTTTTCCAATAGTTTCAATTCATCTTTAGACATAATATTGATGCTCTTCAACATTCTGGCATTTGCCAAGGATGCCTGCACATCGTACTTGGCTATATGCAAGTCTATTTCCCTGTCGTTGCCAACTGTAAATTGCTCTATTTTTTTATCTATTGAAAATCCTTTGTCCCAAAGTTTCATATCTGTAAATTTTAATTCTTAAAATTAAGAACCAAGATATTAGACCGCTTCGCTTTTAGAACAAAGACCTTTAAAAATTGAACTCTGTCTTGTCTCTTGATTCTTGACTCTTTTACTTATTTTTTTCGTCACTTCGAGTGACACTGAACTTGCTTCAGTGTTGTATCGAGAAGTAATTTTCTTGTTTTCGATACATTTCTCCTTTCAGTCGAAACACTCAAACCGACGAAAACTTTATAATGCTCTAATTAATAATTCCACATAAATTTTAATTCTTAAAATTTAGAACCAAGATATTAGACTGCTCATTTCGACTACGCTCAATGCAAGTCGCTGTTGGAACAAAGACGCTTTCAATTAAAAAACTCGTCTTGACTCTTGATTCTTTTGCCTTTTTTATAATACTCTTTCCAGTAATTGAATATATATTTTAATTCCTTCCTCAATTTCAGCCAAATAAATAAACTCATCTGCTGTATGCGAGCGTGTGCTGTCTCCAGGACCCAATTTCAAGGATGGACAACTTAAAACTGCCTGATCTGATAAGGTGGGCGAACCATAGGTTTCCCTGCCCAACTCAATGCCTGCTTCCACCAATTCATGACTAATAGGAATGGATGATGAGTTTAATCGCAAACTACGTGGTTCTATACTCGTGCAAGGTGAATTCTTTTTCAGAATATCTGCTATTTCCTGGTTGGTGTATTTATCGTTTACTCGCACATCAATTACCAAATCCACTTCTGCTGGAACTGCATTGTGCTGTTTTCCTGCATTAATTTGAGTCACTGTCATTTTAACATCCCCTAAAACAGGTGATTTTTTTTCGAATTTATATTCCTGAAACCATTTTAAAACCTCAACTGTATTGTAAATAGCGTTATTACCATTAGGATGCGCTGCATGACCAGGAGTGCCGTTTACCTTTGCATCAAACACTACCAAGCCTTTTTCGGCAACAGCTAAATTCATAAGAGTTGGTTCGCCAACAATGGCGACATCTATTTCGGGAATGAACTCCAGCATGCTGTTCAAACCATTTTTTCCACTGCTTTCCTCTTCGGCTGATGCCACAAAAACTAAATTATAATTTAAGTTCTTTTTCTTATAAAATTGGGTAAAGGTTGCAATTAAAGACACCAAACTACCACCTGCATCATTACTTCCCAATCCATATAATTTACCATCTTCTTCGATTGCCTCAAATGGGTCTTTGGTGTAACCATTATTTGGCTTTACTGTGTCGTGATGCGAGTTCAACAATAAGGTCGGTTTGGCTTTTTTAAAGTGAAGATTGGTTGCCCAAACATTATTGTTGGTCCTGACACAAGGAATTTTGTATTCCTGAAACCACTTCTCGATTAGAGACGCTGTTTTATCTTCTTCTGATGAAAACGATGGTGTCTCAATTAAGTTTTTGAGCAACTCGATTGCGTTTTTTGTTAAGTCTTTCTTTTTCATTTTTTGATGGTTGTAAAAATTGAATTTTTATTAAACAACATTTCCGGTTTGCCAATACAAACTTTGGAAACTTGATTATCTATGGCGTGAAAACAATTGTTCAATTTAGGCAACATACCATCTGCTATGACGCCTTCATTAATTAATGATTGATAGGTTTTGGTGTTGATGTTTTCGATAACTGAATTATCATCATCTATATTTTTTAGAACACCATTTTTTTCGAAGCAATAGTACAACTCTGTATCAAATTGATTAGCAAAACCGATAGCTAATTCTGACGCGATAGTATCTGCATTGGTGTTAAATAATTGTCCGTTTTCATCATGGGTGATGGCACAAAATACAGGTGTAACTTTATTCTCTAATAAAACAGCCATTGTTTTTGTATTTACTTTATTGACATCTCCTACAAATCCGAAATCAACATTTTTTACAGGTCGTTTTATTGATACAATAGAATTTCCATCTGCTCCAGAAAACCCAACGGAATTACAATTTAAAGCCTGCAATTTGGCCACAATGTTTTTGTTTATCTTTCCCGCATAGACCATTGCAATAATGTCCAAAGTATCGGCATCCGTGATGCGCCTTCCGTTGGTCATTTTAACCTCAATTCCCATTTGAATCGCTAATTTAGTTGCCAGTTTTCCGCCTCCATGAACCAATAACTTTGGTCCTTTCAGTTTTGAAAAGGCAAATAAAAAGGCATTTAGTGCGTCATCATTATCGATGATGTTTCCGCTTATTTTTATGATTTTTAAAACGCTCATGCTTTCTTTTTTTCCAGACCTCACAAGTTTTAAAAACCTGTGAGGTCTTATTTTACTTATCAATGCTTTCCAATATTTTTTTTAATATAATTTGAGCAGAATAAGTTCTGTTATTTGCTTCTTGAATCACAACCGAATTCTCACTATCCAACACTGCATCCTCCACAACAAAATTTCGTCTTACTGGTAAGCAGTGCATAAATTTTGCGTCACCCAATTTATCCTTTGTCATCATCCAATTGGTGTCCTCACTTAAAATTTGTCCATATTTTTTATAGCTACTCCAGTTTTTCACATACACAAAATCGGCATCTTTTAAAGCTTCTTTTTGGTTGTTATGTATTGGTGTTCCTTTTGTTATTTCAGGATTTAACTCATAACCTTTTGGATGCGTGATGCTGAAATCAACATCTACTTCCTGCATCATAGTTACAAACGAATTTGGCACAGCCTGTGGCAAGGCTTTTGGATGAGGCGCCCAAGATAATACAACCTTTGGTCGCTTTTTTGTTTTTAACTCTTCAATCGTAATAGCATCTGCCAAAGCCTGCAATGGATGTGCTGTTGCACTTTCCATACTCACAATGGGAACCGTTGCATGCTTGATAAAACTATTGAGCATAAATTCCGATTCATCTTTTTGTTTATCCTTTAAGTCGGGAAATGCTCTTACAGCAATAATATCTGCATATTGAGATAATACCTGACAAGCTTCTTTAATGTGCTCTGCAGTGTCCAGACTCATAACTGTTCCGTCCTCATATTCCAAGTTCCAAGCATCATTTACGTTTAAAACCATGACTTGCATGCCTAAATTTTTTGCTGCTTTTTCTGTGCTCAATCGTGTTCTCAAACTCGAATTAAAAAATAGCATGACCAAGGTTTTATGCTTGCCTAAATCTTCAAATTGAAACGGATTTTTCTTTAATTGAATGGCCTCCTTGATAATTTCAGGAACGTTTTCAATATCATCTATGTTTGTATATTTTTTCATTTTAACTCTTTTAATGAGATTCTGAATCAAGTTCAGAATGACACTTAATTTAATTCTTGTTTTAAGGCATCAAAAAATACATCGACATGTTCTTTTTGAATGGTCAGTGGTGGAAGTATTCTCAACAGATTTGGGTTCTTTGCACTTCCTGTGAAAATATGTTGATTTTGAATCAATGATTTTCTTAAATCAGTAATTGGAAAATCAAACTCCAATCCTAACATCAACCCTCTTCCCTTTATGATTTTTATCTGTGGTATTTCCTGTGCTTTTTTGATTAAATAATTAGAAACTTCTTTTGCATGTTGCATCAAGTTCTCTTTCTTCAACACATCTAAAACAGTAATGGATGCTGCACATGCCAAATGATTACCTCCAAACGTTGTACCTAATAATCCGAAAGATGATTTTATATCTGGATGGATTAATATCCCTCCAATTGGAAAGCCATTCCCCATTCCTTTAGCCATGGAAATAATGTCTGGAGTCACACCATGTTTTTGAAAGGCAAAGAAATCAGCTGTTCTTCCAAATCCGCATTGAATCTCGTCTGCAATTAGCAATGCATCATAATGTTTGCACAATTTATTGACACCTTGGTAAAACCCTGTTGTAACTTCATCCAATCCTCCAATTCCCTGAATGGTTTCAATAATTACCGCACAGACATCTCCTCTTTCTAAAACAGATTTCACACCTTCCAAATCACCCAATTCCATAAACTCAACCTCTTGTTGTGCATTGAGTGGAGCTACGATTTTAGGGTTATCGGTCGCTGCAACAGCAGCAGATGTTCTTCCGTGAAATGAATTTTTGAACGCAATTACTTTTCTTTTATCTGTATGGAAGGATGCTAACTTTAAAGCATTCTCATTGGCTTCTGCTCCAGAATTGCACAAGAACAATTGATAGTCTTCACAACCAGATAGTTTCCCCAATTTATCAGCCAACTCCTTTTGTAGCGGATTTTGAATCGAATTGCTGTAGAATCCTAATTTACTCACTTGCTCACTGATATTTTTTACATATTCCGGATGCGAATGACCAATTGAAATCACGGCATGACCTCCATATAAATCGAGATATTTTATGTTGTTTTCATCGTACACATAAACATCCTGTGCCTTTACAGGAGTGATATCGAATAATGGATAAACATTGAATAGTTTCATATTTGTTTGTTTTTTGTCATATTCAGCAAAGCGAAGCATTTTGATTATGAGATTCTTCATGTTGCTTCGCTCATTCAGAATGACAGTTTATAGTTACAATTGGTCTGTTTTTATGCTGTTGATTTTCTTGAATGACGATACCATTCCCTGGATTAAGGATGAGCTTAATCCCTTGTGTTCCATTTCGTTCAAGCCTTCAATGGTACAGCCTCTTGGAGTGGTTACCTTATCAATTTCCTGTTCAGGATGGTTGCGATTTGTAATTAACAGGTTGGCTGCTCCTTCGCAAGTGTGCATTGCCAATTCCTGTGCTTCCTTGGCCTCAAAACCCAATTGAATCGCTGCTTGTGTGGTTGCCCTTATCAAGCGCATCCAGAAGGCAATTCCGCTGGCACAAACAACGGTTGCGGCTTGCATTAAATTTTCTTCAATAGCAATGGATGTTCCTAAACGGTTAAAGATGGCTTCAGCCAATTTGATACGTTTTGCGCCATTTTCATTACTGCACAAACAGGTCATGGATTTTCCAACTGCAATTGCTGTATTTGGCATTGCCCTGATAATAAATTTATCCTGACCAACAAGACCTTCCATTTTTTCAATTGAAAACCCTGTAATGGTGGAAATCAACACATGATTTTCATGAAGCAATGGTTTTATATCCAGAAGAATATTCTCCATATGAGCTGGTTGAACAGCAAAAATCACGATGTCTGAATTTTTAATTGCTTCAGCATTATCAGTCGTTAGAAATACATTTTTATAACCTTCAAACTCCTTAATATCCTCTAAATTTCTTTTTGTTAAATAGAGGGTTGTTATTGCGTTGGTTGTTATCAATCCTTTTGCGATCGAGCATCCTAAATTTCCTGTTCCTATGATTGCTATTTTCATGTTTTTATTTTATTTGAGACCTTTCAGGTTTTAGAAACCTGAAAGGTCTGCTATTTTGTTAAAAATAATTCGCTTTTAAATTTAATCCTTCAGATTCTTCAAAGCCAAACATTAAGTTCATATTCTGAATGGCTTGTCCTGAAGCACCTTTTAATAGGTTATCTATTATACTTGTAATCAAAAGTTTATTGCCGTGTTTATGAAGATGAATCAAACATTTATTAGTATTAACCACTTGCTTTAAATGCAAATCTTTATCAGATACAAAGGTAAATGCAGCATCTTTGTAATATTTGTTATAAATGGATTTAGCGTCTTCTAAACCGCCTTCAAATTTTGTGTAAATGGTGGCGAAAATTCCCCTTGAGAAATTCCCTCTATTTGGCATAAAAATGATTTCCGAATCAAAATTATTCTGTAATTGATTTACCGTTTGATGAATCTCGCCTAAATGCTGATGCGTAAAAGGCTTGTAATAGGAAAAGTTATTATCTCTCCACGTAAAATGGGTTGTTTTAGATAAAGAAGTTCCTGCACCAGTTGCTCCTGTTGTTGCGTTGATATGAACATTGTCATTTAACATGCCTTTATCTGCTAAAGGCAACAATGCCAATTGTAATGCAGTGGCAAAACAACCTGGATTTGCAATGTAATCAGCGGTTTTAATCTTTTCTTTTTGCAGTTCTGGCAAGCCATAAACAAAGGTTTTCCCATCAAACACTTCGTCTTTTTTCAACCTGAAATCGTTACTTAAATCGATGATTTTTGTTTTTGCAGAAAACATTTTCTTTTCTAAAAAAGCAGTTGAATTACCATGACCTAAGCACAAAAACAAGACATCGACATCAGAATTAATTGTGTCAGTAAATTTCATGTTAGTTGAACCAACCAAATCCTGATGGATTGCACTTATCTTGTTTCCCGCATTGGATGTGCTATACACAAAATTAATTTCTGCTTTAAGATGATGAATCAACAATCTTATTAATTCTCCTGCTGTATAACCAGCGCCTCCAATGATTCCTACTTGTAGTCTTTTCATCTGTTTAAAATTTTATAGTTCACTGAAAATGAAGATATTAAAAATTTCTGCAAATTATTCACTTGGTTAATAATGCTGAAATTTGTTTATGCTCATTTCATAATCTTATTTCAGACCTTTCAGGTTTTAGATACCTGAAAGGTCTTTTAATTGTTTACTTGTTGATATATTTTATTTTGATTACCTAAAATTTTGATAAATCCTTTGGCGTCATTTGCTGTCCAACCTGTATTCATTTCACCATAGCTTCCAAATTTGGCATTCATGAGATCGTGCTTGGAAATAATTCCGTCTAAACTAAAATGATATGGTTTTAAACCAACAATTACATCACCTGAAACTTTATCCTGACTATTTTCAAAATAAGCTTCCATATCCCTCATTACTGGATCTAAATATTGTCCCTCGTGTAAATGCATTCCGTAGAAACTTGCCAAATAGTCCTTGTGCTGCAATTGCCATTTGGTAAGCGTGTGCTTTTCCAATAAATGATGTGATTTAATGGTTATTAGTGCTGCAGCAGCTTCAAAACCAACTCTTCCCTTTATGCCAACGATGGTATCGCCAACATGAATATCCCTTCCAATGGCATATACTGATGCCAGATTATTCAGCACTTCAATATTTACTTCTGGATCGTTTTCAATTCCATTAATAGCAACCAATTCACCTTTTGAAAATGTGAGTGTTACTTTTTCTTCTTCTGCATGCTCTAATTGCGAAGGATATGCTTGGTTTGGCAATGGCTTTTCTGATGTTAAGGTTTCTTCACCTCCAACGCTTGTTCCCCAAAGTCCTTTATTGATTGAATATTTTGCTTTATCCCAAGACATATCTATTCCATTACTTGTTAGATAATCAATTTCTTCCTGTCTTGATAATTTTTTGTCCCTAATTGGTGTGATAATCTCAATTTCTGGAGCCAAGGTTTGAAAAATCATATCAAAACGCACTTGGTCATTTCCAGCTCCTGTACTCCCATGAGCGATGTATTTTGCGTCAATACTTTTAGCATATTCAACAATTTCGATAGCTTGAATGATTCGTTCTGCACTTACTGATAATGGATAGGTGTTATTCTTTAAAACATTTCCGAAAACCAAATACTTCACGACTTTTTGATAGAAGGTTGCAACTGCATCAATATTCTTGTAGGTTGAAACTCCCATTTTGTATGCATTGGCTTCAATGGTTTCTATTTCTTGTTTTGTAAATCCACCTGTATTGACGCTCACTGCGTGCACATCATATCCTTCTTTAGATAAACTGACTGCGCAGTAGGACGTATCCAATCCGCCACTATATGCTATGACTAATTTTCCAACTCTGTCGGTTCCTGACATCTCTCCCAAAGGGAACGAATGATTCGATTTATCTTTTATCATTTTTATTATTTTTTAAAAACCTGATTTGTTTTATATTTTTTAATCGTGTCCAAACTTTTTTGTCGTAATTGTGTTCATGTATTTTTATTTCCCTTTTTTTATTTGGATCGAATAACATGCCTGTGCACAAGCACATTTTTTGTTCTGTACGTTGCAGGACATCGTAATTCTTGCAGGTTTGACAACCTTTCCAAAAGGATTCATCAGCTGTTAATTCTGAAAATGTCACTGGCTTGTAACCCAATTCACTGTTCATTTTCATAACCGCTAATCCTGTCGTGATACTGAATACTTTCGCATTTGGAAATTTAGCCCTGGAATGCTCAAAGACAACTTTTTTTATTTTTTTTGCCAATCCTTGCCCTCTATAATCCGGATGCACGATTAATCCGGAATTGGCCACATATTTCCCATGTTCCCAGGATTCGATATAGCAAAAACCAGCTAAGGTTTCTCCATCTAATGCAATAACCGCATTTCCTTTTTTCATTTTTTCAATGACATATTCAGGTGTGCGCTTAGCAATTCCAGTACCTCTTACTTGAGCTGCGTCCGAAATGGTTTCGCAAATATTATTTGCATAAATAGTATGTGATTTATCTGCAATAATGATATCCATTATCTTGACTTTGAATTAAACTATCTTTAAAAAAACTTTGACTTGAAATGCAGAACTGGACACACCTAAGTTCTAAATCATGAAACACCCTTACGGGCGACGAGGAAAAAAGTGGAGTACAGAAACCTTGCTATCTGGAGTGATAACTAAATTTTGAAAAAATAATATTAAAATGGTTTTGTACAAGGTGAAAAAAAAATTAAAATTGACGTAATGAAAAAAATGCTGCTAAATAGAAGAATTAGCGGCGGCGATTGCGCAAGCACAAACTGGGAACTGTAATACGTATTTTATTTTTTGTGATAATCATAAAGCAAACCTACAATTTATTTTAATATAACGCTCACACTGTCAATGTTTTTTTGTAAAAATTATTGAAATCATAAAAATGATATGAGTTTATTATTCATAATTCAATTATTAATAACAATCACAAAGATTCTACAATATATAATCAGTACTAATGAAATTAGATGTCTTTTTATCCAATAATTCGTTTAAAATAGCATTGTTATACTCATTATCTTTTGATGCAACGAATGTTCTGATTGAAAATGAACGTAATGCATCATGCACACTCAAAGTACTAAACGCCGAATCTTTTCTTCCTGTAAAAGGATATACATCTGGTCCTCGCTGGCAAGAGCTATTTAAATTTACACGACACACTAAATTTACCAAAGTATCAATTAAAGGTGATAAGGTTTTTACATCCTTTCCAAACAAGCTCACTTGCTGTCCGTAATTAGATTCTGCCATATCATCTAAAGGTTGTTCAATATCATTGAAAGGCACAATTGGAATAACAGGGCCAAATTGTTCTTCTTGAAACACTCTCATATCTTTTGAAACTGGATATAAAACTGCTGGGAAAATGAAATTATCAGAAGTTTCTCCTCCTTTTTTATTCAACACTTTTACACCTTTTTCTTTTGCATCATCTATTAATTCCTGAATGTATTCTGGTTTATCAGGTTCTGGTAAAGGCGTTAATTTTGCTCCTTGATCCCATGGGTTCCCAAATTTTAATTCATCAACTTTAGCGGCAAATCGTTTGTTAAATTCATCAACTATATCTTCATGGACATATAAAATCTTTAGAGCTGTACAACGTTGTCCATTAAACGATAAAGTGCCTGCAATACATTCTGCAATAGCCAAATCCAAGTCGGCATCTGGCAAAATAATGGCTGGATTTTTCGCTTCCAGACCTAATACCAATCGTAATCTATTGCTTTTTGGGTGGTTATTTTGAAGCGCATTTGCAGATTTGCTATTTCCGATTAGAGCTAAAACATCAACTTTTCCAGACTGCATTATTGGTGTTGCCAAAGTCCTTCCTCTACCATATACTATGTTTACAACACCTTTTGGGAAACTGTTTTGAAAAGCTTCCAAAAGTGGAGACAATAATAATATTCCAATTTTAGCTGGTTTAAAAATGGTTGTATTGCCCATCATTAAAGCTGGAATCAATAAGGCGAATGTTTCATTTAATGGGTAATTGTATGGTCCTAAACACAAAACTACGCCAAGTGGTCCTCGCCTAATATGGGCATTGACACCACTATGTTTATGAAATTTTGCTGAGTCTCTATCAATTTGTTTATAGTCCTCGATAGTATCGTAGATGTATTCTACGGTTCTATCAAACTCTTTTTGTGAATCTGATAGGTTTTTGCCAATTTCCCACATTAAATATTTAACAACCTTATCACGCTTGGTCTTCATTTGTTCTACAAATTTTTCCATGCATGCGATTCTGTCAATCACTTTCATGGTTGGCCATAGTCCTTGACCTTTATTATAAGCCAAACAAGCGGAATCTAAAGCCTCAATGGCTTCGGCTTTTCCCAATTGCGGAATTGTACCTAATAAGGTTGGTTTGTAATCTTTAGTAGAAGAAATAGTTGAATATACTTCTGCTATTTCTCCAGGCCAAGGTTTCAACTCGCCATTAACTAGATAGGTGTTTTGATGTAATATCGAGGTAATTTTATACGCTTGTGGAATGCCCATACTTGTGATTTTTTTAATTAAACCAAAAACTGAAATAAATCTGGTTTATTATTTAAATAGTCTCCATAAAAATTATGAAGTTTCATTTTGGTAATTAAAGGTTGTAAATCGTTAGGTGACTTAAGTTCTAAGCCAACCACAGCAACATCATTTTCTCGGTTTACCTTTTTGGTGTATTCAAAATGCGTGATGTCGTCATTTGGTCCTAATATTTCTACCACAAACTCTCTTAATGCGCCTGATCGTTGCGGAAACTTAATAATAAAATAGTGCTTTAAATTAGCATGCAATAAAGCGCGTTCTTTAATCTCTGGTGTTCTTGTAATGTCATTATTGCTGCCACTTACTAAACACACCACGTTTTTACCAGCCAATTCATCTTTGTAATAATCTAAAGCTGAAATACTCAGTGCTCCTGCTGGTTCTACCACAATAGCGTCTTTATTATACAATTCTAAAATGGTTTGGCATATTTTGCCTTCAGGCACTGTTATTACAGCATCTAAATTTTGCTTACAAATTTCAAAAGTTTTATTACCAACTTTACGCACAGCAGCACCATCAACAAAGCGTTCAATATTTTTTAGTTCAACAATTCTATCTTTTTGGATAGATACAGACATGGAAGGTGCACCTTCAGGTTCTACCCCAATTATTTTAGTGTTTGGAGACAACTCTTTAAATAAAGTAGATAATCCTGATGCCAATCCTCCTCCTCCAACAGGAACAAATACATAATGAATAGGATGTTGCGCTTGGTCCATAATTTCCAGACCAACGGTTGCTTGACCTTCAATAACTTTTTCATCATTAAATGGATGAATAAAGGTTTTGTTCAAACGTTTACATTCCAACATAGATGCTTCATAAGCATCATCAAACGTATCGCCAATCAACACCACATCAATAAAATCGCCTCCAAACATTTTTACTTGCTCAATCTTCTGGTTTGGCGTAGGCGCTGGCATATAAATGGTGCCTTTTACTTTGAGTAATTTACATGATAATGCCACACCTTGTGCATGATTTCCAGCACTTGCACATACAATACCATTTTCGGCCTCAACCTCTGTTAATGAAGACATCTTGTTATAAGCACCTCTAATTTTATAGGAACGTACTTGCTGTAAATCTTCGCGTTTAAAAAACACATTACAGTCAAACTGATTGGAATAACGCTCATTTTTAGATAAAGGCGTAAGGGAAACTACTTCTTTTAATTTTTGTGAGGCAGCTTCAACATTTTTTAACGTTGGAAAGTATACCGTTTTTACTTCCATATTTATGTTCATCTTTAAAATGTGGATTCCTGCATACGTAGGAATAACAATTAGTTCATTACAAATTTCGAATCAACCGTTTTAGTTTCAGTTTTAATAATTTTCATGTCTGTCATTGCTTGACGTAACACTTTTCCTGTGGCTTCAATTGGATGATTTCTAATGGCATCATTTACTTTAATCAGTTCTAAATTATCAACAGCATTTAATTTTGAAAATGATTTTCCAATCACTTTAGTATCAACCGTCTTCATAAAATCAACCAATAGCGGCTTGCAAGCATGGTCAAATAGATAACAACCATATTCAGCAGTATCAGAGATAATTCTGTTCATTTCAAATAATTTCTTTCTAGCTACTGTGTTTGCGATAAGAGGCAACTCATGAAGCGACTCATAATAAGCAGATTCTTCAATAATTCCTGAAGCAACCATAGTATCAAAAGCCAACTCCACTCCTGCTCTTACAAAAGCAACCATTAGCACACCATGGTCAAAATAGTCTTGTTCCGAAATATGTTCAGCAGTCGCACTTGTTTTTTCAAAGGCTGTTTCGCCTGTTTCTGCACGCCATTTCAATAAATTAACGTCATCGTTCGCCCAATCTTCCATCATGGTTTTTGAAAAATGTCCAGACATAATATCGTCCATGTGCTTTACAAACAATGGTTTCATAATTTTCTTTAATTCTTCTGAAAGTTGAAATGCTTTAATTTTTGCAGGATTGGACAATCTATCCATCATATTAGTAATACCTCCATGTTTTAAAGCTTCAGTTATAGTTTCCCAACCATACTGAATGAGTTTCGCTGCATAATTTGCATCAATACCTTCTTCAACCATTTTATCAAAAGACAAAATAGAAGCCGTTTGCAATACACCACATAAAATGGTTTGCTCTCCCATTAAATCACTTTTTACCTCAGCCACAAACGACGATTCCAAAACGCCTGCTTTGTGTCCTCCAGTTGCAGCCGCATAAGCCTTAGCTTGCGCCCAACCTTTTCTTTCAGGATCATTTTCAGGATGCACAGCAGTTAGCGTTGGCACACCAAAACCACGTAAATACTCTTCACGAACTTCGGTTCCTGGACATTTTGGAGCAACCATAATAACGGTTAAATCCTTACGGATTTGTTTGCCTTCTTCAACAATATTAAATCCATGAGAGTAAGATAATGTTGCCCCTTTTTTCATCATTGGCATCACTGTGTCAACGACGTTAGAATGCTGTTTGTCAGGCGTTAGATTCAATACTAAATCTGCTGTTGGGATTAACGCTTCATAAGTGCCAACATTAAATCCATTACTTGTTGCATTTTTGAATGATTGACGTTGCTCAGCTATTGCTTGTTCACGTAAGGCATAAGAAATATTCAATCCTGAATCTCTCATATTTAAACCTTGGTTTAAACCTTGAGCTCCACAGCCTATGATGACTATTTTTTTACCTATAAGAGCCTTTACACCATCTTCAAATTCAGAAGATTCCATAAATCTGCACTTAGATAATTGTTCTAATTTTTGACTTAACGATAAGGTGTTAAAATAATTTGCCATTGTTTTTTTGTTTAGAAAATAGAGGTTATACGCTAGAAAATAGACTTGAAATAATAAGTCGTAAATTAATCTATACTGTTCAAATTTCTATTTTTTTGATTTCGTATTATTTAAATTCGTTTTTGGTTTTGCTTCTCGACTGCGCTCGAAGTGACAGCTCAACTTTAATTTTTAATTATTGAATGCAGCTAGCATTTTTGTTATTTTCATTTCATCTTTAGTGACTGCAATACGTCCTGAGCGAACAAATTGCATGATTCCAAATACACTTAATTCTCTATATAGAAGTTCTATTTCGTTTTTTCTGCCTGATTTTTCAAGTACGAAAAACTTCTTGTTTACTGTTACAATGCGTGCATTGCTTTCTTTGATAATATTCTGAATTTGACGCTCTTCAAATAATAAGTCCGATTTTATTTTAAACAAACACGACTCCTGATAAATGGTTTCTTCTTCAGTGTGATAATAGGCTTTAATAACCTCAACTTGCTTTTCAATCTGACCTATAATTTTTTTCATTTGGTCTTCTGTCATATTCACTAAAATGGTCCATCGTGTGACTCCATCAATTTCTGAAGCAGAAGAATTAATACTTTCAATATTGATATGTCTTCTTTGAAAAATCGCTGAAATTCTGTTTAGTAAACCTATGTTATTTTCAGTATAAACCGAAACTGTAAATTGCTTAATTTCTTTACTCATAACTTTTGAGTTTCTTGTCTTTTCTATTACTGTTTTTTTATTCGTCACTTCGAGTGGTTTTATAGAGGAACGAGATAAAATTGTATCGAGAAGTATTTAAAATTGTTCTCGATGCAAATTTCAATGATGTCGCTCTTCATTGAAATCCACTCGAACTGACGCTTACTCTAACCTTATATCTGAAACCGAAGCACCAGAAGGCACCATCGGGAATACATTATCTTCTTTTTCCACACAAACTTCTAAGAAGTAAGCCTCTTTACTTTGCATCATTTCTTGGACTGCTGAAGCTAATTCTTCTCGTTTAGTCACTCGTTTTGCATCAACATAATAGCCTTTTGCAATCGCTACAAAATCAGGGTTCGTCATCTCGGTAGATGCGTAGCGTTTATCAAAAAACAACTGTTGCCACTGACGAACCATTCCTAAGAATTCATTGTTTAAAACCACAATTTTTACTGGTACTTTAGTTTGAAATATAGTACCTAACTCCTGAATGGTCATTTGGTAACCACCATCACCTATAATGGCTACGACTTCACGGTTTGGTGCGGCCATTTTTGCACCAATAGCTGCTGGTAATGCAAATCCCATAGTGCCTAATCCACCTGATGTTATATTACTTTTACTAGTATTAAACTCGGCATAACGACAAGCAATCATTTGATGCTGACCTACATCTGAAACAATAGCCGCTTCACCTTTACCTTGTGTATTGATTTCATTCAATACTTCTCCCATGGTCAACCCTTCTTTTGTTGGATGCAAATCGTTTTTGATTACTTTTTCAAACTCTATAGCATACAAATCTTTGAATTTTTGAAGCCATTCTGTATGTGAATTTGCATTTAACAATGGAAGTAATTTCGACAAACTCTCTTTGGAGTCGCCTAACACAGCCACATCAGTTTTTACATTTTTATCTACTTCGGCTGGATCGATTTCAAAATGAATCACTTTAGCTTGTTTCGCATATTCATCTAGCTTCCCAGTAACACGATCGTCAAAACGCATTCCAATGGCAATAAGCACATCGCATTGGTTTGTTAGTACATTAGGAGCATAATTTCCATGCATCCCAACCATTCCAATGTTTAAAGGATGAGACGTTGGTATTGCAGAAGCTCCCATAATGGTCCAAGCTGAAGGGATTCCAGCTTTTTCAATAACTGCTTTAAGCTCTTCTTCTGCTTTACCCAGAATAACACCTTGTCCCCAAACTATCATTGGTTTTTTGGCTTTATTTATTAAGTTTGCGGCTTCTTCTAGCTTTGATGCTTCAACTTTAGGAACTGGATTATAGCTTCTGATACCTTCACATTTTTTGTATTGAAAATCAAATTCCTCAAACTGTGCATCTTTAGTAATATCTATTAAAACAGGTCCTGGTCGTCCGCTTTTAGCAATGTAAAATGCTTTGGCCATCACTTCTGGAATTTCAGATGCTTTTGTTATTTGATGATTCCATTTGGTAACAGGCGTTGAAATGCCAACAATATCTGTTTCCTGAAACGCATCGCTCCCTAATAAATGCGAGGCTACTTGACCAGTAATACATACAATAGGTGTTGAATCTATTTGTGCATCAGCTATTCCAGTAATTAAATTGGTAGCTCCTGGTCCAGAGGTCGCCATTGCAACACCAACTTTTCCAGAAATACGAGCATAACCTTGTGCGGAATGCGTAGCTCCTTGCTCGTGTCTTGTTAGTACATGATGGATTTTATCTTGATACTTATACAACTCATCATAAACTGGCATAATGGCTCCTCCTGGATAACCATATAGCACATCGACGCCTTCAGCTAATAAACATCTCACGATAGCTTCACTACCAGAAATAGGTTCTTTAGGTTGCTCTAAATATTGTTTTTGTTTTATAGTTAATGCTTTCATAATATTTGTATTTGAGATCCTTCGACAAGCTCAGGATGACAATTTCGTTTTAAAATTCATCTGTTACACAACCTTTTGCTGCTGATGATACTGTTCTTGCATATTTATATAATACACCGCGTTCTACTTTTAGCTTTGGTGCTTTCCATTGTTGTTTGCGTTGTTGCAATTCTTCGTCTGAAACCTCAAGAGTGATACTATTTGTTTCTGCATCTATGGTTATCATATCACCATCTTTTACCAGAGCTATTGTTCCACCTGCTTGAGCTTCAGGTGTAATATGACCAACCACAAACCCATGTGTGCCTCCTGAGAAACGACCATCTGTAATTAAAGCCACATCTTTTCCTAAACCAGCTCCCATAATTGCAGCCGTTGGTTTTAGCATTTCTGGCATACCAGGTCCACCTTTTGGCCCTTCATAACGAATCACAACAACATCGCCTTTTTGTACTTTACCATCACGAATACCATCATTGGCATTGTATTCACCTTCAAACACTTTCGCTGTTCCTCTATATTTTAAACCTTCTTTACCTGTGATTTTTGCCACACTACCTTCAGGTGCTAAATTGCCATATAGCATTCGTAAATGTCCAGAAATCTTTATTGGATTTTCTAAAGGTTTTATCACTTCCTGTCCTTCGGTTAAATCGTCAACATCCAATAAATTTTCAGCAAGTGTTTTCCCAGTCACTGTTAAGCAGTCTCCATGAAGCAATCCTTTTTTCAACAAATATTTTAACACTGCTGGAATACCTCCAACGTCGTGAACATCTTCCATAAGATATTTCCCGCTAGGTTTTAAGTCAGCCAAAAAAGGTGTATTATCGCTTATCTTTTGAAAATCTGAAAGTGTAAAATCAATTTGGGCTGCTCTTGCTATTGCTAAAAAGTGTAAAACAGCGTTTGTAGAGCCTCCGAGAATAGTAACTAATCTAATGGCATTTTCAAGTGATTTTCTGGTAATAATATCTGATGGTTTAATGTCCTTTTCCAACAACAAACGCATGGCTTCACCAGCTTTAATCGCTTCTTGTTGCTTTGCGTCTCCTGTTGCAGGATTAGATGAATTGAAAGGCAACGTCATTCCTAAAGCTTCAATTGCAGAAGCCATAGTATTTGCAGTGTACATACCACCACAAGCTCCTGCTCCTGGAATTGCTTTTTTAACGATACATTCGAATTCTTCCTGCTCCATAGTACCAGCCACCTTACTTCCCCAAGCTTCAAAAGCAGACACCACATCTAGTTTTTTACCATTGTGACATCCTGAATCTATAGTTCCACCATACACTAAAATAGAAGGTCTGTTTAAACGAATCATTGCCATTAAGGCTCCAGGCATATTTTTGTCACAGCCAACCACAGTTACCAAACCATCATAACTCATGGCTTGCACGACTGTTTCCATAGAATCTGCAATAACATCTCTTGAAGGCAATGAATAACGCATTCCTGGAGTTCCCATAGAAATTCCATCGCTTACACCAATGGTATTAAATATCAATCCTACTACATCTTCATTAAGTGTACCTTGCTTCACCAATTTTGCTAAATCATTTAAGTGCATGTTACAAGGATTTCCTTCGTAACCTGTACTTGCAATTCCAACCAAAGGTTTTTCAAAATCTTCACTAGTCAGACCAATACCATGTAACATGGCTTGCGCTGCTGGTTGTGTTGGGTCTTGTGTAACTGTTTTACTGTATTTATTTAATTGTTTCATTCTGTTCTTTTCTGACTAAGCAAAGCTTAGAGGGTTCGAAATTAAATGTTTACACTTTTTACTAATGATTGTGTCTTATAAATAGTCTAAAGTCATTTAAACCTAAAAGCGAATAACTATATGTTTATCAGTTGTTTAGATTAAATAATATATGATGCTCAAAACTTCAAAATAATTCAAAAAAAAGCCTTCAGTTTATTGGAAGGCCTAAAAAATATTATTCAACTTTTAACACCATTCCCTTTAACATTGTGAAATAATCACGACGATAATAATAGAAATGGTAATTATAATTTGCTTTTGCATTTGTTAATTCAAATATTGAAAAACGAATTCGGACATCCTAATTAAAAAATAAAATATTTACACTCTAGGCAAATCGCTATCATCCTTTAAAGGCAAATACGATTCTCCCATTAAATAGGCATCAACATGGTGTGCAGCTTGACGTCCTTCAGAAATGGCCCAAACAATTAAAGATTGTCCCCTTCTCATATCACCGGCTGCAAAAACTCCCGGAACATTTGTTGCGTAATCTTTAGTTGAAGCTTCAATATTAGTTCTGAAATCCATTTCTAATCCAAATTGGTCTGCTAATGTTTTTTCTGCTCCTGTAAAACCGAGTGCTAATAAGGCTAATTCGCATTTCCATTCTTTTTCTGTACCTTCAATTTCTTTAAGTTGTGGTCTTTCACCTTCTTTAATAATCCATTCAACTTCTACGGTTTTTAATCCTTTTAAATTTCCATTTTTATCACCAATGAATGCTTTTGTTGAGATCCTAAAAAAACGCTCCACACCTTCTTGATGTGAAGATGTTGTCTTCAATTTCATAGGCCAATAAGGCCAAGGTTGATGTGCTGGACGACCTTCGGTTGGTTTACTTAATATTTCAAAATTGGTAACCGATTTTGCTCCATGACGATTAGAAGTTCCAATACAATCACTTCCTGTATCTCCTCCACCAATTACTACCACATCTTTTCCTTTCGCAGAAATCACGTCATTAAAATCGACTAAACCATCTACATATTGATTGTTCAGTTTTAAGAAATCCATGGCTTGTGTCACGCCTTTTAAGTCTGCTCCATGAATAGGAATGCTTCGTCTAACTGTAGCTCCACCACATAAAACGAGTGCATCAAAATCATCTTTTAATTTATTAGCATCCACATTTACTCCAACATGCGAATTGGTTTTAAAAATAACACCTTCTTCTTCTAAAACTTTAATACGTCTGTCTATCACTTGTTTTTCCATTTTAAAATCAGGTATGCCGTAACGTAATAGTCCGCCAACTTTTTTGTCACGTTCAAAAACAGTAACGGTATGTCCAGCGTGATTTAACTGTTGAGCAGCAGCCAAACCAGCAGGTCCAGAACCGATAACAGCTACTGTTTTTTGAGTTCTAACTTTTGGAGTCTGTGCTGTAATCCACCCTTCTTTAAAAGCGGTTTCAACTATGTTTTTTTCAATATTTTCAATAGTTACAGGATCTTCGTTGATACCTAAAACACAAGCTTCCTCACAAGGAGCAGGACATAGTCTTCCTGTAAACTCAGGAAAATTATTGGTTTTGTGTAATATTTCGGCAGCTTCCTTCCATTTGCCTTTATACACTTTGTCGTTAAAATCTGGTATAAAATTCCCTAAAGGGCAACCACTATGACAAAATGGAATGCCACAATCCATACATCGTGCACCTTGATTTTTTAGTTTATCCTCATCTAATGGAATCGTAAATTCCTTATAGTTTGCAATGCGTTTTTTGGGCTTTATATAACCTTCATTTTCACGCTCATACTCTAAAAACCCTGTTATTTTTCCCATAATTTACACTAATTCTAATTTTTCTTGTTCTAATCTTAATAAGGCTTGTTTGTACTCTTCTGGAAATACTTTTTTAAACTTAGGAAGGTAATTTTTCCAATTATCTAAAAGGCGTCTTGCTAAAGGGCTTCCAGTTGCAAGGAAGTGATTTTCAACAAGCTGTTCTAATTGTACTTGATCTTCAACATTGGTAACAGGATCGATATTTAAATCCTCTGAATTACAGTTTTGCTTAAATGTTCCGTCTTCATCTAAAGCATAAGCAATTCCACCACTCATTCCCGCTCCAAAGTTTCTTCCTACAGCGCCAAGAATAACAGCAATGCCTCCTGTCATATATTCACAACCATGATCTCCAATACCTTCTACAACTGCTTTTGCGCCAGAGTTTCTAACGCAAAAACGCTCTCCAGCTTTTCCGTTAATGTACGCTTCTCCCGAAGTTGCTCCATATAAAGTAACGTTTCCTGTAATGGTATTATCTTCTGGAATAATTGTGCAGGATTCTGGAACTTTAATGATTAATTTTCCGCCAGATAATCCTTTTCCTAGATAATCATTGGTGCTACCATGAACTGTAAATTTTAAACCTTTGGTAGCAAATGCACCAAAACTTTGTCCTGCAGAACCATGGAAATCAATATCAATAGTGTCTTCTGGTAAGCCATCTGCACCATAAATTTTTGAAATTTCGTTACTTACAATGGCACCAACTGCACGATCAATATTAGTAATTGGCAATTCTAAATGTGTTTTTTGTCTTCGGAATAACGCCTGATGTGCTTGCTTGATAATTTTGAAATCTAAATGCACATTTAAGTTGTGGTCTTGACAATAGGTGTTGAATAATTTTACATTTTCAGCAACTTCAACTTTATGTAAAATTGGTGTTAAATCAATACCTGAAGATTTGTAGTGATCAATTGCTTTATTTCTATTTAATTTTTGAGATTGACCAACCATTTCATTAATCGTCCTAAATCCGAGTTTTGCCATAATTTCACGTAATTCTTGTGCTACGAAATACATGTAGTTAACCACGTGTTCTGGTTTTCCTTTAAACTTTTTACGTAATTCTGGGTTTTGCGTTGCAATTCCAACTGGACAGGTATTTAAATGGCAAACACGCATCATAATACAACCAGAAGCAACTAAAGGCGCTGTTGCAAAACCAAATTCTTCTGCGCCTAATAAACATGCAATGGCAACATCACGACCAGTCTTTAATTGTCCGTCACATTCTAAAACAATACGGTTTCTTAAATTGTTCATTACCAAAGTTTGTTGAGCTTCAGCAATACCTAACTCCCAAGGTAATCCTGCGTGACGTAAAGATGTTAAAGGAGAAGCTCCTGTTCCACCATCAAAACCAGAGACTAAAATTACATCTGCTTTTGCTTTAGCAACACCTGCTGCAACTGTACCAACACCAACTTCTGATACTAGTTTGACGTTAATTCTGGCTGTTCTGTTTGCTGATTTTACATCATAAATAAGTTGTGACAAATCTTCAATAGAATAAATATCGTGATGTGGTGGTGGCGAAATCAATCCTACATAAGGTGTAGAATTTCTAGTCTTAGCAATCTCACGATTTACTTTTGGTCCAGGTAATTGGCCACCTTCACCAGGTTTTGCTCCTTGTACTATTTTTATTTGAATCTCATTTGCACTTGTTAAATAGTTTGAAGTGACACCAAATCGACCTGAAGCCACTTGCTTAATTGCTGAGTTTTTCCAATCGCCTTGTGAGCTTTTATAAAAACGTTCTTGGTCTTCGCCTCCTTCTCCAGAGTTGGATTTTCCTCCAATCCTGTTCATGGCAACTGCTAAATTTTCATGCGCTTCTTTACTAATAGAACCATAAGACATGGCTCCTGTTTTAAAGCGCTTTACTATTTCTGTCCATGGTTCAACTTCATCTAAAGGAATTGGGTCAAATTGATCGAATTCAAATAAACCTCTAATAGTCATCAAGTTTTTAGATTGGTTATTCACCAATTCCGAATATTCCTTAAAAGTAGAAGCTTTATTGGTTCTTACCGATTCTTGAAGTTTAGCGACAGTTAATGGGTTGAACATGTGTTTTTCTTGTCCACGTCTCCATCTGTAATCACCACCAATTTCAATATCGACATTTGCATCGTTTTGTTGAAAAGCTTTTTTATGGCGCTTTACAATTTCCTGTTCAATTTCTCTTAAGCCAATACCTTGAATTCTTGTAGTTGTGTTGGGAAAATATTTTTCAACTGTGGAAGAATTTATTCCTATACATTCAAATAATTGTGAACCACGATATGAATTTAAAGTAGAAATCCCAATTTTGTTCATCACCTTCAATATTCCTTTTCCAACAGCTTTATTATAATTTTTTATAGCTATTAAATATTCTAGATCTGTAACGTCTTTACTTTCTATTTGTTTTTGAACAATTTCATTTACTATATAAGGATTTACAGCACTTGCTCCATAGCCAAATAGTAAGGCAAAATGATGTACTTCTCTGGGTTCAGCAGATTCAATAATCAAACTAATTTTAGAACGTTTTTTTAATTTATGAAGCGCATGATTTACATAAGAACAGGCTAAAAGTGCAGGAATTGGTGCATGATTTTCATCTACAAATCTATCTGACAAAATAATAATATTTGCACCATTGTCAATTGCTTTTGAAGCTTTAGTTACTAAATTTTCAAGTGCAACTTCCAGCTCATTTAATCCACGATTTACTTGGTATAAAATCGAGATAGATTCAACTTTAAAATCTGGATTGGAATCATAATTTCTTATTTTATCTAAATCGTGTTTTGAGATAACAGGGTTCTGAATTTTTAGCTTTTTGCAATGTTCCGCATTAATATTAAACAGGTTAACATCACTCCCTAAAGTCAAGCTAATATCTGTAATTAACTCTTCACGAATGCCATCTAATGGTGGATTTGTAACTTGCGCAAATAGCTGTTTAAAATAATTGTAAACCAGTTGCGGTCTTTCTGATAAAATAGCAATTGGTGCATCGCTTCCCATTGAGCCAATAGGTTCTTTTCCCAATTGGGCCATAGGACGAATAATCGTATTTAGGTCTTCTTGTGTATAACCAAAAATAATTTCACGCTTTTTAAGCTCTATTTCATCATATTTAATTGGTCCTTTTTTAGCTGAAAGATCTCGTAAATGGACTAGGTTTTCATTTAACCATTTTCGGTAAGGATGTTTTGCAGCAATTTCTTCTTTAATTTCTTCGTCATTAACAATTCTGCCTTCATTCATGTTTACTAAAAACATTTTTCCGGGTTCTAAACGACCATGATACTCTACGTTTTCAGGTTTAATATCTACAACACCAGTTTCTGAAGACATAATTACATTACCTGATTTTGTTACAGTATAACGCGAAGGACGCAAACCGTTTCGGTCTAAAACTGCTCCAATAAAATTACCGTCTGTAAAAGGTATGGAAGCGGGACCATCCCAGGGTTCCATTAAACAAGAATTGTATTCGTAAAAAGCTTTTTTAGCATCGGACATGTTTGGGTTTTTCTCCCAAGCTTCTGGCACTAACATCATCATAGCTTCTGGAAGTGAACGCCCTGTCATTAGTAACAATTCAACAACCATATCTAAGGTTGCAGAATCTGATTTTCCTTTTAAAACAGTAGGAATAATTTTTTTAATGTCACTACCAAACAAAGGGCATTCCATGATTTCTTCTCGCGAAAACATTCTAGAGACATTGCCTCTTAAAGTATTTATTTCTCCATTATGGCAAATGTATCTAAAGGGTTGTGCTAAATCCCAAGTTGGAAAAGTATTGGTTGAAAAACGTTGATGTACTAATGCTAATCTTGTAACTAATGCCGAATTAAACAAATCTAGATAATATTCATTAATATGTTCAGGCATTAATAAGCCTTTAAAAATTATTATTTTGTTAGATAGACTTGGTATATAAAAGAATTTAGATTCAGATAATTTAGAATTATATATTGTATGCTCTGCAATTTTTCTAGCTGCAAATAATTTTAAATTAAATTCTCTTTCGGTTTGCTCATCGTCAGTCTTTCCTATAAAAATTTGCTTTACAAAAGGCTCTGTTGTTTTTGCAATTTCACCTAAAACATCACTGTTTACAGGAACATCTCTCCAGCCAATGAGTTTAAGGCCTTGATTTTCGATTTCTTTTTCAAAAACATCGATACAATATTGGCGCTGATTTTGCTTTCTAGGAAGAAACACATTACTAACAGCATATTCTCCTTGTTCAGGCAATTCGAACTCACAAAATATTTTAAAAAATTTATGCGGAATATCGATTAAAATACCTGCACCATCACCTGTAACACCGTCGGCACTTACAGCACCTCGATGTTCTAGTCTTACTAAAATTTCCAGTGCTTTATGAATAATGTCATTAGATTGTTTACCAGTTAAACTACATATAAATCCAGCTCCACAATTATCATGTTCAAATTCGGGTAAATAAAGGCCTTGTTTCTTCAGCATAATTCACAAAGTTTTAATGGTTTTTCACACCTTATTAATTAACTAATATATATGCTAGAAATAGATTATAAAAAAAGGAGAGACACTTTTCCGAAATTCAGAATTAAATAAAATTAAAATGCATTTTACACAATTTTTGCATCAAGATTTTATCAAATAGATAATTATGAATTATTTATAAAAAAGAAAAATTTATTACGAAATCGTTTGCGAAAAACAAAAAATAACAAGAATTCTTTATTAATAATATGTTTTTTTTATGATTCTTAAAAAAGAGATTAACACTTTATTGTTATTTTATAAAAATTATTATCATACCCTCAATTTTTTAGGGTTGAAATTCATTAATCATCAAAAATACATATACAACCCTTAAAATATTAGGGGTTAAAAAATATATATTATAATTTTGAACACCAATCCCCTAAGCATTAGGGTTCTGTAAATTTTTTTTAACTAACAAATACAGAATAATTATTCAACTAAAATTTCAATCATGAAAAAAGTAGAAGCTATTATTAGAAAATCAAAATATCGTGTGGTAAAAGATGCGTTGCACGAGGTTGGCGTCAATTTTTTTACTTATTGGGATGTAACTGGAATAGGTAATGAAAAAGAAGGTCATGTTTATCGAGGTATCGCTTATAGTACAAGTGATATACAACGTAGATATATTTCTATAGTTGTCAATGACGATTTTCTTGATGTAACTATTAAAACAATTTTAGGAACTGCCTCGACTGGTGAAGTTGGTGATGGGAAAATCTTTGTGTCTGATGTTCTCGAAGGTTATAGAATAAGAACAGGAGAAAAAGGCGAAGAAACCTTGAGATAAATAATCAATCAAAAAAAATTAAAACAATGGAATTTCTTACTACAAATAATGTATGGATGATGATCTGTACAGCTCTGGTTTTCTTTATGCACTTAGGATTTGCTTTCCTAGAAATTGGGCTAACCAGACAAAAAAACACGCTTAATATACTTTTTAAGAACATTTTTATAATTACTGTTGGTTTACTATTATATTACCTAGTAGGATTCAATCTTATGTATCCAGGATTTACTGAAGATTCTCTAGGAGTTTTAGGTTTTGCCGGATTCGGTTTAGATGCTCCCATAGTTGATGGCTCATTAGATTTAGCCTACAACGAAGGCTATACCTATTGGACTGATTTTTTATTCCAAGGTATGTTTGCTGCAACTGCTGCAACTATTGTTTCTGGTGCAGTTGCCGAACGTATTAAAATAGGCCCATTTATGGTTTTTACTGTTTTATATGTTGGTATAGTTTATCCAATAGCAGGGTCTTGGAAATGGGGAGGTGGGTTTTTACAAAAATTAGAAACCCCTTTTTATGATTTTGCAGGATCAACACTAGTACATTCTGTAGGAGGTTGGGCTGCAATAGTTGCGGTTTGCTTACTTGGAGCTCGTATTGGCAAATTTAAAGATGGGAAAATTCGTGCCATTCCAGGTCATAACATTCCTTTAGCCACAGCTGGAGTACTTATTTTATGGTTAGGTTGGTTTGGGTTTTATGGAGGGTCAGTATTATCTGCCGATCCAGGTGCCACCTCATTAACCTTAGTAACTACTTGTTTAGCGGCTGCAGCAGGTGGTGTTGCCGCAGCGTTTGTTTCAGCATATAAATTCAAGAATTTAGATTTAACTATGTTTTTAAATGGTATCCTTGGAGGGTTAGTAGGGATTACTGCAGGAGCAGACCAAATGAGTCCAACTGATGCTATTATTATTGGAGCCATTGCTGGTGCAATTATTGTATTTGCTGTATCATTAATTGATAGATTAAAACTAGATGACCCTGTTGGTGCAATTGCTGTACACTTAGTATGTGGTATTTGGGGAACATTAGCAGTTGGATTATTTGGAAATCTTGCTGGCTGGGATCAGTTTTTTAGCCAGTTGATAGGAGTAGGGTCCTATGCTGCAATATGTATAGTATCGTCATTCCTTATCTTTTTTATTATGAAGATAATTGTTGGAATAAGAGTTTCTGAACGAGAAGAATTAGAAGGCCTTGATGCACATGAGCATGGTATGGATGCTTATCCAGACTTTAGACTCAATGAGCATTAAGATAGGGTTATCTTTAGGAAAAAAGCCTCGAAACAACTGTTTTGGGGTTTTTTTAATGCCTAATTTTTAGTAAAGTACTAGTTGACTTTCTATTAAAAAAGAGCTAACTTCGTTTAACTTCTGATATAAACAATTAAAAAAGTTCATATCATGATTATTGTAGCCAATTATAAGACTCATTGGGAAGTAAAATAAAATATCAATTTTCTGCAAAGCTATGGAAACATAACTCTGAAGGTGGTTGGTATTTTATAACTATGCCTAAGAATTTTTCTCAAGAAATTAGAAGCAATCTACAGTGGCAAGAAGAAGGATGGGGCCGAATGAAGGCTATAGCAATAATTAAGGATCTGAAATGGGATACGTCAATTTGGTTCGATACAAAAGGAAAAAACTATGTCCTACCTATAAAATCAGAGATTAGAAAAAAGCTATCACTAAAAGAGGCTGATTTACTTACGATAAGTATTTTAGTTTAAAAACATAAAAATATGACAGAAATAGACAATCACATTAATTATGTGGAATTTAAAGCAAAGAATTTACCAGAGATAAAATCTTTTTATCAAAAATGCTTCAACTGGAATTTTAAAGATTATGGACCAGATTACACCGCATTCTCTAATAGTGGACTTGAAGGTGGTTTTGAAAAATCAATAGACGAGATTGTAAATGGTGCGTTAGTCGTTTTATACCATACTGATCTTGAAAAAGTGAGAGAAACTATTATTGAATACCAAGGGACAATCTCAAAGAATATTTTCTCATTCCCTGGTGGACGAAGATTTCAATTTATCGACCCAGCAGGAAACGAGTTAGCCGTTTGGTCTGATAAATAATAATGAATAAACTGGCTAAAACAATGTATATGAAATCATAGCACCCTTTGGGATGCAACGCTTCATATACTCACCGTTAAACGAAACTTGGAAAAATCACAAAATAAATTTACGCTGAATTCCGACTCGCATTAATATTGCCAAATAAAGATCTTGTCACCATCTTTTCAAAGATTTTAATTTGCTCTTCATCTCTAACTTTTGCTTTCTCTAGTTCTTGAATCCTTTTTAAAGCATATTGTTGAATGGTTAATAATGGCAACACAATAGATTCTCTAACTGCAATTGATGCTTTTCCAGCAGGCTCTTCTTCCATTAATTGTTTGTAGCCTGTTAGTTTTAAAATAAGCCTTTTTGTTGCTTCAAATTCTTTATAAATAACCTTCCAAAATTCACCATATTCAGGGTCTTCAGACATATATTTAGTAAGACCAAAGAAAGATTTGGACAAAGACATCATACTGTTTTCAATTAAGGTTTTAAAAAAATCTGACGTTTTAAATAAATGCTGTACTTTTTCAAACGCACCAGTGTCTTCGTAATGCTTTAGAGCAGTACCAACTCCAAAAAAACCTGGAACATTTTGTTTTAATTGACTCCATGATCCAACAAATGGAATAGCTCTTAAGTCTTCAAAAACTAATCCTTCGGCTTTCCCTCTTTTTGATGGACGACTACCAATGTTTGTTTTTGCATAGTACTTAAGTGTACTCATATTCTCTAAATATGAAATAAATTTTGGATGCGCTTTAAAATCGGCGTAAGCTTTATAACTTCTTTCAGCAAGATCTGCCATCACCTCTCTGTTTTCTGGAAGCATACTTAAATCACCATCACTGATGCTATTATGAATTCCTGAACTTATTAATTGCTCAAGATTATATTGTGAGGACTCTAAAGTGCCGAAATTGGAGCTTATTGTTTGTCCTTGTATGGTCAATTGCACTTCTTTATCTTCTATTGTAGGACCTAAAGACGCATAAAAATTATGTGTTTTTCCACCTCCTCGTGCTGGTGGACCTCCTCTACCATCAAAGAAAATAACTGTAACACCATACTTTCTAGATATGGTTGTTAAATTTTCCTTTGCTTTATAAATTGCCCAGTTTGCCATTAAATAGCCACCATCTTTAGTGCCATCACTAAAACCAAGCATAATGGTTTGCTTATTTCCTCTGGACTTTAAATGTACTGCATATTCAGGATTAGAATACAACGCTTCCATAACTAGAGGTGCATTTTCTAAATCTGTAATAGTTTCAAAAAGCGGCCCAATATCAACTGTTAATTTGTCTTGAAATGCTACCAACTTTAACATCGCAAACAACTGCATCACATTTAATGCTGTCTGGTTGTTACTTATAATATAACGATTTGCTGCTTTTTCTCCATTAGTTTCCTGAATCGTTTTAATGGCTTTCATTGTTTTTAAAGCCATTAAAGTTTCTTTATCTTTTATTAAAGATAAATCGAAGGTTCCGTTAACTTTAGATAATATTTGTATTTGCTCATCTTGAGTTAAGTCGAAATAATTCTTCGGAAATAAATCACTTTTGCTTTTGATTAATGCTTTAACAATATCATTAAAGAATTGATCATGCTTACGGCTGTCCTGTCTAATATCTAAATTGGCAAAATGAAAGCCAAAAAGGTGTATTTTGTTTAAAAGACTATTAACCTCAGAAATATAAAGTGACTGATGTTTTTCTATTATTAGCTGTTTAATTTCTTTTAATTCTGAAGTAAAATTCTCTAACGTTAAATTGGATTTTTTATTGGTAATAATTCTGTATAACTCTGTTTCAAGGGCAATAATTTTATCTTCAACACCTTGAAACGTTAGTTTTCTTCGCAATCTTCTTGTGTCGCGATAATAGTTTTTAATAACTGTATCTCGCAATCTCTTTGCAACATTGAGCGTAATCTCTGGAGTAACAAAAGGGTTTCCATCTCTATCTCCTCCAGGCCAAAAACCAATATTTATAATATCGTTATCTATTTGCTTACCGTTAAATATGTTTTGCTGAATATAATCGTAAATACTCCCGAAAGATTTATAAAACACATTTTCTAAATACCATATTAAACTCACAGCCTCGTCATAAGGTGTAGGTTTCTTATGCTTAAAGAAAGGTGTTTTTCCTAACTGAGCTAACAAATCATTAATGCGCAATAAATCATTTTCTCTAACTGCTTCAGTTAAATCTGTAATAATTCCTAAAACCGAACCTGGATAAAATTGTGTGGGATGAGCCGTTAACACAATACGTACTTTAAACTCTTCTAGGTATTTTTGAAGCGTTTCTAATTTATTTTCGGCCGTAACTTTTTCTTTTAAACTTCTTAAAGTTCCAATACCATCCATATTATTCACTACTGGAAAGGCAGCATCCTCTATGGCATCAAACAAAACCACTTGACGCTCTATATACTGAATAAAACGAAATAATAAATTTATTTGACTTCGTGATGATCGTCTTGCTTGGTACTTTTTAAAAAAAGCATCGACAATAGTAGTTGGGTTGTCACCACCTTTATATCCTTTGTCACATGTTTCGTGAAACAATGGTAAAAGTACACCTGTTTTTGTAATGGTATCAAAAGGCAAGGTCATAAAAATACTATTGTAAATCTGGTATTTAGATAGTACATTTTGATTAAACCTTGTAAGCTTTGGCTGTGTAAACATTTTTAAAACACATTAATTAACTTATAAAAGTAGTAAAGCTTAGCTATACTCTGATAAGATTCAAAAAATTTTACGAAAAATCTCAAAATCATCTGTTTAAATAAAGAAATAATAATAATTATGATGATTAATTTCTAATTCTGCAATTAGAAAATAATTCTGTTTCAAAACACTAAGCAATACATTTATAGAATATTTTTCGGTTTAACATCAATTTATACCAAAACCATTTTTTTGTTACTTTATATTATTTACATTTGCCCTCGAATTATACGAGGAAGAATTTGATCTGATTGCAACCTCAATAAAAAATGCTAAAGCAGTAATTACAATACTACTCTAGCGACCAAGCAATCACAATTTTTCTTATTTATTAAAAAATAGTGATTTATGGCATATTTATTTACTTCGGAAAGTGTTTCTGAAGGACATCCAGACAAAGTAGCAGACCAAATTAGTGATGCTCTAATTGATAACTTTTTGGCTTTTGACAAAGACTCCAAAGTAGCTTGTGAGACGTTGGTAACAACTGGACAAGTGGTATTGGCTGGTGAAGTAAAATCGAACACCTATTTAGACGTTCAGAAAATAGCAAGGGAAACCATTAATAAAATTGGTTACACCAAAAGCGAATACATGTTTGATGGGAATTCATGTGGTGTGTTTTCGGCTATTCATGAGCAATCTGATGATATTAACAGAGGTGTAGATAGAGAACACAAAGAGGAGCAAGGTGCAGGCGATCAAGGTATGATGTTTGGTTATGCCACTCGTGAAACCGAAAACTACATGCCTTTGGCATTGGATTTAGCACATCGTATTTTAATTGAGCTTGCCGAATTACGTCGCGAAAATAAAGAGATTACCTATTTACGTCCAGACTCTAAAAGTCAAGTAACTATTGAATATAGCGATGATAATGTACCTCAACGTATTGATGCCATTGTAGTATCAACTCAACATGATGATTTTGACGCTGACGAAACCATGCTTGCTAAAATTAGAAAAGACATCGTTGAGATTTTAATACCAAGAGTTATTGCTAAATTACCTAGTGACATACAAGCATTATTTACAGATAACATTAAATATCACATCAATCCAACAGGTAAATTTGTAATTGGTGGACCACATGGTGATACTGGCTTGACAGGTCGTAAAATTATTGTAGATACTTATGGTGGTAAAGGCGCACATGGTGGAGGAGCTTTTTCTGGGAAAGACCCAAGTAAAGTAGATAGAAGTGCTGCTTACGCTACACGACATATTGCTAAAAACCTAGTTGCCGCTGGAGTTTGTAACGAAGTCTTGGTGCAAGTAAGTTATGCTATTGGTGTGGTCGAACCTATGGGAATTTTTGTAGATACATATGGTACTTGCGCATTTAATATGACAGATGGTGAAATTGCCGAAAAAGTCTCTCAAATTTTTGATATGCGACCAGCTGCTATTGAAGAACGACTAAAACTTCGTAACCCAATGTATAGCGAAACTGCTGCTTATGGACATATGGGACGACCTCACGAAATTGTAAGCAAAACCTTTGAGCAACCCAATGGCGACCCTATTACTTTAAACGTAGAGTTGTTTACTTGGGAAAAATTGGATTATGTAAATAAAGTTAAAGAAGCTTTTGGGTTGTAACTCAAAATCGACATAAAACTATCACGAGGCTGTCTAAAAAGTGTCATTCTAAATGAAAATGAAGAATCTCATAAAAATTAAAATGTTGATTTATAGGTTATTGATATTTTTCGACTAAGCTCAAAATGACAAAAAAAGCACTTTTTAGACAGCCTCTTTTTGTTATTTGATATTCTGATAAAAAAGGCGAACTTCGTTTAACAACTGATATATTTAATTAAAACAAACCATATCAAAACTTTGTACTTCAATAATACAAACCACTAACCAATGATAAAAATTTTTAGAAAAATTAGACAAAACTTACTTATGGAAAATAAAACTAGAAAATATTTTAAATATGCTATTGGAGAAATTGTTTTGGTAGTTATTGGAATTTTAATTGCATTGCAGATTAATAATTGGAACGAGAGACGGAAAATTCAAAGTAATCAGGAGAAATATTTAACACTTCTGAAAATAGAAGCTGAAAATAATCTAAAAGAAATTAGAAATACTAAGAATGAAGTTAGTGAAATGAATATGAAACAAATTGTACTCTATAATTTAATTAATATAAAACAAGATACTGTAACTGAAAAACAACTTTCAGAATCGTTATTTAGAATAGTTTCGGGCTTTAATAATTTTAAATATGAAAATAGTGTCCTTTCTGATCTAAAAAGTTCTGGTAATTTAAAAAACGTACTAAATGATAGTCTGCGTAAATACTTAATTGCCTTGGAGCCTCTTGTAATTGAAGTGCAAAATCAAGAGGATGCCGTAGTAGATTCACGTGACAAGGTTAGGAATTACATTAATGAGAATGGTTCTTTGAAAGTAATTATTGACCAAAGTGAAGAAGAAGAACGATTGGGACTTCCCAAATTATCTAAATCTAAAAAGACTAACATTGATTTGTTAGGTCAAGTTGAATTTGAAAATATACTTATTCTTTATATTGGTGTAACAAACCGCATTATTTCAACGCAATATCCAGAGATGGAAAACCACCTGATTAAGATTATTGACATAATAGATAAAGAGTTATAAAATATTAACGAAAGCACAATGATGCTATAAGTAATTGCTTGTTCATCTACTAATGATAATCCTCGCAGATTTTCTATTCGGTTTTTATTTGCTAAATTACATACTTAACTGCACAACAAAACATACACAAACACGTTAAACGAAATCAAAAAAGAGGTTGTCTAAAAAGTGTCATTCTGAATGAAAATGAAGAATCTCATAAAAATTAAAATGTTGATTAATAGATTATTGAGATTTTTCCGCTAAGCTCAAAATGACAATAAAAGCACTTTTTAGACAGCCTCTTTTTGTTATTTGATATTCTGATAAAAAAGGCGAACTTCGTTTAACTTTGTGTATAAATCAATAAAAACGATTTTATCCACATTATAAAGTTGTATTCAACATTCAAAAAACCTTAATCTGAACAAAAACCATTACCATAAAATGAAAGTTAAAAAGTATCTATATTACTTTGCTGTAATAGTATTCGTAACGTCTTGTAGAACAATATCAATTCCGAATAACAAACCATTAGATAATATTGTATTAGTTACAGGCGATACGTTATATGGTAAGGTTGATTATTTAAAGGAAAGATTTGTAATTAGTAAATTCTACAAAAGAATCAGACTTATAGATACGAATGGAAAAAAGAAAAAAATTAAGCCAAAAAACGTAATTTCTTATCGAGTCAATGGTACAAATTATGAAAGCTTTATACTAAATGAACAAACTCGAATTTTTAGTAATGGTCGCTTTTACGATACTAGATACTCTATTGACAATAATGGTACCCAACATTTTTTAAAAGTAATTAGGAAAGGACATTTACTGTATTACGAATTGGAGTGGATAGACGTTGATAATAACGACATACAGACATTAGATTTAGTTAAAAAAGCTGAGGATAAGTTCTTCATTCGTGCAGATAACGGAATATTCGGTATATCGAAAAAAGTCCTGCATAACTATCTATCTGACTGTCCAAAGATTCAAGAGAAATTGATGCAAAAGGATTTTAAATGGGTCTTTCAAGTTGTAGATTTTTACAACGAAAACTGTGTGCGAGAATGATCGGCTTCAAATAAAGTTTAATAATTTCAATGGTATAACTTTAAAATCTAATAAATGAAAAATACTGTGCCAACATTGTATATAAAAAATAGCGTAAGTCTTTGCTCCCACTTAGGTTTATGAATTTTTTTGGAAGTCGCCAAAATATTAAATTTGACGATTTTTCTGAAATAATATAAATAGTAAAATTTAAAAGTTATCGATTATTTTTATTAACGGAGTCGTTAAATAAAACCATAAAAAAGCCTTCTCAACTTAGAAGGCTTTCCTATTTCATATAATCAAGCAACCATTAGTTATCCAATCCACCTTTACGATTTGGCGAACGCTGAGTTGGCCATTGTGCTTGCTTTCCAGTTCTTGAGCTAATAGGCATCACTCTTTTTACCCTAGAGGTTGTTTCTGGGTCTTCAGATGCCATATATACCAAAATAGCTGTTAATATCGCATTGCTACGAACATCGTCAAACACTAATTTATCATACGTATCTCGATTGGTATGCCAAGTGTAATTCCAATACGACCAGTTTAAAGCACTTAAGTTAAAACCTGGCGCTCCTGCTGCCAAAAACGATGCGTGGTCGGTGCCTCCTCTACTTGGTGTTCCAGGAAAATTGGTTTCGATATGCTGTGTAATATCTTTTGGTACAGCTGCTAACCATCGTCCTAAATAATCATAAGAATTTACAAATCCCGAACCAGAAATGTTTACTACACGTCCTGTACCATTATCTTGGTTGAACAAAGCTTGAAGGTTTTGCACAATGTTTGGATGGTCTTCAACAAATGCCCTAGACCCATTTAATCCTTGCTCTTCACTTCCCCAATGACCAACAATAATGGTACGTTTTGGATTAGGATAAAACTTCTTTAACAAGCGCATTGCTTCCATCATCACTAGGGTTCCTGTTCCATTATCGGTTGCTCCTGTCCCTCCATCCCAAGAATCAAAATGTGCTGAAAGCATCACATATTCGTTAGGTTTTTCGGTGCCTTTTATTTCACCAATAGTATTAAATGTTGGGACTTCCCCAAGTTCTTTAGATTCGGCTACAATTTTAAGTACTGGCTTATCGCCATATTCAGCCATTCTGTAAATCATGGTATAGTCTTCCAACTCCATATCTACAGTTGGAATTGTTTTAGTTCTAGCGCTAAACACTTTATTTACACCAAATCCTCTAGACCAATTACAAGCTACAAGACCAGCAGCACCAGCATCTTCTAGAGCGGCAATAATAGTACGTGAATTGTATCCTGTTCTACGAATGTTTTCTCTCCATTCTTTGGTCAAGGCTTCACGATCATCTTTCATTTTTTGAAACGACTCTTCGGTTGCAAATTCTTCCCAATTATAATCAGGACGACCTGTTGGCTGGTTCATCGAAATAAGCACCAACTTACCTTTAACATTAGGCAACCAAGCTTTAAAAGCTTCGGCATCGGCAATATTGTTTGGCAATGTAATAGCTTCGGCTGTTACGCCTTCACTAGAAGTACTTGGATTCCAAGCCAATTGCATACCATCGAGCGATTGTACACGAGGCGATACCATATCTATATGTGTTATACCACGTTCCCAACCACGCCATGTTCCGTAGTTTTCTTGCCTTGCTTCAATGCCCCATTTAGTATATTGATTGATTGCCCATTTACTGGCATGCTCCATTTGAGGCGTCCCTACTAATCGAGGCCCTATAACGTCTAAAAGTTCGTGTGCAAGATTCTCTAATTGCGAGTTTTCATTAGCTTCTTTAACAATCCCTTCTATTACAGGATCGGTGTCTTGGGCATATATATTGCCACTTAACAATAGCGCAAATGCTAACAACAGTTGAATTGTGTTTTTCATATTATAAATTGTTGGTTGTAAATTCATTTTTAAAGATGTCTAATATACAAATATGGCTTATAAATAAAATGGTTTCATAAAAAGTTTAACATAAAAGAGGTTGCCTGAAAAAGCAATATTTAGTGTCATATTGATATATAAGATTCTTCGCTTGTTCTCGGAATGACAAATTATAATTCTTCATTACTTTTGCCGCAATCTTTATAGTATTAAAGTTGGTATCGCAATCTAAAGGACACATATCTTGGTTGTATAAAATATTCGGTGGCACTAACCGATACTGCTCCAGCACTACTATTATTTTGAGATCTAGTATCCAATAAGTTAGTGGCTTTAATTTCGTATTCGAATTTTGCGTCTCGATTTTTTCTATAAGAGAGGGAAGCGTTCCAAAACTCGTAGGTATTTATCGTCTTATCTTGATCACTAAAATCGTTATATGAATAATCTGTTCTAAACGTAAATGCTTTTAAAATTAATGCATCTACTTCTATAGAAGGTGCTTTTGTATAGAATTTTGTACTTCCACCTCGTCCTTGTTGATTGTCTTGAATTCTATAGCTATATCCAATTTCTACATTTGGTGCAGTTCTAAAGTTTGTTCTTAATTGTGCAACATAGTTCTGTGTAAAACTCTCATTTACAGAACGTGTGTTTTGTATAAATTGATTGAACTTTGAATAGCTGAAATTCCCTCTTAAAGTACCTCTAATTTTATTAAAAGTCCGTTGAAAACGTCCAGATGCGCTTACACTTTCATCAGCAAAACCCGAGTTAAAAGGTGAGCTGATATTTACTACACTTCCAGGCTCAAAAGTTGATCTATTTCTAATATTATCTATGCTCTTATTATAGTTTATATTGGCAAATACATTGGTATAATTAAACATATTAAAACTATAATAATTTAGGCTAATGTTATGCGATAAGGCATTTTCAAGCTCAGGGTCTCCAGCAAATAAGGAGTTGTAATTGTTCAACACCAATCCGCTTGCAAATTTTGACACATCGGTAAATTGTGTTTGCATACGATAGTTTAACACAATTTGTTCACTCTTTTTTAATTGCATGCGCATATTAAAATCTGGAAGCACCCTAAAGAAATTATCTATTGTTTCTGTGCCATATTGGTCGTTTTTTGCACTATAAGCATGCGCTGAAACTCCTGGTGTAAACGTGAAAATTCCAGATTTTAAACGATAGTGAATACCTAAATACACATCGCTAAAACTATAATCGATATCATTATCATCTAAACCTCCATTAATTGTTGGTGTTGGATTAAACTGGGAACCATCATCTAAAAATTGAAAAATATTTGAATTGAATTTTTGATTGCTTAAAATAGTTCCAAGAGTGAAATTAATATCGCTTTTTGTGTTTAGAATATTCCAATAATCAAGCTTAGCATCTAATTGATTTGTCTTTATGCGCTTGTCTTGAGCAATGTTATAATCTAGTTGTGCGCCATCTAAACCTAAATTACTCGCTGTGCCATCATAATCATCTTTATTTGCTAAAATAGCGTTGTAAAACGGATCTTCATCGCTTAGTAAGTGCTGAGCTTCCAACGCAAATATATTGGTATCATCAAGCGTGTAATAATAATTCAAATTTTGATTAATGCTATAAGGGCTAGAGCTTTCAATTTGATTGATATCACCAACAACTGATGATAAAAACCCTTGATCCTGTCTTTCTTTTGAAATTTTACTAAACATATCATAATCTAGTTGGTTATTAAGATTTGGTTTATATTTTGCCGACAACTTCAACATGGCCAAATCGCTGTTTTGAAGTGTATTGTTTTCGGTTCTTTCATCAGGGATTCCCAAATCAGGATCGGTATATTGAATATCTCTATTTTCTTGAATTTCAGTTTTGGTGTTAGAAAAAATAGCAAACCCACTAAGGTCTAAAGCTTTGTTTGGTGCCCAACTAAAGTTGGCGGCACCAAACTTGGTTTCAATGTCTTTAGCGCGATTGTTTTGCGTTGATAAAAAGCCTAAAGCATTACTTCCTAAATTAATATTTGTGCCACTTGACCTGCTTGGCCCCCTAAAGCCTCCTGAAAAATTAAAATAGTCTCGTCTTGTAAAAGCCACCTCACCAAGGTTGTTTAAATCTCCAATAATATTAATGCTATATTTTGGGCTGTAATAAAATAATTTAGGTTGAAACATATACAATCCTCCATTGGGCGAATCTCCACCTCCTGCAGTAATGTCACCAAACCAGAAATTGGTTTTCCCTTCTTTAAGCTTAATGTTAATAGCTACGTTATCTTGGTTATTGGTAACGCCGCTAAGTTGCCCAACCTCAGCATAGTTTTTAAGTACTTGTACTTTATCTACAGCATTTGATGGAATGTTTTTGGTTGCCAGTTTAGAATCGCCATCAAAAAACTCTTTACCTTCAACCATAACTTTAGACACCACTTTGCCTTCAACTTCTACTTGACCATCATCATTAATTTCAACACCTGGTAAGTTTTTTAAAACATCTTCAAGCTTTCTTTCGGTTCCTGTTTTAAAGGAATCGGCATTATATACCAATGTATCGCCTCTTACCGAAACTGGCATTTCATAGGTAAGTTCAATTTCGTCCAAAGCGTTGTCTGGCAATAGTGTAAAGTTTTTATTGATACTTTCGGTTTTGGTCACTAAACTGTCTTTGGCTGTTTTCATGCCAATATAACTTACCTGAATGTCGTATCTAGAATTCTCTTTAAGGTTTAATTTATATCGTCCTTGGTCGTTGGTTATACCATACGAATCCAAAATTTTTGTTTCTTGATTGATTGCAATAACATTGGCTAGCTCTAACGGATTGCCAATACTATCTTTTACAACACCCTCTACCCTCACTTGGGCAAAAACTGTGCTAGCTACTAGCAAAATAATTGCAGTAATTAATTGTTTCATTTAGATGTTTTTAGTTGAGATTATTATTGATTAATTAATGTTAATGCCGTACTCCTCCTGAACGACCTCTTCCTCTCATATTCCTCATTTCTTCGATTTTTTCTTTTACTATTTTTGAATATTCGGCTTGAGTCACTTCTTTGCCTTTAGATGGACGCTTTATGTCTTCTTTTTCACCTGGGTTTAATACAATTTTAGAACATAGTATCGTTGTTCTTCCTGCGCTAACTTCTAGTATTAATCCTGGAAGTCCCCAATATTCGCCTGGACCTTGATTAATTGGTATTTGGGGCGTGTACCAAGCTGTTACTATTTGTGCTTTAGGTATTTCAATCTCATCCATTGGGTTGTTTGTTTTGGTGGAATCTTTAGCTTTTGCACTGTCTTCATTACCTCTATCTCTTCTTCTGGCACTCATAAAATCGGTGTCGTCCAATTTTGCTACTGCTGTGGCTTTCATGGCTAAATACTTCCCTATTTGTTTTGTTTCAGCTGTCATTTCCCACTCTAGTTTTGGTAGTTCATCGTTCACTAAAAATTGCTTGCCGAAAAATTCTTTTTCGATCAATAATTTGTTTTCTTTTATGTTTTTATACTGATTGCCTCCGCCTATTGACATTGCTCCAAAACGCATTCCACCACCTCCAGGTGCTTCTAGCTTTTCATCTTCTTTATATATGGATTCTTCTTTATTGAAGGTGAGAATAAATGTTTTTTCGAACATGCTCTTCATTCGTTCTTCAATTCGCTTTTTCATGTCAGGACTCATCTCTCTTCCTCCAAAATTGCCCATATCCATGGTTGTTTTTGAGAAATAATATGCTTTTCCTTGAAATTCCTGTGCAAAAGAAAACGCAGAAATAATGATAGCTAAACAGCTAATTATTAATTTAATAGAATTTGATTTCATCTTTTTAAGTCTAAAAGTTTATGTTAAAAATACGTTTAACACGTATTTGACTATAAAAATGATGATTGGTTTAATTGGGTTGTGTTAAATATTCTGGAAAATTAATTTCCAATTCGGATTTCAATACTGTTTCCGTCTCGTCTGCTACGGTTATCTCTCATACGCTCTCTCATTTCTTTCATCTTCTTCTCCATAATCACGTCGTACTTTTTTTGAGTGATTTTTTGACCTTTTTTAGGTTCTTTTATTTCAATTGTTTTTTTAGGGTTTAAAACCACTTTAGTGCACATTAATGTTTCGGTGCCATCAGTGACTTCTAGAATCAAACCTGGTAACCCATGATAATTTCTTGGCCCTGTATTTACTGGAATTTGTGGTGTGTACCATGCAGTAATGGTAATTTCTTCCATTTTTGGCTTCGTTTCTTCATCAAGATCCTTATCACCATTAACACTTATACCACTTTCACGAACCTCTACTTCTCTTTTAAAAGTAGCCTTATAGCAAGTATAATCTCCAATGTTTTTTGTTTCACTTGCTAATTCCCAATTTAAATCTTCTAATTTATCTTGAATTAAAAAGAGTTTGCTATACGATTCGTTTTGATTTGTGTAACGTTTTTCTTTGGTGTTTTTATACATGACATCTGAGCCTCCTGTTTCAACCATTACCATTACCATTCCTTGAGGTTGTGGCGCTTCAAGCTGTTCTTCTTCTTTAAACACAGATTCCTCTTTGTTAAATGTAAGAAGGTATGTTTTTTCAAATTGTTTTTTCATCATATCCATCATGCGTTTATGCATGTCTGAATTTATTTGGGTACTGTCTAACTTAATGTTAAACTTTCTGTGTGACTTGTAAGTTGCTATACCTTGAAAATCTTGAGCGATCATACTTGAAGACACAAGCACCATAACTACCACTAATAATTTTGTCAATCTGTTCATTTTCTTTTTGATTTATAATTTTGATGTTACAAATATGCTTTACAATTTACGATTTTACCGTTAACTAGTGTTAACTAGTGTTAACCGATTGGTTTTATAGCATTTTAACATTTACTTTTGAAACATGAACAATAAGCATTTTCAATGGGTTTTATATGTGATAGTAATTGTAATACTTGGCACTATTAGCATCCAGCTATATTGGAATTATAAAAACTATCAAACAAACAAGCAACAATTAATTAATGATGTTCAAGTAAGTTTGGATAATGCCATTGAAACCTATTATGCAAATCTGGCAGAAAAAAGCACCGTTGGATTTGCCATTGAAATGGCGTCAAAAGATGATATTTTTAGTTCAGAGACAAAATTTGACAGCCTTATAAACAAACTACACATTAGCGGACAAGAATTTAAAAATTTAGACTCCATCAGTCTTGAAGTTGAAAACACTAATGGCATAAAAATTTTTAAAGGGAAAAAAGCAGACTCACTACTAAATACAGTACACAACGATCAAGGCTCGAATAAGCATTTATCAAAGAAAAATGATTTTAGAACCCTAAATATTGAAAGGCTTGACTCGTCATCTATTAATGATATTAAAATCCTTACCTCCAAGGTCATTATCTCTTTATCTCAAGACTCTTTAAATTTAGCTTCAATCGACACTTTGATAAAGCAAGAAATTCTCCGTAAAAACTTGAACATCAGTTTTGGTTTATCTCTAAAGGCCAATAAAGATGAGCCAGAATTATATAATGAAGTAATTGATAATACCTCCTCTTTAAGCACAACATCAAAATCTACTTTTTTACCTAAAAATAGCATTTTGACCATGCATTTTACCAATGCTACAAAAGAAATATTAAAACGTAGCCTTACAGGAATTTTATTATCTACATTATTAGTTTTAGCAGTTATTAGCTGTCTCTTTTATCTTTTAAAAATCATTAAGCACCAAAAACAAGTTGCCGAAGTGAAAAATGACTTCATCAGTAACATCACACATGAGTTTAAAACACCTATTGCCACTATTGGTGTTGCGCTTGAAAGTATTAAGGATTTTAATGTTATTAATGATAAAGAAAAAACACAAACCTATCTAAACATGTCTAGTAATCAGCTCACTAAATTAAATTTAATGGTTGAAAAATTGTTAGAGACAGCAACTTTAGATAGTGACAGTTTAAAGCTGATTAAAGAAGAGTATAATATTACTGAATTATTGAAATCTATAATTGATAAACACCAAATTCAAGCCAATGGCAAAACCATAAATTTTAAAACATTGGATAAAGAAATTTTTGCAAAAGTGGATGTATTTCATTTTGAAAATGCCATAAACAACATTATTGATAACGCTATTAAATATGGTGGTAAAATAATTTCGGTTAATTTAAAAAAGCAAACCAATCAAATTAATATCACAATTTCCGACAACGGAAACACTTTAACCAAATCTAACAAAGACCAAATATTTGAAAAATTCTATCGTATCCCAAAAGGCAACACTCATAATGTAAAAGGCTTTGGTATTGGTTTGTATTATGCAAAAAAGATTATCGAAAAACATGGAGGGACTATTCGTTTAGATTTGAATGACAAACTAACAACATTTAAAATTTCGCTTGCAAATTAAAATTCAATATGGTCTCCTCGAACGCAGTCGAGAGGTTTATATAGATCTCGACTTTAGCCTGTCTTGAGCGACAGTCGAAAGGCTCGACCAGACAATTAAAGAAAAATGTCAACAAAAAAAACATCCATACTTTTAGCCGAAGACGAACCAGCTTTAGGTCAAATAATTAAAGAAAGTCTTGAAACTAGAGACTTCAAGGTTTTGCTCTGTAGCAATGGTGAAAAGGCCTATGAAATATACAAAAAAGAGCAACCTGAACTGTTAGTTTTAGATGTGATGATGCCAAAAAAAGATGGCTTTACACTTGCTAAAGAAATTAGAATGGAAGACGATAGTATTCCTATTATTTTTTTAACATCCAAATCTCAAACCCAAGATGTTGTTGAAGGATTTACCATAGGTGGAAACGATTACTTAAAAAAGCCTTTTAGTATGGAAGAACTTATTGTGAGAATTAACAATTTGCTTGACAGAACAAAAACTCAAAAAACTTCTGATGTTTTAAAACTAGGTGATTTTATTTTTGATTTTCCAAAACAAACACTTCAATATAAAGACAAAGAGAAAGTCCAACTTACACATCGTGAAGCACATTTGCTTTTTCATTTAATTAAACATAAAAACAATGTGTTAGATCGTTCGCAAATTCTAAAAAAACTTTGGGGAACCGACGATTTCTTTTCGGCCAGAAGTATGGATGTCTTTATAACCAAGCTTCGTAAAAAGCTAAAACAAGATGAAAACATACAAATTGTTAATGTTCGTGGTTTTGGGTACAAACTAATTTGTTAATAATGGTTTGATTTTTGTACTTTTCAATTCTGATATGAATTACGCAAAGTACATATTTATTTTTATTGCTTTTTCTTTATTCGCCCAAGAAAAAATTCCTGTAAAGCAAATATCCAAGTCTAAATATATAGACCAAAAAACCGTCCAGATAGATGAATTTGGAACGCAATATAGTTTTAACTACAATACCTTTTACTCAAAAGGGACCAAAGGAAATTTTGAGTACACCAATATACAATTAGGCGATATTACATCTGCAAATGTTTTTAACCCATTAAAAATCTATATTTTCTATAAAGATTTTAATACTGTTGTAATCCTGGACAATAGATTGGCCGAGATAAAAAAAATAGATTTTAATACGCTGAACCCATTTAGGATTATTTCTAAAATCTCTCCTGCCAACGACAATAACATCTGGATTTTTAACGAAAACACACAGCAACTAGAGCTTTTTGATTTCATTAATAATAAAACAAAGCACACAACCCTTCCAATAGAAGGAAATGTACTGGATTTAGAAAGTAATTACAACTTTTGTTGGCTTTTAACCGACACATTTATATATACCTATAATTATTTTGGGAGCCTCATCTCTAAACAAGCAAATAATGGCTTTGAACAATTAAGAGAAACCAATGGCAATTTAATTTTAAAATCCAATAACAGCCTGTTTTTTCTGTCTAAAAAAGCTAATGAAATCACTAAGTTGGATTTACCAAAATTGTTAATAAAACGGTTTTTTGTAACCAACGAAACCTTGTATATTTACGACGATGAATTTCTTCATCAATACCAACTAATAAACGAATAAACTATGCACGTTGCAGTAGCAGGAAATATTGGCGCAGGAAAAACTACACTCACAAAATTACTCGCAAAACACTATAAATGGGAAGCTCAGCTGGAAGATGTGGTCGATAACCCATATTTGGATGATTTTTACAATCAAATGGAGCGCTGGAGCTTTAACCTACAAGTCTATTTTTTAAACAGTCGTTTTCGTCAAGTACTGCAAATTCACCAAAGTGGAAAAGAAATTATTCAAGATAGAACCATCTATGAAGATGCACATATATTTGCACCAAACTTGCACGCCATGGGCTTAATGACCAATCGTGATTTTGAAAATTATTCGTCGTTATTTCAACTAATGGAATCCTTGGTAAAAGGCCCAGATTTACTAATATATTTAAGAAGCTCCATCCCAAATTTAGTAAGCCAAATTCACAAAAGAGGTCGCGATTACGAAAACTCGATAAGCATAGACTATTTAAGTAGGCTCAACGAACGCTACGAAGCTTGGATACATGGTTACGACAAAGGTAATTTACTTATTATTGATGTAGATAATTTAGACTTTGTCGATAATCCTGAAGATTTAGGAAGCATTATCAATACCATTGATGCCGAAATTCACGGTTTATTTTAAGAAAATAGTTGCTCATTTTTAAGGTTAGTTTTATTACTTTAGTCACTCAAACTAAAGTCTATATAACTTTTCAACCAACAAACATGAGAAAATTATCCCTTTTGCTTATCCTTCTTTTAAGCACTACAATCATTTTAGCACAAGATGATTCGCAAACACCAAAACCAAATTATAGATTAGCTGCAAAATACTCACCAACCAATCTTGGTAAATTGGTTCACTCTACCACAGTTCGCCCAAATTGGTTAAAAACAGGCAATCGTTTTTGGTACCAATACAAAACAACCAAAGGCTCAAACTATTACATTGTTGATCCCGACAAACGCACCAGAACTGCCCTATTCGACAATGCTAAAATGGCAAAATGGCTAACCGAAATCACTAAAGACCCTTACGATGCGCAACACTTACCAAAATTTGATTTCGAATTCGTAAAAAACGAAACAGCCATTCGCTTTAGGGTAACTTCAACAGAAGAAGTGGAAGCAAAAGAAGACGAAAAAGACAAAAAGGAAGAAACCGAACAAGATTCAACAAAGGCAAAAAAAGCTAAAAAGAAAAAGCCTAAAATGGAGAAAAAAGTGTATTTTCTAGAATATCGTCTTGGTGGAAATGGATTAACTATAATTGATAATTCAAAAGATGATGAAAAGCGAATTAAATGGGCAAATGTAGCACCAGATAGCTCCATTGTACTATTCTCCAAGAAGCATAATCTATATTGGATGGATAAAAAAAACTTCTTGAAAGCAGTTGAAGACGAAAAAGATTCGACTATCGTAGAGCATCAATGGACTAAAGATGGTGAAGAAAATTTTGGCTATGGTGGTGGCGGAAGAGGGCAAACCAACGTTGAAAAAGAAAAGACCAAAGATGACAGAAAAAGTGTTTTTGGATTGTGGTCTCACGATTCTAAAAAATTTGTGCTTCAACGTACCGATTCTAGACATATTAAAGATTTATGGGTAATAAATTCGGCAACTAAAGATCGTCCTACTCTAGAAACTTACAAGTACCACATGGCTGGAGAGCAAGAATTCTATAAGCCTTACATGCACATTTTCGATATTCCAACCAAAGAAATGGTAGCCGTTAAATTAGACACAGCTGTACAGCAAAGTGTTGGATTGTATTCGCATAGATACAAAAAAAATGATGACAGCAAACACAAGCCAGCTTTATTGCTTTCCAAAAAAGGAAAAATTTACTTTAACACCACAAGTAGAGATCGTAAACGATTTGACGTGCATGTTGCCGATATAAATACTGGAGAAGTAACTACACTAATAGAAGAACATTTTAACACTTATATTGAAAGCAGAGGTAAAAGCATTCAATTGTTTAATAATGAATCTGAGATTTTATTTTGGTCCGAAAGAGATGGTTGGGGACATTATTATCTATATGATTCCAATGGGAATTTAAAACGCCAAGTAACCGATGGCGAATTTCATGTGGACAACTTTCAAGGAATTGATGAGAATGAGCGTGTCGTATATTTCACAGCAAATGGTGTAAACAAAAACGAAGACCCTTATTATGCTCATTTATACAAAATCAATTTAAACGGCTCTGGTCTTAAAAATCTTAACCCAGGAGATTTTAATAGTAGTGTAGATATCTCAGACTCAAATAAATTTTTTGTAAGCAACTATTCAAGAGTAAACACAATACCAAAATCGGAATTAAGAAATAGCAATGGTTCTTTAGTTATGAAATTAGAAGAAGCCGATTTATCACAATTAATGGCAACTGGATATCAATTTCCAGAACCTTTCAAAGCTAAAGCAGATGATGGCATCACAGATATTTATGGTGTAATATATAAACCTTTTGATTTTGATGAAAACAAAAAATATCCATTAATTGAATATGTGTATCCAGGGCCACAAACCGAAGCAGTGAATAAATCATTCTCTACAAGAATGAATAGAACCGATCGTTTGGCACAAATTGGATTTATTGTAGTGACCCTAGGGAACAGAGGTGGCCATCCAGCACGTTCAAAATGGTACCATACCTACGGCTATAATAATTTAAGGGATTATGGTTTGGCCGACAAAAAATATGTAGCTGAACAGTTAGCCGATAAGCATTCGTTTATAGATATTGAAAAAGTAGGCATCTTTGGTCATTCTGGAGGTGGGTTTATGAGTACAGCCGCTATGTTGGTATATCCAGATTTCTTTAAAGTAGCAGTATCATCATCAGGTAACCATGACAATACGGTATATAATAGTTGGTGGAGCGAAACGCATCATGGCATTAAAGAAGAAGAAGATGCCGATGGGAAGATGAGCTATAAATATATGATTGATAAAAACCAATCGTTAGCCGCTAATTTAAAAGGACATTTAATGTTAACTACTGGTGATATTGATAATAATGTACATCCGGCTGGAACTATTAGAATGGCAAATGCTTTGATTGAAGCCAACAAGCGATTCGCCTTTTTCTTATTCCCAACCCAACGACATGGTTATGGAAATATGACCGAGTATTTCTTTTGGCAAAAAGTAGATTATTTTAGCAAGCACTTATTAAGTGCCGAAATGAAGGATGTAGATATGGTTGAAATGAATAGAGAAAAACCTCTTGGAAACTAATACTCATTAAGCATAAAATAGGCTGTCTAAAGTAATTTTTAGTGTCATATTGAGCGCAGTCGAAATATCTGATTAGATATTTAAGACTCTTCGACTGCGCTCAGAATGACAAATTATAGTTATTCATTACTTTTCAGACAGCCTATTTTATTTTATATGAAATGTAGAATTAGTTGTTTACTTCCTCTACTTCTTCAACTATTTTTTTAATTATCTTTTTTTTACCTTTTACCTTTACATCTACATCTTCAAGAGCATCTAATTGCGCTTTAACTTCTTCTAGAGTACCTTCATATACTTTATCTTCAGTAGTGGTTTCACCATTTTTAGTAGTTGTAGTTGTTACTGTTGCTTTTGCGGTACCATCATCATTTTTTTCGAGGTTAACTTTTACAATCTTTTCAGCTTCTTCTGTAAACATTGCCATATCACCTTTAACAACATGTTTGTTGCCGTCTTCATCAATCCAAACTTTTTGGGAGTCTTCATTGGCATAAGCACTATCTCCTGTTAAAGCAATACTAGGCGCAATAACCAATGCCACAACCGACATTAATTTTAAAAGAATGTTTAATGAAGGTCCAGACGTATCTTTAAAAGGGTCTCCAACAGTATCACCTACAACAGCAGCTTTATGAGCATCTGTTCCTTTACGACCTTCTTCTTCAATAGTTTTCTTAGCATTATCCCAAGCACCTCCAGCATTAGACTGGAAGATTGCCATAAGCACACCACAAGTTGTAACACCTGCAAGAAGTCCTCCTAACATTTCAGCGCCTCCTAAGAAACCAACTGCTACAGGTACTACGATTGCTAATAACCCTGGTAAAACCATTTCTTTAATTGAAGCTTTTGTAGAAATATCAATACATTTTCCATAATCGGCAACACCATCTGCTGCATCAAAAATAGCTCTATCTTCTACAGATGCTTTAGACATATCACTATCATACTTACGCATCACTACTAAAGCAGCTTTTAATTGTGGAATATCTCTAAACTGGCGACGTACTTCCTCAATCATTGCCATAGCAGCTCTACCAACAGCATTCATAGATAATGCAGAAAATACAAATGGTAACATGCCGCCAATTAATAAACCTGCCATAATACCTGGCTTTGAAACATCAATAGAAGTGACATTTGCTGTTTGCATAAATGCAGCAAATAACGCCAAAGCGGTTAACGCTGCCGAAGCAATAGCAAACCCTTTACCTACTGCTGCAGTTGTATTACCTACAGCATCTAATTTATCTGTACGCTCACGAACTTCACTTGGTAATTCTGCCATTTCGGCAATACCTCCTGCGTTATCGCAAATTGGTCCATAAGCATCTACAGCTAATTGAATTCCTGTATTTGCCAACATGCCAACAGCAGCAATAGCGATACCGTATAAACCTGCACAATAATGAGACACCATAATAGCCGCTGCAATTAAAAGAATTGGAATAGCTGTAGACATCATACCTACACCTAAACCAGCAATAATATTTGTAGCAGATCCTGTTTCAGATTGCTTTACGATAGACATTACAGGCTTTTTCCCTGTAGCCGTATAATATTCAGTAATTTTTCCAACAGCCAAACCTGCTATTAAGCCAGCTATTACAGCAAAAAATACACCCAAAGAAGTATATTCTGCTCCATTTATATTAAATGTCTCAGGAATAAACTCTTGAATTAAAAAGTATGTTGCAACAGCCATTAATGCTGCCGAACCAAATTCACCAATATTTAATGCGGTTTGTGGGTTTCCACCATCTTTTACTTTTACAAAAAATGTTCCTATGATAGACATTATAATTCCTACTGCCCCAAGAACTAAAGGCAAATATACTGCTCCTAAACCATCAAAATTTGGTGTGATAATAACGGCTCCTAATACCATTGTACCTATAATAGAACCAACATACGATTCAAATAAATCGGCTCCCATTCCAGCAACATCACCAACATTATCACCAACGTTATCTGCAATAGTTGCAGGGTTTAAGGGATGATCTTCTGGAATACCAGCTTCAACCTTACCAACTAAATCGGCTCCAACATCGGCAGCCTTTGTATAAATACCACCACCAACACGTGCAAATAATGCAATTGATGACGCTCCTAATGAAAATCCGGAAAGTACATTTAACACCATTGTTAAATTTTCTGCTCCAGGCCACATCCATTGGTATATCATAAATAAACCACTTAAACCTAAAACTCCTAAGCCTACAACTCCTAAGCCCATTACTGATCCTCCTGCAAAAGCAACTTCCAAGGCTCTTCCTAAGGATGTACGTGCAGCTTGTGTAGTTCTTACATTAGCTTTAGTAGCCACCTTCATTCCAATAAATCCAGCCAGTGCAGAACAAATAGCTCCTACAATAAATGATATTGCTACCATTCCGCTTGATCCTGCTTCTGAGGCTCCTTTAAAATATAATAAGATTGCTACTGCTGCCACAAAAATCGCTAGAACTTTGTATTCAGCTTTTAAAAATGCCATTGCACCATCGGCAATATTTTTGGCAATACGTGCCATCTTTCCATCACCAACGTCTTGTTTTGAAACCCAACCACTTTTTATTAAAACAAAAATCAAGGCAAAAACTCCAAAGAGAGGTAATAATTTTACTAATAATTCCATATGTTAGTTGTTTATTTTTAGACTGCGCCAAAAATAGTAAAATATGACAGATAAAAAAAGCCACCCTTTAATTTAAAAAGAATGGCTTAATTGCTTTTATCGAAGCATTATTTATATTGTAAAAGTACGGTTCTTTTTATGTTCGCTTTCATCATATCGTTTCAAACATTTGTTGTAGATGCTAATAGCTTCATTTACATTTCCCCAACCGCCTACATCTACTTTCTTCTTTTCTAGATCCTTATAAACTTGAAAGAAGTGCTCAATTTCCTTTAATCTGTGCGAACTAATATCTGCTATATCATTATGATTATGCCAAATAGGATCATTCATTGGCACACAAATCAATTTTTCGTCTGGGCCTTTTTCATCAGCCATATGGAACACACCAATTGGCTTTACTTCCATCACGCACATTGGAAATGTTGGTTCGGTTCCTAAAACCAATACATCCAAAGGGTCGCCATCTAATGCTAAAGTTTCTGGAATAAATCCGTAATCTCCAGGATACATCATAGACGAGAACAACATTCTGTCGAAACGAATCTTGTTCAACACAAAATCATATTCATATTTATTTCTACTCCCTTTGGGAATTTCGATCAACACATCAAAAGTCACTTGTTTTTTCTTACTCATATTACCTATTTTTTGGGAGCGCAAAGGTAGGTATCATTTTAGCTTATAGCAACAAATTATACGTTGATTTTATAATAAAAAAAAACTACCTTGGTACACCTCCAAAATTTAACTTAATAAAAACGCTTTTAATCATTAAATAGTACAAAACCAACCATTATGAATCGTGTATTAACCATTTTTATTTTTTTTATTTTAGTAGGCTGTAAAAAGGAGCAAACCTTAACTGCTGAAGAACAACGTTGGCAACAACATGCTGAAAACACAGAAATAATCAGGGACGATTTTGGTGTACCTCACATCTATGGAAAAACTGATGCTGATGCTGTTTTTGGATTATTATATGCCCAATGTGAAGACGATTTTAATCGTGTAGAACGCAATTATATTTGGGCTATTGGAAGATTGGCCGAAATTGAAGGCGAAGCTTCACTTTACAGTGATTTAAGAGCCAAATTGTACATGACCAAAGACGAAGCCATTAAAAACTATAACAACAGCCCAAAATGGCTTCAAGAGTTATGTGTGGCTTTTGCTGATGGTGTAAACTACTTTCTTAAAACTCACCCTGAGGTAACACCTAAATTACTAACTCATTTTGAACCTTGGATGCCAATGTATTTTAGCGAAGGCTCTATTGGTGGTGATATTGAGAGGGTTTCTACAAAAAAAATAAAAGACTTTTATACTGGTGTCACAGATAACACAGTAGCTGTTAACGATGGATTAATCAGGCTGAAAGATGATGAACCACGAGGATCCAATGGGTTTGCTATTTCTGGCAGCAAAACTAAATCTGGCGATGCGATGTTACTCATCAATCCACATACCTCTTTTTATTTTCGCGGTGAAGTGCATGTGGTTAGTGAAGAAGGGTTAAATGCTTATGGCGCTGTAACTTGGGGACAGTTTTTTGTGTATCAAGGTTTTAATGAAAAAACTGGTTGGATGCACACTTCAACTGGAACAGACATTATTGATGAATTTGAAGAAACCATTGTAAAAGAACGCGGAAAAACATCATATAAATATGGTGAAGAATTACGTCCTTTAGACTCTATGGAAGTCACTTTAAACTACAAATCGACTGATGGTTTAAAAGACAAAGCCTTTATGATGTATCGTACGCATCATGGTCCAATAACTCATTCCAATGGTAATAAATGGGTGTCAACTGCTTTAATGTGGAGCCCAATAAAAGCTTTAGAGCAATCGTTTACAAGAACCAAAAAATCGAACCATAATGAGTTTTATGACATGATGAATATTCGTACCAACTCATCAAACAACACAGTGTATGCTGATGCTGATGGAACGATAGCCTATTATCATGGCAATTTCATACCAAAACGTAATGAAAAATTCGATTATACAAAACCTGTAGATGGCAGTAATCCAGAAAACGATTGGAATGGACTCCACCCTTTAAAGGATAATATTTTGGTACTAAATCCACCAAACGGTTGGATTCAAAACTGCAATTCAACACCTTTTACTAGTGCTGCTGAATACAGCCCAAAAAAGGAAGATTACCCAGAATACATGAGTTCATATCCGGAAAATTTTAGAGGCATGCATGCCATTCCTTTATTACAAAAAGCAGACAAGTTAACTTTAGATTCGTTAATCGATTTGGCGTACGACACCTATTTGCCAGGAGCCGATTTATTAATTACTGGATTGTTGGATGCAGCAAATAAAGCTCCTATAAAAACACCCGAAGCCAAAGAAGCCATTGCTTTATTAAAGAACTGGGATTTTAGAGTGTCCAAAACTTCTGTTGAAATGACTTTAGCACAATTTTATTTATATGCCTATTACGCCTCTGGCAACATACCTACAATGAATGGAAATAAACGAATTTCTAGACTAGGAAGGTTTGATTATATGAGTAAAACGGCAACACCAGAAGAGCGTTTAGAAGTCTTTCAAACAGCTTTAGATAACTTAACTGAAGCTTTTGGCTCTTGGGAAACACCTTGGGGCGAATTTAACCGTTACCAAAGAATTAATGGTGACATTTTCCAAGAGTTTGACGACTCCAAACCTAGTATTGCCGTTGGTATGGCATCGGGTTCTTGGGGAGCTTTAGCATCGTATGGAACACGTTTTGGAGAAAACACTAAACGCCAATACGGAACCTCAGGAAACAGTTTCGTTGCAGTTGTTGAATTTGGAGATAAAGTAAAAGCCAAATCTATGTTAGCTGGCGGACAAAGTAGCGATACAAACTCACCTCATTTTGACGACCAAGCCCAACGCTATGCAGATGGTGAGTTTAAGGACGTGGCTTACTATAAAGAAGATGTTGAAAAAAGAGCAGAGTCGAGGTATCGTCCTGGAGAAAAACAATAGATTATGCTAATTGAGTTTGATAAACCTAAGCGTTTTATAATCAAAAAAAATGACTTTAAAATGTAGGTTTTAGTAAAATTAACATCCTAATAATGAATCTTTTTGGATATATTATCAAGCAATAAAAAAAATAGTTTGTTATACAGTTTGCCTCTTTAGTAATTTGACTTTTTTAGAAAAAAAGTCGAAATTCGTTTACTTGTGCTGAACTTTGCTTCAGTAAGGTCTAAAACAATCAATTAAAACTGAAGATTTCTAATAATGTACTTCATTATAACCAACCAATAAGATTCCCGCTTTCTCGGGAAATGCATATGATAAAATTTTTTAGAAGAATTAGACAAAATTTACTTTCAGAAGGTAAAACTGGGAAATACTTTAAATACGCCATTGGTGAAATTGTTTTGGTAGTCATAGGGATTTTAATTGCCTTGTCCATTAATAACTGGAATGAAGCAAGAAAGGAACGAGCGAAAGAAATTAACTACCTTAAAAACCTTAAAATTGATTTGCTCAATGAAGTTAAAAATAGCGAACACTTCGCTACATACCATTTTCAAAAAGCTGAAAACTGCTCCTCTTTGCTAAATAGTGTAGAACCAAGTACCATGGAAGATGTGCAAGACTATACAAATAAATATGAGACAGTATTTATGTGGAAACCCTTTGTGCCTAATAACAATACATTTAAAGAGCTTTTAAGTTCTGGTAATCTTAGTTTAATAAAAAATGATGCCATTAAAAATGGCATGTTAGAGCTAGATAAAATTTATGCTGATATATCTTCCTCCGAGCACCACATGAGAAGAGAATATGAAGAGTACCTGTATGATGTTCATGTTAAAAACATATCTGCAATTGGCTTTTTTGATATGAACAAACCCACTTATGGAATTCCTAATAGATTAACGATTAAAGATATTCCAGAAAGCATGCACAAAAAAATGATTAAAGATGTACAGTGGCAACACCATAACGACACTTTTAAAAATGGATTAAGGCTCGCTTTTATGAATAACAGTTTTATTGCTGGAAAACATAAAAATTTACTGCTTTTCATTAACGAATTGATACTATTAATTGATGAAGAAATTAAAAAATAACAGGAGGTTAAGGAATACCAGAATAAATGATACAGTTTTTTAGAAAAATACGCTTCAATCTAATGGAGAAAAACAAAACAGGCAAGTATTTAAAATATGCCATTGGTGAAATTGTTTTGGTGGTCATAGGAATACTTATTGCATTACAAATAAACAATTGGAATGAACTTAATAAAGAAAGAACAAGCGAAAAAATAATCCTTAACGAGATTAGAGATAATCTTGAATTCGATTTAAAGGATTTTGAAAGCAATATAGCAAACCTTCAAAATAAGGCTATTTCAAGCAAATCCATCTTAAAAATACTAGAAAGCAACAGTGACTATAATGATTCTATAGGTTATTTCTTTTTCTACTTAAAAACCTATCCTCATTTTAGTAATAAATCTAATGGCTATAATTTATTACAATCTAAAGGATTGGATATTATTCAAAATGATTCCATTAGAAAGAGCATTACCGATTTATACGAGGATAGATATCAATATTTAAAAACCTATGAAAAAGAGCGGATTGATTATAATAATTCCTTAGAAAATAAAGTTTCTCCCTATTATGGAACTAGAACGTTACCTAAGGATAAGATGCCTAATGAACTCATAACAAAAGGGAGTGTTAAAACCTTATTGGAGTTTGGGTTTTTTAGGAACATCAAAAATTACGACTTGCTTAAAAAAGATTTTGAGCTGCATGGCATAATAAAAGACATAGAAACTTGGGCTACAATTCTTGGAGCAACTCATAATAGTGTTAAAAATGATGTTTTAGAATTGATAAAACAGATAGAAACTGAATTAGAAATTAATTGATTTGACACTATCCTAAAAATGAAACCCAAAAGTGCCTGTAACACCAAAATTTCTGGCACCAGGATTATCGAGGTAATTCCCTCTAAAGTTAAAGTCTAAACGGAATATTTTAAAAATATTACCAACACCCAAGCTGTATTCCCAATAAATCTCATCGTTTGGAGCAACCAATGGTATATTGGTTGGGCTGTTTAAAGCAATATTCCCATCAGATAATTCTCCCCAAACACCACGAACACTAATAATTTCACGCAAATTTAACTTGCGCAACAAAGGTATTCTAGAAAATAAACGACCATTAAAATTATGTTCTAAATGTAACGATGCATAGGTGTCTGTTACAAACTCATAATAATCCAATTGCGAAAAAGTATTATAAATAGAAAAATACGATTGGCTACCAGGAACTACACTAAGTAAACCAAGGGGAACATCGCCAAAGGTTTTACCAACTTCAATGGTCGTGTATAACCTTCCAAAACCACCTATTTGCCAAGGTTGCAAATATGAAAATTGTACCTTAGTATAATCAAAATCACTATTGAACATGCTTTTGTTTCCCAAGCTTATTTGCGCAAAAATACGTGCAAAATCGTCATTTGCTTCATAACGCTCTACACCAAAACCCGTCATTTTTCTATCTGGAAAATAAGACAATGAAAACGTAGATTCAAATTGTTTAATCCTTGAAGCAATTCCAGTAGGTGTATTATAATCTAAACTAAAGGTTGACGAGGCAGATTCTAGCGTTCGGTAGTTGCCTCCAAGTCTCATCACCAAATTTCGCCAAGGTTCCATTTCTATGGCTGCACTTGTTAAATTTATCGAGGTAAGTTTGTCATTGGCACCTGTACCAACAGAAGATGAGGCCAAGCTTCGGCCTAACACATCGGTTGAGGTAGTTAAACTTGCACCTATTTGTTCTACATCGCGACGGTTTCCACCTGAAATTATCAATCGGTTCTTTTTATCGAGTAACCATTTTCCTGAAATACCATATTTAAATTTATCGTCCCTTATTCCATAAGCCAAAAACCCTTCCAATCTCCAAATATCATTGCGCCCAAAATAGGTTCGTACTCCTGTACGTAAACGTATGCCTTCTACTTCATTAAATCCAAAGGTTGAAAAAATGGGCCCATAATCTAAAGGCAAACTATTAAACTCTATATAACCAGAGGATAGAATGCTTCCTAGATTATACAAGCGTTTAAATTTTTTCACTGTTTTTAAGGTATCCAGCATTTTATACACACCTTTTTCATCTTTGCTAAGTGCCTCTAAACGGTTGGTATTCCAAAATTCATCTCCACGGTCATAAACGTCCTTATCATAGTAATACACTTCTTCGTCATAGAACTTTTTATCCTTTGGTATATTAAATTGGTAATTGTTGAATAAAGTGGTGCGCTTCCCATAAATACCTCGCGATTGTTCTTTTTTATTAAACGCAAAATCAGAGAGCATATAATCGCGTTTTACCAAAAATAACGAGTCGTTTAGAACCTCAAACTCTTGCTCGATATATATTTCTTTAACCCAATTAATGTTGGCACTTTTCGTGGCTTGCAAATTAATTTCCTTGATAGCATAGGTCGAATCGTTTACCCAAAAATCGCCTTTAAAGGTGAGTTCGTTTTTGCGTCTTGGATAATAAATAATATTGTAACACCACTTGTTGTCTATAAAAGCACTATCGGATAATACATAATTATAGGTTTGTATTCCTGTTCTAGATAGTGGACTTACAAAACTCTTGTCAAAAAATTTCAAATAATTATCGTACACATTAAAATCGGAATACAAGTCATCTACAAAATCAATTATTACTTGGTTGTCGCTAAATCCTGAGTTTTTGTTTCCTTGCAATACCTCTTTTTCCTTATTTATGGTATTGTTGCCATACACTTTAGAAACTGCTTCGTTAATAAACATTGGCAAATAGGTTTTTCCTGTAACACTAGACGTATCGACTTGATCGAACACAAACTCCATCCCTCTAAACAGTTTACTTTTTATAAGTGCGCTGTCTATGGTATTAATGTCAAACTCTACTTTTTCGTACTTATCGTATTCGTATTGTTTAAACTGTTTGAGTCCGTTTTTACGTTTATGCTCCCATACTTTTCGTAAAATATCTATAGCTGGATTGTTTTTTTTTGGCTGCTTACCCGAAATTAAAACAACGGCATCCAGTTGTGCTGTTTCTTCTTTTAAAGTGATTTTTAAATCGAAACTTACTTTATTGGCAAGTTTCAACTCTAAAGTTTCGTAACCAATAAAGGAAATAATAATGGTTTCCCAAGTTTGATCGGACTCTAAATAAAATCGCCCATTTTCGTTGGTAATTGTTCCTTCAGAAGAGTTTTTAAAAATGACATTTGCAAAAGAGACAGGTTCGTTGTTTTCATCAAACACGTGACCACTAACTTTTGTTTGTGCAAATGTGGAACCTATTCCGAATAAAAAAAGAAGTACTACTAATCTGTATCTCATATTATGAAAAAACTTCATCAACAATCGTGCTAACTTTTCTGCCGATGGTAGATGAAGTCTATATAACGTAAAAATAATGGTTTATTTTATTTGTAAAGTACCTTTTTAACTGCTTTTACCACATCGTTGCTGTTTGGCAACCATTCGGCAAGTAGCACAGGCGAGTAAGGTGCTGGTGTATCAGCAGTATTTATTTTTTGTACTGGAGCATCTAGATAATCAAATGCTTTTTCTTGTACTTGATAGGTAATTTCAGTCGATACATTACCAAAAGGCCATGCTTCTTCAAGAATAACCAATCGATTGGTTTTTTTAACCGATTTCAAAATTGTATTGATGTCCAAGGGACGTACTGTACGTAAATCTATTATTTCACAAGAAATATTTTCTTTTTCAAGTTCATCAGCTGCTTTAAATGCTTCTTTTATAATCTTTCCAAACGAGACTATAGTAACATCTGTTCCCTCTCTTTTTACATCTGCAACGCCAATAGGCAATACGTATTCGCCTTCTGGTACTTCACCTTTGTCTCCATACATTTGTTCACTTTCCATAAAAATAACAGGATCGTCATCTCTAATAGCCGCTTTTAACAATCCCTTAGTATCATAAGGATTTGAAGGTACTACTACCTTTAATCCAGGACAGTTGGCGTACCAACTTTCAAAAGCTTGAGAGTGTGTTGCCGCTAATTGTCCAGCAGAAGCTGTAGGGCCTCTAAATACGATTGGACATTTAAACTGTCCTCCAGACATTTGTCTAATTTTTGCTGCGTTATTTATAATTTGATCAATCCCAACCAAAGCAAAATTAAAGGTCATAAACTCAACAATTGGCCTATTACCTGTCATTGTAGAGCCTACTGCAATACCTGCAAAACCTAATTCTGCAATTGGTGTATCAATAACACGTTTTGGCCCAAATTCATCCAACATGCCTTTTGACGCTTTGTAAGCACCATTATATTCTGCCACTTCTTCTCCCATTAGGTAGATACTTTCGTCTCTACGCATCTCTTCGCTCATCGCTTCACAAACGGCTTCTCTAAACTGAATTGTTTTCATTTACCAAGTTTTAATCGAACAGCAAAAGTAATAATAATTAGAAAATTATAGGAGATTCTTCACTTTAAAAATTTATTATGCACGCATAGGAAATTATTATAAATTTGATTACCTTCGTATCCTCAAAATTTTACACTTAAAAAATCAAATAAGCAAGATGAAAATATTGGTATGTATTAGCCATGTGCCAGACACAACTTCAAAAATCAACTTCACTGAAGGTGATACAAAATTTGACACGAATGGCGTTCAATTTGTAATAAATCCTAATGATGAATTTGGGTTAACAAGAGCCATGTGGTTTAAAGAAAAACAAGGTGCAACTGTTGATGTTGTTAATGTTGGAGGTCCAGAAACAGAGCCAACATTACGTAAAGCCTTAGCCATTGGGGCAGATAGTGCCATTAGGGTTAATACTGCTGCTACAGATGGATTTGCAGTGGCAAAACAATTAGCGAAAGTAGTACAAGATGGCACTTATGATTTAGTGATTGCTGGACGTGAGTCCATTGATTACAATGGAGGCATGGTTCCAGGTATGTTAGCCGCTTTAACTGATGCCAATTTTGTAAATAATTGCATTGGCTTGGAAGTTGATGACTCTAATGTCACAGCTACAAGAGAAATTGATGGAGGAAAAGAAACCGTTTCAACAAGTTTACCATTAATTATAGGTGGACAAAAAGGATTGGTTGAAGAAAGCGATTTACGTATTCCAAATATGAGAGGGATTATGATGGCTCGAAAAAAACCATTAAATGTTGTAGAACCTACAGAGGCTAGTGCAGAAACTGCTGCTGTAAAATTTGAAAAACCAGCTCCCAAAGGTGCTGTAAAATTAGTATCGCCTAATAATCTAGACGAATTAGTAAGCCTGCTTCACAATGAAGCGAAAGTAATTTAATAATCAAATTTCAAGCACCAAATTCCAAAAGTTTGCTATTTGGAATTTATATTTTGGAATTTATATTTTGAAAAAATATTATGTCAGTTTTAGTATATACAGAATCAAATCAAGGAACATTTAAAAAAGCTGCTTTAGAAGTTGCTTCTTATGCAAAAGCCGTTGCTTCACAAATGGGAACAACAGTCACTGCAGTTACTTTTAATGCTAATGATGCTTCCGAGTTAAGCAATTATGGTGTAGATAAAATATTAAACATCACAAATACAAGCGAATTCAATGCTAAAGTATATGCCGATGCTTTAAAACAAGCTGCTGAAAAAGTAGAAGCAAAAGTGGTAATTGTAAGCTCAAGTGCAAACTCAAAATATTTAGCACCATTATTAGCAGTTGGGTTACATGCAGGATACGCATCAAATGTAGTTGAAGTACCAACTAGCATATCGCCTTTTACCGTTAAACGTACAGCCTTTACCAATAAAGCGTTTAATATAACTGAAATCAATACTGATGTAAAAGTTGTTGGAGTTTCCAGTAATTCTTATGGATTAGTAGAAAATTTAGGAAGTACAGAAGTTGAAGATTTTTTACCAAATTTAAAAACCTCTAACACCAAAGTACAATCGATAGACAAAGCTTCAGATAAAGTATCTATTGCAGATGCCGATATAGTAGTGTCTGGTGGACGTGGCTTAAAAGGTCCTGAAAATTGGGGAATGATTGAAGAATTGGCCGACGTACTTGGTGCTGCAACAGCTTGCTCAAAACCAGTATCGGACTTAGGTTGGCGACCACATAGCGAACATGTTGGTCAAACAGGAAAACCAGTGGCTTCAAACTTATACATTGCCATAGGCATTTCTGGAGCCATCCAACATCTTGCAGGCGTTAATGCCTCAAAAGTAAAAGTGGTTATCAATACCGATCCTGAAGCACCTTTCTTTAAGGCTGCAGATTATGGTGTTGTTGGCGATGCTTTTGAAGTTGTTCCGCAATTAATTAAAAAATTAAAAGAATTTAAAGCACAAAACGCATAATTTTTTTAACTTTAAATATCCAAGAACTGTTTAATTCCCCTTTAAATTGACCTTGACTTTTCAAATTTCCAACTTTTAGCGAAGTTTGGAGTTAGTTCATCTTAATTCTACCTTTGGTAGTTGGTAAAGTCTAAATTTAAACAGTTCTTTGTCTTATAAAATTATGAGTTTAGTACGACTTAACATAAAAGGAATCTCTTATAGCCAAACTCAAAATGGAGCTTACGCACTCATATTGAGTGAAGTTGATGGAGATCGAAAACTTCCAATTGTTATTGGTGCATTTGAAGCACAGTCTATTGCCATTGCTTTAGAAAAAGAAATAAAACCTCCAAGGCCTTTAACCCACGATTTATTTAAAAATTTCTCCGACAGGTTTGACATTGTTATTAAGCAAGTTATCATTCATAAATTAGTGGACGGTGTTTTTTATTCTAGCCTAATTTGTGAACGCGACAAAATTGAAGAAATAATCGATGCTCGTACTAGCGATGCTATTGCATTGGCTTTACGCTTTCAAGCACCAATATTTACTTACAAGAACATCCTTGATAAAGCCGGTATTTATTTAAAAGTAAACAAAGAAGAAGACCATAAAGCCGATAATATTTTGGTCGATGAAGTCCTTGCAGAAGAAATTGAAACTTCAGCCGGAAAAGACAACTTTAAGGGAAAAACATTGAAAGAGCTTCAAAAAATGTTAGATCAAGCTGTAGCTAATGAAGATTATGAAACTGCTGCTAGAATAAGGGACGAAATCTCAAAACGATAGATATCTCTTTAACACAGTACCATAACAAAATAAATCCTTATCTTGCCTTTTTCATTTTTATAAATGGCAAAACCAACATGAGTTCCCATTGCTTTTAAATTTTCCTATATGAAAAAATATCTTTTAGCTGTTATAGCTATTTTTTTTATTGTATCCCCAACTTTTGCGCAAGACATATCAACTAATATAGTTCCTAGTCAAGGGTTTTCTGCAAACAGCTTAATGCGTGGCGTTTTAGGAATGTTGGTCTTGCTTTTCATTTCCATTTTACTCAGTAAAAACAGAAAAGCCATTAATTGGAGAACTGTTGGATTTGGATTAGCAGCGCAATTATTATTAGCAATAGGTGTATTAAAAGTACCATTTATACAAGCGATATTTGAATGGGTAGGCGGTATTTTTGTAAGCATACTAAATTTTACAATGGCAGGAACAGAGTTCTTGTTTAATTCTTTTATTTCAAACCAACTTGATAGTTCTCTTGTTAATTTTGCAATTACCATATTACCTACAATCATATTTTTTTCGGCCTTAACTTCGGTGCTATTCTATCTTGGTATTATACAAAAAATTGTCAAAGGACTTGCTTGGATGCTCACCAAATTGCTTCAAATTTCAGGCGCTGAAAGTTTAAGTGTTGCAGGAAATATCTTTTTAGGGCAAACCGAGTCCCCTTTAATGATTAAAGCCTATTTAGAAAAAATGAATCGTTCAGAAATTCTATTAGTAATGATAGGTGGTATGGCCACAGTTGCAGGTGGTGTTTTAGCAGCTTATATAAAGTTTCTTGGAGCAGGAGATCCTGTTATGGAAATTTTTTACGCCAAGCATTTATTAGCCGCTTCGGTAATGGCAGCACCAGGTGCTATTGTTATTTCTAAAATTCTTTATCCGCAAACAGAAACCATAAATTCCGAAATAAAAGTCACCCAAGAAAATATTGGTTCCAACATATTAGATGCCATTGCAAACGGAACGACAGAGGGTTTAAAACTTGCGGTAAACGTTGGTGCCATGTTGTTGGTTTTTCTGGCCTTTATTGCTATGATAAATGGCATTTTAGGTTGGGTTGGAGATGTCACGACAATTAACACCTGGATCGCTAGCAAAACCACCTATCCTGAACTTTCACTAGAGTTTTTATTAGGTTATGCATTTGCTCCTTTAATGTGGCTTATTGGTATTGCCAAAGAAGATATGGCTCTTATGGGACAATTACTGGGTATTAAATTAGTAGCTAGTGAATTTGTAGGTTATATACAACTTGCCGATTTAAAGAATGTGGCAAATGTTATCCACCTTAATTACGAAAAATCCATTATTATGGCGACTTATATGCTTTGCGGATTTGCAAATTTTGCCTCTATTGGTATCCAAATTGGAGGTATTGGCTCTTTGGCTCCAGGACAGCGTAAAACCCTATCGGAGTTTGGGTTAAAAGCTTTGATTGGCGGCACAATTGCCTCATTGTTATCTGCTACGATTGCAGGAATGATAATTGGGTAATAAATTTCTGAGAAAGCAAAAACTCATATATAGTTAATAACTTTTTATATAATTTCAATAGCCTTTCAATTCTACTTGATGCTATTTTTTTATTTTTAAACCCTGACAAATTTTGTCATGCTGAGCGCAGTCGAAGCATCTATATCAAGAAATTCAATACTGCCATTAAAAATCAAGTTTAATTTAAAGAGATTCCCACTTTCGTAGGAAATATTTATGAAACAATATCACGACCTTGTAAAACACGTTTTAGAAAACGGAAACGAGAAAGCAGACAGAACAGGAACTGGAACCAAAAGTGTATTTGGCTATCAAATGCGCTTTGATTTAAGTGAAGGGTTTCCTATGGTTACTACAAAAAAATTACACTTAAAATCTATTGTATATGAATTACTTTGGTTTCTAAAAGGTGATACCAATATTAATTACCTTACAGAAAATGGCGTAAGGATTTGGAATGAGTGGGCTGATGACAGTGGTGATTTAGGCCCAGTTTATGGACACCAATGGCGTAACTGGAATAGTGATGAAATTGACCAAATAAAAGAAGTTATTAATACTTTAAAACACAATCCTGATAGCAGACGCATGTTAGTATCTGCTTGGAATCCATCTGTTTTACCAGACGCATCGGTGTCTTTTAGCGACAATGTAGCAAATGGAAAAGCCGCATTACCACCTTGCCATGCATTTTTTCAATTTTATGTAGCAGATGGTAAATTATCTTGTCAATTATACCAACGAAGTGCCGATATTTTCCTAGGCGTGCCATTTAATATCGCTTCCTATGCCTTATTTACCATGATGATGGCGCAAGTTTGTGGTTATGAGTATGGAGAGTTTATACATACATTTGGTGATGCTCATATTTATTCAAATCACTACGAACAGTTAGAATTACAATTATCTAGAGACACCAGACCATTACCAAAAATGGTTTTAAACCCTGAAATAACTAATATTTTCGACTTTACTTTTGATGATTTTACACTTGTAGATTACAATCCACATCCACATATTAAAGGTGTTGTAGCGGTGTAGTTGTTTTTTAACATTCCCTTTTTTTAAAAATAATTTACCACTCATCGAAATATATTTTGTCTTTGACCGATAAAACTTTATTTTAGTGGTTTACAATCCTATTTAGGATATCACACTAAAACACTTATCTATGAAAAAATTATTACCTATTGGTGTATTTTTAATTTTAGCGTTTGTTGCCTTTAAATTTACAACTCAAAAAGAGCATCAAGATATAAACGATGACAAGACGGATAATAAAGCTATCACCTTTCCTAAGCAAGCTAAAAAAACCCCAGAGCAAAGAGCTTTATATACTGAAGAAAGAGCACGTTATGAATTTGAATTACAAGCAAACCCTGCTACAGGTGAAATCCCTCAAGCCGAAAAAGTTAGGGAGTTTAGCAATGCAAAAAAAGCAAAAACACGAATTGAAGGTAGCGATAATTTAAGAGCACCTGATGCCACTTTTATAAATAGAGGTCCAACTAATTTAGGAGGAAGAACAAGAGCTTTAGTAGTAGATGTAAGTGATGTAACAGGAAACACTATTATTGCTGGTGGCGTAAGTGGTGGTGTTTTTAGAACCACAAATGGAGGTGCTAGTTGGACAAAAGTATCAGCAAATGACGAAATACATAATGTCACAGCCATAGCGCAAGACCCAACAAACACAAGTGTTTGGTATTATAGCACTGGTGAAGGGTATGGGAATTCAGCTAGTTTAGGAGCATTTTATCTAGGCCAAGGCATATGGAAATCAACAAATGGTGGAATGACCTGGACGCAAATGCCAAGTACAGCTTCAACCCAAGAATCATTTAACTCCAGATTTGATATAGTTTTTAATTTAGCTGTACATCCAATAACAGGTGAGCTATATGCAGCTATAGCAGGTAGAGTTAGTAGATTTAATGGAGTAACTTGGGTTACCGAAGTAACAGATCCTGCTGCAGGATGGTCAACAAATTATGCTACTGATGTTGTTATAACTTCAGGAGGGCGTACATACGCTTCTTTTTCTGGAAATCAAGATTCAACTATTGAAGGTATCTGGACGTCATCTACAGGTAATAAAGCTACGGGTACTTGGTCTAGAATATCTAATACAACAATTCATAATAGAATAGTAGGTAGAGTTGTTTTAGGTTTAGCACCATCAAATGAAGATAAACTGTATGTGCTTTATGTAAATGGAGTATCTTCTAGCTGTGGTGGTTTAGAAGCTCCAGAAGCAGATTTGTTTTTGTGGGATCAATCTACCACAACCTGGACAGACTATTCAAGTAAACTTCCCAATGAACCGGGATGTAGTAATGGTAACGATCCTCTTAATGTACAAGGAGGTTACGATTTGGTGGTTAGTGTAAAACCAAATGATGAAAATTTTGTTGTTATTGGAGGTACAAATGCTTATAAAATGGCTGACATTACAGATGCTACGCCAGGAGCAATGTTTACTAGAATTGGTGGTTATTTAGATACTACAGGATATTCTTTATATAATACCGCTGGGGGCGTTGAACATCATCCAGATATTCATGCCCTTGTTTTTAACCCTTTTAATAATAATATATTATTTTCAGGAACCGATGGAGGTATTCATAAAACAGATGATGTTACTGCTGGAACAGTAGATTGGACAAGCTTAAATAATAACTACCAGACACAACAGTTTTACCATGTAGCCATTGATCCATTAAGCGGATCGGATATTGTAACAGGAGGGTTGCAGGATAATGGGACTAATTATGGTGGAACAGATTATGGCGCTCCAGATTTAACTACTCAAACAAGATTTTTTAGTGGAGATGGTGTTGCTGTTGGTATTTCTAGGGATAATGCTTGTATCCCTCTCTTTTGCGGCGCACAAGGTGGAACGTTTTATAGATGGTGTAGTGGCTGGACAAATATTGAACCTACAGGGTCAAGTAGTCAGTTTGTAACTTATTTTCATCTCGATCCAGATAATAATAAAAATTTGTATTATGCTGGCAAGGGTAAATTATGGAGAACCATAGATGCTACAAATGTAACAGCTGGAACCTGGACAGATATGGGTTTTGCCAGTGGATTTGGAACTCTTAACTCTCAAGAATGGATTACTAGATTCTCAACAACATGGGGAACTTATAATGCCGCAACTAGTTACTTATTAATTGGTGGAGATTCTGGTAGTGTTTTTAGACTCGACGATCCTCAAAATGCAGCTTCAGCGTCTTCTGCTGTAAATATCACTCCAAGTGGTGCATCTGGAGTGGTTACTGGGTTAGCTATCCATCCTTCAAATAGAGATATTGTATTATTGACGTATTCTAATTATGGTATCACAAACATTTATCTTACAACTGATGCTACTGATGCTAATCCAACTTGGACAGTTGTAGAGCAAAATTTATCAGCACATTCTATTAGATCAGCTGCTATAACCGAAGTTTCTGGAGAAACCATGTATTTGGTAGGTACAGCTAGAGGTTTATATAGTACTGCAGATCCTACACAACCAAATGCTTGGACTAGAGAAGCTCCAAACTTAATTGGCTATGCTTTAGTGAGTTCGTTAGCCTATAGACCTGCCGACAACAAATTATTAATTGGAACGCATGGTAATGGTATGTTTGAAGCTACAATTACACAAGTATTAGGCTTAGAGGACAACGAAATTAGCAAAAGCATTAAAGTCTATCCAAACCCTGTTGAGGACAGATTAAACTTAAATATGCCTGCTGAATTAAGCAATAATGCGTCTTTTGTTATTAATAATATTCTAGGTCAAAATGTTATGAGAGGTTCATTAGAGAATAATCAAGTAAACGTTAATAATTTAGATACAGGTATGTATTTTATACAAATTTCTTCAAATGGCAAGAAAGGTGTTAAACGATTTATTAAAAAATAATACTTTATAGAATTAACTTTAATGGGTTTTGGTGTATGCCAAAACCCTTTCTTGTTTCTAATCAATTTTAGTTAAATTTGTAAAAAACAATTGCAACAAAACACATGTTCGGGAAAAAGAAAAATAATCCTTCCATAGATAGTGAACAACTTGAGTTAATTCAAAATGCACAGAAACGCATTAAGCAAAAAAAGCGTCTGTATGTTCATTTTGTCATTTTTTTAATAGGATCTATTTTTTTAATAATTGCGAATACCGTTTTAGGAATTGGCAAAGATCTTAAGTTTTTTGGGAAGGAATGGTTTCTTTATGCCATTCTAATATGGCTATTCTTGTTTTTATACCATCTTTTTAATGTGTTTGTCACCAATAAATTTATGGGGAAAGATTGGGAAAAAGCGCAATTAAATAAGCTCGTTGCAAAACAACAAAAGCGTATAGATCAACTAAAAAAAGGGTTTGAAAAAGAAGAAAAGCTCATGGCTCAAAGTGAAGTTTATAATGAAGTAACATCAAAACAAAATACTACAATAACAAAACGTAAGGAGGTACAAGAACTTACTATTATTGTTGCTGCAGGCGAAAATGATGCTATAGGAAAGGATAATCAACTTATTTGGCATTTAAGTGATGACCTTAAACGTTTTAAAGCGCTTACTAATAATCATCATATTATTATGGGTCGAAAAACTTTTGAAAGTTTCCCAAAACCACTGCCAAATAGAATACATATTGTCATTACAAGACAAGAAAATTACAAGGTGCCTGAGGGTGTTATACTTGTAAACTCTTTAGCAAATGCTATTGATGCTGCAAGAAATGATGATCAACCCTTTATAATAGGTGGTGGTGAAATTTATAAACAGGCCTTGTTGTTTGCCAATAAAATTGAATTAACAAGAGTACACCATAGCTTTGAAGCGGATACTTTTTTTCCTAAAATTGATACTTCAATTTGGAAAGAAACCAGCAACACATTTCACGATAAAGATGAGGATCATGCTTATGCCTTTTCGTTTATTACGTACAAGAAATGAGTCTAAGCTTTATTTAGTAACTCAAAATAGTGTTTCATAGGTTCAAAATAATGTTCACTCCAGCCTTTTTTATAATGTTCGCCAGATTCTGGAACATTTGTGTGTATTAAAGTAAGTTTCGTTTCACTATCTCCTTCATTAAGTATTACCTCAATTTGTGAATCATCTTCATGATCTTCAAAATTACTGCTTCTCCAAGATTGTACTATTCTATTATAAGGCTCAAGGGCAACATTTGCGCCTGTAATATAACCATCCCAAACTGTAAAAGAATCTCCAATTTTATCAGACACAAAAGCAACACCTCCAGTCATTTTAGTATGTCCCTGAGTACTCAACCAAGATTTATAAATTTGTTTTGCGGTTGCTTTTATTGTTGTTGTTAAGGTAAACTCCATCTTTATTACTTATTATCATTTTAACAATCTAAATATAACTAATTTTGCACCATGGTTAAAAATATTCAGCTTCGCATTTCTTTAAAAGAAGAAAGAATTCAAGATATTCTACTTAAGAAATCTGCTGAATTTCTAGGTATTTCTAGAACTGATATTTCAGGAATCAAAATTCTTCGCAAATCAATAGATGCACGAAAGCCTAAAATCATGTTTAACTATAAGGTGTCTGTTTTTATTAAGGAACCTTTGCCAGAAACATCAGCATATCAATTTGATTACAAAGATATTTCTAATGCAAAACCCATTCATATTATTGGTTTTGGTCCAGCAGGAATGTATGCAGCTTTGCGATGCATCGAGTTAGGCTTTAAACCAATTGTGCTAGAACGCGGAAAAAATGTACAAGATAGACGACGCGATTTAAAAGCCATTAATCAAGACCATTTTGTAAATGAAGATTCTAATTATTGCTTTGGAGAAGGAGGCGCTGGAACTTACTCAGACGGAAAACTATACACACGAAGTTTAAAGCGTGGTGATGTTCGTCGTATTTTTGAAAACTTAGTATTTCATGGAGCTACAGAGCAAATCTTAATTGACGCTCATCCTCATATTGGAACCAATAAACTACCTAAAGTGGTTCAGAATATTCGTGAAACCATTTTAAATTATGGTGGTGAAATACATTTTGAAAGTCGTGTGACAGATTTCATCATAAAAAGCAACAATATTCAAGCCATTCAATTACAAAACGGAAAAGAATTGGTCGCCGAAAAAGTCATCTTAGCCACAGGACATTCTGCACGAGATATTTTTTATTTATTAAACAAAAAGAATATTGCTTTGGAGGCAAAATCGTTTGCAATGGGAGTTCGTGTTGAGCATCCACAACATATAATAGATTCTATACAATATCATTGTTCAGGGAAAAGAGATGAGTTACTTCCTGCTGCTACTTACAGTTTAGTGCAGCAAGTGAATGAAAGAGGTGTGTATTCATTTTGCATGTGTCCTGGAGGATTTATTGTACCTGCAGCAACAGCTAATGGTGAAGTTGTCGTTAATGGCATGTCACCCTCCAAACGAAATAACGAATTTTCCAATTCAGGTATCGTCGTTGAAATTAATGTTGATAAAGACATTCCGAAATACGAGCAATTCGGTGCTTTAAAAGGCTTGGAATATCAAAAAAACTTAGAGCGATTAGCATATACTTCTGGAGGAAGAACCCAAACTGCTCCAGCTCAAAGGCTCACTGATTTTGTTGAAGGGAATTTATCTACAATCCTTAACCCAACATCGTACCAACCAGGATTAAAATCGGCACCATTGCATTCACTATTACCAAAATTAATTGGTAGTAGATTACGCAAAGGCTTTGAAGCTTTTGGACAAAAAATGAGAGGTTATTACACGTCTGAAGCTAATGTTGTTGGAGTTGAATCACGTACCTCATCACCAGTGAATATCCCAAGAAATGAAAAATTACAGCACCCTGAAATACTAAATTTATTTCCTTGTGGTGAAGGCGGAGGTTATGCTGGAGGCATAATATCTGCTGCTATGGATGGAGAGCGTTGTGCCGAAGCTGCTTGTATAGAATAAAGCAATAGATAAAAGAACAAAGATTTATTTAATGTGAGTTCGATATAACTAAAAAGCATATAGTCAAAATATAATTACTTGATTGTTAGTGTGATATGTGTTTATTTATTGTAAACACCCTCCTTGCTCCTCCCTCAAGGGAGGAATTCCCAAAGATGACATTGTCCCCTTGAGGGGACTTTAGGGGTGTTTTTATTTCAATCAGCTTATAGTCAATGACTTTTATATCGAACTCACGTTATTTCAAACTTCATTTAAAAGCTAAGGTTTTTTCAGAAGCGTTCTATATTCTAACAGCAAAGCGGTCTAATTTCTAAAAAAAATATTCCTATTTTTGCAGCTAAATTAAAAAAATGAACGCATACATTTTTCCTGGCCAAGGTGCTCAATTCTCAGGAATGGGCTTAGATCTTTATGAAAACGCTCCATTAGCACAAGAGCTATTTGAAAAAGCTAACAGTATTCTTGGTTTTTCAATAACCGATATCATGTTTGAAGGCTCTGCTGAAGATTTAAAAGAAACAAAGGTCACACAGCCATCTATATTTTTACATTCAGTAATTCTAGCCAAAACTCTAGGAGATCGTTTTACACCAAATATGGTAGCTGGACATTCACTTGGTGAGTTTTCGGCTTTAGTAGCCGCAGGTGCTTTGACCTTTGAAGATGGTTTGAGATTGGTTTCTCAACGTGCTTTGGCAATGCAAAAAGCTTGTGAAATACAACCAAGTACCATGGCTGCTGTGTTAGGTCTGGATGATGATATCGTTGAAAAAATATGTACTACAACTGAAGGAATTGTAGTTGCAGCAAACTATAATTGCCCTGGACAATTAGTTATTTCGGGAGAAATTGATGCCATAAACAAAGCCTGTGACACGTTAAAAGAAGCAGGTGCAAGACGAGCTTTGGTATTGCCAGTTGGTGGTGCTTTTCACTCACCTCTAATGGAACCTGCTAGAGAGGAATTGGCTGCGGCAATCGAAAATACGTTATTTAGCAAGCCTAATTGTCCCATTTATCAAAATGTGACTGCTAATGCTGTGATAGATGAAAATGAGATAAAAGCAAATTTAATCTCACAATTAACAGCACCTGTTAGGTGGACACAAACTATACAACAAATGATTGCAGATGGCGCAACTTTATTTACCGAAGTAGGACCTGGAAAAGTCCTGCAAGGTTTGGTTAAAAAAATTGATAGGGAAGCTCAAACATCTTCTGCAACTTTAGAAGCTTAATTTAAATGAATATATCTCGTAACGCATCTATCATTTTACTGGTAATTGCTAATATTGCTGCTGACCAAATTTCTAAATTCTGGGTAAGAGCAACAGTAGAGAAAAATAGTAGCTCTCCAATAATTGGTGAGTACCTCACCTTGCGAAACATTGAAAATGATGGTGCTTTTTTAGGAATGGGAGGAGATTTAAACCCAACTCTAAAATTGTTTGTATTATTACTAATTCCAGCTGCTGTACTTTTGTTTGTTTTATACTATATGTTCAAAGAAAAGCACATGGATAAACTCTCATTAATAGGTTTTTCGTGTGTCGTTGGAGGTGGTATTGCTAATGTTTTTGATAGATTTGTTTATGGATCAGTAACCGATTTTCTTTTTATAGACCTAGAGTTTGTAAGAACAGGGATTTTTAATATTGCCGATTTATCTGTTACTACTGGAATGATTTTAATACTATGGTCGAGTTTAAAACAACGTAAAAAAGATAAAGCACATTCTTAAAGTAAAAAAACTTTTTCGAGGGTTTTTAGGAATTTTTTCGAATGTTTTGTTCCCATTTCCAAGCAGAAGCTAAAGCATCATCTAGGCTAGATAGTGCTTTCCATCCTAATGTATTATTAGCTTTTTCTGTATTTGCGTAAGCTTCAATTACATCTCCCAATCTTCTATTAGCTATTTTATATTTGAGCTTTTGTCCAGAAACTCTTTCAAAAGATGTGACAACATCCAACACACTGCTACCTTTTCCAGTACCAACATTAAAAGTTTCGTAATTAGACGTATTCTTGCCTTGTAATAATCGTTGCAGTGCAACAACATGTGCTTTTGCCAAATCTACCACATGAATATAATCTCTTATACAAGTACCATCGTGTGTTGGATAATCATTTCCAAAAATCGATAATTGTTCTCTCAATCCTATGGCTGTTTGTGTAATAAATGGCACTAAATTTTGAGGCACTCCAATTGGCAATTCACCAATTTTTGCACTTTCGTGCGCTCCTATTGGATTAAAATAACGTAAGGCTATGCCATTAAATTCATTATTGATTTTGCAAACATCCTGAATGATTTCTTCACCAATTTGCTTTGTATTGCCATATGGTGATTCGGCTTTTTTTACTGGAGCATCTTCAGTAATTGGCATATCATTGGCTTGTCCATAAACAGTACAAGAAGAACTAAAAATAAAGTTAGCGGTTTCAAGGTTTTGCATTTCTTGAAGTATGTAAACAAGTGTATTGATATTGTTTTCATAATACAAAAGCGGTTTCTCGACACTCTCTCCTACTGCTTTACTTGCTGCAAAATGAATAACACCTTGTATGTCGTTATGTTTTTTAAAAAAAGATTGGACTTTGGTCTTTTCTTTTAAATCGAGTTTTTCAAAGAGCGGTTTAACTCTGGTTATTGAAGCAATTCGGTTTAATACCTCTTCAGAAGAGTTTGACAAATCATCAATAATTATAACTTCAAATCCTTCATTTTGAAGCTCTACCACTGTGTGAGACCCAATAAAACCCAATCCTCCAGTAACAAGTATTTTAGCCATTTACAAAATTTATTACTGTGCTCGTTATAAATGCAATTTGTTCATCATCTAATTCAGTATGCATTGGCAATGAAATGACTTCTTTTATAAGTTGATTGGTTACCTCAAAGTCTGCCTCATTATATCTAGAATCTTGATATGCTTTTTGACTATGCAAGGGCACTGGATAATACACACCACAAGGAATTCCTTTGCTGTTTAAATGCTCAACAAGTGCATCTCTTTTGCCGTTTTTAATCTTTAATGTATATTGATGAAAAACGTGACTATCGTCTGAACCATTTCTAAAAGGCACTATAATATGGTTAGCCTCTTTAAAAGCGTTATCATATTTGTTGGCAGCTTCTTTTCGACGTGCATTATAATCATCCAGTTTTGGGAGTTTTGTATTTAAAACTGCTGCTTGGATAGAATCTAACCTAGAATTTACACCAACGACATCGTGATAATAACGTCTATACATACCATGATTTACAATCCCACGAATTGTATGAGCCAAATCGTCATCATTTGTGAAAATGGCACCTCCATCGCCATAACAGCCTAAATTTTTAGATGGGAAAAATGATGTTGACGCTACATGACCAATAGTTCCAGCTTTTTGTTTTTTACCATTTGATGATGTGTACGTCGCTCCAATGGCTTGTGCATTATCTTCGATTACATAAAGGTTATACTCACTAGCAATGTCCATAATAGCATCCATATTAGCGCATTGACCAAATAAATGTACAGGTACAATGGCCTTGGTATTTGGAGTGATTGCTTTTTTAATGGCATTGACATCAATGTTAAAGGTGTCTGGTTCAACATCGACCAAAACTGGCGTTAAGCCTAATAATGCAATAACCTCAACGGTTGCTGCAAAAGTGAAATCGGTTGTTATTACTTCATCGCCTTGCTTTAAGCCTAAACCCATCATAGCAATTTGTAAGGCATCTGTACCATTGGCACAAGGAATAACATGCTTTACTCCTAAATAATTTTCTAAGTTTTTTTGAAATTCATGAACCTTAGGTCCATTAATAAAAGCTGTAGAATCTATAACTTCTAATACAGAAGAATTAACCGTTTCTTTAATTTCTTCATACTGACCCTTAAGGTCTACCATTTGTATTTTTTTCATTAGTAGAATTTGAATTTCTTTGACAGCAAAAATACAAAATTCACAAGTCTTTGCGAATGAAATTTAGATTAAACAATGTATTTTAGCTTTATAGAATTTACTTTGAAAAGACTTTATAACATATTAACACATATTGCTGCATTTTTCATAAAAACTGGAGCTCTATTTAATTATAAATTAAAACTTGGCGTAAAAGGTAGAGCCGAAACATTTACTGTTTTAAAGGCAAAAATTGGCAAAAAAGACCACGTTATTTGGTTTCATTGTGCATCGTTAGGCGAATACGAACAAGGGCTTCCAGTTTTTGAAGAAATAAAAGCATCAAACCCTAATCACAAAATTGTTCTCTCCTTTTTTTCTCCATCAGGTTTTGAGATAAGAAAAAACACACCTATTGCAGACTGTGTTGTCTATTTGCCTTTAGATACAGCTAAAAACGCAAGGCGATTTCTTGATTTAGTTCATCCTAAATTAGTAGTTTTTGTGAAATATGAAATTTGGCCAAACTATCTTACAGAGATTAAAAAACGTCAAATTAATGCAATTTTAATATCTGCTTTGTTTAGAAAAAATCAGCGTTTCTTTAAATCTTCCGGAAAATGGATGCAAAAAGTACTATTTGCTTTTAATCATATTTTTGTTCAAAACGACGAGTCAATAAAATTGCTTGCCCAAATTGGCTATCACCAAGTCACAGTTTCAGGTGACACAAGATTTGACAGAGTTTCCAATCAACTTAACATTAACAATAAATTACATTTTATTGAAACCTTCAAGCAAGACAAACTTTGTGTTGTAGCAGGTAGCACATGGCCAGAAGACGAAGCATTACTTATCGATTTTATCAATAAGGATGCTTCAAACACCAAATACATCATTGCGCCTCATAATATTAAAAGCGGGCAAATTTCAAGTCTAAAAAACAAACTAGAAAAAGTATCAATATTATATTCTGAAAAAGATTCGGGTGATTTAACAAATGCAAACGTGTTAATTATTGACACTATTGGGATTTTGTCTAAAATATATAATTATGCTGATATTGCTTATGTTGGTGGTGCCATAGGAACAACTGGATTGCATAACACTCTGGAACCTGCTGTATTCGGCACACCAATTGTTATTGGCAATAACCATCAAAAATTCCCTGAAGCCAACGCAATGATTGCCAATAAAGGCCTCTTTAGTATCCAAAACCAAACAGAGTTTAATTACATTTTAAATCAATTAATTAAAAGTGATGATTTTAGAATAAAAGCCGGAAGACTCAATGCTGACTTTATTCTCAACAACAAAGGTGCTGTAAAGCAAATAATGGCCTACCTTAACAAACACTAAATCACAAAGCTTGTTTTAAATTATATATAATATCGAATAGTATTGTAAAAAGCTTTTGAATTATTAAAGGAAACAGCAATTATACCATATGGTAAATTGTGAAAAAGAAGTGATTGTTTCAAGTAAATTGTATTATAATTTGCAAGCTCTTAAAATAAAAAGGCTCTAAATGAATAGTTTAGAGCTTTTTTTATATATTTAAGTAAACAAAATTGACCCTAGGATAATAAAATCCATATTTAATAATGTTTCTTAAATACCAACTCTAGATTATGGCAGATGGCTTAAAAATGATACTTGCAATGGCACTATTTTTTGGAGCCATGTATTTATATTCTTGGTTGCCTGAAATTCTTGAAGCACGACGAGAAAAAAAACGAGAAAAACAAAAACTACAAAAATTAGCCAATAGAAAGGTCGAAAAACTTGAGCTACAAAAATTAAGGGACGAAAAAACAAAAATTATCGAGGATCGACGCTCTAGAATTAAAGAACAATTTGAGTGGCTCAAAGGTATGAACAAAAAAATCGAGGAGATAAAAAACAAATGAAAATTTTTTTGATGCTTATGCTTTTTTTATTTGACTAAAATCCAAAACCATAATCCAAACGTAAATAGTGTAGTTATTTACAATAGAAAAATTCTTAACAAACTAATTTCATAAATTAAACCAAATATAAACACTAAAAATCACTAAAAATGAGAAAACTATTTTTAAGTACTGCATTTATTTTAGCAATAGGCTTAACATTTACATCTTGTAAAGACAAAAAAACTTCAGAAGAAGTTGAAGAAATCATGACTGAGGTTACCGAAACAACTAAAGATGCTATGGATGATGCAAAAAATGCTGTAGACAAAGCTCAAGAAGCTGGAAACGAACTTATTGCAAATGCAGAAAAAACATTAAAAGAAGCACAAGAAGCTGCAAAAAATGCCGTTGGAGACGCCAAAATAGCAGCCGATAAAAAAGTTGAAGAAGCTAAAAAGGCACTTGAAGACTTAAAAACACTTTCTAAAGAATCTGTTGAAAAAGCAAAAGACGCTATGGATGACGCCAAGAAAGATGCTGAAAAAGCTACAGAAATGATTAAAAACAAGAACTAATTTAAGTTCAAAACTAAATTGATAATAGAGACTGTCTAAAAAGTGTCATTCTGAATGAAAATGAAGAATCTCATAAAAATTAAAATGTTGATTTATTGATTATTGAGATTTTTGAACAAAGCTCAAAATGACAATAAGATTACTTTTTAGACAGCCTCTTTTTTAAAACAAAAAAGCCTTTATCTTTCGATAAAGGCTTTTGTACTGAAGGCGGGACTTGAACCCGCACGGGCTAATGCCCATTGGATTTTAAGTCCAAACCGACAGACAACAAAAACAATCAAAACAACTCATTATCAATTAGTTAATCTGTTTTAAATTTTATTTAATATTAATTAATATCAAGTAAAACTAAGAAATGTTGTACCTATGTTGTACCTCAAATTAGCAATAAAATAAGTATCTTTACTTTTATAAAAAGCAAAATGTTGTACCTATTTTACCACTTTCACCTTTTTTTTGATTTTATTGAAATATGACTTCAAACGCAAAAATAGTTTTAAGAAAAAAACAGAATAAACAAGGCTTATATCCTTTGGCAATTCGAATTACAAAAAACAGACGTTCTACATATCACTATCTAGGTCATTATATAGATATAAAATATTGGAATGAAAAAAATATTTGTGTAAAAAAATCACACCCAAATGCAGCGAATCTAAACAACCTGTTGGTAAAAAAATTATCAGAGGCGAATAAAACGCTGATGAATTTGCAAGCTGAAAAACAAGATTTATCAGCAAATCGTATTAGGGATAAATTATACAAAGGCTCAAACGGCTCAAACTTTTTTGAAATTGCAAAAGCTTTTTTAGATGAACTTGAAGCTAACAAAAAATTGGCTCGGTTTTATGCAGATAAGGTAAGAGTAAATCATGTGTTGAATTTTTCAAAATCGAATCAGTTATCCTTTCAAGAAATTGATGAACAGTTTTTAAGGGATTTTAAAACTCATTTAAAAACCAAACATGGCTTATCCGAAAGGTCAATAGTAAATAACCTTGTTGTCATAAGAACTATATATAACAGAGCTATCAAATTAGGAGCTGTAGATAGAAAATTATACCCATTCGGGTCGGGTGGAATTCAAATTAAATTTCCTGAAAGTCAAAAAACTGGATTAAATAAGGAAGAGCTTATTGCTTTAGAAAGTGTCAATGGTTTAACTAAAAACGAAATTCATGCAAGAAATATTTGGCTTTTCAGTTTCTATTTTGCAGGCATACGCATTGCTGATGTACTCAAAATTAAGTGGTCTGATATTTCTGATAATAGACTTAACTATCGTATGAATAAAAATTCTAAATTATTGTCATTAAAGATTCCTGAGAAAGCTTTTCCTATTTTAGAACAATACTCGATTAATAAACAGGACGATAATGATTTTATTTTTCCAGAGATGAAAATGATTAACCTGAAAGCGTCAAAGGATGTCTTTAGAAAGGTTAACGCTGCAACAACAATGTTAAATAAGTATTTAGCAAGGGTTGCAGAAAAGGCTAAAATTAATAAGAAAGTTACCATGCACATTGCTCGCCATAGCTTTGGTAATATATCTGAGGATAAAATCCCCATTAAGATGCTTCAAAAACTCTATAGACATTCTTCAATTACAACCACTATTAACTATCAAGCTAACTTTATGCATAAGGATGCTGATGATGCTCTAGAAAGCGTTTTAAACTTTTGATTTATAAAAGACACTATCTTTATAAAATTGAGACATATTTTAATGCTTTTCTATCAACCCTATCTTAAACTCTTCTAAAATTTGAACTGCATATTCCAAATCCCATTCTTTCTTTCTAATCCATTGTTTTGCTATTGCAGAGTTTTTAGGGTCTGTAATATTGTCATCTATAGTTTTTAAAATTCTATCATTGATAGTTTCAGAAATATTTAAAAACTGACTTGCTTTTCTGCCTAATACTCTTGCTGCAATTTTGAGTTGGTCTAAATCATCTTCTTCCGGAAAGGTATCGTTATGGTGCTCAACTATTTCATCAAAATTTAAGTTGAAATAATGTTCTATAATTCTTAAAATATCATACAAATCACTATCACATTCTTCTGGTCTATCACTCCAGGCAATTAGTTTTAAAATCACCATTCCTGGCAAGGATGGAATTTGTATCGACTTTTCTTCTATTTGAACTGTTTCTGATTCTTGCAATACTTCACTAAGTCCTAAAACGTGCAAATCAATATAACGTTCATTAAAATTTTGAGTAAATTTTTCTTCAATTTCGCCAAAAGGTAGTAAGTCAATAGCAATATTATAATCATCATTATATAATGTCCAAGGCGCTTCTACTTTATTAAATCCATAGTTCCTTAATTCTTCTACAATTGATTCAAATTCTTGTATCGAGGATATCATTATCGCAAAATCAATATCTTTTGTCCCTCTACTTGGTTTAATTCCATCTTTTAGTAACTCTAAAGCAATGGCACTTGCACCAATTAAATAATAAGGCACATTTAGTTTTATCATTACCTCATCTATACAATCAAAAACCTTTTTGAAGTATGGGATTGATAGTTGTTTATATGTTTGGTTGGATGTATTCATCAAAAATTAATTTTGCAGTTTCTTTGCTTCTTTTATCGTCATTAATTATTAAATCAGTATATACTAACTCCTTTGGTGCTGTCTTATTAAAATTAGGTGTCCAGAACATTTCATATACCCATATATCACCTTCGTCATCTGGCAATAATCTATATTTTATCATTAAATCTTTTACAGTTTCTTTGGTATATAGTATAAATTTTTCTGGTCGTAGATGATTGGTAATTATATCAGCAGCTGGTTCGCCTCCCCAAACTGTTTTTTCTGTATGTAGTTGCAATTCCCTCCAATCTTGATTTTTATTTTGAAACCTAAAACGTTGCTTAAAAATAGTAGGTCTTAATGTTTGTTGAAATTCTGTAATCCATTTGTTTAGCAACTCTTCGTAATTGTTAATCACATAGTCATTTTTATTTAATTTCAAAATGAAGTTGTTTTCTAACAAACCGTTTATAATTAAAGGGATATTGCCTAAAGCTACATTGGCAATATCAGCAATTTCACGTTGTGTTTCATTTAATAACTGTGGATTGAGCAAAAAATGGAACACTACCTTTAATCCTGTTTTTGTAAAGGCTCGATTTCCTTTTTCCTTTTGATTTTTAGTAGTTTTGTTAGTATCAATATAAAGGAAAATATCTGCTTTATTGATATACACATTACCATTCCCTTCAAGGTAATTTACTTTGTTGTCCCGAAGTTCTTTTTTTACTTTTGGATATAATTTTTCTGCTACCAGTAAAAAGTTTTCAATTCTGTTATTGTATTCAATAATTTTAAATAGTTGATGGTTTTTAACATCTTTTTTAACCTCTACCAACATTATTATATTCTGATTGTTTATTGTTAAATCCAACTCGCCATCAACACCAATATCATTATTATTATCTACTATTTTCCAATCCCAAGTTATTGGAATATTCTTATCTAAATTATCAATAGCATTATTTAAAATATCTACATCATTCATTTTATATATTCTTTTTGTTCATTATTTTTTTATGTTCATTATTCGTGAACATTATTTATTTGTGAACAAAAGTATTGATTTTATTTGTCTTAACAAATTATTATACTTGCTATTGTAATAAAATAAGACAGTTAAAGTAGTATTATCTATGTTTTTGCTTACCAACACTTATTTATACTCGGTGTTAGCAGCCGTTTTTATATTCCACTTGACAAGAAATAAGAAATTAAAGAAATGCCTAATGTTACAAACTGAAAATTTATCATTCTCCAAGAAAATCTTGCTAATAATAAGTTTCTTAAGCGCAACTTTGAAAATTTTTCTTTTACCTCTTTCTTCTCAACTATTTCTGAGTCTTTAATAAAATACTTACGATGCCATATTGTTGAAAAGAAGTTTTTCATTTGATCCCAAAGATTGTAATTATCTAAATCAATATAATCATCAACATATTCTAAATCAAAATCGTCATAACTCTTTTTTCTTATCCAAACTGTGTGTCGCGTAAGTCGTAAATCATGTAATCTGCTCAAAACAGTTAATGCACTTGCGACTATAGAAACAGCACCAGAGAAAATTGAAATTATAAGTAAGAGTTTAGGTAAATAAAACCCACCCTCAAATATAAATAGACCTTTCCCTTTTGTTTCGTTGAACAAAAATGTGAAAAAGCCCAGACTTATAATAAAGAAAAAATTAGATGTAAAGCCAAACTGATTAAGGGCTTGTTCAGTCCAAAATCTATTTCTCTCACCGTATTTATCGTCGTTGTTTTTCATAAAATGGCTGCCAACCGGTTTTGTATAACATTTGTGGCGAATAGGCGGCCGAATCGGAAGGACAACGGGCAAAGCCCGGTTGGAAGCGTCAGTGTGCGATTCGGCGTGCTGTTGGCGCCGCAAACTCGTGTTTGTCGGTTAAAGATAATGCAATTTGTAAGAATTCAAATTCAATACACGACTGGCGCAGCCATAAACTGTTATGCGTTGTTGGGCATTGGCAATTTACTATATATAAATATAGATGTCAGCCTGCATTTCACCATCACTATTTTCATACAAACTGTTTGGATCGGGAAATGGCAACCTATCCACAAGTCTAGAACTTTCTTGATTTATATTTAGAAGTGTTAAAGTAAAATCATATGTTTCCTCGATTGCCTCAGTATTCAAAGAAGATATCCGATAAGCCTTTTGACCATCGCCTATTGTTACTATCTCTGGGCTTTTAAAATAGACATCTTTTCCTTCAGATATAATTCTAAAACGTAAATTTTCTTGATTGGAAGTATTTATTATATAATAATGCCAATTTGCTTTCATAAATTTATTATCGATTTAACTTTAATGTTTTGCTTATGCCCAACGTGTTTCTGGTTAGTTGCGTGGTTTAGCAACTAATTTAATAAACAAATACGAACCAGAGGAAATTCCGAAGGAATTTTCCAAATAAGCACTTGCCAAAGCAATTAATTATACACGGCTTAGGCAACGTTATTCTTCGTTTATAAATTCAGTTGTTTGTGCTATTACCAATGGTTTTAATGCTCCGTGATATTCCATCGTACATACAAATCCGACAGCTTCTTCTAAATTATCTCCATCATAGAACATATCATTTTCTCCAGGAATCATTGCTTTAACTTTATATTGGAAAACTTCTGGATGTCCAATAAAACTCCAGTCCATTTCAAAATCAATAAATTCTCTAAAATAGTTATTCACTCTCTGAAGTTTCTCATTTTCTTCATCTCCTTCTGCGATTATTCTTATTTGATATTCATCTGATATTGGGACACCATATTTGGCGTAAAATAGTCCTTTGAAATTTTTGATGTGTAATTTCTCTATATCATTATAACTAAAACTCACTTCTAATGATTTTCCATCTTCAATACTAAAGACTCTCTCTTTCCAATTGCTTTTTCGCATTATAGACCTAACAGCTTTAGCTGTCATTTCATTTTTCAAATCATCCTTTTCATTCAAAACTCCTATTGCATCTCTAATTTCGTGGTCAATTTTAGAATATAAACCAATATTACAGTCATAGCAAGCTGGAATAGTAAGTAAGTTCTTTTTGTATTCGTCAGGATAAGTTTTAAATAAATTCTTCGCAGGAATATGTTCAACGTGGTTTGTTTCATTGGTCAATTCAATTCCGCAGTTGTAACAATTCATATGATTTTAATTTAGTTTTTTTGTTTTATGTATGTTATTGGGCTAAATTATTATTCCAATGTGTTTATCATTCTTTTATATCTAACTTCGAGTAAATCAAAAACCGGAATTATTGTTTCCGCACAATTTTGAATTTGATTGTTAAATTCCGTTTTTGTTTTTTTTATTAAATTAGAGAGAGCATTTTTTCGAATTAATTTAAATTTTTCTATTTCTTCACTATCTGTTTTTTCAAAATATTCTTTAACTAATTCAGGATGATAAAATACTTCTATTTGGGTTAGTTTTTTATCAACTATTGAATGTCTGTGAACAATCGCATTTCTATTTCCGTCATTTTGATTTAACGTTTTTTTAAATTCTTTGTAAAGTTGTGGGATTTCTGTAATATCAACTTTCATATTGTTCAATACAAACCTCTCTTTCACATCTTTTTCGTTAATTCCCAAATGAAAGATTGCATTAATCAATTGCAATAGTCTATCAGATACTGAAGCAATTCTAATAATATAGTTTTCGACGTTATAAACTAAATGTTTTCCTCGACCAATCTCTTCATTCTTACTATAGTCATAGTTTGATAAAAGTTCAACCGCATTTTTAAGTTGGTCTAATAACGAAATGAAATGAGTTAAATAGAAAGCACTATTTCTAATGTAGTATTCATATTCACTTGGCTCTTCTTTTAATTCATTTTTAAGGTCAAATTGAGTTACATCTTTTAAAATGGCACCTACCAATTTGTGTTCAGTAATTTTTTCCAAATATGCCATTTTTCTAATGTTACCTAACGGCAGTCTGTCTAATAACTCTACCAATTTTTTAATTCATGATCTAAATTACAGAATTAGTTTTAGACTGGTATTAATAATTGATTATTTGTCATTGATTTTAAAAATGTTTGTAAAAAGCTGTAAATTGTTTTTATAAGGACTAAAAGGATATTATAGAATTGAAAGAAAGGGCTATTGTTTGTCTTTACTATGTTCCAAATTCTTTTAAGATTGTAAGCAATGAATACTAATCCGATGTCAGCGCTAGCGCGTTGCTTGGTTTTTTTAGTTGTGATGTGATCAAAACCCCATTGTCTTTTCATGGTTCCATAGGGATGCTCAACAATAGCTTGGCGCTTCTTGTAGGCTTCGGGATTAAGCAGAACCCTTTTTGCGTTTTGTTCTATATATTCCTGAAATTCGCTTCTTTGAATTACTTTTCCATTTACTATAGATGTGGTGCATAAGTCTCTCACAGAGCAGTTTTTACATGCTTTAGTTTTGTACTGTTTAAAGCGGTAGTTCCGTCCTTTGTACGTGCTTCCATTACTTTTTAACAGATGTCCTTGTGGGCATGTGTAGGTGTCAGTTTGTTTGTTATAGTTAAAGTGTTCTGAATTATAGTTTGGGTCAGGAGCTTGGGATGCTCTTCCAATTCTAGGGATGGCAACCAGTGTTTCAATACCAAGATCGTTTGCTGTTTTAAATTCACTTCCAGTGTGGTAACCTTTGTCATAAAGTGCTGTAAAGGTATTTGTTTTCAAGATGGTTTTAGCTCTTTGTAGCATAAGTCCCATAGCTTTAGAGTCGTTGTTATTAGTTACAAGATAATCAATAGGTATATTGTTCTTGGCATCTACCGTAGATTGAATGCAGTAGGCAACTTCCGTAATATTGTTGCGCTCTATCATGTGTTTACTATCTGGATCTGACGTGGATATTTGTGGTTCTCCTGATTCTTTTAGTTGTTTTTCAAGTTGTTCGTATTGCTTTCTCCGTCCTTGGTGTTTGATTATATCTTTTTTAATTTCCTGCTTTTCGTTTTGAGTTTCACTCTGCACTAACGCTTTATTGTACTGCTCTAACTTAGTATCAATGTAATCTAAATGGCGCTGTATTTTCTTCTGATTAAAATTATTTTTCTTGCTGTTTTGTGCTCTAAACTTCGTGCTATCACCTGCTATAAGGGTTGCTCCAATAAGACCAAAATTTCTGGCAATGGTTACCGTGGCAAAAAAGACTTTTTTTATAGCTTTAGGATTGTTCTTTCTAAAATTACTGATGGTGTTGTGGTCTGGAGTAAGCGACTCAAGTAACCACATGACTTCAATGTTTCTACGGCATTCTTTTTCTAGCAAACGAGAAGATCGCACGCGGTTTAGATATCCATAGATGTAGAGTTTTAATAGAACCGATGGATGATAAGCTGGTGGACCGTTTTCAGTATGGTCTTGGCGAAATCCAAGATCGGCGAAATCCAGCTGATTCACAAATTGGTCAATGGCTCTTACGCTGTTGTCTTGGTCAATAGAATCTTCCAAAGAAATAGGGAAGAGGCAGGTTTGTTTTCGGTCTTTTCCAGAGATGTATTTCATACCATTAAGATACAAAAAAGCGAAAACATGACCTTTAGTTTTTTATTAAAAAAAGATTAATTTAACCTAAATCGGCTAATAAAGAGTAGTTTACAAGTACCGGAAGTACTATCGGTAACGATTTAGTAATGGTGCTTACTGCACTTGTTTTCATTTGATTACCTTGTAAATCATTACTGCAAATTTATAAAAAATAAAGGTAAAGCCGTGAAACTTTACCTTTATTTTTCGTCTTGTTCGTCCATCCTTTTAATGAGCGCATCCCGAAGACTATCGAGGAACTTTGTGCGGTTCATCTTTCTGGCTTTCAATTCCAGATAGGAATGATAGAAATCCCCTAAGTCAATATTAAACATATTTTCAAAGGTTTTGGCTATGATTTTAATGTCTGCATTACCGTTGTCAATCGAACCTTGCGAATGCAGCGAATATATCAACTCGATGAGTGAGGTCTTGCTGCCCGTCCAGTTTAAAGGCGGGTTTTCCCAAATTCTTTTCTGACTGTTGTTATTCAACTGGTCTTCGAGATAAACCTGTATCAAATCATTGGCAATAATCTTGGCTACTTTGTAATCGTGTGAGGTTGTAAAATTGTGGTCTGCCTCAAAATAATAGGTGTCTAAACTTAGCTTAATATCGTGTTTGCCACGTACAAAGTATTTGTTATCAAGATGGGTGCTGTTGGTTCTGTAATACTTGTAAAATTCCAGATTGGCATCGAAGTACCGCTTGATTTTGGAAAGCTCAATATTGAGGTATTTCCTGATAATTTTATCCCCTCCACGTGGTCTTTTTGTTTCAATTTTATAAATCGAATTGAAGAAGATAAGTTTTGAAACTAACTGCGGCTTTAGCTGCTTGAAAAACAATATTTCTTCTTCCGCATCTTTAAATCCCTTTTCTTGAATGTGCTTCTTTACCTCTTCAATCTTCTGCAATACCAGCACAATAGCATTTTCATACGATACCAATGAATTATTCTGCTCGTAGGTCAATTCACTTATTCTATCGTCTAATTCGTTTATTATAGTATGGCAATAATCTGTCATTGAAAGCGGAATTTTAAGTATGATACCAATAAAAAGGATAAAATGAGGCAGTAATTGCAGGTATCCTACAATAAATTACCTCATTTCAATATGTTTGTTATAGTATGCTTATAGGAAAGCCATATCCGCTTTCACTTTTGAAACTGAATAGGGCTTGTGTATTAAACCATTAAAGGTTCTGCTTTAAAGCCTTTTTTCTTAACGATGGCAACTATTTCATCTTCTGTAATTCCCTCTGATTTTACGGTTAGAATTTTGTCATTGTTAGCTGTATCTACATTCCATTCGCAGATACCGTCCGCTCCGTCCAAATCAGCTTTTACTTTTGATACGCATCCACCACAATTAAGGTTGGTTTTGAATTGAAATTCTCTATTTTCCATTTTTTTGAAATTTATTTATAATGTTTTGTACTGTTGCAAAATTCAGCATAATTCCAAAGCCTTCTATTGTGATATTTCTTGTTTGATTTGTGACTTTTACTGATTTAGCCCGTATTATAAAAAGCAAAAAGGTCATAGCAACGCTACAACCTTTCCCAATCTTGTATTGAAATGCTTTAGTAGATGAGCGAAAGCCCTACACCAAAGCCCATATCACTATCATAGTGTGTTCTGATACCGATATGCCTTGTCAGGATATACCGCAGGTCTGCCATATATTCCAAATCGGTATTGACCATAAATCCGGCTCTTAGTCTTCGGGAGATAGGTATATCCTCACGCATTAACGATACACGAAAAATCCCATCGTGATATACTTCTGCCTGTACATTAACGAGCATTGGCAGGGTGTACATTACACCCAAGCTGACTGCTGCCCGGTTGTCCTTTTTATTGACCTGTCCGAACAGGTTTTGCTCGTGTTCGTCCATTCCCATTTTGCGGTATCGCCAATCGAAACCGATAAACGGCATCAGCCATTGCATTTTACCGATGTAACGTCCTAAATGGGTTTCTACTTCGTAGCCGTGCATATCGTTGTAGCCTAAACGCCATTCTGTACCCAAACTGTAACGGGCGTTCATCAGCATAGCTTCCCCGTCTATACCGTTGATGGCAAAGTCGCTCTGTGCCATTAAGTGTGGCATATTGCTTTCCCGCTGTAACATTTTATAGGCTTTTTCCTTGTTGGGCAATTCGGGATTTTTATAATCGTCCACTGCAAAAACCCTGTTCATTCCTGCCATCATATGGTACAGGATATGGCAATGGAAAAACCAATCGCCCTCGGTATTGGCAAGAAACTCGATGGTATCGGTTTCCATCGGCATAATGTCGATTATATTTTTCATCGGTGCATTTTCGCCGTGCTCATTCAGCACCCTGAAATCAAAACCGTGCAGGTGTATCGGGTGGCGCATCATTGAGTTGTTGTGAATGGTAATCCTCAAAATCTCGCCTTTCTTTACAGGTATTTTGTCGCTTTCTGCCAAGACCTTATTATCCATACTCCAAACGTAACGGTTCATATTTCCGGTAAGGGTAAATTTCAGTTCTTTTACCGGAGCATCTTTTGGCAATGTGG
>CAXBFU010000001.1:0-260869 GCA_963975205.1 uncultured Flavobacteriaceae bacterium | reverse complement strand
AAGTTTTATTCAAAACCCGTAGGGCTTGACCTTTACAGTATTGAGCGTTGGCTGAAGGAAGCTACCTATATTTGCTTTCTTTTTTATTTTATTTACTTCTGCTCTAAAACATCTAATATATGTTGCTTTTTAAAGTAAACTCTATTGCCCAAATAAATAGGTTTGATAATATTATGCTTTTTCCAATGATGAATAGTTGTCAAGCTTACTCTTAAATAATCTGCTGTCTCTTGTCTTGTAAGAAGTGTATCATTATCCTTTTTGTTTAATTGACTTAAATAATCTTCTATCTTGCTCAATAGTTTATCTGCAACTTTATCAGCTAATTCATCTACCGTAATTTCTTGAATTTGAATTGTCTTTGTTATCATACTGTTACTTATTAAGTTATTTTAAAATGAAAGTTAACGAAATGAAGCAAACAAAGATTTGAGATAAGGAATACTTGGACTTAACGATGATTTTGTGCAGTTGAATGAGATAACGTCATTTTGTTTGTAGTGCCAATGTGAGCGAGGGATAAGCGGATATTTTACATAATACCAGTTATAGCTACGAAAATATAAGAATACTGCGTTAGCAAACCCTTGAAAGGATTTTTGCTACTATAACTTGTATTATGTAACATAGCTTGGGTGAGTTTAGGGTTTTATGATATAATAATAACAGAATAGCTTATTGCAGTTTGGTTTGATTTTATGAAAACCAAAGCTGTAATATGCTATTACCTTAAAGACAAAAAAACGCTAAACTTGTTAGGTGAGCGGAACAACACAAAAGACAGAGGATTTTGAGGTACGAAAAAACTGGGTTTTGGGTTGTGGGGACTTAGTAGTTAGATAGCTTGTTTTATTAAACTCATTATATATTCTAAATCATCGGTATTTTTGATTACCAATTCATAATCACCATTACCCCAATGACCAATATTTGAAACATCACGCATTAAATTTTTAGGGTCATCTAAAATGCCTTTTTTTAGATTTATCCATAATTTTAAACCTTTACGTTGAATACATATATCAGCTATGTTAGAGTTCTTTTTAAATGCGATATAATCTAATTTGGGAACAATCTCAATATCGTCAGCAAGATTTACTATTGCATCTCTAAAAGTCTCGTATAGTTCAATTATATCATCTGATTTATTAGCTGTATGGTCTTCTTCTGTGTAAACTTTTATTTCTTTAGTAACAGCTTGTAACTGTGTATTACTTGAAGTTATAGGCTTAATGCTTTCTGCGGATTTACTTTTCTTTATTTGATTAACGCTAATTAAGTTATTTTCATATCGCTTTACTTCCCATAACTCAATAGCAATATCTTTAAAGTTTGTGGCTGTCTTTTGATTTTCTGTAAATCCTGTTGAAACAAAAACAACTCTTGTTTGACTCCAATCAACATCTGTACGTTTTAAATTCTGCTTTAATGTTTCATTATACTCAACTATAAAGTCTGCCTTATTTTCAAGCATTAAACTCAGATAGGTAAAACCTTGGTCTACTACACTAATATTTTTACTTCGCTTATATTCTATTATTATAAAAGCATTTGATTGCAAATCGTAAGCTAAAGTATCTATACGTTTATTCTTAATAGAGAACTCTGATTTTACTAATTGTAAATTCATTAACTCTGTTAAATTACTTTCAAAAAGAGATTGTATTTCTCTCTCTAACTTAAAAGGTTTCTCTTTTAAGATGCTAATTGACTCCTTTGATTTTAAGTTGTATAAATGCATTTCTATTATTTTAAAGTCTTTTCAAAATCATCACACAGTTGATTTACTATGTCTTCTGTTTCCTTAATAAAGAATTGACCAAGTGTTTTTTTATTTCTTCTGATATATCTTTTATAAATGATTTGAAAGTCTTTATAAATTTCCTCTTCATCAAAAGCTGTTTTAGTGCTTTTCATCTTAGCAATTAATCTTGTACCCTCCTTATTAACATATTCAAAAAATGATTCTATCTTACTTTGAAAATCTAAGATTAAAGCTTCAATTTCTTCCTCTTCCTCATTACGTTTTTCTATTACTGCAAGTATGTCAAACTTGTATTGTTTACCATATTTTGTTCCTGGTTCATTAACTCCTGTCTTTGTTTTAGATTTTTCAACTTCTTCTGGTGGTGCAACTATACCTAATCTATTATCAAAATATACCTCAACATCGTCAATCAACTCTGTTGTACCTGTTAATGAATTATATAAAACACTATATCTATACCAAAACTCTGTAAAATACTCATCACTATACTTTTCATCAATTTCTATTACAAAAGCAATTAAGTTTAATATTTTGAAATACTTATTAATGTTATGCTTGAGTTTTTTTGCTTCTTCTGGTTGCTTTCTTACTAATTGAGTTATAGCATTCTCTAAATCTAAAATAGGCTGAATACTATCTTTCTTGCCTAATTGATATTCTTTAAAAATTTGAAAATGTTGTTTGAAAATAGCTTCTTGATTAAGATTTTCATAAATATCTTGCAATAGTTGTTCTTGGCCTAATGGGTCAAAATCACTTACAACAACATTACTGAAGTGTTCAAACGCCTGTTTAATGTTGTTTACGTTAACGTTTTTATATGATAGGTCAATAATTTTACAGTCTTTTTTATATTTACCTGCTGTTCTATTTACCCTCGAAATAGTCTGTATAGCATTAATCCCTCTTATCTCTTTATCTAAAAAGAGCGTATGTAGTTTAGGTTCGTCAAAACCTGTTTGTAATTTATCTACTACTATTATTAAACCATTCTTTTTGACAGCAAAATTTTGTAATACTTTAGATTCTGATAAACCGCCATTTAAAGTTGTAGCACTTTCATACTTTTGACCATCAGAACTATACACAATGTAGATTGGTGCATCTTTAAAACGCTCGTGTTTCTTTTCTGAAACTAATTCGTTATAAAATTGCTGTATATACTTTCGGTATTTTATAGCTGCTTTAATAGAAGATGCTGCAAACATTGCTTTTGCTGTACCTCTAATATTGTGATATACTGCTGAAACTAATCTTTTTGCTACAAATCTTGAAATAGCTTCTATACGCTCTTCATTCTCATATATATTCTTTTTACTAATTCTATATTTTTTACCATTTGCATCAATCCCTGCATCAGGATTATCCGGTATTTCTTGGTAGTAACCGGTATCATCTTCAAATCCTTCAATTGCATCATCTGGTTTTTCAAAATACATTTTAGCAGATACAGGAACAATACCTTTAATTGGGTTTAAAATATAGCCATCTTCAATAGCTTCTTTCATTGTATAACTATCAAAAGGAACCCATATTTTTTCTGCTTCTGCATATTTATTGTATTCACCAAAACGTGCTAATGTTATATCACTTGGTGTTGCAGTAAATCCTATTATTAAGTTTTTCTTATTGTATGTTTTTTTATACTCTTTATTAGAATCAAAGCTGTTTTGTAATTCATCAAATAAAGACACCATTTCTTCGTGTTGTTGCCCACTATTAGAGCGGTGTATTTCATCAATTAAAAAAGCTATTCTCATTGATGATAATTTTTGCACAACTTCATCATCTAAAAACTCACGAATTGAATTAAACTTTTGAAGATTTACAACTACAATACGTTTGTCTGTATTTAAGGATTCTAAAAAAGATTTTTTACTATTTGCTTCTATGAACATACTATTAGCAATGTTCATATTATACATTTTACTGTCTAATTGGTCTCTTAATTGCACTCTATCTACAACTAACATTATCTTATCATAGACAAACTCATCATTTTTACGTAAATCTTTTAGCATTAAAGAAGACCAACCTATAATATTACTTTTACCAAAACCTGCTGCGTATTGTAAGAGTAAAGAATACACGTTTTTATTGTTTTGATACTTCTGCCTTTTATTGATTAAATCTTCGATTTGTGAAGCTCCTAAACCTTTTTTGGTTAGTTGCTCACGCAGTTTATTGATAAAGTAATCTGGCTCATCTTCGTGCTCTAAAAATTCATCTATTTTATTGATGATTTTATCTGCACCAAATTTTTGTTTAGGTCTTGGTGCAATTAATCTACCATCATTATGCTTGTATTCTTTTTGTTTGCCTTTTTCTGATTTTACTAATTCACGTTCAATAAAGTTATAATAGAGTATTTCACGCTCTATCATTTTTTTACTGTACAATGCTTTAAACACTTCTTCAAAACGCTGTTGCTTAGTTGCTTCTCTATTTAGTACAGGGTAAGATTTTAAGTCGTAGGCTACTTTTGTTTTGTATTCTTCAAAGTCATACGATTTATCTTCTACTTTTGTTTTAATTGCATCAAAATGATTATCGATGTTTCTTATAATAAAGGTGTCTTGTACATCTGTAGTTGTTATATGTATTGCTTTTTCAAAAATCTTTAAAAAGTTTTTACGTATGGTTTTATCTACATCATTACCATCTGCAATCTCTAAATAGTTAGTTACTGCTTTTTGATAATCGTTTGCTATTTTTATTTTACCGTCTTTGTATGCGCTTTGGTTATTATAGTTAGATTTTAACTCTGAGTACCCTAAGAAAATACCGTTTACAAAAAAGGTAATATCTGGTCTAAAACTAAATTGTGTTTTCCCTTGATGTTTGTATATATAAGGCAACTCTTGTACGACTGAAAATTGATTTTCTTGAAATAAGGTATCACCGTGTGTTATACTACCACTTGGATAAAACAAGTTAATTTTAATTCCTCTAAACGTTATGGATTGATTACTACCAATAAACAACGCCATATTTTTTGATTTACCAATACGTTCATTCAATTCTACTTGAAACTCCTGTAGTAATTGCTTTTCGTTATTATCAAACTTTTTTAAGAGCTTACGATAAGCAGTTTTGTTAAGAGTAGTTTCGCTAATAAAGTATTTTAAATCTTCTACTACAAAATGTAATTTGGAAACTGTATTTGCTTTTACTTCTTTGTATTGCAACCCATCTACACGATTGGTAAAAAAGTTCATTAAGTATTTGTCCTGTAGTATTAATTCATCCATAATTATGCGCTTACTTTTACCTTACCTGTTACTACTTCGTTTATTAAAGTTTTACGTAACTCCTTTAAAGTGGTAATTTGAGTTTCTATGTTTTTAATAATTTTATCAATTATGGTAGTTTTCGCATCTAAATAATCTGCTATTTGTTGCTGTTCTTTTATTGGTGGTGCAGGACATTTAAAATTTTTAAATAAAGTAGGATTTAAATGAGGAATACCCATACCTGTTGGAATCTGTTTCAATTTATAATCAATAGCTCCTCTTAAATGATAAAAGTATCTTGTATTAAATTTCTTTTTATTAATATCTAGTTTTGCAATTGTTGAAGAAACATAACCTACTTTAGATTTTAGAATTTCACCAACTGCTGCACCATCCCATACTATGATTAAATCTTCTTCAGTAGATTTTAATGACTTATTATTTGAATAGCAAAATGTTGGGTGTTCTACCGAATCATTTCTCAAATATTCTAAAGACAATAAAGGCAGACTATTATCAAACTCTATATCTGACATCTCCATATTTTTACCTTTAATTGTTTTTCCAAAACTTTTATATCTCTTGACTACCCAATGCTCTGGGATTTCACCAATCCAATTAACACCACTATCTTTTAGTTTTACACTTTTATCCAAACCTTTTGTTACAGTTTCATTAATTAAAGTTTTTCGGTAGGCTTTATAGTGTTTTGTTTTTTGTTGCAATAACTTTACTTTTTTATCTATAGCTGTGGTTTTAGCATTTAAATAATTGGCTATTTGAGTTTGCTCTTTTGATTCAGGAAAAGGCAAGCCAATATTTAAAATTTGAGACATATTTAAAGCCTCTTTTGAGCTGCCTGCTTGAATATTCATTATATATTCTTGAATAGTATTAGACTTCAAATAATAAGAGAAATAATCAACTTTCTTTTTCTTAACTCTTAAATAAATAATATGCTGATTAATATTTGCCGTTTTAATACTATTAGGAAAAATACAAGTTCTACCTATCGAAGCTCCTGTAATATTTATCAAAACATCAAAAGGTTTTAATTGTGAGTTTTTCATTTTATTATGAACTTCCTCTGTGATAAAAGAAACATTATCTAATCTTAAACCATCATTATAAACATTTTGGCTTCTAATTAATGGTATTCCCTCATTTACATAAGTTTCGCTACCACCTTTTGGCGTCACACCACTTCCTATTTTAGTTATAGCGTCTTTAATTCTTTTAATTTCCCAATGTTCAGGAATTTCACCCAACCACTCAATACCAGAATCTTTATACTTACTATATCTATGCATTTCCATATTGTTTAAGAGATAAAATCTATTGCACATTCCACATCTAAAAAGTCGATTAAAGTAAAGCCTTTGTGTTCGATATTTCCTAATTTAAGTTCGTTACCAATAAAATAATCTTCTATTGATTTACTTCCATTAGTACTTGCTTTAGAAAGGTGGTCTATAACCTCATTTAAAATAAAAGTGAGGTAATACCTTAAATTGGAAACTATAAGTTGATTGTTGGTATTTAATGCTGCATCGTGGATAATCTCATTACGCAACCTATATATTCTTGTGAAATGTATTTCTAAATTCTCCTTATGTCTATTTAAATAGTTCTTTGCATTTGGTGGTTTGGTTGCGGAAGTATTTTTAAAAAACCACGCCTTTAATTTCATTGCTCTGTATGCAATTAGTGGATAATTATCTATAAGTTCTGTTTCTATATCTTGATAAAACTGTTTGTCTTTTAAAAACTCTTCGTCTAATGTGGTATAAGTTGTTGCCTTACTTTTCTGTACTGAAGGTAATTGTGAAAAATACCTTTTAAAACTTGTTACATTTCTTTTAGTATATGCAATTGAATGTGCATTAATAAAATGCGTTTTTAAACGTACAATAGTATTATTACTCTCATAATTACTAAATAAATATTCTAAACCTATCCAGTAATTAATAAACTTGTGCTCAATCTCAGTAGATTGATTACCCAATCTTAAATAACGTACAGCAGATTTAATCTTCTCTTTTGTTTCATCAATAATTTTAGGGTTATTAATGATAGAAGGTATTTTACTTGTAAAGGTTTGGTAGTGGCTTTGTTCCGCCTTGTATTTACCATCAAGAATGTTTGCGTTATTTTGAAAATCACCTCTTTCTGGTGAACGTTGGTCTATAACTAATACACGATTATGGATATTTAAAAACTCACCTGAAAGTCCTAAGTTTAGAACATCTAAATATTCTGAAAGTTGTCTTCTTGCTTTTTTAAGAGCGGATAAGTAGTCAAGTGCTTCTACTGTACACTCTATAAATTTACGTTTATCAAGTTTTACATTAAATACAGCCAATTCTGTAGTTGCTCTTGTACCTGTTAAATTAATACTATCTATATCATCTTGAAGTGTTATACCATCAACTGCTATGTGAGACATTGCTGTATAAACTTTATCAGTAGTATCTATCCTAAAAACTACTTTATGTTCGCATTTATCTGCTAATATTCTTGTTTTAAAATTGGTAAAATGGTCTTCAAAATTTTTACCGTTTCTAAGAGAATGAACGAATATCCCATAAAACAACTTATACAAAAAACCTTTAGAAAATTCTTTTTTAATAAGACTACTAAATAATATGTTTAAAGATGTATCTATTTTACATAGATTTTCAAAAGAGTTGTCATTAGAAGCTACAAGAGTTGATATACCATCGATAACCTTTTCAACATAGTCTTGGTTATCATCTATTAGCATTTTAATACTTGGGATGAGTTTTTTATAATTATCTTCTTTTGCTTCTTTTAAAAGTACAGTTAGATATTCTAATGAAATAGAATCATATTTAATATATGATGGTGTTACTGTAAGTAAGGTATGTACTTCGTCTATTAATACTTTACCTGTTTTAGCTGTGCCTTTAATAGTATGAAAATGTTTTATACGACCTTTATCAAATTCATTAAGACAATACTTTAATTCTTCTAATATCGTTAAAGGGTTGTTTAGTTTTATTCTATACGAATCTATACTACCCATATAAAGAAGTTCTATAGATTTTTCTATAAAAAACTTTTGACAAATAGTTAATGATGTGTTATTATGGTCTATTATTTGCATTATCTTATTTAATTATATACTTTTGTACTTTAATTACGATATTATAAAATCACGATAAAAAAGGAAGATAGGTTTAAATGGTTCTGGATACAATTCCGCATTTTCTCGCTACTTCCTTAGATACAAAGGGAACTTTAAAAGGTTCCCTTTTTTTTATAATATGCTTTCAAGTTCTTTTAATTTATCTTCTAAACTATTTAAGCTTCTCTTAATTTCACTTAATGGTTTTAATTGTTCTGGTTTATAGAATACTTTATTAAAGTTAATTTCTACACCAATAGTATTATCTATATATCTAAAAGGCTTTGTAATATATTTAGCCATAAAAGATGCAATGTTTTGCTGATTGTCTTCTTCTATTGGTAAATACGGTATTACCTCATAATCCTTTTCGTAATCAGGTGTTAATTCGGTTGAAATTAAGATGTAAGCATCTTTAGTTTTAGTTGCTTTTTTATAAGATGCTTTAATTACTATTTTACCACAACCTAATGCTGTTTTACCGTCTTTTGACTCCTCAATAATAGTTTCTTTATCAGCATCAAAATAATAACTTGTTTTCTCTGTAGTTACGATTAAATCTGCTTCTTTATAATCTAAGCTATTTACTAAAGGTTTTACACCTTTAGCATAATATTCCATTAGAGAATTATATTTTACAGTATCAAAGTTTTTAATTTCAAAATCTGTAATTTCAATAGTTTCTCCCTCTAATTCTTGTTTTATTTTAGTAGGACTTAATTTTATGGATTTAGCCTTAACTTCTTCACCTTGTTTGTTTTTCTTTACTGGTAATTTGTCTTCAAATGTTTTTCCATTTTCATCAACATTGGTTAGCATTATTGCTTGTTTATTATAATAGAAATGCCACTTATCAAATACTTTTGCATAAGCAGTATCTTTAAAATTGGTTAAAGCATCTACAATAGTTTTTCTATTATCAAACACCATTTCTTTACGCTTTTTACCTTTGCTTTTCTTTAAAGGTTCGTAAAAATCGCTACCGTTAATTAGGATTACTTTGTCTTTACGTGCTTCTGTTTTATTCTTATTGAAAATCCATAAATAGGTGTAAATACCTGTATTAAAAAACTCATCTGTAGGCATTTGTATAATAGCCTCGACCCAATCGTTATCAAAGAAATACTTTCTAATATTGCTTTCACCACTACCTGCATCACCACTAAATAAGGTAGAACCATTATGAACTACTACTGATAAACCTTTAGCCTCTAATTGAGATAAAATATGCTGTGTGAATAAAAATTGCCCATCTGAAATAGAGGGTAAAGCGTGAAAACGCTCTGTAGTATCGTTCTCAATATCCTTTCTATATCCTTTCCAATCTACACCATAAGGCGGATTTGCTACAATGACGTCAAACTGTTTTTCTATAAAAGATATTTTAGTAAGTGTATTACCGTGAAGGATTTCAGAATCTACACGAAAACGACTTTCTATTTTTGCTAATGCATATAAACTATCGCTCATATCCATACCAAAAGTTTTGGTAGGTCTTTTGTAAATTTCTTTTATTCTGTCTTCTACACCAAAAAGTAAATTTCCACCACCACAAGTTGGGTCATAAATAGTTAAAAACTCTCCGTTATCTTCAATTTTAGATAATATAATTTCTGTAATAAGAGAAATAATATCATCAGGTGTGTATTGCTCTCCAGCAGTTTCCGCAGAAATATCTGCCCATTTACGTTTTATGTGTTCTTCTAAAGTTGTAATATCAGAGTTATTGAACGATGTTAAGTCAATCTCACTCCATTTTTTAACGGTATCAAAAAGAATGTTCTTTTTACGAAGCTGTCCACTAAGTCCTGAAATGTCTAAGTACTTTTCTTCTGTATTACCTCTATCCACGCCAAGAAGTTCTTTTGTTTCTGGGTCGAATGCTTTTAGATAGGTATCAAAATCATTATCGAATGTTTTATCATTCTTACAGATGTCTGCTAACGTTTTTTGTTGCTTTATAACCAACTCATTATAACCAATGTTATAATCCTTAAACTCTTCTAAGAAGTCGCTAATATCTTCTATATCATCAATAGAATCTGCGCCAAAGTCTTTTAATAATTCATTATAATGTCTTACTAATCTACTTTCCAACATAATCATTGCAAAGTAAGGCATCATATATTTCGGAAAGTCTGATTGCTTTATTCCTGCACCAATTAAAAGGTCGGCAGTAGACCATACTTTAGATTCGTATTGTAATATATTTTGACTCATATAATTAATTGTCTTTTGTATCTAATAATTCCTTTGGATTGATATTTAAAATTTTTGCTATTTCGTATAGTACCTCAATACTGGGTTGTTTACGATTTTGCACATAACCATTAACTGTATTGAAACTCTTGCCTAATTGTTCAGCAAGCCATACCTGTTTGACTCCTCGTTCTTCGAGGACTTCTTTAATCCGGTTCATAGGGAATTATTTTGAATGTTAAATATAGTATTTACTTTGTATTAACACATCGTATTACGTTATATTTTTATAATTCATACATATCAATAAAAAACCCAATCTAACCAATGGGTTATTTTGGGTTTAATTGGGTAATAAAAGAGTTGTCGATTATGAAGCTACTGCAAATGCTTTTTGTTTTAGCTCATTAACTTCTTTAATGATATTGGCTTTACACCAATGCTCTTCTTTAATACCAGGAATTGCACCAATGCCATCAACAAATTCTTCTTCCATAATTTTCCTTATTGCTGGAATATATTGTTTAGTAGATGCAATACTGTCGTGTATGGTATGAATAGATGCTTTTGGCAACTCTTTTGAGACACGCTTCGCAATCCTATCTATAAATAAATTGCTTTCTATTCGTTGCAGTATGCGAGGAAGTATAGTGTGGTCATATTCTTTTATGTCATAGAACACCTTATATACATCTGGGAACAGTACCTCAAATAGTTTTACAAACTTTGATTTAGAGTGAACATCTGAAAACATAAACTTGAATACGTTACGCTTAACGTCTCCTCTTGACTCAATATACACACCTAACTCCTGATGTATCTTTTCTCTTAAACTCTCATAGAAATTACCCTTAATAGCCAATCTGAAGTATTCCTGAAACCTTATGTTTAAAGGGCTATCTTTAAAAAGTCCTAACATAATGTAAGAGGATTTACTTAAATTATATTTAGTTACTTTAGAGTTTAAACTATCAACCTCTAAAAAGGGTTGATTAGTTAAACGTTTATACATTTCAATAGGATTATCAAAGATGATGTCGACTTTTGCACCATCTCCATAGCTTCTTATTAAATAATTAGTAGATAAAAGTTTTGTGCTCAAAAAAACTTGGCTGTTTTTCAAATCGAGTGCATACAACTCTTCGCCATTGTAGGTAACTCCATTTCTATATATGCTATTCATATTTGTTAGTACTGAATGGTAACGCAATACATTATTATCACGACGAGGTTGATTTAATGCTTCTTTAAATCTCCCAATAGAACCAAGAGCAAAGTCTTTCTGTTTTTGTGGGCTTTTTTCTTCGCCCGTAATTATATTAATGTCTCTTAACTCTGGAAATTCTTGTTTGATATTAAATATCTCATTCATCGCCCAAACGCATATTTCTTCATCAATTTGTAGCTTTTCATCAAACCATTTTGATAGATATGTATATGACCTGTTTTGAGATTTTATTCTGTTGATGTAGTTTATCAGCTTTTTCCTGATGGACCTATCTTGAAGTGTTAAAGATGATTTTATTATTGGTGTGTCATACGCTTCAACAAATTTGTAACCTTTACAGTATTTATCTGTTTGATAAGATTTAGTGCGCTCAACAATTTTTAAGTCGTTTATAAAATAATCCCAATATTCGTGATAATTATGCACCATATCTTGCATCATTTTTGCAGATAGCTTGGTGTACTCTTCTGTAACCGAATCTTTTTTATTTAGTCGTTTTACACTAATTAGGTGTAGTAAGTATCTTGCTTTTTCTCTAACAAAAGGCTTAAATGTTGGGTAGTTGTCATCGATTAGATTGTCTAAATCTAAATTCTCTGGAAAATAAAAATGTAACTTCATTAAGCACTCTTGTTTTGGGTTAAAATTCTAACTACATCGTCATACTCATAGTACGTTGTTTTACCCATTTTTGTAAAGGGTAGTGTACCATTGATGCGTAAATTCTGCAATGTACCTGGTGAGATATTTAATAGCTCACGTACGTCTGCTGATTTTAACCACTTTTTTTGCTCCGTTTGGCTTCCTAAAATTGTCTTCAGTTCTGTGATGATTTCCTGTTTAAGAGTCTTTAAATCATCCTTTGTAATTACTTCAAATGTCATTCTGTATTAAAACGTATTAAAAGGTGTAAACACCTGATTTATATTACGTTAATTTACGATATTTTGACCTTTACATAAAACAAACTTATTAACAGTTATAAACAAAAAAGGCACTCTATTAAAAGCGTAAACCCTTGAATTAACAAGGGTTTTGAGCAATTTTAAGAAATTTGTTTAACGGTATTGTGTGTAAGTGTTAATTGGCTATTCTCTTGGAAGCGTCAATATTACTTTTATTAGCAAACTTTTGTTTTAAAATTGCCATATCATCACTCACTTTTCTATCCAATATTTTAGCATAATGTTGTGTCGTTTTTAGTGATTTATGCCCTAACATTTTGCTTACTGATTCCATTGGCACACCATTAGACAATGTTACTGTAGTTGCAAACGTATGACGAGCTAAATGGGTGGTTAAGTTTTTATTGATACCACACAAGTCTGCTATCTCTTTTAAATAGGCATTAGACTTTTGATTGCTTAATACAGGAAGTAATACATCTTTTGTAACTGCCTCTGGATGGTTCTCGTATTTCTTTATAATCTCTAAAGCGGTTGGAAGTAGTGGTATATTACTGCGTGTATCTGTTTTAGTACGTTTTGTTTTTATCCACTTATCGCCATCAATACCAAATACCAAATTGTCTTTTGAGAGCTTCTTAACGTCGCTATACGCTAAACCTGTGAAGCAACAGAATATAAAAATGTCTCTTACTTGCTCTAAACGATTAGTGTGTAACTCTTTTTCGAGCATTGTCTGTATTTCTTCTTCTGAAAGGAATTGGCGTTCTACCTCTTTTAAACGCACTTTATAATTTAGAAATGGGTCTTTTTTAATCCAATCATTGGCTATTGCAATACGTACTATTTTTTTAAAATTCTTGATATACTTAATTGTACTATTATGTCCGCAGTTTCTAACGGTTTTTAAATAGAACTCAAAATCTGTAATATACTTGTGGTCTATTCTGTTTACTGGCATATCACTTACATTGTATTGATGTTGCATAAACTCTTGCAGATGCTTACATACTGTTTTATAACGCTCTAAAGTGCCTGCCGAAAACTCTCTACCAACTAATTTTTCAACTTGCTTGTTGTGATTTTTAAAGATGATTATTAGTGTTCTTTGTTTTTCTTCAACGCCTAAAAACTTGTTTTTAAGGGTTTCTGTAGTAACCTCTTTGTTATCTTGAATTAAGTCTCTTTGGCTTTGATATACTTTTGTAGTTAGTGAATCTAAATAGGCATTTAGTTCTCGTATATCTTCTGTTCTTCCAATAGCTTTATTGGCTTCAACGCTCCATTTCTCAATTTCAATGGTACGTTTTGTACTAATCTCTGTACGCTTACCATCTATGGTAATACGTAGGTAAATAGGGCATTTGCCCTGTGAATCTACTTTACTCTTTTTTAAGTAGAATAATAATCCAAATGTTTTGTTCATTCTGGTGACCTTTAATTATACATTAATTTACAAAATTTCGAGATCTTTTAATTGATATACCATACTGATTTATAAACAGTTATAAACAATTAGGTGACCTAATTAAGGTTTAAAAAAGGTCACCTAATAGGTCACCAACTGAATGGTTTTTAATACATATTTTGATGTTTTGGGTAAAATAAAAAGTCCCATAAACATTGAGTTTACAGGACTTTCGTCGATTTTGAATAAATCTTGGCGGAGAAAGAGGGATTCGAACCCCCGGAGGTGTGACCCTCAACAGTTTTCAAGACTGCCGCATTCGACCACTCTGCCATTTCTCCTAGTGTGTCTCATCAGGGATTCCCTGAATGCGGATGCAAATATAGAATCCTTTTTTTATTCAGTCAAACGTTTTTTGATTTATTTTTATTTTCATCAACGCTAAGTCATATTATGTATTTATCAGAATTATCTATTACTCGATTATTGTTAGTACTATAATATATACTTAATTTTGCAATCATAATTTATTGATTTTTATGGATATAATTGAGAAGCTCCAATGGCGATATGCGACTAAAAAATTTGAAAGTAAAACTTTAATTTCTAAAGAGCGTTTAAATGTAATAAAAGAAGCCTTTAATTTAACAGCAACTTCTTATGGTTTACAACCAATTAAACTACTTATTGTTAGTGATAAAGAGTTTCAAAATGAGCTAGTTAAATACTCTATGGATCAGGAACAAGTTGCACAAGCTTCTCATGTACTAGTATTTTGTATAGAAAACAAAATTGACAAGAAATATATAGAAACCTACTTTAAAAGAGTACAGCAAATAAGATCTACTCCAGATGATATTTTAAACCCTTTTAAAGAATTTTTAATTGATGATTTTAAAACTAGAAGTAAAGAAAACATTAAAAATTGGGCAATTAAGCAAGCTTATTTGGCAATGGGAAATTTATTAACAGTTTGCGCAATAGAAGGTATAGATGCATGTCCTATGGAAGGGTTTGAACCTTCTGCTTATGATGAATTATTGTCACTAAAAAAAAGGGGGTTAAAATCGGTTTTGGTAATGCCTATTGGTTATAGAGCAAAGGAGGATATGTTTGCGGGCTTCAAAAAAGTAAGAAAAAAAGTTAGTGATAGTGTAATTGAAATGTAAAAAGGGTAACATTGTATGCCACCCTTTTAACACTTAATTTATTATTATTGAGAGATAACTTTCTTGCCATCAGCTTTAAAATCTTCTCCCATTCCTGAGACATAGCCTGTGAAAACCATTTCTTCAAAAGTACCGGTTAAATCAAAATCTATGTCTTGAGTTACAAAAGTTGCTGAAAGCTTGTTCTCTAAAATTTTTACATTATTAAGGTTTATTAATCCCATATCCGAATTTACAGTACCTGTATATTCACCTGCTTCATTTTTTAAGATGTTCATTGTTGCCAAAACGTCACCTTGTGGAGTATCTGATATTAATATACTCCAATCACCAACATAAGGATCGATTTTAGCGATACTCTTACTTGAGCCACAACTGGAGATTATAAATAATGCTATAAAACTTAAAACTAAATGTATTTTTTTCATAATGTGGTTGTTTTGTATTGAAAAATACAAAACTTTCAATTATAATTTGACTTTTACACGAATAAATCCTATTGAATTAAAATCTATTAATTCTTTTTTAAGTGTTCATTTTAGTTGTAATTTTGACTTGCTAATTTTTAAGTTAAAGCATCAAATTATGCCAGGATTTGAATTATTTGGAGAATTGGAACGTAAAGAATTAAGTGATGTTCTTGATAACGGTATTTTAATGCGTTATGGTTTTGATGTTAAACGAAAAGGGCATTGGAAAGCTAAAGAACTTGAAAAAGAGCTAGAGAATCAATTAATGGTGAAGCATGCACAATTAGTGTCTAGTGGCACAGCTGCTGTTACTATTGCACTAGCGGCTGCTGGCATTGGGGCAGGAGATGAAGTGATTATGCCAACCTTTACATTTGTTGCTAGCTTTGAGGCTATCATGATGCTTGGTGCCATTCCTATATTGGTTGATATTGATGATACATTAACATTAGACATAGAGGCTACAAAGAATGCTATAACCTCAAAGACAAAGGCCATAATGCCAATACACATGTGTGGAAGTATGGCAAATTTAGATGCTCTGAAAGAAATTTGTAATGCAAACAATTTAGTTTTAATTGAAGATTCATCACAAGCAACAGGCGCAACTTATAAAGGGAAACCTCTTGGTAGTATTGGCGATTTAGGCTGTTTATCTTTAGACTTTGTAAAAATAATTACAGCTGGCGAAGGTGGTGCAGTATTGACCAATAATGAAAAGTTCTACAAAAATGCAGACCATTTTTCAGACCATGGACATGACCATGTAGGAAATGACAGAGGAGCGGAAACCCATCCCTTTTTAGGATATAATTTTAGAATCTCTGAATTGCATGCTGCTGTTGGTTTGGCGCAATTAAGACGCTTAGACGAATTTGTTGCAATTCAGAAGAAAAACTATAGCATTATTAGAGACGCTTTATCTGGAATTCCTGAAGTCACCTTTAGAACCGTTCCAGAAGGAGGTGAAGAAAGCTATTCTTTTTTAAACTTCTTTTTGCTAGATTTAAATACCGCAAGAAAAGTATCTTCAGCTTTTAAGGAGAACGGTATCGACGCTTGTTTTCATTATTATGACAATAATTGGCACTACATTAGAAAATGGGAACATCTTAAAGATTTAAAAACACTATATCCTTTATCTTCAGAAGTAAAAAAAGGTTTAAAATATTTGCAAACTAAAACGTATGAAAAATCAGACCATTATATTGGTCGAAACATTTCTTGTTTAATAAAATTATCTTGGACAGAAGAAGATGTAATAAAAAGAGCTGATAAAATGGTTGAAATAATTAAGAAGACTTGTTCTCAATAATTAACATACTCAATAATCTCCAAACCATAACCAATCATACCAACACGCTTTGTTTTTTCACTGTTAGAGATGAGTTTAAGTTTATGAATATTAAGGTCATGAAGTATTTGTGCGCCAATTCCAAAATCTTTTGAATCCATTTCAATGGCAGGAGCTTTAATAACTTCACCTTCAATTTGTGTGACTTTTAAAGTGGCCAATCGTTTCAACAGATTCATGGATTGACTTTGCTGATTAATGAACACTATGGCGCCTTTTCCAGCATCATTAACAACTTGGAACATGTTATCCAGCTTCTGGTCTGCATTATTGGTTAACGTGCCCAAAATATCGTTATTGACTAATGTGGAATTAATACGAGTTAATACGTGTTCATTGGTGCTCCAAATGCCTTTTGTTAATGCTATATGTATTTGATTGTTAGTGGTTTGTTGGTAGGCTCTTAAACGATAGCTTCCAAAGCGAGTTTCTATTTGAAAATCTTCCTTTTTCTCTATTAAAGAGTCATGCTCCATGCGGTAAGCAACCAAATCTTCAATAGAAATAATTTTTAAATCAAACTTTTTAGCAACGTCAACAAGTTGAGGTAACCGAGCCATTGTACCATCTTCGTTTAATATTTCAACCAAAATTCCAGCAGGTTTAAAGCCAGCTAATCTTGCTAAATCTACTGCTGCTTCTGTATGACCAGTTCTACGTAAAACGCCACCATTTTTTGCTCTTAAAGGAAATATATGACCTGGACGACCTAAATCGAAAGGTTTGGTGTTATCATCAACAAGAGCGTTAATGGTTTTTGCTCTGTCATGTACTGAAATTCCTGTGGTGCAACCATGCCCAATTAAATCAACAGACACCGTAAATTGGGTATGATGTAAAACGGTATTGTTTTGTACCATCATTGTTAAATCCAGTTCTTCACAGCGATCTTCTGTTAGTGGTGCACAAATAAGCCCACGACCATTAGTTGCCATAAAGTTGATCATTTCTGGAGTTACTTTTTCTGCAGCAGCAATAAAATCGCCTTCATTTTCCCTGTTTTCATCATCTACAACAATAATAACCTTGCCTAGGCGAATATCGTTTATGGCATCTTCAATAGAGTTTAATTGTATCTTATCTGTGTTGTTTAAAGTTTCCACTTTTATCATCATTATCAATTATTGTGCAAAGATATGGCTAAAAAATAAGCTATCTAATTTGTTTTAAATCTTCTTTCATTTTCTTTTTGTAAAAATTGAAGTAAAGAAAATATAGTGGAACACCTACTAGTATTAAAATAAATACATTAGAAGTTGTGTTTCGGTCTAATAGTTTATTAAAACTTACTTGATTTATAAACGATTTGGCTAGTGTGATTAGGAACATAATTGCAAAAATAACTCCTAAAATAATTAGTATTTTTCCTAAAGCGGGAAAACCATTATTATTTAGTATCAAACCAGATAAAAGAGGTATTAAATACATAAAGTATAGTTTATAGGACAACTGCGAATTTTCAGAATAAGCAGCTTTATAACGCAAGGCATTCTCATAATTTTCATTTTGTAAATTACCACCAAAACGTAATTCTTCTTCAGTAATTCCTCTAGTATTTAATATTTTTATGGATGAGTTTCGGTAGCTTTCATCTAAATCGTATTGACGATAATTTTTTACAATATCTATTAATTTTTTATTAGAATAGCCTTTAATTTTTTCGTACTCAGTAGAATTTTCATTCAAAAAAACATTTGGATTTAAAGGAGCAATGGTTACTTCTTTAGTTAAAATATTTTTTATTGGAATTAAAATGTTATCTAATTCAAATAATGCTCTGTCTTTGGTAGCTCTATTGGTTAGGTAAATACTTAATGGTAACATAATTATGGTTGAAAACCATGTGGCTAAAATAGGGTCTATACTATTATCTTGAGCACTGTTTTTTGCAAAAATACCTATGAAGTGATAAGTTAGGAATAAAGAAATAGCAATAACAATTGGTAAGCCAATACCACCTTTTTTTATAAGTGCTCCTAGGGGTGCTCCTATAAAGAATAAAATAATACAAGCAAAAGCAATAGCAAATTTTTCGTAATATGAAATAATGTGTTTGTTGAGGTTTTTGTCAAAAGCTGTTTGGGTCTTTTTTTTAGCTTTTATTATATTTAGTGTGCTATTTACAGTATTGGTAGCTAATTCTACTAACTGGGCTCTATTTCTAATTGGGAATATTTCTATAAAATTAGTTCCTGTGTAAATAGTATCATTGTCCTTTTTTTTAATGTTCTTATTAAGCGTAGGCACTGATGATCTTGCATATAAATCGAAAGCTAGTTTATTGTAATTGTTTTTTTTATTGACTTTTAAAGAGTCTATGGTAAAATTTAATTCCTTAATATTTAACATTGAATAACGCGCTGTAACTTCTTTGTTTTCGAAATCGACATTATCGATTTGTGCCAAATCTATATAAAAGGTGTTTTTTTGGAATGTACTTTTTATATATGGTCGGTTTTTTACCCTCGTATTGCGGTCTTTTGATTGTAGTTCTTCATGATAATGCCCATTGTAAAGAACGAGTTCAAGAACATCGGAATCATCATGACTTATTAATTCTCCATTTTCAGCAATAATTACGGTATAGTTACCATCGGTTTTCTTTTTCTTTTTATGAACAATAACTTCTTCCAGATATTGACCTTTATCGCCACTTTTGTCTTTAACTTTAATATTTATAAGGTCACCAATTTGATTAAATTGTCCTTTTGCTATAGCCATTGCTGGTTTTTTTTTAGCAATATTTTTTCTAAGATTATAAAAATTAAATTCAGCAGTTGGAATTACGTTATTTGCAAAGAAAAAAGTAATTATGGAAAGCCCAAAAATGAATACGCCTAAACTTCTCATAGCTCTTTGTAATGAGATGCCAGTAGATTTCATTGCAGCAAATTCATAGTTTTCGGAAAAACTCCCAAAAACCATAATCGAAGATAGTAAGATGGTAAGTGGTAGTACTAAAACTATCATTCTTGGAGATACGTAGAGTAAAAATTTGGCAATTATATCTAATTCTAAGTCTTTTCCAGCAAGCTCACTAATGTAAAGCCAAACAGATTGTAAAACAAAAATCAGCATGAGAATGATAAACACGCTAAAAAAGGTTTTTAAATACGTTATTAGTATGTATCTGTCTAATATTTTCACCGAGAAAACCTAGTCTAGTTTATTGATGTAGTAATCTTTATATTTCTTTGCATCAAAGGTAAACAAGGTTTTTGATAATGGCTCGTTTGTTTTAAAAGAATTAACAGTGATGGTTGTTTTTGTATTATTTGCACCAATTTCAATAAGGTTATAAATATGCTTAGTTTTTACATCTATTCCTAAAAGGACATTTTTAATCTCGGAATTTGAATCTATTGGAATTAATTTTACATACTGGATTTTTCTTCCATTAACGCTTTGCACAATATCCATTTCGTAATTATAGCCTTCTTGGTAAAATGATAACATTTTGCTTGGTGTAATGGTGCTTTCATCTTCGGTATTTTCACTGGAAATGGTTACCTCTTCGTCTTCTGGACTAATATTATAAAGTGTTTTTCCATCAAAAATTCTTGTGATACCAAAAGCATTTAAAACGTATTTGTCGCCTTGTAGTATCACATCGCCACGCATTTCCTGCTTTATGTTTTCTTCGGTATTTACTAAAACATATTTAAAATCTATTGAAATATTATCGTAGCTCTTTGCAATGGTATTTACTTTATCTAACAGTTTTTTTGCATCATTGGTATTTTGAGAAAACACAAATGTTTGACTAATTAGAATTAATGTAATTAATATATTTTTCATTTCGTATTACTTAGTTTCTATTCATTTTCGTTTGCAAGAAGTTGGTCTAATGCTACTAAATCAGGAACCAATACTTGTCGTGCTTTGCTACCTTCAAAAGGGCCAACAATTCCTGCTGCTTCTAATTGATCTATTAACCTTCCAGCCCTATTATAGCCTAATTTAAGTTTGCGTTGTAACAATGAGGCCGAACCTTGTTGTGCGGTAACTAAAACTTCGGCAGCTTCCCTAAACAACTTGTCTCTATCAGATATATTTATATCAATACTTGTGCCAGTTTCTTCTCCAACAAACTCAGGAAGTAAAAAGGCATCTGGGTAGGCTTTTTGAGAACCAATAAACTCAGTTATTTTTTCAACTTCAGGTGTGTCAACAAAAGCGCATTGTAAGCGAATCATGTCATTTCCTTGGGTATATAGCATATCACCTCGACCAATTAATTGATCTGCTCCAGAGCCATCCAAAATGGTTCTGGAATCTATCTTTGAAGTGACCCTAAAAGCGATTCTCGCTGGGAAATTTGCTTTAATAATTCCGGTAATTACATTCACAGAGGGACGTTGCGTTGCAATTATTAAATGAATACCAATAGCACGAGCTAATTGTGCTAAACGAGCAATTGGTGTTTCTACTTCTTTACCTGCAGTCATTATTAAATCTGCAAACTCATCAACAACCAATACAATATATGGTAAGAATTGGTGGCCATCGTTTGGATTTAATTTTCTTGCCCTAAATTTTTCGTTATACTCTTTTAAGTTTCTACAAAACGCATTTTTAAGCAACTCGTAACGGTTGTCCATTTCAATACACAAAGAGTTTAGTGTGCTTATAACCTTTGTGTTATCTGTTATTATGGCTTCTTCACTATCTGGTAGTTTGGCTAAATAATGCCTTTCAATTTTATTAAAAAGTGTCAATTCAACCTTTTTTGGATCCACTAAAACAAATTTAACTTCAGCTGGATGCTTTTTATAAAGTAATGAAGTAAGTACAGCATTTAACCCAACCGATTTTCCTTGTCCTGTAGCACCTGCCATTAATAAATGTGGCATTTTGGCTAAGTCTACCACAAATGTTTCATTGCTAATGGTTTTACCTAGTGCTATAGGTAATTCCATTTTTGATTTTTGAAATTTTTGAGATGCAATAACCGAGTGCATCGATACAATAGTCGCATTTTTATTTGGTACTTCAATACCAATCGTGCCACGACCAGGAATTGGTGCAATAATACGAATTCCCAAAGCTGAAAGTGATAAGGCAATATCGTCTTCAAGGTTTTTTATTTTAGAAATACGTATTCCTGCTTCAGGAACAATTTCGTAAAGTGTTACAGTTGGTCCAATAGTAGCCTTAATGCTTGCAATACCGATTTTATAATTGTTAAGCGTACTAACAATTCTATTTTTATTTTCTTCTAATTCTTCTTGATTAATTTTAATGCTCTCAGTATCATATTTTTTTAGAAGATCTAAAGGAGGGAATTTATAATTTCCTAACTCAAGGGTAGGGTCGAAGCGTCCAAAATCTTCAACCAACTTGTCGGCAAGATTGTCTGTTTCAGATTTTTCTTCTTTTACAGCTTCAACCTTCATTTCTAAATCTTCTTCTGGTTCAGTGGCTATTTCAACTTCTAGTTTTTTGCCAGTATCATCAGTATTCTCTTTTTTTACCTCACGACTTGAATGATGCTCAATAGTTGGCGCAAGGTTTTCTAATGGAATCTCAAATGCAGATTTAATATCTTCAGCTTCGGCAGATAAGTTATTGTCTATAGGGATAAAATCTGTGACTTCCTCAGGATTAGTTTGGTCTTTTTTAAATTCGTTTTTAATCTCACTTTTTGCTGAACTAAATAGTTTGCCAAAATGTTGAGGAGTCATTTTAAAGCGAATGGCTAAATAGGTTATTAAGCAAAGTAATAAAAGAAGTATTGTTCCTATTTTACCAATATAATCTTGCAAAAAATCATTTAGTTCAAACCCAATGGTCCCACCAAGAATTGGTGTTTTCTTAGCTAAAAAGCCAAATAAGATAGAAATCCATATAACACTTAACGTACCCCAAAACCAGTGACGCCAAAGACGGGATTTATTAATGTTGAGCAGTACATAAACGCCTGATAAAAATATTAAGCCAGAAAAAATAAAGGAAGCAACTCCAAATCCTTGATAAATAAACAAATCGCTTACCCAAGCCCCAAGTTTACTCATCCAGTTTTTAGCTTCAACTTCTCTAGAGGTGAATTGTTCTAAAACACTTTGATCTGCTTGTCCAGTAAAAAAGAAGGACAAAAAAGCTAGAAAAAGGAGAATACCAAGAATTAAAAGCAAACTACCAAATACTAATTTTTGTTGATTAGATAATGATAAATTGGGCTTTTTTCTTGTTGATTTACGCTTTTTTGTGGTTGGTTTTTTCTTTGCCATTAACACATACTTACTATAAGACAAAAATACAAATAACTAACGTTTATCCTAATGGTTATAGTATTTAACTAATCTTAGGTAAATATATTATTAAACCAGCTAAAACTGCCGCAATTGAAGCAATTAATACAGCACCTGCTGCTATGTCTTTTATGAATCCTATTTTTTTGTTTTTTTCTGGGTGTATAAAGTCTGCAATGGCTTCAATAGCTGTGTTAATACCTTCAATACTCATAACCAATCCTATAGCAAGAATTTGTATAAGCCATTCGGTAGCCGAAATTTTAAAATAAAATCCTGCAAATGCCATTATTATGCTAATAACCAATTGAACTTTTATGCTTGCTTCTGTGGTTATTAATTGATAGGCTCCTCGAATGGCGTAGCCAATGCTTTTTATTCTTTTGTTTAAAAAAGAAGACTTTTTGGTCATATTAGACTAGCTTTTGTAAGGTTAAATATCCTCTAAAGTACTAATATAAAAGGTTTTTAAGGTGTTTTTTGAATCATTTTAATAATCGATTTTAGTTAAAGTTATTATAATTAATCTTTATTATGTTTAATTAATCTTTAAATTTGTTAAACAAAATAATTATAAATATAAAAATTGTTATGAAAACGAAAAATTTATTAAAAACTATCGCAGTTGCTTTCACTTTATTAATAGGAGGTAATGTATTTGCACAAGCCAAAAATATTGTAGAAACTGCTATTTCTTCGAAAGATCATACTACATTGGTAGCTGCAGTAAAGGCTGCTGACTTGGTAGGTGTTTTATCTGGAGAAGGACCATTTACAGTATTTGCTCCAACTAATGCAGCATTTGCAAAATTGCCAGATGGAACTGTAGAAGGTTTACTTAAAAAAGAAAATTTAGCCATGTTGCAAAGTGTGCTAACATACCATGTTATTTCTGGTAAATTTAATGCAAAAGATGTAATAAGCTTAATAAAAAAAGGAAATGGAAAAGCTGTTATTCCAACAGTACAAGGCGGAAAATTAAACGCAATGATTATGGATGGATCAGTTTATATTGCTGATGAAAATGGAAATAAAGCTAAGGTTACAGCTGCAGACTTAGACCAAACTAATGGTGTAATTCACGTAATTGATTCTGTAGTTTTACCGAAATAGTGATGCTTAGTTGATTGGTATCGAAAAGTCTCTTCATTTGAAGAGGCTTTTTTAATTTATTCATAAATTGTTGTACTTAACGAAGTTTATAATGTACCAATCACTTTAAGAGCAGCGTCATAATTTGGTTCTTTACCAATTTCTGCGACCTGTTCTGTGTATATCACTTTTCTGTCTTTATTAATAACTATTACACACCTCGATAGTAAACCATCAAATATCCCATTGGTCATAAGAAGACCGTATGCTTTACCAAATTCACCATTTTTAAAATCGGATAGCATTATAACGTTTTTCAATCCTTCAGCTGCACAAAATTGATCTTGTCTAAAAGGTAAATCCCTAGAAATACATAAAACCTGAGTATTTTCAATCTCTGAAGCGAACTTATTAAAAGCCCTTACCGATGCCGAACATACTCCAGTATCAACACTAGGAAATATATTTAGCACTAAATGAGATTCTTTAAAGTCGGACATGGTTTTTGTAGATAAATCAGTAGCGACCAATTCAAAATCCTTTGCAGTCTCTCCAATTTTTGGAAGTTTACCAGAAGTTTCCACTGGGTTGCCTCCTAATGTAATAAGTGCCATAAATATTTGTTTTAAGTTAAAGTATAAATTTAAGGTATATTAATTGGATAATTTTGTCCAAATGTAATTTTATATAATAAATTTTATCAATTTTAATATAATATATTAAAATGTCAACATACCTAAAAGTGAAGCGTATTGCTTAACTTTATAGCAATTGAATTTTATATAAAAACTGTAACAATGGAAAATAATAAAACAAACGGAAACATTGGTGATTGTCCTTTCCTTAGCGGAACTCAAAAAAAAAGTGCTGGAGGTGGAACCAGTAATCGTGATTGGTGGCCTAATGAATTAAAATTAAATATTTTACGCCAGCATGCATCAAAATCTAACCCAATGGGTGAAAATTTTGATTATCCCAAGGCATTTAATAGTGTAAATTTTGAAGAGCTAAAGAAAGATGTCATTGATTTAATGACAGATTCTCAAGATTGGTGGCCAGCAGACTATGGACATTATGGTGGATTGATGATTCGGATGGCATGGCATAGCGCAGGTACTTACCGTGTTGGCGATGGAAGAGGAGGTGCAAATACAGGGAATCAGCGATTTGCCCCATTAAATAGTTGGCCAGACAACGGAAACTTGGATAAAGCACGTTTATTATTATGGCCAATTAAGAAGAAGTATGGCAATAAAATTTCTTGGGCAGATTTAATGATTCTTGCAGGAAACTGTGCATTAGAATCTATGGGTTTTAAAACATTTGGTTTTGCAGGTGGTCGTGAAGATGTATGGGAACCTGAGCAAGATGTTTATTGGGGCTCGGAGACAGGATGGTTAGATAATAATGAGCGTTATGATACAAGTGATGGTGATTTAGAAGGGCATTTAGGTGCTGTGCATATGGGATTAATTTATGTGAATCCAGAAGGTCCAAATGGAAATCCAGATCCGTTAAAATCTGCACATGACATAAGAATTACTTTTGGACGTATGGCAATGAATGATGAAGAAACTGTTGCGTTAGTAGCTGGTGGTCATACTTTTGGTAAAGCACATGGAGCAGCAGATCCTGATAAATATGTTGGAACAGAACCGCATGGCGCATCAATCGAAGAAATGAGTACAGGTTGGAAAAATTCATTTGGAACAGGAGTATTAGACGATGCTATTACCAGTGGTTTAGAAGGAGCATGGACACCAAATCCTATTAAATGGGATCATGATTACTTTGATGTTTTACTTAATTACGATTGGGAATTAACTAAAAGTCCAGCTGGAGCACACCAATGGACACCAACTGCTGCTTCTAATGCAAGAATGGCACCTAAAGCTGGTGACCCAAATGGAAAACAAGCTTTAATGATGACTACTGCTGATATGGCATTAAAAATGGATCGAGAATTTTTAAAAATATCTAAACATTTTTATGAAAATAATGATGCATTTGAAGATGCATTTGCACGCGCATGGTATAAATTAACACATCGTGACATGGGACCAATAGATCGTTATTTAGGCCCTGAGGTACCACAAGAAGAATTGTTGTGGCAAGATCCTGTTCCAAAAGTAGATTATACATTAAGTGATTCAAATATTGAATCTTTAAAGAAAATGATTTTAACTTCGGGCTTATCCATTTCTCAATTAGTAAGAACAGCTTGGGCTTCTGCATCTACATTTAGAGGGTCTGATATGCGAGGTGGCGCTAATGGTGGTCGTATTCGTCTAGAACCACAAAAAAGTTGGGAAGTGAACAACCCTTCTGATCTGAACAAAGTTTTAAACATACTTGAAGGTATTCAAAAAGAGTTTAGTGGAACAATTTCTATGGCAGATTTAATTGTTTTAGCTGGAACAACTGCAATTGAAAAAGCAGCTAGAAATGCTGGCCATAATATTTATGTGTCATTTGCTCAAGGTAGAGGTGATGCTACTCAAGCACAAACCGATTTGGAATCATTTAGTTATTTAGAGCCTATTGCTGATGGTTTTAGAAACTATATTAAACCAGATTTACAAGTAGCAGCAGAAGATTTATTGGTTGATCGTGCTAATTTATTAACGCTTTCAATTCCTGAAATGACTGTTCTTGTAGGTGGTTTACGAGTATTGGGAGCTAATTACGATGACTCTAATTATGGTGTTTTTACCGATAAAGTTGGAAGCCTAACTAATGAATTTTTCACCAATATTCTTGACTTTTCTAACACATGGAACGCTACAACTGAAGATGACAGATATTTTGTAGGTAAGGATCGTAGAACTGGAGAGGTAAAATTTAAAGCAACACGAGCAGACCTTATTTTTGGTTCAAACACAGAATTAAGAGCTGTTTGTGAGGTTTACGGAGCTAATGATGGTCAAGATAAATTTGTTAAGGATTTTGCTGCTGCTTGGACTAAAGTGATGAATTTAGATCGATTTGATTTAAAATAATGTTATAAATTATTTAATAAAGGAGTGAGTAGCAAATACTCATTCCTTTCTAATTGGTAATAAATATGACTAAAGATATTGATCTTTTTTTTGAATCTATTCGTAGAGGTGATAAATACAGGCTTGAAGCTTTGCTAGGGATAAACCCTAAATTAGTTGACGAGACCGATTCTCGTGGTTTTACACCACTTATTTTTGCAACATATTTTGATAATGAAATTATCACAAACATTTTAATAGAACATGATGCAGATATTGATGCTAAAGATAACTCTGGTAATACAGCTTTAATCGGAGTCAGTTTTAAAGGAAATATAAACTTAGCTACTTTGCTAATTGATAAAGGAGCAAATGTAAATGCAACAAATAATAATGGAACAACGCCTTTAATATTTGCTGCGCAGTATGATAAGGCAAATATTGTGCAGTTATTATTGGATACAGGTGCAGACAAATCTATGAAAGATTATGATGGAAAAACAGCTTATGACTATGCTTTAGAAAAGGAATTTAACCATCTTTTGAAAAAACTATAATAGTTAACCTGAAATATTTTAAGAAAAAAACTGTCTAAAAAGTAATTTTTAGTGTCATATTGAGCCCAGTCTAAATATCTAATATTTAAAATTATTCGACTATACTCAGAAAGACTAACTATAGCTTTTCCTTACTTTTTAGACAGCTTTTCTGTTTTTCTAGTTAATGAACTTGACTTAGTTAACGTGTTTTTCTAAAAATTCAGCTGTCGATTTATGGTTTGCCTTCATTCCATCTGAACCCTTAATCCAGTTTGCTGGACAAACCTCGCCATTTTCTTCAAAAAATTGTAAAGCATCTAGCATACGCAAAGCTTCGTCAACACTTCTCCCTAAAGGTAAATCGTTTATTAATTGATGACGAACAATTCCCTCTTTATCTATTAAAAATAAGCCTCTGTAAGCAATTAATTCACCTTCAGATTGTAGCATATCGTTCTCGTCGTAATAAGTTTCTCCTGCTAACACATCGTAGTTTGCCGAAATAGTTTTATTAGTATCAGCAACTAAAGGGTAAGTAACACCTTTAATACCACCTTGGCTTTTATCCATTTGAAGCCAACCAAAGTGAGATTGCTCGGTATCTGTAGATACAGCAATAATTTCAGTATTTCTAGATTTGAACGCCTCTAGTTTTTCTTGAAAAGCATGTAACTCGGTTGGACAAACAAAAGTAAAATCTTTGGGATAAAAGAACAATACAACATGTTTTTTGCCAATAAATTGATCTAATGAAAAATGTTCCACAAACTCGCAGCCATTTACTACTGCTTGTGCACTAAATTTTGGTGCTTTTTTTCCTACTAATACAGCCATTTTTTTGATATATTTTCTTGGTTAAATTTAAAATTTGAATGCAAATATATACATAGTAGCAGGAAAGACAATGAACAATTATTTTAAAAATTTATTGATGTATAGTTTAATCTAATTTCCCATTTAATTGTTTGATTTTAATTTGAAACCCAGCAAAAATCAATGTCATAAATGGGCTTATAATACTAAAAAACGCATATGGAATGTAGGCTGTAGCACCTGCATAACCAAATAAAACTTTGGAATGATAAGCACCACAAGTATTCCATGGAACGAGTACTGAAGTGACAGTTCCAGAATCTTCTAAGGTCCTGCTTAAATTTTCTGGTGCAAGTCCTTTGTCTTCATAAGCTTTTTTAAACATTTTCCCAGGGACAACAAGAGCTAGATATTGATCTGAAGCAGTAACGTTTAGCGCCAAGCAACTTGCAACTGTACTAGCAAATAACCCAAAAGTTGTTGTTGCCATGCTCAAAAGTGAATTAGTTATTCTGGCCAATGCCCCAATGGCATCCATTACGCCACCAAAAACCATAGCACAAACAATTAGCCAAATAGTTCCCAGCATTCCTGCCATTCCGCCAGCTGTAAACAAATCGTTTAATTCTGCACTTGAGGTTTCTACGGCAGTATCTACTGTCATTGCATTCATAATCCCTTTATAGGCAGTTTGAAATGTTAAACTATCTGCTCCTGCAATTTTGGCTACTATATCTGGTTGTGCAATTAAAGCTGCAACACCACCCAAAAGTGCACCTAATAGTAGCGCAATAAGTGGAGGGATTTTTTTTACAATCATTACAATAACAATCACTGGTACTAGAAATAACCAAGGACTAATATTGAATGCGCCATTTATAGCATCTAACTTGTCTTGAATTTGTGGTGTTCCAGTAACATCCAAATTTAATCCAATAATTGCGAAGATTATTAAAGTAATAACTATTGTTGGTATTGTAGTTAAGGACATATACCTAATATGATTAAATAACTCGCTTCCTGCCATAGCAGGAGCAAGGTTTGTGGTATCACTTAATGGAGACATTTTATCACCAAAGTATGCTCCTGACAATACAGCACCTGCTGTCATGCCCATAGATATTCCTAGTGTTTCGCCAATACCTACCAATGCTATGCCAACAGTTGCAGAGGTTGTCCAGCTACTTCCGGTTGCTATTGAAATTATTGCACATATAATAACAGATGCTACTAAAAATATAGTTGGATTAAGAATTTGTAATCCATAATAGATCATTGTTGGAATTACACCACTAATCATCCAAGTGCCTGCCAAAGCTCCGACCATGAGAAGAATTAATAAAGCTCCTGTGGTGGATTTTACATTTTCAGCTACTTCATCTAGCATTTGTTTATAAGTAACCTTATTGTAAAAACCAACAATAGCTGCAACTGCAGCACCCATTAGTAGAATAAATTGATTGCTCCCACTTAAAGCATCATCCCCAAACACATAGATGTTATAAGCAAGCATGACTATTAATGCAAACACAGGTATAAGTGCTTCCCAAATGTTTAGTTCAACATTTTCAACAATATGTTCGTCTTGTGGTTGTCTTGGCTTAATGTCTTGGCTTTCCATAGATGCTTAGTTAGTTTTTTGAAGCGTAATGTTACGATTTTGTCAAGAGGTTTCCAAATCGATTTTGTTATGTACATTTGTTAAATTTTTAAATGGACTCACTTACTCAAATAGTTTTAGGTGCAGCTTGTGGGGAAGCTGTTCTAGGTAAAAAAATTGGAAATAAAGCATTGCTTTTTGGCGCAATTGGCGGCACAATTCCAGATTTGGATGTATTTGTTGGTCGTTGGATTTATGATAACGAAATAGACATTATGGCCTTTCATAGAGGTTTTATGCATTCAATTTTATTTACTGTTCTTGGTGCTTTTGTTTTTGGGTGGCTTGTTTTTATACTATACAACCGAGGACGAAGGAAGGGTGCTACGACTCAAAAAAATTGGATTTGGTTATTTTTTTGGTCATTATTTACACATACCATTCTAGATAGTTTTACCCCTTATGGCACACAATTGTTCGCGCCATTTTCCAATTATCGAGTGGCTATAAGTAATATTTCGGTTGTAGACCCAATTTATACAATTCCTTTTTTAATCTTCATGATTGTACTTATGTTTTATAAGAGAGATGCTAAGAAACGTAGGTTATGGTTAAAACTTGGTCTTGGAATAAGTTCAGCATATATGTTGCTGACACTTATTAATAAGGTTTATATCAATTCGGTTTATGAAAACTCATTGAAAAATGAAGGTATTATATATTCAAGATTTCAAACGCAACCGTCGGTGTTCAATAACATTTTGTGGTATGGTGTTGCCGAAACTGAAACCGATTATTACATAGGTTTTTACTCGTTACTAGATACCTCATCAAAAGTTGAAACATGGAATAAATTGCCTAAAAATCATGATTTGGTTTCTGCTGATGACAAGGATATTAAAACCTTGGCTTGGTTTAGCAACGGTTACTATAATCTTATAGAAAAGGAAGATGGTGTGATACGATATAACGATTTGCGCTACCCTTCGTTTGATAAAAAAGACCCAAACAATGCCATTTTTAGTTTCACTTTAAAAAAAGTAGATCAGCGTTGGGATGTGTTGCCATTTAACGGTAAACCACCTACAAGTGAAGATTTTATCTATTTATGGGAACGAATGAAAGGGCAATAAGAAAAAGGCTGTCTAAAAAGCAATGAAGCACTATATTTTGTCATTCTGAGCACAGTCGAAGAATTTTAAACATCAAATGTTAGATATTTCGACTGCGCTCAATATGACACTAAAAACTACTTTTTAGACAGCTCTTTTTAGTGTTTTTTTATAGCTGTTTATGTCATTTCAAAAGTTTTTGGTTCTAAAACATTAAGTTTTTCCATGCACTCACGCATTATATTGTAAGTTCTTTCAATATCGGAATCTAATCCAATAGAAAATCTAATTAACCCATCACTTAATCCCATTGCTTCTCTTTCATCATCTGGAATTTCTGAAGACGTAGAACTTCCTGGTGCTGAAAATAAAGTTTTATAGAACCCCAAACTTACTGCTAAATACCCTAGATTTTTTTCTTGCATCATTTCCATTAATTCATTGGCTTTATCAATAGAGCCTACATCAATGGTTAGCATGCCTCCAAAACCGTATTTATCATACATCATCGATTTAAATAGTTTGTGAGAAGGATGCGATTTTAGTCCAGGATATACTGTTTTTAGACCATCAGCCTCAAATTTTTCGGCAAGATAGGCTGCATTAAAACTGTGTTGTTGCATTCTAATATGTAATGTCCTTAGGTTTTTTAGTACAGATGCAGAGCGTAAACTATCCATTGTAGAACCAAGTAACATACAGGCACCATCATTTACATTTCGTAAATCATCAATAAATTCTTGTGTGCCACAAATTGCGCCAGCAACCGTATCGGACGAGCCGTTAATAAATTTTGTTAAGCTATGTACCACAACATCTGCACCTAATTTTGCTGGCGAAATAGACAATGGTGAGAAAGTATTATCGACCACTAATTTTAGGTTGTGTTTTTTAGCAATTTCTGCTAATCTAGTTATATCTGCAACTTCAAGCAATGGATTGCTAACAGACTCACAATATATAATTTTGGTGCCTTTTGTGATAGCAGCTTCAACAGCATCTAATTTTGTGATATCAACGAATGACGTTTCAATATTAAATCTTGGCGTGAAATTTTTTAAAAACGCATAGGTTCCACCATAAATGGTTCTGCTGGATATTACATGATCTCCCGAACCACAAAGCTGTAAGATTACAGGCGTTATAGCTCCCATTCCCGAAGCAGTTACTGTGGCAGTTTCTGTGCCTTCCATAGCTGCGAGTGCTTCACCTAAATATAAATTTGATGGTGAGGAGTGACGTGAGTATAAATAACAACCATCTGCATTTCCTTCAAATGTATCGAACATGGTTTTTGCTGATAAGAAGGTGTATGTAGATGAATCTGAAATTGAAGGGTTCACACCTCCAAATTCTCCAAAGTATTGTAAGTCTTGAATATTGTTTGCTGGTTTAAAAGACATAATGTAAGTTTTAGTATTGTACTCTACAAAGCTCGTATAATTACGAATAATAATCAATAGATAATATGTAGTTTAGAAAATAAAACTGCATTATATCGATTAAATTGAATAATTTTATTTGTTTTCATTAATATGGTAAATTATACTGAAAAAACTATCGATTATGAAATTTGATGCTATTGATAATAATCTTTTAGAATTATTGCAAGACGATTGTAAGCAAACAAATAAAGAATTATCTAATAAATTAATGCTTTCTGTTACAGCTGTTTACGAACGAATTAAAAAACTTGAGAAAGCAGAAGTCATTAAAAAGTATGTAGCTTTAGTAAATAAAGAAAAAATCAATAAATCTTTTGTTGTGTTTTGTAGTATAAAATTGGTACAGCATACAAAGGATTATGTGATTAAATTTGAAAAAGAAGTTGCAAAATTAAACGAGGTGGTAGAATGCTACCATATAAGTGGCGATTATGATTATTTGTTAAAAATTCTAGTTGAAGATATGGAAGCTTATAGAGAGTTTATGGTTAAAAAACTCACTTCTATAGATCATATTGGTAGTACCCATAGCGCATTTATGATTAATGAAGTTAAATATACCACAGCTATAAACCTATAGATTCATGTCTTCAGCTTTATATAAGCTTTCTGAGTTTTTTATTATTTTTATAGGTATCCCTGTTGTTTTCACATTTCATTTTAATGCTTGGGCTAAGTTAAGTATTGGGATAATAGGGTTTATATATATTATTGTAATGCTCTTAAGGGTTGAAAAACTTCAACTTAAAATTATGCCAAATTTGAATTGGAAACCATTCTTTAAAGAGTTATTTCTTAAATTCTTATTAATAGCATTTACAACCTTTTTATTTGTCTTTTTTACTGAAAAAGAGGCACTTTTTAATGTTGTTATTAACAAGCCAAAACTCTGGGTTTTAATTCTTTTTATATATAGTCTTTTTTCAGTGTATCCTCAAGAGCTAATGTATCGTACGTTCTTTTTTCAGAGATACAAAGAACTAATTAGCAATAAAACACTTTCTATATTTATTAATGCCACTGTGTTTTCGCTTGGACATATTTTCTTTAGAAATACCTTAGTTTTAGTACTTACATTTTTTGGTGGGTTACTTTTTGCAATTACTTATTCCAAAACCAAATCGACGTTTTTGGTGAGTATTGAACACGCTATTTATGGTTCGTGGTTATTTACAGTAGGTATGGGAGATATGTTAGGTTTCCCTTCGTGATATATTGCTCGATCGTTCAAATTAGACAATAAAAAAATTCCCTTACTATATATGCATAGTGCATTAAAGTAAAGTATAAACTAGAATAAGTGAAAATATGTAAAAAGCGCTAGGTGCTAAAAAGGCAAAATAACTTACACTAAAGAGGTTATGTGGACGTTGTTCTAACCAGCTTTGGTTAAAAGCTTACCGTTTTTATATTCGCCAAGAACAATTACATCTTTTGTTTTTTCGTATTCTTTAATGGCAAATTCCATTTGCTGTTTGTTATCTCTTCTTATTTTTATTCCAGTTTTAGATCCTCTGTTTCTTATTTCAATGTAAAATCCGTCTCTTAAATCTAAAGGCTTTGTCGCTGGTCTACCCATAATATAGTAATATTTTAAAAATTTTGTGAATTATTATTTAAAGGATAAAACTTTAAATAAGCATCAATCGGATAAATATACAATAACTTTGGACTTAATAGTTATTCTTCCTATAAATAATTACTATTTGAGCATAAACATAGTGGTAAAGGCACATAAATAGCTGTTTCTACAACCCAATTAAAAGATAAAGTTTTAAATAAATCAAAGAATAATATCTATTGCCATTTATGGATATGTTCGTACTTTTGTATAATTATAAAACTCAACAACAAAAAATTCTTATGAATTCATACGATGTAGCCATTATTGGTTCTGGTCCTGGAGGTTATGTAGCAGCAATACGTTGTGCACAACTGGGAATGAAAACAGCAATTATCGAAAAATATGCAACTCTTGGAGGTACTTGTTTAAACGTTGGTTGTATACCAAGTAAAGCGCTTTTAGATTCCTCACACCATTATGAAGATGCTGTAAAGCATTTTGAAGAACATGGTATTGAAATACCTGGAGATGTTAAGGTAAACCTTGAAAAAATGATTGCCAGAAAACAATCGGTCGTAGAACAAATAACTGGAGGTGTGGATTTTTTGATGAAAAAAAACAAGATCGATGTTTATCAAGGTATGGGAAGCTTTAAAGATGCTACTCATATTACAATTTCTGGGAATGAAACTACAGAGATTGAAGCTACAAATACCATTATAGCTACTGGAAGTAAGCCTTCAACATTGCCATTCATTAATATTGATAAAGAGCGTATTATCACTTCTACAGAAGCATTAGAGCTTAAAGAAATCCCAAAACATTTAATAGTTATTGGTGGAGGCGTTATTGGTTTGGAACTAGGTCAAGTATATAAACGTATTGGTTCAGAAGTGTCCGTAATTGAGTATATGGATCGTATTATTCCAACGATGGACTCAGGACTGTCAAAAGAATTAAATAAAGTTCTTAAGAAACAGAAATTTAAGATTAATGCATCTCACAAAGTAAAATCTGTAGAAAGAGTTGGTGATGAAGTTGTAGTAAAAGCAGACAATAAAAAAGGTGAAGAAGTAGAGTTTAGAGGCGATTACTGTTTAGTATCAGTAGGTCGTCGTCCTTACACAGATGGGTTGAATGCTGAAGTTGCTGGAGTGAAGTTAAATGATAAAGGGCAAGTAGAAGTTAATAAGCATCTGCAAACCAATGTGCCTAATATTTATGCTATAGGCGATGTTATCAAAGGCGCAATGTTAGCACATAAAGCTTCTGAAGAAGGCACTATGGTAGCAGAAATTATAGCAGGGCAAAAACCACATATAGATTATAATTTAATTCCAGGTGTGGTCTATACGTGGCCAGAAGTTGCTTCAGTAGGAAAAACAGAAGAGGAACTTACCGAAACTGGAGTTGCCTATAAAGTAGGTCAATTCCCAATGCGTGCTTTAGGAAGAAGTCGCGCTAGTATGGATCTAGATGGTTTTGTTAAAATTCTTGCAGATGCATCTACCGATGAAATACTAGGCGTACATATGGTTGGTGCTCGTGCTGCCGACATGATAGCCGAAGCTGTCGTGGCCATGGAATATAGAGCATCTGCCGAAGATGTGTCGCGTATGTCCCATGCACACCCAACATTTACCGAAGCGATTAAAGAAGCTGCCTTAGCTGCAACAGACAATAGAGCACTTCACGTTTAGTGCAAACACATATCAATATTTTTTAAAGCAACCTGTACTTAGCCTACCGCTAAATATAGGTTGCTTTTTTCTTTTTATAAATTATTATACTTATAGCTTAATGATTCACAGTTTATTATATTGTAATTTATATTTTTGTAAACATTACCATACTAAATGTATTAGAAATACGTGACCTAGTTTTTATAGCTGTGTCAAATATTACAAACACCCTAATAGTAAATTGAAAGTAGATCAAGATTTTAACAAATTATCTGATGAAGACTTAGTAAAGGCCATTGTGTCTTCCAATGATACACTATTGTTTGAAATATTGTACGATCGTTATTCTAAAATGGTGTATAATAAATGCAGGGGATTTTCAAAAAGTGATGATGAAGCGCAAGACTTAACACAAGACATTTTTTTAAAGTTGTTTGTAAAGCTGAGCACTTTTAAAGGAAAATCTAAATTTTCTACTTGGTTATATGCTTTTACATATAATCATTGTGTAAACTATGTAAACCGAAATACAGCTAAAAAAATCGAAAAACAATCGGTAGATGCAACACATATTGAAGATTCTGGCTATAGAATTGATGCTAACGATGATGGTATAAATCAATTAAAAGTTGAAAAATTAAAGAAAGCACTAGAATTAATTTCCCCCGAAGAGAAAATGATTCTTATGCTAAAATATCAAGATTTATTGAGTATTAAAGACCTAACTGGAATTTTAAATATTGGAGAAAGCGCAGTAAAAATGCGTATTAAAAGAGCGAAAGAGAAACTCATTAATGTATATAACCACAAATTAAAATGAGCGATAATCCATTTAAATACATAAACACACCTTTAAAAGAAGTTCCACAGGAACTAAAATCTAAGGTAATGAAAGACATTGCTATAGCAAAGCTTTTAATGGAATTGGCCAGTTTATTTTCGTTAAATGCAGCTAGCGTAGTTGAACGTACCATAAAAAATCGAAAAAAATAATAGTACCCTAACAATATTACTAATGGAAAAACTAACAGAACTTAAGGATATGGCCATTGAAAGCTTCTCAACGACAGGAGTTACTATTTTAAAAGCACTGTTGGTGCTTGTTTTTGGATGGCTGTTTATTAAACTATTGTTATCTATTTTAAAACGCGCTTTAAAGGCGATTAAAATAGATAAGTTTGGTGAAAAACTAAATGACATTGAAATTATTGAAGGCAAGAAACTTAATGTCAACCTTACAAAAATCACTATCTCGTTTATTAAATGGTCATTGTTGTTGATGCTTATTATTATCGTGTCCGAAATGATGGGATTAACCATTATTTCTGAAGAAATTGGGAACCTTATTTCCTATTTACCACAATTATTAAGTGCAGCTGCAATTTTTGTTATAGGCTTATTTATTGCCAATTTTATAAAAAAATCCATTCAAACGTTTTTTAAGTCGTTTGAACTTTCAGGTTCAAAAATTATAAGTCAACTGGTGTTTTTTATTCTTTTGGCAATCATTTCGATTACAGCATTAAACCAAGCAGGAATAAATACTGATATCGTTACGAGTAACCTCAACTTGATTTTTGGTGCATTTCTTGCAGCTTTTGCATTGGCATTAGGTTTGGGAGCAAGAGAAGTAATAGCCGATTTATTGCGAACTTTTTATACAAGGCGTACTTATGAAGTAGGCCAGCGTATAAAATTTAATACTGTTGAAGGTGAAATACTCACAATAGACGATATATCCATGACATTAAAAACCGCAACAGGTAAATTAATTGTGCCTATTAAAGATATTGTGAACAGTCAAGTTGAAGTTTTGGAGTAAAACTTGTCACTCCATGGTTTTTTGATTAAGCAAAACCTCACAGGTTTTTAAAACCTGTGAGGTCTATAAAATAAACGTAGAATAAATTTAACGTGTTTTTAATTTTGTTATTCCTACCAACGTAGGAAAAACAAACTAACTATTTTCTCTTATTTTTCTTATTATAATTTTTATCGCCTCTGGTTTTAGGCTTCTTATATTTTTTAGCAATTTTAAACTTGTAAGAACCACCTAGATTTTCCTTTTTGTTTTTGTCCTTTTTATCATGAAACGCTGGTCCTGGAGCATCGTCGTCTTTATTACGCTTTAAAGGGTTGTAACGCTCTTTAAGTTGCGGACGCTCTTCTTCAATGAGTTCGGTAGAAATTTCAACAGCATCAGGTAACTCTACAATCGGAATTGTCATTTGCATAAGGTCCTCAATGCGCTCTATGGCATCTTGCTCTTTTTCAGTAGAAAACACAAGCGAATGACCTTCTTTTTCGGCACGACCAGTTCTACCAATTCGGTGCATGTAATTTTCTGGGTATTCAGGTGTATCAAAATTAATCACATGAGAAATGCTATCAATATCCAAACCACGAGCCATCACATCGGTTGCAATTAAAATGCGGTTGTCTCCTTCTTCAAACTGGTTAATACTTCTAAGTCTGTAATTTTGTGTTTTGTTGGAGTGAATCACACAAGATTCACCGTAATAAGATGCTTCTAGCTGCTCAAACAACCTATCTGCCATACGCTTATAAGCCACAAATATTAAAACTTTATTGTAAGTATCCTTATCTTCCAGTAAATGATTTGTCAAATTGACTTTGGTGTAAAAATTTGGTGCCTTATAACGCTCCTGCTTAATGTTTTCAAGTGGTGTTCCAGATACTGCAATGGAGATGCGATGTGGATTTATAAAAAAGCCCGTGATTAATTCATCCACATCTTTCGTCATGGTCGCCGAAAACATAATGTTTTGTCTGCGCTCTGGAAGAATATCAAAAATATTCAATAGCTGATGTCTAAAACCAAGATCTAGCATAACATCGACCTCATCAATTACTAGTTTCTGTATCGATTTTAATTGTAAAGTCCTACTTACAGCCAAGTCGTATAAGCGACCAGGAGTTGCCACCAAAATATCTAAACCTTCAGCAACTGCTTGTTTTTGTGTGTTGATGTTGGTGCCTCCATAAACACCTAAAATGCGCACATTAATGTATTTGGCAATTTTTTCAAATTCTTCAACCACTTGCACAACCAATTCACGAGTTGGAACCAATACCAAAACTCTAGGGTTATCTTGCTTGGAAAAAGGGAGGTTCTTTAAAATAGGCAAACCATAGGCAAAGGTTTTTCCAGTTCCAGTTTGCGCAATACCAACCACATCTTTACCCGAACCAATCACGTTAAACGATTGTTCTTGTATTGGTGTAGGTTTCTCAAAGCCAAGGTCTGCTATGGCATTGCGTAATGGAGTTGTAAGATTTAGTTCTTCAAAAAGAGCCATCGTAAGTTTTTGTGTTCTATTAAAAAGTATTTATGGTCATTTACATCAGTGAATTTAAAAACAATAGACATCAACAAATGAAAAGTCACGTTAAAAAATTTAGCGATAAAGGTAAGGGTTTCTCTTAACAACAAGCTTTTAAATTACATTTATCTGTTTACCTTTGCGCCTTAATAATACTTACATCATTGCGAGTACACAAGTCTGTTTTAATTAAAGATATCTCTAGTTTTAAAGAAAAGCTATTGCTGTGGAGCCAGCAATTCGAGGATGTAGTTTGGTTAGACTCCAATAATTATCAAGAGTTAAACACCGAATATGATGCTGTATTAGCGGTTGATGCTATAACAAGTATTCAAACCGATTATCAAGATGCTTTTGAAAAACTGGAAGCATATCAAAACAAAACTAACGATTGGGTTTTTGGTTACTTATCGTACGATTTAAAAAATGACATTGAACAGTTGAAATCCAATAATTTTGATGGCCTTGAATTTCCAGAACTATACTTTTTTCAGCCTAAAAAAATATTTTTAATAAAAGGCAATAGGCTCAACGTTTTTTATTTGAACTTTGTTGTCAATGAGTTTAAAAAGGATTTAAGTGCAATTAATTCTTGTAAACTTAATGATATTGCTTGTAAAAACGATGTAAAAATCCATCTGCGAATTCATAAAGATGCCTATTTTAATAAAGTAAACGAGCTTCTCAATTATATTTATCGAGGTGATATTTATGAAGCTAATTTTTGTCAAGAGTTTTATGCCGAAAACACACAAATAAACCCAGTTGAAACCTATAAAAAACTCAATGGTATTTCAAGACCACCTTTTGCGACGTTTTTAAAAGTGTACGATAAGTTTTTATTATCTGCCTCGCCTGAGCGCTATATTAAGAAGAAAGGTGATTACGTAATATCTCAGCCAATTAAAGGAACGTCTAAACGCTCTGAAAATGCCAGAGAAGATACTCAGTTAAAAGAACAATTATTGGCAGATGAGAAGGAGCGAAGCGAGAATATCATGATTGTGGATTTGGTAAGAAACGACCTATCTAAAACAGCCATGAAAGGTAGTGTGAAAGTAGAGGAATTATGTAAGGTTTATACATTCGATCAAGTACATCAAATGATATCTACTGTATCTTCAAGACTTAGGGAAGGTATTTCTCCTGTTGATGTTTTAAGAACTACGTTTCCAATGGGAAGCATGACAGGTGCTCCAAAAATCTCAGCTATGAAAATTATTGAAGAATTAGAAGAAACAAAGCGAGGGTTGTATTCTGGAGCTGTTGGGTATTTTACGCCTCAAGGCGATTTCGACTTTAATGTAATTATTAGGAGCATCTTATACAACACAACTAAGGAATATGTGTCCTATTCGGTAGGTGGAGCTATTACAGCAAAAAGCGACCCATTTAAGGAATATGAAGAATGCTTGGTAAAAGCTAAAGCAATGCGTGAGGTTTTAGAGAATTAAGATAGATTTTTTCTGAAACTTTTTCTAACGCCTTCAAAAACTCTTTCAATACGCTTAATTTCTATGTCTTTTATTTTAGAAATGTCTTCGAAACTTAGTTTGCCAAAAACAAACAAATCCACAATATCAGTAACATTCATTGGCAACCATGTGTAAAATTTACCCAATAGTTTTTTGGTATGCTGTGATGATATATCTTCCATTTCAAGAGCATTAATAACCGATGCATTTTTATCGTCGTATAAAAATAGGTGCTTGTGTTTGTTGTCTTGTTGGTACGATATGTCATCCAAATCTTCATTCATAACATAGTCCAAATCAGCATCAAGTGTGTATTTTTCCTCCAGGCTATCCAGTTCTTCTTCTAAAATGGTACTCGTGCTTTGCGTATCTTTATGAAAGGCTTCTTTTTTAAAAAGTTCATTTAAATCGTTATCCACAATTTTAAAAAGCTTGAGTTTAATTGCCATTTCTTCTAAATCGATATTAATGCCTTTACTGTAAAATTTTGCAATACTTTCATCTATTATGTCGCTGGAACTATACATGTTTTTTGGTAAAACACCTGTGGATTCAGCAATATATAGACGATGCTTTGTATAGGCACGTAAATGCTCAATAGCCGAAATAACCTTTTTATCAAATTCGGTTTGTGTGTTTTTATCTTTTATTTTTTTTAAAGTGCTCATTATCCAATAATATTAAAATTAATGCTTAAAGCTATAAAACGATAGTGTTTTATAATATGATAATTATCACATTCAAAATGTAATATCACAATTTTTTATACTGAAGTGGATTAAACTTTTTGGATTGTGGCGAAAATTAGCATTTTTTTGTCAAGTTGAAGGCTTTTTCGAGTTGCATAGCATCGCTACGGAAGGAAAAAAAGACTAAAAATGGGCGAAAAAGGGCAATTTTTTAGCCGATTTAAAAAGTTTAAACCACTTCATGGCCAATGTTGTATATTTGAAACCATGCTAAATAAATTCGAAAATCATATAAATAAAGAGTTCTTTTTTATAAAAAAGGCTAAGCTTCTTCTTGCTTTCTCAGGAGGTTTAGATAGTGTCGTGTTAGCATTTTTATGTAAAGAACTTAATATTGATATTGCATTGGCACATTGCAATTTTAATTTAAGAGGAGTAGAAAGTGATGCAGATGAAGATTTTGTCCTACAGCTAGCCGAAGATTGGGAATTGGAAGTGTTTATTGAAAATTTTGACACAAAACAATTTGCGACCGATAAAAAAATAAGTGCGCAAATGGCAGCAAGAACATTGCGTTATTATTGGTTCGAAGAACTAAAAACACAATTAGGGTTCAACCATATTTTAACGGCACACCATGCCGATGATGATTTTGAAACCCTTTTAATTAATTTATCCAGAGGTACTGGACTTGATGGGTTGTTGGGAATTCCAGATGTTAACGAGGCTATTGTAAGGCCTTTGTTGCCATTTACACGAGATGAAATTGAAGCATTTGCGAAGCAACATAAATTACAATGGCGTGAAGATAGCAGCAATTCTTCAACCAAATATTTACGAAATAAATTGCGTCATGAAGTGATTCCTATTTTAAAAGGCATTAATCCTAAACTACTACAAAACTTTAAAAAAACACAGCAATATTTAAAAGATGCTAAATCTATAATTAACGATAAAGTAGATGAAGTAGCGCAAGCAATTGTAAGTAAAACAAGTAACAATGACCTTGCTTTTAATATCCATGAGATTCAACAATTAAATAACCCAAAAGCATATTTATATGAATTGCTAAATGGCTATGGATTTACACAGTGGGAAGATATTCTTGAGTTATTATCTGCACAATCAGGCAAGCAAGTGTTTTCCAATACACATCGCTTAATAAAAGACAGAGCATATTTAATATTAACCCAAATAGCTAATTTACCTGATGAATCTATTAAAATCACAAATGCACAGAGCTTGGTTTTAACGCCTTTTGGCCAACTGTCTATCTCTAAAGTATCGCGAGTTGACGAGGTTAAAAACAACAGGGCCTATTTTGATTTCGAAAGCTTAACGTTTCCGCTTATATTAAGAAAATGGGCACAGGGCGATTATTTTTACCCTTTAGGAATGAACGGAAAAAAGAAGGTTAGTAAATACTTTAAAGATGAAAAATTCTCTTTATTGGATAAGGAAAACACTTGGTTATTATGCTCTGGAAAAGATATTGTTTGGGTTGTTGGATATCGAACAGACGACAGATTTAAAGTCGTCAAAAACACAAAAACCATTTTAAAAATAAGTTTACAATAATGCCTATAATAGATTCGGTATATAGGCCACCTTTTCTGTTTAAAAATGGTTTTGTCTCTACTGTATATTCGGGATTGGTTAGAAGGGTTAATGGTTTAAAGCAAGAACGAGAGCGCATAACACTTACAGATGATGATTTTTTAGATCTCGATTGGAGTTATGCTCTAAAAAAATCGAGTAAAGTGATTGTGATGCTTCACGGTCTTGAAGGCAATGCACAACGACCTTATATGACTGCAACAGCAAAACTGTTTAATAAAAACGGTGTCGATGCAGTTTGTGTGAATTTTAGAGGTTGCAGTGGCGAACCAAATTTAAAATACCGTAGCTACCATTCGGGAGCAACTGAAGATTTGGTTGATATTGTGAATCATTTAATTAACAACAAACAGTACTCAAATATTTATTTTCATGGTATTAGATTGGGAGCAAATATGGTATTAAAATACATTGGCGAACGAAACAATGTACCTCCTCAAATTAAAGGAGTGGTTGCAGTTTCTGTACCTTGTGATTTATATGGTTCCTGTAAAGAGTTACATACTTTTAAAAATATATTATATCATGATCGTTTTGTGAAACACTTATTAGGTCGTCTCAAAATAAAACAAATTCAACATACTGATAAATTGAGTGTTAAGGAAATTAATTCAATAAAAACTTTAAAAAATTTTGATGATGTTTACACTTCAAAAGCACATGGTTTTAAGGATGCTTTGGACTATTATAAGCAATGTAGCAGTTTGCAATTTTTACCTAACATTAAAACACCAACGCTAATTATTAACGCCTTAAACGACTCCTTTTTATCTCCCGAATGTTATCCAGTAAAAGAAGCAAAAGCAAATGCTTATTTGAATTTAGAAATGCCACAACATGGAGGTCATGTTGGTTTTGTGCAATTCAAAACTTATTATTATAATGAAATGCGAGCACTTGAGTTTTTTAGAATCAATCAAGGGTAATTTAGAATTTTTTCAAATAGAAAAGTACCTAAAAAAGCGAATCCCATAGTGACCATACTATAGGATTCTTTTTGTGTAATACCCAAACAACCACAAGTGGTTATTTAAGTGGTTGCAAATATAAACTAATAAACCAAGACAGTACTATATTACTTCATCTTAAATTTGAATACTTTTTATAGACAATATTTTATATATTTAAAAAAATTAACTAATCATGAAAAAAACAATATTTTTATTGGTAGGCACTTTCTTCTCTTTTGTGGTAAATGCACAAAGTGTAATAGGTGCTTGGGAAGGGTATAGTACTTCTGAAACAGGAGAAAAACTAAGAAGCGTAGTTATATTTGCCGATGGATATCAAGTATTAACAATTTATGATGCTGAAACAGGAAAATTTATTCACTCAAATGGTGGCACCTGGAAATTAGATGGCAATGTAATGACTGAAAAAGTTGAATTCCATACTGATAATCCTGAGCGTGTTGGTACAGAAGTAAGTTTTGAAGTAAGTATCACAGATACTACATTGCAAATCGTTGGCAGTGAAATGAAACTTACACGAATTGATAATGGTACTCCAGGAGAATTACATGGTGCTTGGCTAATGTCTGGTAGAGTTAGAGATGGAAAAGAGCAGTTACGAGACACAAGTGGACCGCGAAAAACCATGAAAATCCTATCAGGAACTCGCTTTCAATGGATTGCTTATAATACCAAAACCAAACAATTTATGGGAACAGGTGGAGGCACCTATACTACAGTTGATGGCGAATATACTGAGAACATCGAGTTTTTCTCAAGAGATGATTCGAGAGCAGGAGCTAGTTTAAAGTTTAATTATAGTTTTGTTGATGGTAATTGGCATCATAAAGGATTTTCCAGCAAAGGCGATCCTATGCATGAAATATGGAGTGTGAGGGATTAATGTTGTGTTGACAATTTTTCTTACATTTAAGCAAATCAATAATGTATGCTTAAAAAAGTATTTGGTAGTGCTGTATTTGGTGTTGAAGCTACAACGATTACTGTTGAGGTAAATGTTGATAAAGGAATAGGCTATCATTTAGTTGGGCTACCAGATAATGCCATTAAAGAAAGCAATTATCGCATCGCTGCTGCACTTCAAAATAACGGTTATAAAATTCCGGGAAAAAAGATTACGATTAATATGGCACCTGCCGATTTACGTAAAGAAGGGAGTGCTTACGATCTAACTTTAGCTATTGGTATTCTTGCGTCATCAAACCAGATTAAAGCTGAAAATTTAGAAGATTTTCTTATTATGGGAGAGCTCTCGCTTGACGGTAGTTTACAACCCATAAAAGGCGCATTGCCAATTGCCGTTAAAGCTAGAGAAGAAGGGTTTAAGGGTTTTATTCTCTCGAATCAGAATGCTAAAGAAGCTGCTATAGTTAGTGATTTAAAAGTATATGGCGTTGATAATATAACACAAGTCATTAATTATTTCGATAAAGGAGAACAGCTTGAAGAAACCATTGTTGACACACGAAAAGAGTTTTATAAAAATCTAGATTTTCCCGAGTTTGACTTTTCAGATGTTAAGGGACAAGAAAGCATTAAGCGTTGTATGGAAATTGCAGCAGCTGGAGGCCATAATATAATATTAATTGGGCCACCAGGATCTGGCAAAACCATGTTAGCAAAACGATTGCCTTCCATTTTACCTCCAATGACCTTGCATGAAGCGTTAGAAACCACAAAGATTCATTCGGTTGTTGGTCGTGTAAAATCACATGCAGGACTTATGGCACAACGACCATTTCGTTCGCCTCATCATACTATAAGCAACGTTGCACTTGTTGGTGGTGGAAGTTATCCGCAACCTGGAGAAATTTCATTATCGCATAATGGCGTATTGTTTTTAGATGAATTGCCAGAATTTAAACGTGAAGTTTTAGAAGTGATGCGACAACCTTTAGAAGATAGGGAAGTGACAATCTCACGTGCAAAATTTACAGTTACTTATCCTTCGTCCTTTATGTTGGTTGCCAGTATGAATCCAAGTCCTGGTGGTTATTTTAACGATCCTGATGCGCCTGTTACATCTTCTCCAGCAGAGATGCAACGTTATTTAAGTAAAATTTCGGGACCATTATTAGACAGAATAGATATTCATATTGAAGTAACGCCTGTACCTTTTGAAAAACTATCTGAAGAGCGTAAAAGCGAATCTTCTGTAGATATTAGAAAACGTGTGACAGCAGCAAGAGAAATTCAAACCTTGCGTTTTAAGGAATCAAACAAAGTGCATTATAACGCCCAAATGAATACCAAGCAAATTCGCAAACATTGTAAGCTAGACGATGCTTCAATGCAATTACTCAAGACAGCGATGGAGCGTTTAAATTTATCAGCAAGAGCATATGACAGAATCTTAAAAGTATCAAGAACTATTGCAGATATAGAAGGTGTAGAAAGCATAAATGGTGCACATATTAGCGAAGCCATTCAATACAGAAGTTTAGATCGAGAAGGTTGGTTAGGGTAGCTAATATTATATATAACTTATTTATACATAAATAAAAATTTATTTATATTGTAGTAATTAAACTAAGTAGTTTTATGGATGAATCAAAAAGTATATCAGGAAATGTTGGAAAATGGCTTGCTGTAGTGTCTGCAGCATTAACAATTGGTTTAACAGCAATAAACGGATATTGGTCTGCAAAAGTAAGTGAAACCGAAAGTGAGATTAAAAAAGAAGCTGCGGAATTGCAAAAAAGAAGATTAGATCTCGACTCAGACAAAGAACGCATTGCTAGATATACTTTTGTTCAAACCCTACTTAAAGGGGTTCTAACTCAAGATGAAGCACAAAAAAACTTAACTGTAAATTTAATTAACCTTGCTCTTAATGATGATGAGGCGAAGCAGTTATTTTCGGGTCTTCAGGCTTCAAGCAATAATGAAACTCAGTTAATTGGGTCATTAGGTAAGGAAGTTTTGGCTGTATCAAACCTTGTCCTTCAAATGAACGACGATATTAAAAAAAATCGTCTTGAAGCGGTAAACAAACTGCTTAAAAATTATCTTGATGATCCTGATACCGTTAATCAGGCTTTATCATTATTTGAACCACCTAGACTTAATTTGCTTACAGCAAGTGGTCGTATTAATGTTCTGGTTTTTCTTAGTAATACTGAATTAAGTGCTTGGACAACCCAAAGTATTTCTAGAGCAGAGAAAGCTGTTAATCAAATTCGTTTACGATCTAAGGATGGTGTTGCAATTGGTTCTCAAACAGAAAATGCACTTAGCAGATTTTCTGAACATTTAAAAGAAATAAAAGCTAAATTATAAACAATTACAAAAATTAAAAATAGTATGCAGTATCGGGTGGATATACAAAAAGAGCTTTTGCAAATGATGTTAAGTTGTAATAATCGTAATTTTAAAGGATAGAATATTAATTAAAAACATAGAGTCATGAAAAAAATAATTGTATTAATTGCTGTTTTCTTATCATTTGGAGTTAAAGCCCAAAGCTTTATTGGAGCTTGGGAGAATATTTCCACTTCTAAAAGTGGAGAAAAATTAAAGAGTGTTGTTATTTTTTCTGATGGATATCAAGTATTAACAATATATAATGCAGATTCTGGTAAATTTATTCATTCCAATGGTGGGACTTGGAAATTAGAAGGAGATACCATGACAGAAAAAGTTGAGTTTCACACAGATGACCCTGAGAGTGTTGGTACCGAAGTAAGTTTTAAAGTGTCTATTAACGATTCCACTATGAATATTGTTGGAAGCGAAATGGTGTTTAATAGAATAGATGATGGAGCTCCGGGAAAATTGCAAGGCGCATGGTTAATGTCGGGTAGGGTTAGAGATGGTAAGACACAATTTAGAGATACAGATAGACCACGAAAAACCATGAAAATATTATCTGGAACGCGTTTCCAATGGATTGCTTATAATACTGAAACAAAGCAGTTTATGGGTACAGGTGGCGGAACTTATACTACCGAAAATGGTGAATATACTGAAAATATAGAATTCTTTTCGCGAGATGACTCCAAAGCTGGTCGTAGTTTAAAGTTTAATTATAATAAAGTTGATGGTAATTGGCATCATAAAGGGTTTTCAAGCAAGGGCGATCCTTTGCATGAAATATGGAGTGTGAGAAACTAAATTTCTGTTTTTATCAAAATTGTAAAGAGATATATTAGTTTTAAAGAGATTTAAAATAGTAATCCTTTTGTAGTTCAATTAATTCAAAAGCGCAATAGAGATGGTTGATAAGTGTAATTTTTGAACAATGTTCAAAAACTGGTTTAAAAACATAGGTCCAGGACCACTTGTAGCAGCAGCTTTCATTGGTCCAGGAACGGTTACATTATCTACTGTAGCAGGAGTTAATTTTGGGTATGCATTGCTTTGGGCAATGGTATTATCGATTATAGCAACCATAGTATTGCAGGAAATGTCTGCTCGTTTAGGGATTATTTCTCAAAAAGGCTTATCCGAAATTATTAGAACCGAAATAAAACAGCCACTATTTAAAGGATTATCTATTATTTTAATCCTATCTGCAATAGTCATTGGTAATACAGCCTATGAGGCTGGTAATATTAGTGGTGGTGTGTTAGGTCTTGAAGCGGTTTTAGGGCATCATAATTTAGAAATAGGCTCTTTTTCATTAAACTACTTTAGTGTAGCCATTGGTTTAATAGCTTTTACACTTCTTTTTATTGGAAATTATAAAGTTTTAGAAAAAGCTCTAGTGTCGCTGGTAGTATTAATGAGCATTGCGTTTATTGTTACTGCTATTATAACCAAGCCAAACTTAGCTGAATTGTTTAATGGCATCTTTATTCCTAAATTTCCTAACGACAGCATTCTTATTATTATAGGATTGATTGGGACAACCGTAGTGCCTTACAATCTGTTTTTGCATGCATCTTTGGTAAAAGAAAAATGGAAAAACAACAGCGATTTAAAGTATGCTCAAAAAGATACCATTGTAGCCGTGGTTTTAGGAGGTATTGTATCTATGAGCATCATTATATCGGCAGCAGCTGTGCAATCGACTGAGATTAATAATGCTGCAGACCTAGCCAAAGGACTTGAACCTTTATTTGGTAGTTTCTCAAAGTATTTTTTGGCTATTGGATTATTTGCAGCAGGCATCACAAGTGCTATAACAGCACCTTTGGCAGCAGCTTTTGTAGCAACAGGGTGTTTGGGTTGGTCCACAAAAATGACGTCAAAAAAGTTTAGAGCCGTTTGGATGTTCATCCTTGTTTTTGGAGTACTATCTTCTTCATCAGGAATAAAATCCATTGAAATAATCAAATTTGCGCAAGTCGCTAATGGTATCTTACTGCCAGTTATCGCTGGATTTCTAATTTGGATAATGAATAAACACTCTGTTTTAGGAGATTTTAAAAACACCTTGCGTCAAAATATTATTAGTATTATTATACTAGTAATTACTATTTTTCTTGGAACAAAAAGCATATTAAAAGTTTTTGAATTACTGTAAATGCATACTTCAATAGACATAAATGCCGATTTAGGGGAAGGTATTGGCAATGAAACAAATTTAATGCCATTGCTATCTTCATGCAATATTGCCTGTGGTGGACACGCTGGCAATAATGACTCTATGGAGTTATGCGTGAAATTAGCTAAACATCACAAAGTGAAAATTGGCGCACATCCTTCTTTCCCTGACAAAGAAAATTTCGGAAGACAAATTGTTAACATGCCTTGCGCAGCATTATATCAAACCATTAAAAACCAGATAAAAAGCTTGATGAAGGTTGTAAGAGAGCAACATGCTGCCTTGCATCATGTAAAACCTCATGGTGCTTTGTATAATTTGGCAGTAAAAGATAAAAAAACAGCTGAGGTTATTGTTGAGGTTATGAAAAGTATTCATTTGCCTTTAAAGCTTTATGTGCCTTATGGCTCTGTAATTTCTAAAATTGCCATAAAAGAAAATATTCCTATTACGTATGAAGTATTTGCAGACAGAAATTATAATGATGATTTATCTCTCGTTTCTAGAACAAAACAAAATGCAATAATCAAAGATGTAGATGTCATGACCAGTCATGTGCAAAATATGATTTTGCATAGAAAAGTAAAAACCATTAGTGGAGCAGAAGTGCCTCTTGAAGCTGAGACAATTTGTGTTCATGGTGATAATCCCGAAGCTCTAAGATTGGTAAAAAAATTAAGACAAAACTTAACTGATTTTGGGGTTAAAATCCAATGATGATTTGAGGAAATTTAAACTACAATACAAACCTTTTGGAGAACGATCAATTTTAATTGAATGGCCTCAAATTATATCAGAAAAAGTCTTTAAAAGCGTATTGTTGTATAAACAGAAACTTGAGAATTATGAATTTAAACAAAAAGTTTATATGAATCATGCATATAACTCGATATTAGTTAGTTATAATTCAACTATAAATAATATCTATGATGAAATATTAACACTTAAAAGCATTTTTTATGAAGGTTTTAATGGCAAAACTAATGATTCAATATTATGGAAAATTCCAGTATGCTATGACCTCGAATTTGGATTGGATTTAGAAGAATTGTCTTTAAAAAATAATCTTGAACTTTCAAAGATTATTGAGCTGCATACCAATGAAAATTACCTCGTTTATTTTATAGGCTTTTTACCTGGATTTTTATACTTGGGAGGACTAAATAAACAGCTCAATTTTCCAAGAAAAAATACGCCTAGACTTCATGTAAAAAAAGGAGCAGTTGCTATTGGTGGATCGCAAACAGGAATTTACCCAAATGAAAGTCCTGGAGGTTGGAATATTATTGGAAACACGCCATTGGACTTTTTTAATGTTGGTAATCAAAACCCTTGTTTTGCAAAAGCTGGAGATAAAATTCAGTTTGTATCGGTGTCTCGAAGCATCTATTTTGAAATTCTAAATCAGTTGGAAAATAATACATATCACATAGAAAGCGAGGTGATTTATGATTAAAGTACTTCATCCTGGTTTTTATAGTACCATTCAGGATTTAGGTAGAAAAGATTTTCAACACCTGGGAGTTCCAGTGTCTGGTGCTATGGATATGCATGCTGCTAAAATGGCAAATGCTATTTTAGGGAATGATGCCGATTGTGCAGTTCTGGAATTAACCATGCTTGGTCCTAAGCTTGAGTTTAACTGTGAAACAGTTATTATTGTTACAGGTGCTAATTTAACACCTAAAATTAATACTACTATTGTTAAAAATAATACACTTATTAATGTAATTAAAGGCGATATCCTTTCGTTTGGTAAGCCAATTAATGGATTCCGAGCTTATTTAGCTGTTTCTGGTGGGTTTCAAACCGAAATAGTATTGAATAGTAGAAGTATGTATCAAAGCATTACTAAAGCTTCAAGCCTAAACAAAGGAGACAAGATTAAAATCCATACTAAGGGTCATATAAGTAAAAAATATTCTACGATTAAAATGGATTCTAATCACCTAAATAATCATGTTATATCTGTTTTTAAAGGACCAGAATTTCATCTAATGAATAATGAGCAGCTTAACAAGCTCTTTAACCAAGAGTTTACAGTTTCCAAAGAAAATAACAGAATGGCATATCAGTTACAAGAATTGGTAACCAATAATTTAAAAGACATAATAACATCGCTGGTTATGCCAGGAACAGTCCAGTTAACACCCTTTGGTAAATTAATTGTTTTAATGAGAGATTGTCAAACTACTGGAGGTTATCCAAGAGTATTGCAGCTTAATGAATCTTCAATTAATTTGTTATCGCAAAAAAAAATTGGAGATAAAATTAAATTCAAACTAAAAACGCACTAAACTTAAATTGAAAGTTTTTTCTTTAATAATCTAGATGTTTTGTATAACTTAGGCATATAAATAGTTTAGCTCAAAGAATTAATTATTAGCTCAGTTAAACTTTTTATTAACATTTAAAAATCATTTGATTATGGCAAAAATTAAGGGGTTAATCTCTTCAGAAAAAGCAAAAGAACTAAACGATGCATTTACAACTAGGTGTGAACTTATTAGTAAAGACATTGTAAAGCGACCAGACAACCGTTCGTCTTGGTATTCAATTAAAGAATTGAAAGCTTATTTAAAATATGCTAAAAAACAAGCAAAAAAGAATGGCTATAAAATGAATGGTATTCGAGTGTATTGTGGTGCCTATCCAACAACAAAAGAAGACGTTGGTTATTCAACCTCTTTTATTGTGCCAACAGCTAGAATATTTGATGGAAAAGATGGAGGTGGAAGTAATGGAGATATTCCTGATGGAGATGGATTAAATGATGGTGATCCTGGATTTCCTCCAAATGCAAATTACCCACAGCAGTAAAAAATGTTTTGGAAGATTTTTTAAAAGACTATTACAGTATATTGAATGACGTGGTTTTATTGCTCGCAGTAATAGCTACAATATTTGTTTATAAAAAATACAAGTTTACACATGTAAAATATTTTCTTTGGTTTTTAGTTTATTCCTTTTTTGTTGACTTAATTGGTGGCTATACTGTTTATGTTTCCAAATATCCTTTTTTTAGTGGAATAAAAGATGCTTTAGAAGGAACTCTATTTGAAAAAAACTATTGGTGGTATAATACTTTTTGGGCAATAGGGAGTGCTTTATTTTACTCTTTTTATTTTAGAAAAGTTATTGACACTAAACTTTATAAAAAGATATTAAATCACTCAAGAAAAATATTTTTAGTAATTGCATTGGGTTACATAGTTTTTAATATTAACCTTTTTTTTAATAGCTCAATTATAGTTGTTAAAATACTTGGGGCGATTGTAGTACTATTATCTACAGTTTTATTTTTTATGGAAATTTTGAAAAGCAATAAAGTACTTGCTTTTTATAAAACAATTGATTTCTATATAGCTTCTGTAGTTTTTATTTGGTTTTTAGTAAGAACTCCAATAGTTTTTTATGATGTTTATTTTACCACCAAAGACTGGGATTATGTCATTCTTAAATCAGCAATTCTTTTAATAACAAATATGTTTATGTATCTAACCTTCTCATTTGCTTTATTATGGTGCAGACCACAGAACGACTTATAAGCTCTAATGCTCAAAGAGATTTACTAGTATATATGATTGCTGTTTTAGTGATAATCACTGGATTGGTTATACTATTTTTTGTAGTCTTCCAAAAAAGGAAAAACAAATTACTTCTCGATAAAATTAAGCGCGAACGTGAATTTAAAGAAGAATTAATAAAAACGCAAACAGAAATTCAGGAGCAAACCCTTAAAAACGTTGGACAAGAATTACACGATAATGTTGGCCAGTTACTTGCTGTGGCCAATATGCAATTAAGCTTGGTTGCTTCTTTAACTCAAGATTCAATTAAAAATAAAGTAGATGATGCAAAAAATGCAGTGAGTAAAGCCATTAAAGAGGTGAGAGGCTTATCTAAAGTTTTAAATAGCGAAGTGATTTTAAGCTTTGGCTTTCAAGAATCATTAAACACTGAAATTGAACGGTTAAATAGAATGAATTTGCTTAACGCAAAATTGGTTAGTTCTGGAGATAAAGGAGTTTGTAAAAACAATCATGACGCCATTATTCTATTTAGAATCTTACAAGAGTTTATTTCAAATACTGTAAAATATTCCGAGGCAACTCAATTAACAATAACGTTAAATTATACAACAAATAACCTGCAAGTTGTTGCAGAAGATAATGGTGTTGGTTTTAATATTGAAACGATAAAAAAAGGCTCAGGTCTAATTAATATGAAAAGCAGAGCTACTCTTACCAATACTAAATTTAATTTAATTTCAAGTCCAAATAAAGGAACTAAGCTAACCTTAAATTATCCTATAGCTTTAAGAGCTCTTAGCCAAACCATTTAAACATTTTTTTTAATAGTTCCAATTTACCTTTGTAAGGCGCATATCGCACAGGAGGATCAAACCAAGTACCACGTTTTGAAATGGATTTATGATGCGAAAACGTATTAAAACCGTGTTTGCCATGATAGGCTCCTATACCACTGGCTCCAACACCTCCAAAAGGTAATCTGTGATTTCCAAAATGAATTAAATGATCGTTAATCGCGCCTCCACCAAAGCTATATCTTGATATGATTTTGTTAGTAAAAGCCTTGTTTTTAGAGAACACGTAAAGAGATAAAGGTTTGTCATAATTACTTATAACCTTGTCAATATCCTCTTCATTGCTATACGTTAAAATTGGAAGTATGGGTCCAAAAATTTCGTCTTGCATCATTATGCTATCTAAACTTGGATTATCCACAAGAGTGGGAGCTACATAACATTTCTCGATATCATGATCACCTCCATAAACAATATTAACTCCTTTTAGTAATTCACTTAAACGATGCGTGTTTTTTTGGTTTATAATTCTAGGAAAGTCTTGAGATTCCTTTGGGTTTTCACCATAGGTAATAATGATTTCAGTTTTTAAGGCTTCAATTAGTACATTTTTAATTGAAGAATGTGCAATAATATAATCTGGCGAAATACAGGTTTGTCCACCATTAAAAAACTTTCCCCAAACTATGCGTTTCGCAGCTAGTTTTAAATCAATGGTATCATCAATTATACAAGGTGATTTTCCGCCTAATTCCAAAGTCACTGGAGTTAAGTGTTTTGCCGCTGATTTAGCCACAATTTTGCCAACAGGAACACTGCCTGTAAAAAATATGTAATCCCATTTTTGTTCCAATAATTGGGTTGAAATAGGTATTCCACCTTGAATTGAAGCGGCATGTTTTTCATCAAAAACCAAACTAATAATATCTGTTACCAATTGTGATGTATGTGTTGTAAGTTCACTTGGCTTTACCACTACAGTGTTCCCAGCAGCAATAGCCATTATTAGTGGTTCAATAGATAATAATAATGGATAGTTCCAAGGCGCAATAACCAAAACGGTTCCATAAGGTTCTTTATAAATATAATCGGTAGATGGAAACGTTAGCATTGAAGGCTTTACGCGTTTAGGCTTTGACCATGACTTCAAATTATTAAGAACAAGATTTATTTCAGAAATTACAATGCCGTACTCGCTCATAAAAGACTCAAAAGCAGATTTATTGAAATCTTTTTTTAACGCATCATAAATGTCTTCCTCTCGCTTAACTATTTCTTGCTTTAGTTTTTTTAGAACACTAATTCTAAACAAAACATCTTTAGTTTGTTGCGTTTTAAAGTATGTTCGTTGCTGTTGAAGTATGCTAGGTATATTCAAATTTTCTTTTTTATAAAGATACTAATTTAGTTATTACAGGCATCCCAAATGGGGTCTTGTGGTGTTGGAGCTTCAACAGATATTTGTTCTTTACTAACTGGATGGATAAATTCAATTTTTTTTGAATGTAAATGAATACTTGCATCTTTGTTACTTCTATCAAACCCATATTTTAAATCGCCTTTAATTGGAGAACTAATACTTGCCAATTGACAACGAATTTGGTGATGCCTTCCTGTTTCTAAATTGACTTCTAACAGAAAATAATTATTTAGTTGCTTAATAATTTTATAATGTAGAATCGCCTTTTTGCCATCCTTTATTTCGTGAGTATAAGCTGTAGATTTATTGTTTTTTGGATTCTTTTTCAACCAATGTGTTAAAGTGTCTTTTTCGTTTTCAGGTTTTTCTTTTACAATAGCCCAATAGGTTTTGTTAATTTTTTTATCTGAAAACATCTTATTTAAACGAGGTAATACTTTTGATGTTTTAGCAAACACAACAATTCCTGTTGTTGGCCTATCTAAACGATGTGTTACACCTAAATAAACATTTCCTGGTTTATTGTATTTATATTTAATATATGCTTTTACAATGTCACTAAGTGGTTGGTCACCAGTTTTATCACCTTGAACAATATCACCAGCTCGTTTATTAACAATGATGATGTGATTGTCTTCGTAAAGAACTTGTAGATTAGACTTGTTAGACAGTAATTTCATTACTTTAGATGGTTAGGTTTTTAGAATTACCTTAATGTGGATCTAAATTTAGACATCATTTTAGTAATTTCAATTAATTCTGAAATTAATAATTCTAACGTTTCTTCAGAAACCAAGTTTAAATCTTTTGATATTAATAGTTGCGTTTTTAATTTCATAAGCAGAGCCAATGGCTATTTCTAAGAACCTTGAAAAATCTTTGTTTGAATTTCTAGAAGAACCCTCAGCAATATTTGAAGGTATGGAAACAGATGCACGCCTTAGTTGATTAGTTAAACCAAATCTTTCAGAGTCAGGAAACTTTGAAGTAACTTCATAGATTTTAGAGCTAAAGACTCTACTACGTTTCCAAATCTCTAAGTCTTTAAACCTGTGCATATTCTAAAATATCTAATTTTCTAAGAAGTCTAACAATCTATTTTAATATTGCTCTTCATCACTCGGAAAATCAACATTCTTTACATCGTTTACATATTGCGAAATAGCTTTGGTCATATCTTCAAATAAATTCATATAACGCCTTAAAAAACGCGGATTGAACTCATGTGTCATACCTAGCATATCATGAAGCACTAGTACTTGACCATCAACACCATTTCCTGCGCCAATCCCAATTATTGGAATACTCACGCTTTCGGCAACTTGTTTAGCTAATTTTGCAGGAATTTTTTCCAAAACTATGCCAAAACAACCTATACGCTCAAGCATTTTGGCATCTTCTACTAACTGCATTGCTTCTTCTTCTTCTTTGGCTCTAACGGTGTAGGTACCAAATTTATAGATGGACTGTGGCGTTAAACCTAAATGACCCATAACTGGAATTCCAGCATTCAAAATTCGCTTTATGGAGTCTTTAACTTCTTTTCCGCCTTCCATTTTTACAGCATGACCACCACTTTCTTTCATGATTCTAATGGCTGAACGCAATGCTTCTTTTGGATCACTTTGGTAGCTTCCAAAAGGTAAATCTACAACCACCAAAGCTCTTTCTATTGCACGAATTACCGAAGACGCATGGTAAATCATTTGGTCAAGGGTTATTGGTAATGTGGTTTCATGTCCTGCCATAACATTACTAGCAGAATCACCAACAAGAATAACATCAATGCCAGCGCCATCAACAATTTTAGCCATCGTATAGTCATAAGCTGTAAGCATTGAGATTTTCTCGCCATTACTTTTCATGTCAACCAATGACTTTGTGGTAACTCTTTTATATTCCTTTTTTGCTGTTGACATAGTTTTTATATTTGAGCGTAAAAATAGTAAATATACAGAAAGTTAACAGTGTTAATTATTCAATTATGTTTTTTAGATGCAGGTATATCTACTATTTTAGAAAAAAATTAATCATGAGAACCATTACTTTTTTAATAGCATTGCTAATTTCTAGTTCACTCTTTGCACAAAAGTCTGATGAAGCAGATGTAAAAAACACAGTTGTTAAATTCTTTGATGCTTTTCATAAGCAAGATAGTGTTGCTATTAACGCACTTGTTTCTAAAGATATTACTTTGCAATCTATTGGTAAAAACAGGGAAGGTGTTACACAACTCAACACCCAAGAGTTCAGTGCTTTTTTAAAATCGATAGTTTCCATACCAAAAGATCAAAAATTTGAAGAAAAGTTATTGGATTTTAAAATTCAAATTGATGGAGACATGGCAAATGCGTGGACACCATATGAATTTTGGTTCAATGATAAGTTTAGCCATTGTGGTGTTAACTCATTTCAGTTAGCTAAACTTGAAGGCACTTGGAAAATCATCTATTTAGTTGACACACGAAGGAGAGAAGGATGTAATCAGTAATCAGTAATCAGTAATCAGTAATCAGTAATCAGTAATCAGTAATCAGTATTCAGTAATCAGTATTTAGTTTTCAGTCACGGTTTTCAGTAAATATTATAGATTTTTCCCTTTGGGGAAATGTCCGAAGGACAAAGGGGCTTCTAACAATCAGACAAACTCACTCTTACTGCTAAACCACCTTCTGACGTTTCTTTGTATTTGGTATGCATATCTTTTGCAGTTTCCCACATTGTGTTAACAACGTCATCTAAAGGCACTTTCACATTTTTCGGGTCGGTTTCCAAAGCCAGTTCGGCAGCATTAATGGCTTTAATGGCTCCCATTGAGTTTCGCTCAATACAAGGTATTTGAACCAGCCCACCAATTGGGTCGCAGGTAAGCCCTAAGTGGTGTTCCATGGCAATTTCAGCTGCAATTAATACTTGTTCAGGCGAACCACCTAAAACTTCACAAAGCGCTCCAGCTGCCATAGCTGCAGAAACTCCAATTTCTGCCTGACAGCCTCCCATTGCAGCACTTATGGTTGCACCTTTTTTAAAGATGCTCCCTATTTCTCCTGCAACTAGAAGAAACTGTTTAATATCTTTAAAATTTGCTTCATGGTTTTCAATTACCAAATAATACATTAAAACAGCAGGAATAACACCTGCACTACCATTTGTAGGAGCAGTGACAACACGACCTAAAGAGGCATTAACTTCATTAACACTTAAAGCAAAACAGCTAACCCATTTTAATATCTGTCTAAATTTCACTTCAGTTTTTCTGATGGATTCTAGCCATTCTTGAGGGTTTTCGTATGTGTAATCGCCAATAAGTTTTTGGTGCATGTCATAAGCACGCCTTCTTACATTAAGGCCTCCAGGTAAATTCCCTTCGGTATGGCAACCAATGTACATGCATTCTAGCATGGTTTGCCAAATACGAATCATTTCGTAATCAATAGCTTCATCACTTCGAAGCGATCTTTCATTTTCTATGACAACCTCTGAAATAGATTTGTTTAAATCACTACAATACTTCAGTAGCTCTTTTCCTTTTTGTATTGGATACGGAAATGTTTTAAAAATCTCTTTGTTTTTTTTGGCATTTTTACGCTCTTCTTTTACAACAAACCCTCCACCAATAGAATAGAATTTTGAACTTGTTTTCTTGCCATTTATTGTGGCGGTAAATTTTATTCCATTGGCATGAAAAGGGAGAAATTTTCTATTATAAACAATATCGGTTTCTGGATGAAACCCTAAAGGCTTTTCATTATTAAAAAACAAAGTCTTTGTGTTTTTAACCGAAGCGATAACATTGGTCATAGTTTCGGTTGGAATAGTTTCAGGATCGGCACCACTTAAACCCAATATAATGGCCAAATCGGTTGCATGCCCTTTTCCAGTAAGTGATAAAGAACCATATAAATCAACAGTAATTTTATCAACCTTGGCAAATTTATTTGAAGATTTTAACTCATTAATCCAGCGTTCGGCAGCTCTCCAAGGCCCTAAGGTGTGTGAACTGGATGGTCCAACACCAATTTTAAGCATATCAAAAACCGAGATACATTCCATTAACTAATATGTTTTAGTGTTTGGGCAAATATAAATGTTGTATGTTTAAAATTGAGAAAACAAGTATTAATTATTTTACATGAAAAAGAGGCTGTCTAAAAAGTGATTTTATTGTCATTTTGAGCTTTGTCGAAAAATCTCAATAATCAATAAATCAACATTTTAATTTTTATGAGATTCTTCATTTTTCATTCAGAATGACACTTTTTAGACAGCCTCCTTTATTTTTAATCTAAATGCTTAATTATCTAAAGTCGAAACTTTTAATATTGCTCGCACTTAGCACAGCATTAATATCTGAAGTGTCTATACCGTCAACATTATCTGCTGGTACTACAACGACTCTAAAAATTTGATTTTGAGTCCAAACATCATCGAGAATTCCTAAATTAGATCCTTCTAAGAAAAAATCGACATATGTTTGTGTAAAATCAAAATTATAAACCAAGTCATTACCATCATCAAAAATTACAGTTTGTGGCACAAATCGCCAAACTTCTTGTCCATCTCTATTTTCCCATAAAATATAAACAAGTGTTACATCAGTTGGTGACACATTAAAACCATAAGATTCTCTAACTCTATAGTCATTTTCAAAATTATCGCTAGGATTGAAATCAACATTTTCAATTTCAAAAGCAGAAGAAGCGATGATTTCTCCATCGAATCCATCAAAACCTGGAGGTCCTTGTGGCCCTTCACAGGCGGTTAATAATACGGCTAATACTGTAAATAGGAATAATAAACGTTTCATAAGAGTATAGTTTTTGTTTTTACTCATATCAAATCATGTACCAAAAGCGGCATCCACATAAATATATTTTAAAATGTATTCTGACATCCTGTCATATTTTTTCTCATGGCATAATGATTGACTATAAGTAGTTGTAAATAAAATAAAATTCAACACAACAAAATAAAGAATAAATAAAGTTATGAGTAAAATTATTGGAATTGACTTAGGAACAACAAACTCTTGTGTTTCGGTTATGGAAGGTAACGAACCTGTAGTAATCCCAAATGCAGAAGGAAAGCGCACAACACCATCTGTAATTGCTTTCGTAGAAGGTGGGGAAATTAAGGTTGGTGATCCAGCGAAACGTCAAGCAGTAACTAACCCAACTAAAACGGTTTATTCAATTAAACGTTTTATGGGTAATAAGTATTCTGAGTCTAAAAAAGAAGCAGAGCGCGTACCATATAAAGTGGTAAAAGGTGATAACGATACACCAAGAGTAGATATCGATGGTCGCTTATATACGCCTCAAGAATTATCGGCAATGATTCTTCAAAAAATGAAAAAAACAGCCGAAGACTATTTAGGAACTACAGTAAGTGAAGCAGTTATTACAGTACCAGCTTACTTTAACGATAGCCAACGTCAAGCTACTAAAGAAGCTGGTGAGATTGCAGGTTTAAAGGTTCGTAGAATTATTAACGAACCAACAGCTGCAGCATTGGCTTATGGTATGGATAAAAAAGGTAAAGACCAAAAAATAGTGGTTTTTGATTTTGGTGGAGGAACACACGATGTATCTATCCTTGAATTAGGAGATGGTGTATTTGAAGTATTATCTACCGATGGTGATACGCATTTAGGTGGTGACGATGTAGATGAAAAAATCATCAATTGGTTAGCAGATGAGTTTAATACTGAAGAAGGTATGGACTTACGTAAAGACCCAATGTCCCTTCAACGTTTAAAAGAAGCTGCCGAAAAAGCGAAGATTGAATTATCATCTTCTGCCCAAACAGAAATCAATTTACCATATATTACAGCTACTGCTAGTGGCCCAAAACACTTGGTACGTACCTTAACACGTTCAAAATTTGAGCAATTAATTGACGACTTGGTAAAGCGTACTATCGAGCCTTGTGCATCTGCATTAAAAGCTGCAGGTTTGAGCAAAAGTGATATAGATGAGGTTATTTTGGTAGGTGGCTCTACACGTATTCCTGCTGTACAGGAAGCTGTTGAGAAATTCTTTGCCAAAACACCAAGTAAAGGAGTTAATCCAGACGAAGTAGTATCATTAGGTGCTGGTATTCAAGGTGGTGTATTAACAGGAGATGTTAAAGATGTATTACTTTTAGATGTAACACCTTTATCACTTGGTATTGAAACTATGGGTAATGTGTTTACAAAACTAATTGAAGCCAATACAACCATCCCAACAAAGAAATCTCAAGTGTTTTCAACAGCAGCAGATAATCAACCTTCTGTAGAAATTCATGTGTTACAGGGTGAAAGAGCTATGGCTGCCGACAATAAAACAATTGGTAGATTTCATTTAGATGGTATTCCACCAGCAAGACGTGGTACACCGCAAATTGAAGTAACGTTTGATATTGATGCCAATGGTATCATTAAAGTATCGGCTACAGATAAAGCGACCAATAAAACCCAAGATATTCGTATTGAAGCCTCTTCTGGTTTAACTGAAGAAGAAATAGAAAAAATGAAAGCAGATGCTGAAGCAAATGCCGAAGCAGATAAAAATGCGGTAGAAAGTGCTCAAAAATTAAATGAAGCTGATTCTATGATTTTTCAAACCGAAAAACAATTAGAAGAGTTTGGTGATAAATTATCTGATGATAAAAAGAAGCCAATCGAAGATGCTTTAGAAGAATTGAAAAAAGCTTATGAGTCTAAAGATTTAGACGTTATCACTCCTGCTTTAGATAAAATAAACGAAGCTTGGAAAGTAGCCTCTGAAGAAATGTACAAAGCACAAGCCGAAGCACAACAAGGAGGAGAAGCTCCAGGACCAGATGCTCCCGACGTTTCGGGACAAAATGGGCAAGAAGAAGGTAGTGATGTGGAAGACGTTGACTTCGAAGAAGTCAAGTAACCTTTACTGAGCATTACTGAAACATAAAATATGTTTTTATGTTGAAAGTAGCAAACGAAGTTTGTCGAAGGGTAAACTTCGAAGAAGTAAAATAAGTTATTTTAACATTTATATTTAGAAAGACGCAACCAGAAATGGTTGCGTTTTTTTGTTTAATATTTAATTTGTTATGCATGCATAATAATTGTTATATTTGTATTGCATACCGAAGCTTTGGCATAGGAATGTTTTAAAATGTTAATGTTTCACAAAAAAGATTCCCACTTTCGTGGGAAATTAATATGTCAACAAAACTTACTGAACTTCTCCAAATTACATATCCTGTTATCCAGGCACCAATGTTTTTAGTGTCAAATACTAAAATGGTCATAGAAGCTATGAAGGGCGGAATAGCTGGTTGTATTCCAGCATTAAACTACAGAACACTCGATGAGTTAAGAGTTGCTATTAAAGAGCTAAAAGCAGCTAAGCCTGAAGGAGGTTCATTCGGGTTTAATTTAATTGTAAATAAATCTAACGTAAAATACAAAGGTCAACTGGAAGTATTATGTGAAGAAGGTTGCGACTTTATTATTACCTCTCTTGGTAGTCCAGAAGAAACCATTAAGCAAGCACATAAAGTGGGTATCAAAGTGTTTTGTGATGTAGTAGATTTAAAATTTGCCAAAAAAGTAGAAGATTTAGGAGCAGATGCTATTATTGCTGTTAATAATCAAGCTGGTGGACATAGAGGAGATAAATCTCCAGAGGAATTAATTAAACATTTGGTGGCAAATTGTAATATTCCGGTGATTTCGGCTGGTGGTGTTGGTTGTAAGGCAGATACTGATAAAATGTTAAGCTATGGTGCAGCTGGAGTATCGGTTGGAAGTCCTTTTATAGCCTCTATTGAAGCTAATGTAACCGATGAATATAAACAAGCCTGTGTAGATTATGGTGCAAACGATATAGTAGTTACTGAGCGTATTTCAGGTACGCCTTGTACAGTTATTAATACACCTTATGTACAAAAAATTGGTACCAAAGCGACATGGTTAGAATCGGTTTTAAACAAGAATAAAAAGCTTAAAAAATGGGTAAAAATGATTCGGTTTTCTATTGGAATGAAAGCCACTGAAAAGGCAGCAACTAAAGCGACTTATAAAACGGTTTGGGTTGCTGGACCAAGTATTGAACATACCAGCGAGATTTTACCAACAAAAGCTATAATTGAGCGTTTGGTAAAATAGTTTTTCTTTTTTTTCTTCCAACAAATATTTCTAAAGTAATGCTCGCCGTTAAGCCTCCAGTTGTAGTTGCAATAGCTTCTCCTGTATCAAATCTATTTCCTTTTTTTGTGCTATCATAAAGTTCTTTGGTTAATCCAGCTAATGCGGAAGCACCTAAACTCATCCAAAAAGCTTTCTTTTTGTTTTTTGTTTTAGTGTACACAAAAGTATAAGTAGTTCCTGATATTAGGGCTCCTGCTCCAAAATGTAGTTTATCATCTTCGGAAACTTGTTGAGCAAAACTAAGTGATGAAAATGAAAAAATAATGAGATAAAGTGAAATAACTAAAGGTTTCATGAATTACATTTTACTTAAATATAGTATTTTTAAGCGAAATTCATTTTAAAATGAAAATAACCGATCCTCCAGTAATAGTTGAGCAACTATTTAATAAAACAGTAAATCTTGTTTGGAAAGCAATTACTGAGCTTGACCAAATGCTTTTATGGTATTTTGATACTATCCCAGACTTTAAAGCAGAGGTTGGATTTACAACACAGTTTAATGTAAAAGCACCAAGTAGGGATTTTTTGCATATTTGGGAAGTTACTGAGGTAATACCACAGAAAAAGATAACCTATAATTGGACGTTTAAAGACTGTGATGGTAGTGGGGATGTCACTTTCGAGCTATTTGAACAAAACTCCCAAACCTTACTTAGACTAACAAACATAGTTATAGAAGATTTTGATGATGCAATCCCTGAGTTTAGAAGAGAAAGTTGTCTTGCTGGCTGGAACTATTTCATTAAAGATAGATTGGTTTCTTTTATTAATAATTAGTTTGATAGAACTTTAGTATCTTGTCACAATTCTGTCCCTTATTTTATTGCTTGACCTTTTAGTCCAATTATAATTCTTAAAATAATTATTTATGAAAGTGTCAAAATATGTATTGTTATATCTTGTTTGTATGGCTATGTCTTGCAAATCTACTGAGACTCAAACACCATCAGTATCAAAAGTAAAAACACCTAAAAACGTCATCTTATTAATTGGTGATGGCACTGGATTATCACAGATTTCATCCGCATTTTTCTTTAAAGAAACACCTCCTAATTATGGGCGTTTCAAGCATATTGGATTGATAAAAACATCTTCATCCCGAGAAGATATAACAGATTCGGCGGCTAGCGGAACTGCTTTTGCAAGTGGTGTTAAAACATATAATGGAGCTATTGGAGTCGCTACAGACTCTACAGAAGTGGCAACCATTGTGGAAATTGTCTCGCCAAGAAACATTAAAACAGGAGTGATATCCACTTCATCTATTGTGCATGCCACACCAGCCAGTTTTTATGCGCATGCCTTAAATAGAGGGCGTTATCAAGAAATTGCTTCAGATTTAGTTGCTTCTAAAATCGATTTTTTTGCAGGTGGTGGCACGAGGTTTTTTAACAAAAGAAGAGATGGAAGAAACTTATTTAATGAGTTGAGCTCTAAAAATTTCATAATAGATACTTTAGCCTTGGGAAGTTTTAATACTATAAAATCACACACAAAAATTGGCTATTTGCTAGGACAAGAACATATGCCACCAACAGCAAAAGGACGTAGTGATTATCTTCCAAAAGCGACTGAACTTGGAATTAAGTTTCTAAGTAAGGATAATTCTAACTTCTTTTTAATGGTTGAAGGTTCTCAAGTAGATTGGGGAGGACATGCTAATGATGCAGATTATTTAATTACAGAGTTGATTGATTTTGACGATGCAATTGGCAAAGCACTTGATTTTGCTGAAAAAGATGGCAATACTTTAGTCATTGTTACGGCTGACCATGAAACAGGTGGATTTACACTAGCAGCTTCCAAAAAAACTAATGCAGAAGGGAAGGAGTACAGTGATTATTCAGAGGTGGAAGGAATCTTTTCAACAGGAGGACATTCAGCAACTTTAATTCCTGTATTTGCTTATGGTCCAGGTGCTGAAGAGTTTTTAGGCGTCTATGAAAATACTGAGATTTTTCATAAGATACTTAAAGTAACTGGCTGGAAATAATGATAAAATTCTTTAGACATATACGCATGAACCTCATGGAAACTGGAAAAACAGGTAAATACTTTAAATATGCCATTGGCGAAATTGTACTTGTAGTAATTGGTATATTAATAGCATTATCTATTAATAATTGGAATGAAAACAAAAAAGCCAATATTAAATTCAATAAGTTATTAGTTAATGTTTTTAACAATCTTAAAGTTGATCTTGAAGAAGTTCAAGGAGTTATTGACTTTTATAATAAAAAGGACACTCTTGGTACTAATATTATAAATGGTAAATATTCGGTGTCAGATTATAAAAATAATGTAATTCCAGATATTTTATTTTTCGGTTATACAGGATTCTACGTCACAGATATAGGATACAACGCATTAATGGAAAACACTGATAATATACCTAGTGAATATGAACAACTCATAGCTGATTTAAATCGGCAATTTATCATAACTGCGGAGAGGATAGAAGCTAATTTGAAAGTATTTTCAAATATTGTTGAAAGTACAAGAACACGTTACGCACTCAATTTTCCTTGGTATAGTCAAACAGATTCTGTTAGCAATGAAAAAAGACGGCAATATTCAGTAAATAATCCAATTTACAAAAACGAAGTGCGGTTGTACAAAAGGTATGGGATTGAAAACTTTTCACGTTCTGTTAAACACTTTTATCAACAGGGTTTACCCTTATTCCTTACATTAAAAAAGGCAATAAATGACACGAGCCCATTACCTAGTTTTTTTCCGAAAAATGCCGATAGTTTTGATAGTGTTAAATCCGATTATTTAGGCAACTATTTATTTTCTAATGGCAATGAACTTATTGTAAAGGAAATAAATGGCTTTTTGTTTATATATATTAATGATAGTCCTTCAGCTATACTATCTTTCGTTTCAAAAGATATATTAAAAAATCATAATAATGGGCGGATTTTAACTTTTAAAAGAGATAAATCAAATAAGGTTATTGGTTGGACTAATGGATCCAATACCATAACTAAAGTAACTGCTAATGATTAAATTCTTTAGACATATCATAACTGTCATTGCGAGCGAAGCGTGGCAATCTTATAAATTGTCGATCAAAACAAACAGATTACCACGTCTCTTCGTTCCTCGTAATGACAAAACAATTATATCTATGATTAAATTTTTTAGACATATAAGAAGAAACCTCATGGAGGACAGAACGTTATAAAAATGTCCAGTGGACATTTTTAGTGAATGAGCCAGCTTATCGCGTTGGCATTAAAACATATAAACATGAAACATGATTAAGTTCTTCAGAAAAATCCGATACAATTTTATGAATCAAAATAAAACATCTAAGTACCTTAAATACGCTATAGGTGAAATTATTCTAGTTGTTATAGGTATTTTAATAGCGCTATCCATTAATAATTGGAACGAGCAGCAGAAAGAGAAAAAACAGGTTAGAAATATTTACGCGCGAGTTGTTAAAGATTTTGAAAATTCGACAACAGAAATTGATAGTATACTTATAGAGATGAATGCCCAAATTCCTTTAATTCGAAGGGTTATCAGAGAAGATGTTGATCGTGATTCGCTTCTAACAGATAGAGGTTACCTGCGTAAGCATATTGGTTCTACAAATAGTTATCCTGATATCAAAATACATGACAAAGGCGTTCGAATGCTTGAAACTAAAATAGGCTTAAACTATGAACTAAATACGGAATATTCAGAAACCCTTATTTTATTATATTCAGCGTATTTATATGAAATTGAGGTGAAGAGAAATGATTTAGATATTTTTTCAAAGAGATTATATGTATATAAAGCAAATAAAGGAATAGCACCATTTAACTTAGTAAAGAATGGTAAATCCCGTATTGCTGATATGATTTTTGAAGATGATGTATATAAAAATCACGTAATACAATATTTGTCACTTTATACTGGCTACAGGAATAAATTAAGAAGGTTTAAAACTCAAGGAGAAGTTTTAATAAATAAAATTAAAACGGAGTATAATTTGGAGTAGTTAATGTGTAACAAATCATGAATACTAACTACTTATAAGTTAGAAGTTTAATATAAAAAAGAAAACTATGATTCAGTATAAAGGAGCCATCGTGTTAGGTGTTTTAGTAGTAGCAGCTGCAGGTGTTTTATTGGCACCAGAAAAAGGTAGCATTACAAGAGACAACCTTAAAAGAGAAGCAAAGGATATAAAAGAAAAACTATCTAGTGATTTTGCTGAGGTTAAAGACGATTTATCTAAAACAGCATCATCAGGAAAAGAAACCTTTAAAAAAGAAGCAAAGGAGTTTAAAGTAAAAGCTAGTGAGCAAACAGAAAAGGCGATTACATTTTTAGAAAAGCAATTAGCGATTCTTAAGGAAAAGAATAAAAGGTATCAAGCAACTAGTTAAAAGTCTTTACGAGTCGAGTGATTTTGAGCCACGAAAAATCGTATCGAGAATTAATTTAGCATTAAAATTCTATTTCTCGATACAAATTTTTCTCATTTCAATCGTAAAATTCACTCGAAGTGACGAATTTTGTCAAAATGGACAACGGGTTTTAGTGGGTATGTTTGAGGTTTTCAATTATTCCTCAACACGTTCTTCCATAGTATGATATACATTTTGTACATCATCATCTTCTTCGAGTTTTTCAAGAAGTTTCTCTACATCAGCAGCCTCTTCGGCATTTAATTGTTTAGTAACTTGTGGGATGCGTTCAAATCCAGAGGAGAGGATGTCTATATGACGTTCTTCTAAGGCTGCTTGAATGGCTCCAAAACTTTCAAAAGGCGCATAAATTAATATACCATCATCATCTGCAAAGACTTCTTCTGCACCATAATCTATAAATTCCAGTTCAATTTCTTCAGGGTCAATACCTTCACTTGGTATTCTAAAATTACAGGTATGATCAAACATAAATACCACAGAACCTGACGTACCCAAACTACCATCACATTTGTTAAAGTAACTACGTACGTTGGCAACGGTTCGGGTATTGTTATCAGTTGCGGTTTCTACTAATACAGCAATACCATGTGGTGCGTAACCTTCAAAAACAACTTCTTTATAATCGCCTTGACTTTTATCGCTCGCACGTTTTATGGCACGTTCCACGTTGTCTTTTGGCATGTTTACAGACTTGGCGTTTTGAATCACTGCACGAAGTCTGGAATTACTATCAGGATCAGGACCACCTTCTTTAACTGCCATAACAATGTCTTTGCCAATACGTGTAAAGGCTTTGCTCATTGCAGACCAACGTTTCATTTTACGTGCTTTACGAAACTCAAAAGCTCTTCCCATAATTTAAAGTTAATAAGTTATTAAGTATTTTAAAGTGCCTAAAGTTTATTTTAAGCAAAGCAAAATTAAAAAAATATTGAAACCCGAGTAGTTGTATTTGATATTAATAGCATTATTTTTAAAGTATAAATAATCCTAAAGGAGTCTAGAGTTTTACAATTGTAACTGCTACTGAATACTGGTTTCTGAATCTTATTCTTCAACTTCAACGATGGTCTCAATAGCTTCTGCTAAGGCGAAGTCTTTTTTTGTAACACCATTTGCACTATGTGTTGATAACGAAATGGTAAGGACATTATACACATTACTCCAATTTGGGTGATGGTTTAATGCTTCACATTCAAAGGCTATGCGGCTCATGGCGCTAAAGCAATCTTTAAAGTTTTCGAACTCAAATTCGGCATGAATGGCATTGTCGTAGTATTCCCAATCTGGGAAGCGTAGCATGCGTTGTTCTATTTCGTCTGGATTTAATTTTGACATATTCTGTTTTTATTGTTATAAAGTAATAAATTAATAAAAGCAAATCAATTATACTTCTAGTTCTTCTAGAATCTCATGGCTTTTTATTTGTAAATGTTTAGGTAGTTTGTTTTTCTTTGAAAGGACTGCTAAGTATCGTTCATCGTTAGTTGTGTAAACATGTTTGTAAATAGGTTTGTAATTTCCTAAAGTATTTACAATATCATTGATAAAATCGTCATGATGCACTAAATTACTACTTCCTAAATGAAATATACCATATTTATTTCTATTAATGATATAATGTATTTGTTGCGTTAATTTATTATCAGAAGTCACATTCATTACCAAGTTTGGGAACACTTCAATGGGTAAGTTTTCTTTTAGCAATAGTCGTAATTCATCAACTCTTGGTGATAATGCTCCAAAAACCATTGGTAACCTTAAAATGGCTACTTTCATTTTTGGTAAACGCAAGAGCATATTTTCAATTTTTATCTTAAAATGCCCATAAATACTATGACTTAGTGTTTTATCTTGCTCATAGCTTGGATATTTACTGTAGGCATCAAATACATTGGCAGATGATAAAAAGATGAGTTTGCATGTATTATTAAAAATGTATTCTGAAATATGTTGATGTGCTATCACTTGTGCCGCAAAATCGCCACGTAATGCTGAAATAATAACGGTTGGCTTTACAGCTTTAAGAATTTCAATAACATCATCTTCCTCAACATTATACTTAAAAAAGTGTTGGTTGTTTTCAAACGGTTTATGGTTTGTATTGTAGGTTCCAAACGTCCTGAAATAGCCACAAAGTTCTTTGTAAATGGCATTACCAATAAAGCCACTTGCTCCTAAAATTAAAACTCTAGATTTTTGTTTTATTTGAGGCATGAATTTTAAAAAATAGAGCGTTTGGTTTTGGTAGTAAAAAGTTCTAAAGCTTTCATGCCAATAAGTGAATTCCCTTTTTCATTCAAACCAGGAGACCAGGTTGCAATGGTGAAATGATTTGGTAATAATGCAATAATGCCACCACCAACACCACTTTTTCCAGGTAATCCTACTTCAAAAGCAAACTCACCAGCTTCATCGTAAAAACCACAGGTAAGCATAATGGCGTTTATACGCTTTGCTTGACTTGAAGTTAAGCGCTCTTTTTGTTGTAAACACTTTCCGTTATTCGCAAACATGAAAAAGGCATTAGATAATTGTTCACATGTCATCTCTACAGAGCATTGATGAAAATATAAATCCAATACGTCGTCCACATCATTTTCTAAATTATTAAATGATTTCAATAGGTTTGCAGCAGCATAATTTCCAAAACCAGTAAGTCTTTCAGATTTAGCTACATTGTAGTTAAAATCTATGGTTTGGTCATTTGCTAAATCTCTTACATAGTCTAAAAATACTTGCTTTGGATTATCAAAATGCGTTACCAACATATCTGCTATTACAATGGCTCCTGCATTAATAAATGGATTTCTTGGAATACCATTTTCTAATTCTAATAGTGATAAATGGTTGAATGGGTTTCCGGATGGCTCAACATCTATTCGTTCCCAAATTGAATTTTTATAAATGGGTAATACTAAAGCTAGAGAGATTGCTTTTGAAATACTTTGAATTGAAAAAGGCACGTTCCAATCGCCTACTGCATAAGATTTACCATTAATATGCTTGACAAATATTCCGAAGTTTTGAGGATTAATGTTAGATAATTCAGGAATATAGGAAGCTACTAGGCCTTTATTTGTTTTGCTTTTTAATTCTTTGTGAACAGCTTCAATTACGTTTTGGAAATCTATCATTCATTAACCTTTGTAAAAAGGAAGTTTTACTACTGTAGCTGGAACAGCATTTTTTCTAATTTGAATATGTATTTTGCTCCCTACATCAGTAAACACAGTTGGTACATAACCTAAACCTATGCCAATTCCTAAACTAGGGCTCATGGTTCCTGAAGTAACTTCACCAATTTTGTGTCCGTTGCCATCCACAATATCATAACCTTGACGCGGAATACCACGTTCGTCCAATTCAAAAGCAACTAATTTACGTTCTGGTCCGCGGCGTTTTTGGTCTTCAAGCGCTTCACAGTTGGTAAAGTCTTTTGTGAATTTTGTTATCCAACCCAAACCAGCTTCAATTGGAGATGTGGTGTCATCAATGTCATTACCATAAAGGCAATAACCCATTTCTAGTCTTAGCGTATCGCGTGCAGCTAGTCCAACAGGTTTTATGCCATAAGCAGCACCAGCTTCAAATACTTTATCCCAAACCTGTTTTACTTCGCTATTTTTGCAGTAAATTTCAAAACCACCACTTCCTGTATAGCCTGTTGCTGAAATAATTACATGCTCAATTCCTGCAAAATCGCCAACAATAAAGTTGTAGAATTTAATTTTAGATAAATCATGACTAGTTAAGGATTGCATGGCTTCAACAGCTTTTGGTCCTTGAATTGCTAGTAAAGAGTAATCCTCAGATAAATCTTTCATCTCTGCACCAACATCGTTTTTTAACCGAATCCAGTTCCAGTCTTTTTCAATATTACTCGCATTAACCACTAGCAGATATTGGTTTTCTTTAATCATATAAACAATTAAATCGTCAACAATTCCACCATCGTCATTTGGAAAACAGCTATACTGTGCCTTTCCTGGCATTAGCTTGCTAGCATCATTACTGGTTACTTTTTGAATTAAAGCTAATGCGTTTGGTCCTTCAATTAAAAACTCTCCCATGTGGCTAACATCAAAAACACCAACAGCGTTTCTAACGGTTTCATGCTCTGCGTTTACGCCTTCGTATTGAACTGGCATATTATAGCCTGCAAAAGGCACCATTTTTGCTCCTAAAGCTTCATGTGTAGATGTTAATGCTGTATGCTTCATATGAAATTTAATATTGAATATTGAGCAAAACTAAGCAAAATTTTAAAGAAACTGTTTATAAAAAATATGTTAAAAACTAAATTGTTTTTAATAGAATGTGTATTTTCAAAATCTTAAAAAATATAACAAAAATGAAATATTTATCTGCTTTACTTTTTTCACTTCTTTTTACTTTTAGTGCTACTGCCCAAAAAGACTTACCAACTGATTATTTGTCGTCTGACTTTCATAAAGAACGCAGAGATTTATTGCGTACTAAAATGGCCAAGAACACTGTCGCTGTATTTTTCGCAAATGCTGTTAGAAATAGAGCCAACGATGTAGATTATGTGTATCATCAAGACCCAAACTTTTATTATTTAACAGGTTATAAGGAGCCACATGCAGTACTAATAATATTTTCTGATATGCAGGAGAAAGATGGAAAAAAGTATAACGAATTATTATATGTTCAAGAACGAAATGCCATGGCAGAAATGTGGACAGGTTATAGATTAGGTGTAGAAGGAGTAAAAGAAAAACTTGGATTTGACATGGTTTTTAACGGGAAAGAATTTTTAAATTCCGATATTAATTTTATGACATTTAATAATGTGATGTTTGATGATTTTAAGGATGATTTTCGTGATAATAAACGTGATTCTGCTGATTTAGCAAGCTTAATTGAATCATTTAAAACTCAAGTAGGTTATCATATTGAAGAAGGAGCTCCTCAAGCAACAGAAAAAATGCGCTTAGAAATGGCAAAAGAAGGAGCCATAGAAACACAACGCGCAAAGATTGATACACAAACCCTAAGTACATTAATGGGTGGATTACGACAAATAAAAACACCTGAAGAAATGAAACTATTAACCAAAGCAGTTAGAATTTCGGCAATGGGACAGGTTGAAATCATGAAAGCGATGAAACCAAATATGAGTGAAACTGAAATACAAGGGATTCATGAGTATGTTTATAAAAAATATGGTAGCGAATATGAAGGGTATCCTAGTATTGTAGGTGCTGGAAACAATGGATGTGTTTTGCATTATGTAGAAAATAACAAGACACATGTAGAAGGTGATTTAGTCTTGATGGATCTTGGAGCAGAATATCATGGTTATACAGCCGATGTTACAAGAACTATACCAGCCAGTGGAACGTTTAGTCCAGAGCAAAAGCTTATTTATGATATTGTGTATGATGCCCAAAATGCAGGTATTGAAGCAGCAATTATTGGGAATACAGGAGCAGATACTGACGCTGCTGGACGAAAAATAATCAATAAAAGATTATTTGAATTAGGGATTATTAAGTCGGAGAATGAAAGACATTTATACTTCCCTCATGGCACCTCACATCATATAGGCTTAGATGTTCATGATTTAAACGATAGAAGTCCTTATCAAGCCAATATGGTAATAACAGTAGAACCAGGAATTTATATTCCAGAAGGCAGCCCTTGCGATGAAAAATGGTGGGGAATAGCTGTACGTATTGAAGATGATATATTAATAACCGAAAATGGTCCAATTAATTTATCTGCTGAAGCACCAAGAAAATCTAGTGAAATAGAAGCATTAATGAAACAAAAAAGTGCTTTAGATGATTTTGTGTTACCTAAATTGGATGATTAACCAAGTAAATAGTTTTTTAAATCTTTATAAGCATCAATTTTTATTGATGCTTTTTCTTTGCCAATAACAGACTTTATTTGCTCTGGTAATTCAACAGTTGTTTTTATAACATCTTCAACAAGATCTAAGAACTTGGTTGGATGCGCTGTTTCTAGAAACACACAATGAGCCTCAGGAGTCTCTTTTAAATAATGTTTTGCACCTAAATAACCAACAGCTCCATGAGGATCTGCTATATAATTAAAATCCTTATAAATCTCTAACATGGCCTTTTTAGTTTCAGCATCAGTGAAACTATAAGAGCTTAAATTATTCTTTAACTCTTTAAAGTTGTTTTTATGGATTTCTTGAATACGAATAAAATTACTCGGATTTCCAACATCCATCGCATTACTAATGGTAGCAACAGAAGACTTTGGTTGGTAGAACTGCGTTGTCAAGTATTCAGTAACGACATTGTTTGCATTATTTGAAGCTATAAAATGCGTCATTGGTAATCCTAATTGTTGAGCCATCATGCCAGCACAAATATTGCCGAAATTCCCACTTGGTACTGAAAACACAATGTTATCATATTTATTTTTTAATTGCTTATAGGCAAACATAAAGTAAAACATTTGAGGTAACCAACGTGCCACATTTATTGAGTTAGCTGAGGTTAGTTGCATGTTGCTGGTTAATTCTTCATCTAAAAATGCTTGTTTTACCATATCTTGACAGTCATCAAAAACACCATCAACTTCAAGAGCTGTAATGTTTTTTCCAAGCGTTGTAAGTTGTTTTTCTTGAATATCGCTTACTTTTCCGCTAGGGTAGAGTATCACTACATTAACACCTTTAACATCTAGAAACCCATTGGCTACTGCACCTCCTGTATCACCAGAAGTTGCCACAAGAACAGTTACTTCATTGATGATGTCTCTATTAAAATAACCTAGACAACGAGCCATAAATCGAGCGCCAACATCTTTAAATGCCATGGTTGGTCCATGAAACAGTTCTAAAGTAGAAATACTTTTATTTAACTTAACAATTGGGAAATCAAAAGATAGAGTCTCGTCAATGATTTGCTTTAAAACATTTTCAGGAATTTCTGGTACTACAAATTGCTTGATTACTTCATAGGCAATCTCAGGATTAGAAAAATGTTCGATATTTTCGAAAAATGAACTTGGTAAAGGTGTAATTGATTCAGGAAAATATAACCCTTTATCAGGTGCTAAACCTTTTACAACTGCATTTTTAAACGAAGTACTTGGTGCTTTTTTATTAAGAGAGTAATAATTCATGTTAGTTAATAATCTTTATACCTTGCGTATTAATTTTCGAGTTATGAACTTCGAAATCAATATTAGTTTTAGAATACACCAATTCAATAGCTTCTTTCACATTTTTAGCTATTTCCATGCCTTTATTTAAAGTAAATATTGAAGGTCCAGATCCAGAAATGGCACAACCTAACGCACCTGCTTCCATGGCAGCGAATTTCACATCATCAAAATGTGGAATGAGTTGTTTTCTGTAGGGCTCTACAATTATGTCTTGTAGCGATCTGTGAATTAATTTATAATCGCTCGTATGTAGTGCATGCACTAAACTTCCCACATTTGCCCATTGTGTAATGGCGTCTTTTAAAAGCACTTTTTTAGGAAGAATTTCACGCGCCTCAGAAGTTTTAATTTCTATTTGTGGATGTATGATAGTGGCATATAAATCTAATGGTGTTGGTATTTGTAAAATATCTAATGGTAAGGTGCTTTTTACGAGTGTGAATCCACCAAAAATTGCAGGAGCTAAATTATCGGCATGTTCACTTTTGCTTGCCAATGCTTCACCTTTCATGGCAAAGTAGGTAAGTTGTGTTTTGTTGTATGGTTTACCAAGTAATTCATTCATTCCAAAAACACTACCAACTGCACTTGCCGCACTACTGCCTATACCACTTCCTGGCTTAATATGCTTGTATATTTCTATTTCAAATCCGCCATCGGGTTTAGCATGTTCATACATTGCCAATGCTGAAACGCCAGCAACATTTTTCTTGACTTCATAAGGCAAATCATAGCCTTCAATGTGCGCTATTTTAACACCTTTTTCTTTTGTTTTTCTAATAACCATTTCATCGCCTTTAGTGTCTAGGCAAAACCCTAAAACATCAAAACCACAGGCGACATTTGCGACTGTTGCTGGTGAAAATATTCTAATTTCGTTTTTCATATTTATTTTCCGTAAAAGCGGTAGTCTAGTTATTTGCTATTCTAATTATATCGGCGAACAATCCAGATGCTGTAACATCTGCACCAGCACCAGCACCTTTAATAATCATTGGTTGTTCGGGATAACGCTTGGTATAAAACATTACAATATTGTCTTTTCCCTCTAAGTTATAGAAGGGATGACCTTCTGGTATTTCTTTTAATCCAACTTTGGCTTTTCCATCATTAAATTCGGCAACGTATTTTAGTTGACAATTATTTTGTTGTGCTAAACGATATAAGCTTTGGTAATGTGCTTCATCATCAATTAAAGTTTGATAAAAATCATCAACAGTATTAGATTTTAATCCAGACTTAGATAAAAAAGAGTCATTACTAATATCTTCCAAATTCATTTCCGTTCCGCTTTCACGAGCAAGGATTAATATTTTACGCGCTACATCAATACCACTTAAATCTATACGAGGATCTGGCTCGGTATAACCTTCTTCTTGCGCCAATTTTACGATATCATGAAACTTATTGTTAGTATCAAAATTATTAAATACAAAGTTTAAGCTTCCAGACAGCACAGCTTGTATTGAGTTTACTTTATCGCCTGAAGCTATTAAATGGTTTAAAGTGTCTATAACAGGTAACCCAGCGCCAACGTTGGTTTCGAATAAAAAAGGTGCATTGTATTTTCTTGATAAACGCTTTAATAGGCTGTAGTTGTTATAATCACTTGAGCAAGCAATTTTATTGCAAGCTACAATACCAATGCTTTCTCGTAAATAATTGGCATAACTATTTGCAACATCATTGTTTGCAGTTACATCTACAAACACACTATTACGTAAGTTCATGGTTTTTATAGTGCTAAAAAACCCTTTTATAGATGCTTTTTTACCATTTTTTAATTGTTCTTTCCAATGATTCAAATCTATTCCTCCTTCATCAAGCAACATATTTCTTGAGTTGGAAAGCCCAATAACCCTTAAGTTTATTTTTAAATGTTCCTTTATGTATTTTTTTTGTTGCTTAATTTGTTCAATAAGCTTTTCACCAACATTTCCAACACCAGTAATATAAAGGTTGAGCTGTTTTGTTTTGGTTTCAAAAAAGCGTTCGTGTATAGTGTTTAATGCTTTTTTAACATCCTTTTTTGATATTACTGCAGAGATATTTCTTTCAGAAGCACCTTGAGCAATGGCTCTAATGTTTACATTGTTTTTTCCTAAAGTGCTGAACATTTTTCCGCTGATACCTTGATGATTTTTCATATTATCTCCAACAATAGCTATGATTGCTAGGTCTTTTTCTACAACAATTGGATCAATTTTGTGTAATGAAATTTCATTTTCAAAAGTTTTGTCAATTGCATCCTTCGCTATATCTGCATTGTTTTCTGAAATTCCTATACAAATAGAATGCTCGCTAGAGGCTTGAGTGATTAAAATAACATTAATTTTTTCTTGCGATAAAGTTTCAAACAAGCGCTTTGAAAATCCAGGAACGCCAACCATTCCGTTGCCTTGAAGGGTTAGCAATGCAATATCGTTAATATTGCTAATTCCTTTTACGGCATTGCTAGTTCCATTAGCATAGTCGTCTGAGATGTAAGTACCTAAATCTTCTGGTTTTAAAGTATTTTTTATAACAATTGGAATTTTTTTATCTAGAACAGGTTGAACCGTTGGTGGATATAACACTTTTGCACCAAAATGAGATAATTCTACAGCTTCTTGATAGGAAATATGGTTAATTGGTTTTGCTTGTTTTACAAGCTTAGGATTGGTCGTGTACATGCCACTTACGTCAGTCCAAATTTGTAATTCATTAGCATTGGTTGCTGCGGCGATGATGGCAGCAGTATAGTCTGATCCACCACGTCCTAAAGTAGTTATTTCTCCATCTTCAGATTTTGATATAAATCCAGGAAATAAAACTACCGAATTGCTGTTTTTTTCAAAAAAGGTTACAATATTCGTATTTGTTATATCAAACTTTACCGAAGCATTTGTGTAATTATTGTCGGTTATAATTAATTCTTGTGAGTTTTTTAGCTGTACATCGATGCCATTTGCTTTCATAGCTTGTGAAATAATATACGAAGACATTTGCTCACCATTGCTTAAAAGCGTATCGGTTGTTTTTGGAGATAGTTCATTAATTAAATAAATGCCTTCTAGTAGTTTCTCGAGTCTTGCTAATTGTTTGTTTATTACGCTTTTCACTAATGCTAGTGATTCATTTTTAATAAGGTTATTTATAATATTTAAGTGAATTTTTTTTATAGCATTGAGTTCATCTATGTATGAAGCATCTTTATTTGCGGCTTTATTTGCAGCTTCTAGAAGTTTATCGGTAACTCCACCAACAGCCGAAACTACCACAGCAATATTGTTGCTCTTAGATTGGTTGTTTACAATTTCTATGACTTTTTGTATGTTTTTGGCTGAACCTACTGAAGTTCCTCCAAACTTTAAAACTTTCATTTTGGTCTTTTTTATTGAGACATTAAATTTCGTGATTAAAAATCACATAAGTACGGACGGGAAGGTAAAAATAATTAGCAACCCCAAAGGGTTGTAATAACTGTGGAAGCTCTACCAAAAAATAAAACACCTCCGTTAAAGGAAGTAATAAAATCAGTACTTTGGTTTAAATTGTTCATTTGGTTCAGCATACATTTCAAATGTATTACTTTTATACAAATAAAAAAACAAATGGGTATTTTTTGCATTATTATAAGTTGAGCGTCATTTAATTTGTAATTTCAAGTATTTTTACCTTAAAAATTGCATTTATTGCACTAACTGAAATTTTAGTACATGAAAATATTCGCTAAAGAGCAAATTTATCAGGGAGATATTCTTACAACACAGCGTCAAAATATATCGCCTACCGATTTAATGGAGCGTGCTGGGACACAAATATTTAATTGGCTACACATGCGAATGCAAGGTGCACAAGTACCAATTCATGTGTTTTGTGGCATTGGCAATAATGGAGGAGATGGTTTGGTAATTGCTAGACACTTAATTACACATGGTTATAATGTAAATACTTTTGTGGTTAATTGTAGCGATAAGCGTTCTAAGGATTTTTTAAAAAATTATGAAAGAATTAAAAATGTAACCAAAGACTGGCCAACATTGCTTAGCTCCAATGAAGAATTTCCAGGGATACACCGAGATGATATTATTGTAGATGCTGTTTTTGGCATTGGATTGAATAGAGAATCTGATGATTGGGTAAAAGCGTTATTTCAACATTTTAGAAAATCCAAAGCTTTTACATTATCTGTTGATATGCCTTCAGGTTTGTATGCTGATAAAGTTCCTGAAGATGAAAATGGCGTCGTTTGGGCAAATCACACATTAAGTTTTGCGTCTCCAAAGTTAGTTTTCTTTTTGCCTGATACAGCAAAATACACGCTGCAATGGGAAGTCATAGATATTGGATTGGACAAAGAATTTTTGCACACAACCGAAACTGAGGCTGAGCTTGTGGGTAAATACGAAGTGTTGCCAATGTATCAGCCTCGTGAAAAATTTGCTCATAAAGGGACTTATGGACATAGTTTAATAATAGGAGGTAGCTATGGCAAAATGGGTTCTGTTGTATTGGCAAGTCGTGCTGCATTGGTTTCGGGAGCAGGATTAGTAACCAGTTATATCCCAAAGTGTGGATATAATGTGTTACAAACTGCGTTGCCTGAAGCTATGGTTATTACCAATGACGATGACAATATAATTTCAATAATTGATTTTGATATAGAACCAACAGTTATAGGAATTGGAATTGGATTAGGAACAGACAATAAAACCATTAATGCATTTGAAACTTTTTTAAAAACGAATAAAACACCTTTAGTAATTGATGCTGATGGTATAAACATGCTATCTTCAAAAAAAGCATTAATAAAATTATTGCCTAAAAACTCAATATTAACGCCACATCCAAAAGAGTTGGAGCGACTCATTGGAAGCTGGAAAGACGATTTTGAAAAGCTCAAAAAGGCAAAATCCTTTGTAAAGAAGTACAAAATTGTTCTTGTTATAAAAGGCGCTAACACCATTGTTGTATATCAAAATAAATTATATATTAATTCTACTGGGAATCCAGGGTTGGCAACGGCTGGGAGTGGTGATGTGTTAACTGGAATTATTACTGGATTGGTTTCGCAAGGCTATGAACCTATTGTTGCTTCAATTTTTGGAGTCTATTTACATGGTAGAGCTGCAGATATTGGTTTAGAAGATTTTGGTTACCAAAGCTTAATCGCTAGTCATATTATAGACTATTTAGGCGAAGCATATATAGATTTGTTCAAACAACCAGAGCAACCACCTCAAGAAAAAAGCGAGAGTGAAGAGCAAAAAGAAACTGATGAAGAGATGTATATATAGTTACAAACTATAAAATTAATGTATTGAGTAAGTCTATGAGTTTAGGGTCCGAAGGTCTAGTAGCATCAGCACTAACAATGTTTCCATCTGGATCAATTATTAAAAACCTTGGAATACCAATGATGTTATAGTCCTTAATAAATTGCGATTGCCAATCGCTATCTGCTATTAATTGAATGCCACCTAAATTTTTATCGGTTACCATTTTAAACCAAGTCTCATAAGCATTGGGTCTATCAATAGAGATACTTACAAATTCAATGTTTTTTCCTTTAAATTGTTTTTCTAAATCCTTTAAGAAAGGTATCTCGTTAATGCAAGGTGCGCACCAAGTGGCCCAAATATCGATATATAAATACGTCCCTTTAAGATCGTCAAGCGATGTTTTGCCTCCTTTGTGGTTTTCATAATTCACAAACTTAGGAGAAGGCATACCTTTAGATAAAGACTTAATCTTATTATATTGTGCAGTTAGCTTCTTGTTAAACGCTTCATCATTAGAAACAGCAATAATACCATTATATAGTGCTTCATTGTTATCATAAGCTAGTTCAATGTTTTTGCTCAGGGATTTGGCTATGTCATTTTTCATTTCAGGTGCATCAAGCTTTTCCAGCTCACTAAGTAGTGTAGTGATATTGTTGTTGTAAATGGCTTCAGTATAATAATTGAGTACAATTTGCCTGTAATTGTTAAAGTTTAGGTAATATGCTTCATTTTCAAAGTCAAAATCTTCAAAAGGTTTTTTAAATGCTTCGGGTAGTTGGATATCTTCATCAATGGTTAAATATTCATGATAAGAAGGATATACTTGTAGTTTAACTAAGTAGTCAAAGTAATTATTGTTTTTTTCCAAGGCCTTAAAATCAGCATCTATATTTGTTGCTTTGTTTAAAAAATCATCTGTTTTTGTTTTCAACTTATTTATAGCTTGTAAAAACTCAGGCGGTTCCATATTAAACAGTATTTGATAATCTATGGCATTATCTTCATTAAACTTTGATTTAGCAACTAGGTAGTTATTTTCATTAGCGCCATTGCCATCAAATGCAATACTTGAATTAAATGAGTCAGCATCAAAACTAATTTTTAGTTCGCCACCTTGTTTTAAGTATAACAAAGAATTTTCATTACCGTAAGTAAGCGTAAAATACCCATTGGTTTCTATTGGTAGCGTTTCGGCAAAAGAGCCATCAGCATTCAAATTAATGGTCTTGTTTATATGTTGTCCATTAATAACCATAGCATTCATCATTGGGTTCTTAATAATTCCAGAAATAGAAACAGGATTAGTTGTTTCATTTTTACAAGCTATTACAGTGACTAACAAAATAAAAAGCGTCAAAACTTTTCTCATATTTTAATATACATTTACATTATTAAGCGCAAAAATATTAGATTCTGAAAGATTTATATTTTAATTACATTATAATTAACATTTATTTGGATATATTTTTTTGAATGTTGAATTTTGAAAACGAATAAAAGCAAATGAGCAACATACATTATATTACTAGCGAAGCATTGGGCCTTAATGCCATCAATGATATTCTAACCCAAGAGAAAAAACTCCAACTGTCTAATGAAGCCAAGGAAAGAATTATTAATTGTAGAGCCTATTTAGACACTAAAATGACATCTCATAAAGATCCAATTTACGGTGTCAATACTGGGTTTGGTTCACTTTATAATGTTAAGATTAATTCTAAGAACTTAACAAAATTGCAAGAAAATTTAATGAAGTCACACGCATGTGGTGCTGGAGACTTGGTTCCAAAAGAGATTGTAAAACTCATGTTGCTATTTAAAATCCAATCCTTAAGTTATGGACACAGTGGAAGCCAGTTAGAAACTGTTAACCGCTTGGTTGACTTTTATAATAACGACATACTTCCAGTGGTTTATACACAAGGTTCGTTAGGAGCATCAGGAGATTTGGCACCACTAGCACATTTGTCACTTCCTTTAATAGGAGATGGAGAGGTTTGGTATAAAGGCGAAGTGAGAAAAGCTAAAGAAGTAAATGCAAAATATAAGTGGAATCCCATAGAACTAAAATCTAAAGAAGGACTTGCACTACTTAACGGTACGCAATTTATGAGCGCTTATGGCATATATGTATTATTAAAATCGTATAAGCTTTCCTATTTAGCCGATGTCATTGGAGCTCTCTCCTTAGATGCCTATGATGGTAGAATAGAACCTTTTAACGAATTAGTACATTTAGTTAGACCACACAACGGACAATTAAAAACTGCCAAAAGAGTACGTGAATTTTTAGAAGACAGTGAATTAATAGCACAAAAAAAGAAGCACGTACAAGATCCTTACTCATTTAGGTGCATCCCACAAGTACATGGTGCCACCAAAGATACTTTGGAGTTTGTCAAGAATACATTTGTAACCGAGATTAATTCAGTAACCGATAATCCTAATATATTTATAGGAGAAGATAAAATTATTTCAGGAGGTAATTTTCATGGACAACCACTGGCGTTAGCTTTAGACTATTTAAAAATTGCAATGGCAGAAATGGCAAACATATCTGAGCGAAGAACGTTTCAATTAGTTTCAGGCAATAGAGGGTTACCACCTTTTTTAGTAGATAACCCTGGGTTAAACTCTGGTTTAATGATTCCGCAATATACTGCTGCAAGCATAGTGAGTGCCAACAAGCAATTAGCAACGCCTGCAAGTGTAGATTCTATTGTTTCATCAAACGGACAAGAAGATCATGTAAGCATGGGTGCCAATGCTGCAACTCAAGCTTTTCAATTAGTAAATAATGTAGAACGTGTATTGGCAATCGAATTATTTAATGCTTCACAAGCTCTCCATTTTAGACTGCCTTTAAAAACATCATCTTTTCTAGAAGCGTTTCTTATGGCGTATAGAAAAACCGTTTCTTTTGTCAATGAAGACAGGTTTTTGCACGACGATATTATCGCCTCAATTTCTTTCCTAAATACCGTAACTATTGATAATGAGGAGCTTTTGAATTAGAAAAAGACCTTATTTTTCGTTTAAATACCTAAATATTAGTTGAACTCATTTGGAATAACGTTGAAGATGCTCTAATTTTGAATTGAATAAGTATCTCGTATATTTATTTATCAGTTCAAACAATTTTATGTGAAAACCTACATCACTTTATAATTGTTTTACTACCCAAAAAATAATTGTTTAATAGCACAACAATTTATTGATTATTAGCACATTTTATTATTAGTGCCTAACATTTGTTAGTCATTGATTTACAGTAAATTATATTATTATTTTAGTTAATAATATCTTTTTTGTAACGCCCTTTTTCTACTGTGTATTTACAGTACTTATTTAAGTTATGTAGATGGCAGAAATGCTATTGTAAAATGTTAAAATAATTTTAATTAAATCTAAATGTTATGTTTATGAACAATTTTACCAAATGTTGTAGCTCTGCAAAGGGTTTACAAAAAAAAGGCATTACAACATTAATGTTGTTTATGTTTTTAGCATTAACTAGCTTATCTTATGGACAAGGCCTAGGAGTAGATCCTTTAGGTGGTGGCGAAGAGATAGGCGACATTAATGAATGTATGCACGATGTGCCTGCAATGAAATCGGTAGCAGACTTAATGGTGCCAGGATATTTCAATGGCTATTTCGATGCTTGTCAGGATTCAAATGATTTTGTAATCAATCCTGTAGCTGCCGATTACGGTAGTGACAATCCTAATATGCCTCAATACTTTAACGGCGAATGGGGAAAAAAGACTGGATTCTCAAAAGGAAGTACACATTGTAACTGGATATTCTATTATGTATATTCCGTAAAATGTGCAGGTGAGGTAACACCATTCACTGTAAAGTACAGTGGTGGAGATGCCACAGCACCATCGGTGCCAAAGGCAAACAAAGCAGCTTATAATGCCCTTGTTGCAGACAAGCTAGACCTAAATCTATGTTTTGACGACCGCCCAACTGCACCAACAGCAGCTCAAATTGCTGCGTTGTATACAGATAACTGCGATCACGTAAAAGTGAGCGGAGAATTAGTATCAAAAAGAACAAAAACAAAAAACGATGACTGTGGTTGGACAGAGATTCATGTATATACTGTACAGGATTACTGTGAATCAAATGCTTTTGAATTTTCTATTACTTACACAGGAAGCGATCATGATGCGCCAGTATTTAACCAAAAAGCAATAGAAGGCTTAAAAGATATTACTGTTGACTGTGATAAAATCCCAGACGCAGTATCTATCCCTTATACAGATAACTGTGCACCAAACGGAAAAGCTAAACTTTATGATGAGGTTTCAACAATTGTTAAAGGTGAAGAATGTGCAGGTGGTACCATAGAAAGATGGTGGAAAGCTACAGACGAATGTGGAAACAACGCTTGGCACAAACAAACAATTACTGTTAGACCAGCATTACAAGCTCAATTCAATGAGCCTCTAGATATGAGTATTTCTTGTGAAGATAAAAACAACCTTGAATCTTTAATTCCAGACCTTTATTATACAAATGGAATGCAAGGCGACTGTAACATTAGCGGAACAGCTAAACCACAGTACACTGCAACAGATTTAGATTGTGGTTCATTCTTGGTAGAATATTTTTTCACCGATGCATGTGGACGTGTGATTAAAGAAGAAATGACTGTAACAATCTTTGATGATGAAAACCCAGCGGTTTTAAATGCAGCTGAAGATTTAACAGTAGAGTGTGACGGAGCAGGAAACATAGAAGATTACATGAACTGGGTAAACAACAATGCAAATGCATCAGCACAGGACAACTGTACTGCTACTGAAGATTTAGTTTGGACAAACAATGCAGCAAGTCAGCCAATGAGCGACGATTGCGGTGAGACAGGTCAAAAAACAGTAATCTTTACTGTTACCGATTCTTGTGGAAACCAATCTAAAACATACGCTACATTTAAAATTGTAGATACTTTAGATCCAGTTTATACTCCAGCTTACAACCAAACCGTAGTATGCGATGGCGCAGGAAATGTAGATCAGTTCCAAGTATGGTTAGACGATAATGCAGGTGCAACAGCCAAGGATGACTGTTCAGGAGTAACTTGGACAAACGACTTCCCTGGAAATCCAAAAAGTAAGGATTTTGACATTTCTCAATATTTAGTAGATGGATGTAGTACATATACAGGATATATTAATGTAACATTCACAGCTACAGATGCTTGTGGAAACGATATTCAAACTGCAGCTACTTTTACTATAGAAGATAGTATAAAACCAGAAATGACACCAGCGTCAGATATGACCGTTGAATGTGATGGTACTATTCCAGACATTTGGAAAATAGGTGTAGAGTATGCTCAAGATGCACTTGATGCTCAGCAAGGTGCTTTCTATCCTGGAACAAATGCTTATGCAGCTTATATGTGGTTAAAAAGCCATGGAGGCGCAACAGCTACAGATGGATGTTCAAACGTTCATTGGAAATTTAAATTCATTGGAGTTTATGGAGATTCTTGTGATACAGAATATAAAGTGACTTTCTATGCTTATGATGATTGTCATAACGTATCAACGTCAACAGCAACGTTCCATATAGAAGACACAAACAGTCCTGCTATCGGAAACGAAGCACAAGATATGATTGTTGAATGCGGTGCAAACGATGTTACTTGTAGTATAGTAGCAGGTCCTCACTCTCCATTTGACCACTGGTTACATACCAATGCAGGTGCCGAAGCAATGGACATGTGCGATAAGACCCTTACTTGGTCAAACGATTACGATGGTAAAGGTTTAACAGATGAGTGTGGAGCAACAGGAAGAGTTACAGTAACATTTACTGTAACAGACAACTGTGGTTTAAGCTCTTCTACTGCTGCAGAGTATAGAATAGTAGATACTACTGCGCCTGACTTGACTGTTCCAGCAGATGCTCATTTGAATTATGATGACAAGTGTGATGCAGATATTACACCAGCAAACACTGGAATGGCAGAAGCATGGGATGCATGTGGAATCCCAGCTATTTCATTTACTGATGTAACAGACAAGCAAGCTTGTCTTACAACAATTACTAGAACTTGGAAAGCAACCGACGAGTGTGGAAATGTAACTTCAAAAGATCAAATCATTAAAATTCATGATGTTACTGCTCCAGAATTGGTTGGCATGCTTTCAGATTTAAATATTTCTAACATGGATGCTTGTGAAGCACCAGCGCCACCAACACTAGAATCTGTAGCAGCAATGTTCCACGATGCTTGTGGTTATGTAGTTGTAGAATTATTAAGCACCAATGTAATTTCTGATTCGGCATGTGACTGGGCAGTACAATACCATTATGCTGTAGCAGATAACTGTGGTAACTATTACGATGGTACTGTTAAGGTAACTCACTGGGGAAGTGACCAAACTGCTCCAAACTTAGTTGCTGGTGCAAAATTACCAGCAGGAGTTAGCGATATCAATGCATGCTTAGCAGATGCTATAGATGCTAATCCACCACTAGATAAGGACACCGTATTAAAGTTATTTGAAGATAACTGTTCAAGTACATTGTATTTTGATTATGAACGTACAGATACAGATGTTGATTGCACATGGGCATTCCACTATACATATTATGTATATGACGAATGTGGTGCAGATAACACATTCTCTTTCAAGCAATACTTTAGTGGAGAAGATAAAACGGCTCCAGTATTGGTAGGCGCTATCCCTCAAGACATGAGTGATTTGGATGCTTGTAAGGACACATATAGTGCACCAGATGTAAGTGGATTATTCAAAGACTCTTGTGGTCTTAATATTGATGTAACAACTCACAGATCAGGAACAGATTGTAACTGGATTAACTCTTTTGAGTATGTAGTAACAGATAACTGTGGTAATGCGTACCCAACATTCAAAGTTACTTATCAAGGAGGAGACCAAACAGACCCAGTAATAACTAGTGGTCCTCTGGATGCAGATTTCGCATACAGTGAAACACCAGTATTTGCTGATGTTGATGAAGTAACTGCTATTGATAATTGTGATAATGATGTTGCAATAACTAAGCTTGATTCTGCTCATAGTCACGAAGTTGGAACACCAATTCCAGGTGACTCTGAATGGAAGCTAGTTTATAGATACTGGCATATTATCCACTGGCATTATGTTACGATACAATTGACTGAAAATGGAACATTGAATGGTGCTCCTTATTATGAAGGTATTGAAAAACAATATGGTACTCAATGGGGAACAAGAATCTTTAGATTGTACTTAAACCCACATAGTGGACCTACTACTCAAGATTATCACTTAGATGTGAAGGATTCACCGGCAGATACAACTTGGCAAGAATTATTAATTTCGCAAAACGGTCTTACGGATGCACCTTGCTCAACGAATCAGCTTGATTCTAATCATATACATATTAGAAATGTAAGAAGTATTTCTTGTAACACGCCTGACCAGTCAACAACTGTACATAAGTTTATACGTACGTTTACAGCAACTGATGATTGTGGTAACACAGATGTATGGCCAGTTAATTATTCATATGTTACTCCTGATAATCAGGCACCAGATGGAGATGTTCTTCCAGTTGTGGACGATTATTTCGAAGATATGTTTACTCCATCAACAGATGAAGATGCTGCATCAGCTGCGGCAGCTGCACCAGATACTGAGTTAAGTTTCCAAGCGTATCCAGTACCATTTAACCAAGATGTGACTGTTAAGTACAACTTCGAGTTTGATACTGAGGTAACTGTTGAGGTTTACGATACTAAAGGTTTATTAGTACTATCTAAGAAAGCAGCTTACAAAGCTGGTGGAGATGCTACTATGCCATTACGTATTAATGGAGCCGATCAGATGTATTATGTTAAGTTAATTACTAACAAAGGCACTATAACTAAGAAGGTATTAGCTTCTAAACTATAGTAACGAGTTAGATAAGTAATTATCATATAAATTTAAAAAGGAGTCATGAAAATGGCTCCTTTTTTTTATGCCTTATTCTCAAGGCTTTCATCATTATGAACACCTTGTCATTCTGAACGAGCACAGCGACGTGAAGAATCTACATAAATTGTAGTTCTACATCATAAAGATTCTTCGTTCCACTCAGAATGACATAAACTTCCTGTCATTCTGAATGAGTGTAGCGATGTGAAGAATCTACATTAATTGTAGTTCTGCATCAACAAGATTCTTCGTTCCACTCAGAATGACAATAAATTATTATTTTTGAACGAATGAAAACCTTAGGCACTCACAATTATTATGTTTACATATTAACTAACGTGAGTTCGATATAAAAGTCATTGACTATAAGCTGATTGAAATAAAAACACCCCTAATGAGCTTCGCTCGGTATCTTCAACAAAAGCTGTCGCTTTTATCTCGATAATCCTCAAGGGGACAATGTCATCTTTGGGAATTCCTCCCTTGAGGGAGGAGTAAGGAGGGTGTTTACAATAAATAAACACATATCACACTAACAATCGAGTAATTATATTTTGACTATATACTTTTAGTTATATCGAACTCACGTTAACTAATAAAGCTAAGACTGTTCTCTATACTGGAGTAACAAACAATCTAAAAGACAGATTGCGATTTCACAGAGAGGACGCTAGTATTAACACTAAAGCATTTACATCAAAATACAAATGTTTTTATCTAGTATATTATGAGCATTTCAATGATATAGAACAAGCAATTATTAGAGAAAAACAAATTAAAGGATGGTTAAGAGTTAAAAAGGATAAATTAATCACCAACTTCAATCCTAATTGGGAATTTTTGAATGATAGTTTATGAGATGCTTCGGTTTCCTCAGAATGACAAAAATTACAACTGTCATTCTGAATGAGTGTAGCGACGTGAAGAATCTACATTAATAGTAGTTCTACATCATAAAGATTCTTCGTTCCACTCAGAATGACATACTATTCCCTCAGAAGAATGACATAATACTGTCATCCTGAACACAGTGAAGGATCTTCTAGACTATTACAAAACTTGAGATTTTCAGTTCCACTCAGAAAGACAAAACTAACGAGCACAATTCACACAATATCGAGTATGAGGCATCAATAAAATTCTACCTATGGGAATTTGACTATGACATTTAAAACACAGTCCAAAATCGGTATCATTAATATTAGAAAAAGCAATTTTTAAATTTTTGAGTTTTTGTTCGGCCTGTTTCAAAGCAGCATCATTTATGGATTTGTTGTTTATGGCATCCATCCTGGAAATTCTACCTATTGCATTTTCTGGTGCTATGGGTTTTGTAAGTGCTTTATAATGCTGTATTGCAGCTTCGGTTTTAGAGATTTCGCCTGCTATTTTTTCTTCTACATGTTTTAATTCGTTTTTATTCATTTGCTGTTAAAGATTTTGCCCACTTTATGGCTTCGTCCAAATCTTCAAAAATTTCAAAAGGTTTGTTTATAAACAGTTTTTCAATTTGGGCATTTCCTTTTGCTAATGGGACTTCGGCGACAACAGCCATCCCAATTAAATTGTTAATTTTTGAAGTTTGCAAATAAATAGCAGGATCTACCGAGTAAGAATTTGCTCTATGCGTAATGTATGCAAACGGCTTTTTATAAAAGTATTCGTTGGCAATATCTTCTAATATTTTGTTTTTATCAGGTGTTAAATGAAACCCTTCATTAATACGTGAAATAACATAAGTACTATAGACATCTATAGTGCAAAAAGGGTATTTTAGGGATTTAATCATCATTAAAATTAGTTAAAAAATAATAATCAAAAAAAAACTCCACTTAAATAATAAGCGGAGTTATTCACAACACAAATCATAACTACGATTTTGTAGGTTTTTCAGTATGTTTAATCTTAACCGTTAACTCGGTCGCATCTTTTTCATAATCCATAGTAATCACATCACCTTCATGAATTTTAGAGACAATAATCTCTTCAGCTAAAGCGTCTTCAATATATTTTTGGATAGCCCTTTTTAAAGGACGTGCACCATATTGCTGGTCAAAACCTTTATCGGCAATAAATATTTTAGCTTTTTTAGTGAGCTTAAGTATGTAACCTAATTCTTTGATTCTAGCTAAAAGTTTTTCTAGCTCAATATCTATTATTTTATCAATATCTTTTCTTTCAAGTACATTAAATACTACCACGTCGTCAATTCTGTTTAAAAACTCTGGTGCAAACGCTTTCTTTAGTGCATTTTCAATTACACTTTTTGCGTGGCTTCCTGCCTGGGATTTTTGTGCAGACGTACCAAAACCAACACCTGTGCCAAAATCTTTAAGTTTTCTAGCGCCAATGTTAGATGTCATGATAATAATGGTATTACTAAAATCGATTTTTCTACCTAAACTATCGGTTATAAAACCATCATCCAATACTTGTAAAAGCATATTAAAGACATCAGGATGCGCTTTTTCAATTTCATCCAGCAATACTACTGCATAAGGTTTACGTCTAACCTTTTCGGTTAGCTGACCGCCTTCTTCATAACCAACATATCCTGGAGGAGCACCAATTAAACGTGAAATGGCAAATTTTTCCATGTATTCACTCATGTCAACTCTTACAAGTGCATCTTCGCTATCAAATAATTCACGAGCCAATACTTTAGCTAACTGGGTTTTACCAACACCAGTTTGCCCTAAAAATATAAACGACCCAATAGGTTTATTAGGGTCTTTAAGTCCAGCACGATTACGTTGTATGGCTTTAACGACCTTACTAACAGCTTCGTCTTGACCAATCACTTTGCCTTTTATAAGTTCTGGCAGTTTTGCTAATTTGTTACTTTCGGTTTGTGCTATTCTATTTACTGGAATTCCAGTCATCATAGAAACAACATCGGCAACATTATCTTCAGTAACAGTTTCACGATGTAATTTTGAATCTTCTTCCCACTTTGCCTGAGCTTCAGAAAGGCTCTTTTCTATGCGTTTCTCATCATCTCTAAGCTTTGCTGCCTCTTCATACTTTTGCTTCTTAACAACAGAGTTTTTAGTTTCTTTTACAGCTTCCAACTGTTTTTCCAGCTCAATAATTTGATCTGGAACATTAATATTGGTAATATGAACTCTTGATCCAGCTTCATCTAGAGCATCTATGGCTTTGTCTGGTAAAAAACGCTCTGTCATATAACGATTTGTGAGTTTTACACAAGCTTCAATAGCTTCATTGGTATATGTTACATTATGATGTTCTTCGTATTTTCCTTTAATGTTGTTTAAAATTTCGATGGTTTCAACAACAGTTGTTGGCTCCACAATCACTTTTTGAAAACGACGCTCTAAAGCACCATCTTTTTCGATGTATTGTCTGTATTCGTCTAGTGTTGTTGCACCAACACATTGAATTTCACCTCTAGCTAAAGCTGGCTTAAACATATTTGAAGCATCTAAACTTCCTGTTGCTCCTCCAGCACCAACAATAGTATGGATTTCGTCTATAAACAAAATGATGTCATCATTTTTTTCAAGTTCGTTCATGACAGCTTTCATGCGCTCTTCAAATTGCCCACGGTATTTTGTTCCAGCAACTAAGCTTGCTAAATCAAGCGTAACAACACGCTTATTGAATAATATTCTTGATACTTTTTTGCTAATTATTCTATTGGCCAATCCTTCGGCAATAGCAGATTTGCCAACTCCAGGTTCGCCAATTAATAAAGGATTGTTCTTTTTGCGTCTGCTCAAAATTTGTGACACACGTTGAATTTCTTTTTCTCGTCCAACAACGGGATCTAATTTACCTTCTTCTGCCATGGCAGTGAGGTCTCTACCAAAATTGTCTAATACTGGTGTTTTAGATTTTTTTGCTCCTTTAGTTGTAGATTGGCTAAACGGATTATCTTTTGAGCTTTCGTTGGCTGCATCTTCGCCTTCATCAGAAAAAGACTCAGCTTTTGGAGATTCTATATAATCGTCGTCATTAGCTATCATATATTTAAATTGATCTTTTACGTTATCGTAGTCCACTTTAAGTTTATTTAATAATTTTGTAGTTGGGTCGTTTTCATTTCTCAAGATACAAAGTAATAAATGTGCCGTATTAATAGAAGTACTTTGAAACAATTTAGCTTCCAAAAATGTCGTCTTTAAAGCACGCTCTGCTTGTCTAGTTAAATGTAGGTTCTTTTTTTCGTTTGATGCGGTAGTAATGTTAGGATTGGCAGGACTTAAAATCTCTACTTTTCTTCTTAAGTGATTTAAGTCGATATCCAAAGCACTTAAAATATCGATTGCTTTCCCATTCCCATCACGTAACAGACCAAGCATTAAGTGTTCAGTGCCAATAAAATCATGACCTAAACGCAATGCCTCTTCTTTGCTATAAGCAATCACATCTTTTACTCTTGGTGAAAAATTATCGTCCATAAATTTGGTTCCTTTCTGCATTAAAAATAATAAAATCTACTTTATTAAGGCAAAAACTATACCTTAATTATTGTTTATAGGAGTAAATGACACTAAAAAGTCTATTAAATCAAAATATAATGGCTTATAGTTATTAACGAAAATTGCTCTAAATATTGTTGATAAAAAGTCTCAAAAAAGCCATGTCTAGATAGTGCTTGGACTAACAAAATTGTTATATTAGCTCGATTTGAAAACCTACAAAAATTAATAATTTTATTTATGGCAGAAGGAGAAAAACTCATTCCAATAAATATTGAAGATGAAATGAAATCGGCTTACATTGATTATTCAATGTCAGTCATTGTGTCACGTGCACTTCCAGATGTAAGAGATGGATTAAAACCAGTGCATAGACGTGTACTTTATGGGATGCACGAATTAGGTGTTAGAGCTAATTCAGCTCATAAAAAATCGGCAAGAATCGTTGGTGAAGTACTTGGTAAGTACCATCCACATGGTGATACTTCGGTTTACGATACCATGGTTAGAATGGCTCAAGAATGGAGTTTACGTTATATGCTTGTTGATGGGCAAGGTAACTTTGGTTCTATTGATGGTGACAGTCCTGCAGCAATGCGTTATACTGAGGCAAGAATGCGTAAGATATCTGAGGACATGTTGGCAGATATTGACAAAGATACCGTTGATCATAAGTTGAACTTTGACGACACACTTCAAGAACCAACAGTGCTTCCAACAAGAATCCCAGGACTACTAGTTAATGGAGCCTCAGGTATTGCAGTTGGTATGGCAACTAATATGCCACCACATAATTTATCTGAAGTTGTTGATGGTACCATTGCATACATTGATAATAATGACATTGAAATTGATGAACTTATCACTCATGTAAAGGCACCAGATTTTCCAACTGGAGGTATTATTTATGGTTATGATGGTGTAAGAGAAGCGTTTAAAACAGGACGTGGTAGAGTAGTAATGCGCGGAAAAGCAATCATTGAAGAAGTTCAAGGACGAGAAAGTATTATTGTTACAGAGATTCCTTATCAAGTTAACAAAGCAGATATGATTAAGAAAACTGCTGATTTAGTTAACGATAAAAAACTAGAAGGCATTGCTACCATTCGTGACGAATCTGATAGAAATGGTATGCGTATCGTATATGTTTTAAAACGAGATGCGATACCGAATATAGTTTTAAATAAATTATATAAATACACTGCGCTACAATCGTCTTTTAGTGTAAATAATATTGCACTTGTTAACGGTCGGCCACAAATGTTGAATCTTAAAGATATGATTCATCACTTTGTAGAGCATCGACATGAAGTAGTTGTGCGACGAACAAAGTACGAACTTCGTAAAGCAGAAGAAAGAGCACATATTTTAGAAGGGCTTATTATTGCTTCTGATAATATTGATGAAGTCATTGCTTTAATTCGTGCATCTTCAAATGCAGATGAAGCAAGACAAAAGTTAGTAGATAGATTTAAGCTTACCGAAATTCAAGCAAAAGCCATTGTTGAAATGCGCTTGCGTCAGCTTACAGGTTTAGAACAAGATAAACTAAGAGCTGAGTACGAAGATTTAATGAAAACCATTGAAGATTTAAAAGATATTCTTGATAAGAAAGAACGTCGTATGAATATCATTAGAGATGAGCTTCAAGAAGTTAAACAAAAATATGGTGATGAACGTAGATCTTTAATTGAATATGCAGGAGGCGACTTAAGTATTGAAGACATGATACCTAATGAGAAAGTAGTTATTACAATTTCTCACGCTGGCTACATAAAAAGAACGTCTTTAACCGAATATAAAACGCAAAATAGAGGAGGTGTTGGTCAAAAAGCTTCAACTACTAGAAATGAAGATTTCTTAGAGCATTTATTTGTTGGTACCAACCATCAATATATGTTGTTCTTTACACAAAAAGGAAAATGCTTCTGGATGCGTGTTTATGAAATTCCTGAAGGAAGCAAAACTTCAAAAGGAAGAGCCATACAAAACTTAATAAACATTGAGCAAACCGACAAAGTAAAAGCTTTTATTTGTACACAAGATTTAAAAGACGACGACTATATAAATAATCACTATGTGATTATGGCAACTAAAAAAGGACAAGTTAAAAAAACCTCGTTAGAGCAATATTCTCGACCTCGAACCAATGGCATTAATGCCATCACCATTAAAGAAGATGACGAATTATTGGAAGCAAAACTAACCACTGGAGAAAGCCAGGTGATGTTAGCACTTAAATCTGGTAAAGCTATTAGATTTGAAGAGGCAAAAACAAGACCAATGGGGAGAAATGCCTCAGGCGTTCGTGGAATTAGACTTCAAGATGAAAAAACAGATGAAGTAATTGGCATGATAGCTGTTAATGATATGGAAAGTGATATACTTGTTGTTTCAGAAAATGGTTTTGGTAAACGTTCTAGTTTAGAGGATTATAGAATTACAAATCGTGGAGGAAAAGGAGTTAAAACCATTTCTATTACAGAAAAAACAGGTAACTTAGTAGCAATCAAGAATGTATCGGATGAAGACGACCTTATGATTATTAATAAATCTGGAATTGCAATAAGAATGGCAGTTCAAGATTTAAGAGTTATGGGTAGGGCGACTCAAGGCGTTAAGCTAATTAATTTAAAAGGAAGCGACTCTATTGCAGCTGTAGCTAAGGTTATGCACGATGAAGATGATGTAGAAAATGTGGAAGCTACTGAAAAAGAGGCAGATGCAAATGATGGCACAACTCTTGATAATAACGAAACAGAAAATAACAATTAACAATTAAATAATTAAAAATGAAAAAACAGGTTGTATTAGGATTAGCTTTAATGATGGCTTCATTTTCTTTCGCTCAAAAGAAAGAAATAAAAACAGCAGAAAAGGCTATAAAAAGTAGCAACTTCGCAGATGCAAAGACTGCTATTAGTGGAGCAGAATCTTTATTGTCTGTAATGGATGACAAAACAAAAGCAAAATTCTATTTTTTAAAAGGCCAAGCTTTATATGCAAATGGTGCAGGTAGTGATTTAGAGATTACAGATGCACTAAGTAGTTTTGAAATACTTGAAGATCTTGAAGAAAAGTCTGGAAAAAAGGTTTACACTTCAAAGGTAAACGCTATGAAAATAGAAATGACTAACACATTTGTTAAAAAAGGAAGTGACGCATACGAGCAAAAAAACTTTACTTCAGCTTTAAATAACTTTGAGAAAGCTTATAGAGTTTCTCCACAAGATACCATATACTTATTTAACTCGGCCACAGTTGCTGTTTTGGATAAAGATTTCCCAAAAGCATTAAAATTGTATGATGAATTAATGAATATAGGTTATACTGGAATAACTGAAGAATTTATGGCTACAGATATTGAATCCGGAGAAGAGCAAACCTTTCCTAATAAAGGTATGAGAGATATTTCTGTAAAAGCTGGTACTCATGATAAACCCAAAGACATAACATCTCCTTCTAAAGCGGGTGATATAGCAAAGAACATTGCTTTAATTTATGTAGAGCAAGGTGAAAACGAAAAAGCTATTTCTGCTTTAGATAAGGCAAAAAAAATAAATCCCAACGATTTCAATTTATTAATTTCTGAAGCGAATGTGTATTACAAAATGGGTGATACTCAAAAGTATAAAGAAATAATAAAAAGTGCCCTAGAGATTAAGCCTAATGATGTGAGTTTACTATTTAATCTTGGTGTTTTTGCAGCTGAGGAGAATAACTTTGAAGCAGCTAAAGAATATTATACCAAGGTAATTGAAATTGACCCTAGCTATACTGCAGCTCAAATGAATATGGCTGCCCTAATACTAAATCAAGAGCAAACTATAATTGATAAGATGAATGCTTTGGGTAACTCGGCTGCCGATAATAAAAAATATGAAGAACTAAAACTTAACAGACAGCAATTATATAAAGATGCGATACCCTTTTTAAGTAGCGTTTTAGAAATAGAACCAGAAAATATAGGAGCAGCTAGAACACTAATGAATATTTATAGTGCTTTAGATGATATGCCAAACTTTAAAGCAATGAAAGCCAAAGTTGAGGAATTAGAAAATAAAAATTGACAATAACCATTGTTTTGAGTCTTCCAAAAAAATAGGTTGACAAATTAATATAAAAAGCCGTTTGTAATAAAACGGCTTTTTTATATAATCTTTTTTATAACACGTAATTTATGGGTATGGATTTTAGATTCTACATTATAGATTCCTGTATGATCTAACCTATCAATCCTCACTTTTCCATGAGCATGTATTATATAATTATCTTTCATAATAATACCAACATGTATAATGTTTCCTTCGTTATTATCAAAAAAAGCGAGATCACCAGGTTCGCTTTCTTCAATAAAACTTAACGCTTCTCCTTGAGTGGCTTGCTCGTATGCGTCTCTAAACAACTTGTAGCCATTAAGTTTATAAGCCATTTGCGTAAACCCAGAACAGTCTATTCCAAAAGGCGTCTTTCCACCACACAAGTAAGGTGAATTTAAATAAAAAGAAGCAGTGTTTAATATGTTGCTTTTTGGAAGTACACCAGTAGTAGTATTTCCATCATGAAAATGCTTTAAAATAGACAATCCATTTAATGATGCTCCTAAAGGAATAGGAATTAATTCTTTTGAAGTATTTTCTATAAACTCAACAAGGTCTGTAGCATAAATAGGTGCGCTTTGTTGTAGTGTTTTAAATTCACTTTCTGAAATCTTAAAATATTGTTTATTGTCAATCCAGCCTTCATAACCATCAAAGTCTAAACGGATTTTGCTCCATTTTTTTCGTTGTTCCAGTACTTTAAAAAAATCACCATAAAGTAATTGTGAAACCAACTTCGAAGCATCAGAAGTTTCTAATCTTAAAGGGACAATACTTAGGCTACAAATTCCGTACTGCATCCAATAATATTAATTACGTTCTAAAACCATTGCTGAAGCTCCACCACCACCATTACAAATAGCTGCAGCTCCAATTTTAGCATCGTTTTGCTCTAAAACATTTAATAAAGTTACAATTATTCTAGCTCCAGAACAACCTAACGGATGCCCTAAAGAAACGGCTCCACCATTAACATTTACCCTATCATCTGTCAAACCAAGAAGCTTCATATTTGCTAATCCAACAACAGAGAAAGCTTCATTGAACTCAAAAAAATCAACATCATCCAAAGATATATTTGCTTTGGCCAGTGCTTTTGGTAATGCTTTTGCAGGTGCTGTAGTGAACCATTTGGGTTCGTGTGCTGCATCGGCATAACTTTTTATGGTAGCCATGGGTTTTAAACCTAATTCATCTGCCTTTTCTTTGCTCATTAACACTAATGCTGCTGCACCATCGTTAATTGTGGAAGCGTTAGCGGCTGTTACCGTTCCGTCTTTTGTAAACGCTGGCCGCAATGCAGGAATTTTTTCCATTTTTACATTCGTGTATTCTTCATCTTTTTTAACAATTATTGGTTCACCACGACGCTGTGGGACTTCTACTGGAACTACTTCGTTTTTAAATTTATTTGCTTCCCAAGCTGAGGCAGAACGTTGGTATGATTGTATTGCAAAAGCATCTTGATCGTCTCTTGAAAAATTGTATTCAGTTGCACAGGCATCTGCACAAACTCCCATGGCATTACCATCATATATATCTACCAATCCATCTTTCTGCATCCCATCTTCAAGAGTGGCTGAGCCAAATTTTGTTCCAGTTCTGGCATGATAATAATGAGGGATTAAACTCATGTTTTCCATACCACCAGCAACAATAATATTTACATCTCCAAGTGCAATAGACTGTGCCGCTTGTATTACTGTTTTCATACCAGAGGCACACACCTTGTTTATAGTTGTGCATGGAACAGTGTTTGGAATACCAGCATAAATTGCTGCTTGTCTAGCAGGAGCTTGTCCTGTTCCTGCTTGAACAACATTTCCCATTAATACTTCTTCTACCAACTGTGGGTTTAACTGGATTTTGTCTAAAGCTCCTTTAATTGCTATTGCTCCTAATTTTGGAGCTGGAATTGATGACAATGTTCCTAAAAAACTACCAATTGGAGTTCTAACTGCTGAAACGATTACAACCTCTTTGCTCATTATAATTTTATAATTTATTAATGATGCGAAATTAGTTAAAATTTAGAAGAAAATAGAATGATTATGTCAATATCATTATCTATGTTGCACCTTTATTTTTATTACTTTTGAAATAATATTAATATAATTCATGAAGGATTTTATAAACAGGTTATATAAAAACCATTCCTTAATATATAAGGTACTTCTTTTTATAGCAACTTCTTTTTTAATAGTTTACTTATTTCCAAAGAGTGGAAAATTTAAGTATAGTTTTGAAAAGGGCAAGCCATGGCAGTCTGAAAATTTGTATGCACCTTTCGATTTTGCAATTAAAAAAGCTGAAGAAGAAATACAACAAGAACAACAAGCAATACAAGAAAATGCGTCAATATATTTTGATATTGATAACGAAGTGGCTTTAGAAGTAATTAAAAATTATAAAGTTCAATTTCCTTTAGTATTTTCAGATTCTTTATCTAAACTGGAAAAAACATTATTATTCAATCAAGGTTTATCTGTATTAAATCAAATGTACTCAAAAGGTGTACTTGATAAAGATTACGATTATTCAAACAGTAGAATTGTAATCCTTTTAGAAGATAGAAACCAAATTGATAACACAAATTATTCAAACTTTATTAAGCCTAACTTTAGGGCTTTTGCGGAAAAGAGCATTGGTGAATTAAATCTTACACCTAAAAATTCACAAAAATTAATCTCATTGTTTTTTGATATAATAAAACCAAATATCTCTTTAAATATTAGTATTACTGATAATTCACTGCAAGAAGATCTAGAAAAAATATCCTTGGTTAGAGGTCGAATTGCCCAAGGCACTATTATTATATCCAAAGGAGAAGTTGTAGAAGGAGATAAATTTGAAATTTTAAAATCATTAGAGTCTGAATATGAATCTCAAATATGGAGTGAGGCAAACTATAATTGGATTTTAGCTGCATATACCTTGTTAGTGGCATTAACATTGTTAATGTTGCTTCTTTTTATAAGAAAATACAGACCAGAAGTATTTAAAAACAATACTAAGGTTACATTTATCTTTTTTAATATCTTACTAATGGTATTGCTAACCACTTTGGTGGTAAATTATAACTCGTCATACATATATATTGTTCCAATATGTATTTTACCTTTAGTCTTAAAAGCCTTTTTTGATGCACGATTAGGATTGTTTGCACATGTTGTTACAGTATTATTACTTGGGTTTGTCGTTACAAATAACTACGAGTATATGTTCCTGCAAATTATTGCAGGTATTGTTACCATACTTACGGTATCTGAACTTTATAAAAGAGCCAATCTTTTTATCTCTGTTGGACAAATTACCTTAATATATATAGTAGCATATTTTGCTTTTTTTGTTATACATGAAGGTGGTGTTGACAACTTAAAAGGAGAAACATTTATTCTTTTCATACTTAGTGGTTTAGCAACATTATTTGTACAGCCTTTAATATATGCTTATGAAAAGCTTTTTGGATTAGTTTCGGACGTGTCATTATTAGAACTTTCTGATACAAACTCAAAATTATTAAAAGAGTTATCCAATAAAGCACCAGGAACATTTCACCATTCTTTGAATGTTGCAAATTTAGCAGAAGCTTCTGCTAATGAAATTGGTGCAAATGCTATGTTAGTACGCGTAGGTGCTTTATATCACGATATTGGAAAAATGAAGAATCCTACATACTTTACCGAAAATCAGGCCACGGGAATCAATCCACATGATGAGTTATTGCCAAAGGAAAGTGCAGCGATTATAATTAATCATGTAATAGACGGTATTGAATTGGCAAAAAAGAATAACCTACCAGATCGTGTTATAGATTTTATTAGAACACATCACGGTACGAGTCTAGTCTATTATTTTTACAGCAAAGAAAAAGGTATGGATGGAGGTATTGATATTAATGATTTTAGATACCCAGGACCTAGTCCATTTAGTAAGGAAACTGCCATATTAATGATGTGTGATAGTGTTGAAGCAGCTTCAAAAAGCTTAAAAGAACCTACATCTACAAAAATTGATGTATTTGTTGAAAGCATAATTAGTAAACAAATTGAAAACGATCAATTTTTGAATGCAAATATTACCTTCAAAGAAATTCAATCCATAAAAAAAGTATTAAAGCATAAGCTAGCTAATATCTACCACTTACGTATTGAATACCCAGAATAGCAATATTACTTTAAAAAAGTAAAAAAATAGTTTGCGTTCTTTAAGATGAAAAGTTACATTTGCATCCGCATTTAAAAATAATGTGACGTTCTTTTATATTAGAATAGGAGAGGTGCCTGAGTGGCCGAAAGGACTTGTTTGCTAAACAAGCGTACCCTAGCGGGTACCCGGGGTTCGAATCCCCGTCTCTCCGCATTTTTTAAGATAATCGTTTCGGGGTGTAGCGTAGCCCGGTTATCGCGCCGCGTTTGGGACGCGGAGGTCGCAGGTTCGAATCCTGCCACCCCGACTTTATAATGGTCGCATAGCTCAGCTGGATAGAGCACCTGCCTTCTAAGCAGGCGGTCCTAGGTTCGAATCCTAGTGCGATCACCACATAAAACCTTGCAGAAATGCAGGGTTTTGTTGGTTTGTGAAATAGTGTTTTGTTGAGCTTAACTATAAAAACTGCTTTTTAGTTCATCCTAGCTTTTTCGATTATATTTTTATTAAATAAAGCTTCATTTTCTAAAATTTTATAAAAATCTAGAATATATATATTAATGCGTTCATATTCTTTAGGGTTATCAAAAGATGATTTCAAACTAAAAACACATTCCATAATTTGAGGTTTTATAGTTAAATAATCGCTTTTAGCTTGAGTAAATATACTAATGTCTCTTTTAAACCCTCTATATTTTCTTTCTTTAACCGAACTTATATTCATTCTTTCTAAATGTGGTGTGGACAAAATGGCATAACTAGGATTTACCAGACCAGACATATCGAAATCGTAAGGTATGGGAAACATTTGTTTGTCTTTGTATATTAGCTTAGCATTGTGTTGATAGGTTGTAGAAAAATCGGTATTACCTATCATATATTGAAATAACGCATGTTTTACACATATTATAGGTTCCTGTTCTAATGGATGTACCTTGCTCTCTAAAATTTTTGCATCATGTGTGTCTGCCACTTCTTTATCATCTTCAATAAAAAAGCCTTTAAAATAATGCGATTTTATTTTTTTTCCTCTTAACTCTTCATATTCAATGTTAACCAATCGTGTTTTAAAATTATAAGGTGAGATGTGTTCATAGAATTTATAAGCAAGATATTCTTTAATAACATTATCGTTACTTTCTTTATCAGTTTTGCAAGGGATTACAAGTTTTAGTTTTTTATTTCCTTTAAAAACAGTTCCTTTAGCTATGGATTTTTTAATTTTTAGTTTTACAGGAGTGTAATAGCAATTGTCTTTTCTAAAGTTGCCTCTAGCTCTAATTTCAACTTCTAATGAATCCCACGTTTCATCTTCATTTTGGTAAGAAAGATTTGTTGTAATATAGGTGCTGTCGTTTGTTTTCTTTTTTAGATTTCTATTCGAATATTTTAGTTTTATTGAAAGTGCTTCTTGGTTTCTAAAAAGCTTGCTAGTTTTATTTTCTTTAATTGAATTTAAAGTTTCTTGCGCAATAATGATATTACAAATTAGAAAACTTATAATCAAGAAAACGTAGGAAATTTGTTTTTTCATTATATTGTGAGTTGTTAAGCAAATATAACATTTTAATAGGTGTCTATGAATCAATATATTACAGTTATAAACCAAAGAACTTTTATTGCACTAATTATATCATTTGCTACTTTGTTTTTTGCATATCGATATAATATAAATTACAATATTGATCTTACCATGATAAGTATTGCTATTGTGTTTCCGTTGGTTTTCACTATAAGAAGTTCTTTTAGGAGAAGAGAAAAGGCTTTAGAGCATTTAAGCCAGTTTAGAGCGGCAATTAAAACTGTGGATTATTTTTTTATGAGTGCTGAAACGTTTACAGATGAAAAAAAACAAGAAATATCTAACATCTTAATTGAAATTAGCGAAAATACAATAGCTCATTTAAGCAAGAATGGCGATTATAGCACCGGCAACTTGGATGATGCGGTTAATAAGGTTTACATTTTTATTGCTGAAAACACTGAAATCATTCCAAAAAGGCTAAAAGATAAAGTAATTAGATTTATGAACGACTTGCATGAATCTGTTGAGAATTTGCATGCTATCCATGCACATCGTACGCCTATAAGCTTAAAAGCGTATTGCCTTATATTTATTTATATTTTTCCTCTAATTTATACGCCTACCATTATAAATAGAATTGGTCTTGAGACCACTATATGGATTACCTATTTCGTGGTTATTTTAAGTGAGTTTATTTTAATATCACTTTACAACATACAGGATGATATGGAATATCCTTTTGATGAGAAAGGTTTGGATGATATTAATTTAAATAATTTTAAAATTAACAGATAAAACATTTTATATTAAATCTTTAATTTTATTAAATGTAATATCCTCAAAAGTATCAACCACTTTATTGGCAGTACTATAATCTTGATTTTTGGAGTGTTTGCTTTTGTAACCTATGCAGTAAATATTTGCTGAATTAGCGGCTTTAATTCCATTAGTGGAATCTTCTATAACAATACATTGGTTTTTATTAAAGCCAGAAGATTTTGCCGCATTGATAAAAATTTCTGGGTGTGGCTTAGATGCCTTTAAATCGGCACCACTGTGTTTTGCTTTAAAATATTTTTCTAAATTAAAACGGTTAAAAACATTGTTAATAGTGGTCATTGACGCCGAAGAGGCTAGTACCAAGGTTAAATTATTTTCGTAATAATCTTCTATGATATCTCGAACACCATCAATAAGATCTAGATATTTATCATTTTGGAAAATGTATTTAAAATACTCACGTTTTAAATCTACCAACTCTTGTGGATTGTTTTTTAAATCGAATTTAGAGCATAATGTTTTACAAATGCTGTAGGTTGATTTTCCGGTGAAAGACTCATACAATTTGTTGGACACATCAATACCAATGGTGTCGAACATTTTGTTATAGGCTTTTTTATGTAATGGCTCAGAGTTGACTATAACGCCATCCATATCGAATATAACTGCTTTTATCACATTTCTGGTTTTTTTCGAATATACTCTAATGTACTAATTATTAAAAATATATGTTTTTTGGTACTTTATTTAAGAATATTTTACTTTAATTGAATTGTTAATTTCTACTTAATTTATGAGTTTACATATATAAAATTCAAATTATTTCAAGTATTTTAACATTCTATAAAATTTTTAGTGATAATTATAGAATAAATCCTTTACAAAAAGCTATAGTTTAAGGTTAATGTTATTAGCAATAAAGGATTTTTTTTGGGTTGTCTTTTGGCAACCCTTTTTTTTATGTCTTTTTGCAAATAATCGCGATTTTTTCATCATTCACATTTATTGTAAAGAATATATAGGTTTCTCCACCATCTTTAATGTTGAATTTTTTTCTTAACTGATTAACGGATTCTGGAAAATTTCTAGTTGTAATGTTTGCTTTTGTATTACCCAAAACTTTTTTTACTGTTTTTTTGTTATATGGAATCTGTTCGATTATTTTAAAAGCTCTACCAGGAAAATCCATTAATTTATTGGAAGTGTACAAATGTGAGTTTAGATGTAATTTATGGATATTAAGTTCTTTAGCTATGGTTTTAAAAGCACCAGATTTTAATACCGCTGCATTAGGCTCATAAAGATAGGTGAGAGGTAAAGAGAAATAGGCTTTTGAGCTTGATTCTGTCGAATATATGAACTTAAAATCTTCGTTTTTTTTACCTTTAATATTAAGTGTATTTATTTGGATATTGCCTTTATAACCTTTTGATAATAGAAAAAGTAATTCTTTCACGTCATTATTTATCGCAATTATATGAATGGCTTTAGTGTGCTTTAATTCGGTCAATCCAATAGAAACATCCAACATTGGAGAGGTCTTTACTAAAATGTTGTTTGTATGTTCAAACAATATGTTTAAATGCTTCGGAATATTTGGTAAACAATCTTTTAGATAGAATACTTTTCCTTTACTGTCGTGTCTTCTAGATGGATCTACATAAATCCAATCGTAGGTTTTATCAGTCTGTTTTAAATAGTTTATTCCGTCATTATTAACAGTTTTAATATTATCAATTCCAAGCTGTGTGTAATTATGTGAAACAATCTTCGAAAGGTTTTTGTCAATCTCACAATGCGTAACTTCTTTAAATACTTTAGAGAAGTAGTAACTATCTACACCAAAGCCACCTGTAAGGTCAATAATAGTTTTACCACTAATAATTTTAGATTTATAACTTGCAGTAGTTTCAGATGATGTTTGTTCAATATTGAGCTTATTAGGGTAATAAATATTGGGTGTATTATACCAAGTTGTTAGCTTTGTTTTACACTTTTTTTTAGATTTGATCTGTTCTATAATCTCTTTTAATTCAATATTGCTAAAAGAGGTTTTTGTTAATAATAAGGAAGCTGTTTCTGAATCAATATTTTTATCAATATATTCTTGAATTACAGTATTTAAAACATGTTTATTCAAATGGATACTATATGTCTTTGGTAAGTTGCTTCACGATTTTGTTTTCTGATAAAAATTCTTTTAAAATCACTTTAATAGCTGTATAAGTTGGTATTGCCACAATCATACCAACAACACCAAATAAAATACCAGCAATAATGATGACCAGAAAAATTTCTAAAGGATGGGATTTTACGCTTTTTGAGAAGATAAATGGCTGACTAAAAAAATTATCTACTAGTTGTCCAAAAATAAATCCAATCATTACATAAGTTGTTTTTGGCAATATAACGTTGCTAAAACTTTCACCTAAAAAACTAGACATAGTTAATGTGAGCATTAAAACACCACCAACCAATGGCCCAACATAAGGAATAAGATTGAGCAATGCACATAAAAAAGCAATTACGACGGCATTTTTTACACCAAAAATAAGTAGCACAATTGTATAAATTACAAACAAAATTAATATTTGAAATATTAAGCCAACAAAATAGCGTGATAATAGTGTTTTTATTTTTTCGAAAGATTTTTTTGAACGTATTTCTTTACTATCAGGCACAAAAACCATAATACCTTGTTCCATTAATTTACTATCCTTTAGTAAGAAGAATGCAATAAATATCACCGAAAATAAACCAATACTAAAACTACCAAAACCACTCACAACCGAATTTATAAAGTTTGGTATAATTGAATAATCCAACTTTGTAAGCAAATTAGATTCTTTTAAAGAGCGTTCAACATCATAACTATTAATGCCGAAGTAATCTGTTAGTTGAAAGTATAAGTCTTCGATATTTCCTTGTAATTGCTCAATATTTAATAGAGATAAATTATGACTTTGTTCCACAACCAGTGGAATAAACATACGCACAAGACCAACTAGCAATGCTATTAAGATTACCATTGTTGTAACAACGGCAAATGTATTTTTAAACTTAAGCTTAGACTTTAAAAACCTAACTATTGGCAAGCCTATTAACGAAATAACCGAAGCAATGGCTACATATACTATAACCGACTGTATTTTATATAGAAAGTAAAGCAATAATGTGAGACCAAGAATAATTGCTAAAGCTCTTAGTATGCCGTTTGAGATGATTTTCGAATTCATTTAGTAAAGATAATAATTTGTCTTTATGAGCGAAGAATGACTGGTAATAATCTTATTAAAGGAAAAATTGGTATTAAAAGATTGCTTCATTAAATTAACAATAACATTTTACATTAATTGCTTAGTAATTTCAAATAATGCAATATTTGCTGCTTGAACGACATTCATGCTGCTGTTTTGTCCAAACATATTTATATGGATTATTGCATTTGATAGTTTTAAAATAGCATCAGATACGCCAAAATTTTCATCACCAACTACCAATACTATAGGTTGTGATTTAGGGGAATTAAATTCGTGAATTGGCTTGCTATTGGTAGTTATTTCCAAAGACACGATATAATGGCCACTCGCTTTTAGCTCACTAACAACATTAATAGTAGATTTACTTTCTCTATGCTTTACAACTTTTTCGGTAGCTCGTGAGGTTTTTGCCATTTTTCTGCCTAACGGAATGTGCTCACCACAAAATATAAGTTCTTTCACTCCAAAGGCATCAGCAATTCTAAACAAACTGCCAATATTTAAAGCATTGGTAATGTTATCACATATAAGGGTAATTGGAAAAGTGTGTTGTTTAAAATTGGTATTATAATGAGTGCGTTGCATTATTAATTTTCAAAAGCATATTTAATGATATTTGCACCCATTTTTAAGGCCTTCTCGCGAACATCTTCAGGATCGTTGTGCACTTGTGGATCTTCCCAACCATCGCCTAAATCACTTTCGTAAGTAAATAACACTACTAATCGCGATTCATAAAATATACCTAAAGCTTGTGGACGCTTGCCATCATGTTCATGGATTTTTGGCAACCCTTGTGGAAAAGCATATACAATATTAAATAGTTTGTGATTGGCAGAAATTTCAACCAAATTGGTATTTGGAAATACTTTTTTTAGCTCTTTTACAATATAAGGTTGCATACCATAATTATCATCAATATGTAAAAACCCTCCCGAAATTAAATAATCTCTTAGGTTTTTAGCATCATCATCATTAAAAAACACATTGCCATGACCTGTCATGTGTAAAAATGGATACTGGAAAATATCAACACTATTGGTTTCGACTGTTTGAGGTTTTGTTTTAATTTTTGTATTGATATTCTCGTTGCAAAAGGCAATTAAGTTAGGCAATGCAGTAGGATTACTATACCAATCGCCACCACCACGATATTTAAGTATGGCAATTTCTTGCGAGAATGTAACGCAAGTCATAAGGCAAAAGGCAATAAAAAATACTAGCTTCATAATTTTTCATTAGTATATGCAACCGAATGGCAAGCTACTATAGCAGCGGTTTCTGTACGCAATCTGGTTGCTCCCAAAGTTACAGGAATAAATTGATGCTTCAAAGCCATTGCAATTTCTTTAACACTAAAATCACCTTCGGGACCAATTAAAATTGTAACATTATTATTTGCCTTTAATTGACTTTTTAAAGATTGTTTTTTAGTGTTTTCACAATGGGCTATAAATAGCTGTCCTTGATGGTTTTGTTTCATAAATTCATTGAAAGACATTGCTTCGTGTAGTTTTGGTAAATAATAATGCAGAGATTGTTTCATAGCAGATTGCAATATCTTCTCAAAGCGTTCAGGTTTAATCACTTTTCGCTCGCTATGATCGCAAATAATAGGTGTGATGTAGTCTATACCAATTTCGGTAGCTTTTTCAAGGAACCATTCGTAACGATCGTTTATTTTAGTTGGCGCAACTGCTAGATGCAACTTGTAATTTTTTGGTTTTTGGAATGTTTTTGAAATAATTGACACAACACAATTTTTTAAATCTGCCATTTCAATTCTAGCTTCAAACTGCCAACCTTTACCATTAGTTATATATAGTATATCACCTTTCTTTTTACGTAGTACTTTGGCAATATGCTTGCTTTCATCTTTAGGAAAAGAGAATTGTGAGGTAATTTCGTTTAGCTCTGTATTATAGAAAAGTTGCATGTATTATTCTTGAATTTTGAGTAGATAAATATAAGTAAAGAGAAGATTAGAATTATAATTGCAATCAAAATTGTTAGATGAAAATTCGAAATAACATAATACGTATCTTTAATGCTAAAAACAGTATTCTTGTTAGAATTGTAGTAGAATAAGCTTATAATTAAAGCGAGGATGCTTGTTCCAAAAAAATAAATGTATAGATTATTTAATTTCATTAATTAAATTTTCAACCTTGCCGAAGCTGTAATATCCTGCTTTGCAAAATCTTGTTCCAAATATTTTAAATAACCAACAATGGCTATCATCGCTGCATTATCTGTAGTGAATTCAAATTTTGGCACATACGTTTTCCAACCAAATTTTTGTTCGCCCTCTTTTAACGCTTTTCTAATTCCAGAATTTGCCGATACACCACCACCAATAGCTATTTGCCTAATACCTGTTTGTTTAGTAGCAAGTTTTAATTTGTCAATTAGAATACCAATAATAGTGTATTGAATAGAAGCACAAATGTCATTTAGGTTATCTTCAATAAATTTAGGATTCTGTTTGGTTTCACGTTGTATAAAATAAAGTATGGCTGTTTTTAGCCCAGAAAAACTAAAGTTTAAACCATCTACTTTTGGTTTTGTAAACTTAAAAGCTTTTGGATTGCCTTGTTGTGCACGTTTGTCTATTTCTGGACCTGCTGGGTAACCAAGCCCTAAAATTTTTCCGCTCTTATCGTATGCTTCACCAACAGCATCATCAATGGTTTCTCCAATAACCTCCATATTAAAATAGTCATTCACTTTTACTATTTGTGTATGGCCTCCAGAAATGGTCATTGCCAAAAAAGGGAATTCTGGTTTATCAAATCCTTCTTCGTCTATAAAGTGTGCCAAAATATGTGCTTGCATATGGTTTACATCTATTAGCGGAATGTTTAAACCGTAAGCAAACGATTTTGCAAAGGAAGTACCAACTAGTAACGAACCCATTAAACCTGGACCTCTGGTAAAGGCAATAGCATTGAGCTGTTCTTTTGTAATTCCAGCTTTTTCTATGGCTTGATGCACGACTGGAACAATATTTTGTTGGTGTGCCCTAGATGCTAATTCTGGTACAACACCTCCATATTCTTCGTGTATTTTTTGATTAGCAACAACATTGCTTAAAATACGTCCGTTTTGTATTACAGAAGCAGCCGTATCATCACAAGATGACTCAATTCCTAGTATGTAGATATTTTGTGAGGTCATTAAGATGTTTTAGGCATAATAATTGCTTATTTTGTAATAAAACAAATAGTAATATTTTTTTGTTTTAGAGGATATACAAATAAATGAAAAAATATAGAGTAAATAACTAAATTTAGGCTTAAAAATTGATAAGTTTATAGCTGGTTTTAAATAACATATTCAAACAAAACTTATAACTTTAGTAGAACATTAAAAAAGTAATTAAAATAGCATTGAAAATTGCAGCAATCTTGTTGTTGCTATTCATCATTTTGGTGTTATTATTTTCTATTCCTGCAGTTCAAACCCGAACAGGAAAATATCTTACAAACCGTATTAATAAAGATTTTGGAACCAATATAAATATAGAAAAGGTTGGCCTTCAGTTTAATGGAGATATAGAACTTATCGATATTTATATTGAAGATTATAGAAAAGATACATTAATTAGTATTAATGAATTAAATTCTTCCATAATAAGCTTTAGAAAACTTTTAAATAACAAACTTACTTTTGGTGATGTAGATATAATTGGATTAAAGTTTAACCTAAAGACTTATAAAGGTGAAGTAGATACCAACCTAGACATTTTTGTAGCAAAGTTTGATGAAGATGTCCCTAGTAAAGAAAAAAGCAATTTTTTGCTATCTTCTAGTGATATAACAATTACAGATAGTGAATTTAGGCTCATTGACGAAAATAAAGAACAAAGCGACATATTTACGTTTAACAACTTGAATATTAATGCAACAGACTTTCTAATTTTAGGACCAGATGTTAGTGCAAGAATCAATAAGCTTGGTTTTATAGACAATAGAGGATTACACATAACCAATATGACAACTAATTTTGGTTATACGCTACAAAATATGACGTTTGATTTTCTTCAAATTAAAACACCAAACTCTACTTTAAAAGGCAATTTAAAATTTGAGTACGAAAGAGAAGATTTGCAATACTTTGTCGATAAGGTAAAACTAAATGCCACTTTTGAGGATTCAGATATTACACTAAGCGATTTGAATATTTTTTATGATGAATTTGGTAACAATCAAAAAGCAAACATTAATGTAAACTTGTTTGGCACGTTAAACGACTTGACAGTAAGCTACCTAGAATTAAACAATTCTAGGAACACAATTGTAGATGGAAACATTGTCCTTAAAAACGCTTTTGATAGTAAGGAGAATACATTTTTAATGGATGCTAATTTTAATAGGCTCACTACTACTTATCATGATCTTTCAGCAATGTTACCCAACGTTTTAGGAACCTCTATACCATCTATTGTAGATAGTTTAGGTGTATTTACTATTAAAGGAAAAACACTTGTTACTACAAAAAATCTAGACGCAAATATTGAGTTAGCCTCAAATTTAGGAGCTTTAAATGCAGACCTAAAAATAAAAAATATTAGCACTAATGAGTCTGCCACTTATAATGGTAATCTTATTATGGATAATTTTAATATTGGCACATTGATAGGCGATTCAAAAGTAGGAAGCATATCATCAAATTTAGATGTTAATGGTATTGGTTTCACCGCAGAAAGTGTTAACTCGCATATAAAAGGAGATATATTTAATATTGTTTATAACGATTATCAATATGAAAAAATAAAAATATTTGGAAATATTAAAAACAAAATATTTGATGGCAATTTAATTGTTAATGACCAACATTTAGATTTAACTTTTAATGGTCTGGTTGATTTCTCTAAAAAAGAAAAAAAGTACGATTTTAATGCCAACGTTGGACACGCCAACCTAAGGGAACTCAATTTTGTAAGTAACGATAGTATTTCAATCTTTAAGAGTAATGTGAGCATGAACATGAATGGAAGCAATTACGATGATGCTTATGGCAGCATAAGATTTGAAAACACCCTTTACAAAAATGAAAATGACGACTATTATTTTAAAGATTTTGCTGTTTCCTCGCGCTTTGAAAAAGACGTTAGGTTTATTGAAATCAACTCACCAGATATTGTTACAGGAAGCCTCAATGGTAAATTTGTATTTAAAGACATATACAAGCTTTTAGAAAACTCTTTAGGGAGCATTTACACCAATTTTAAACCCCATCACATTACTTCAAACCAGTTTATTAACTTTAAATTCAATATATATAGTAAAATAGCCGAAGTGTTTTATCCAGACTTGGAATTAGGGAGTAACACCTATTTTGAAGGACGCGCTGAAAGTGACGCTAAGAAATTTAAACTAGAGTTTAATTCGCCACAAATAAAGCTTAAAGAATATTTTGCTAATAATATTCATTTAGAAGTAGATAATAAAAACCCACTATATAATACATTTGTTGAAATAGATAGCATGTCTTCAAAATTTTACGATGTCTCTAAATTTAGTTTGATAAACGTAACCAAAAATGACACCTTATTTGTAAAAACAGAATTTAAAGGAGGAAAAGGGAATACAGACGATTTTAACATGAATCTTTTCTATACCATAAACGAAGAAAATAACTCAGTACTTGGTTTTAGAAAATCAACCATTATTTTTAAGGATAATAATTGGTATGTAAATGAAGAGAGAAACAGTTTCAATAAAATTGAATTCGACCGAGAGTTTAAAAATATAAATATTAGAAGCTTACGCATGAGCCATCAAAATGAAGTTATTAATCTATATGGCGTTATAAAAGGTGCAACCAATAAAAATATAAACCTAGATTTTAAAGATGTTGAGCTCGCAAAAATTACACCTAGAATAGATAGTTTGGCTTTAGCTGGAAATGTAAATGGCAAACTAAATATTCAACAAAACCAAGGAGTTTATATTCCTGCGTCTAATGTAACAATAGACAATTTTAAAGTAAACGATTTTAATTTAGGCTCATTTAATGCCAATATTAAAGGAAACAGTTCTCTAACAAATTATACAGTAGATGTTAGTTTAAAAGACGATGCCACCGAATCTCTTGCCATAACTGGAAACTTGGATTTTTCTGGCAATAGTTCAACTATAAATTTAAATGTTGATTTTAGCGAGTTTATACTAAACCCATTAAACCCATTTGGAGAAGGCGTTATTACAGACATTAGAGGCGAAATATCTGGAAATGCTAAAGTTTCTGGTTTACTGCAAAGACCACAAATAACTGGTCAATTAAACTTAGACAGCGGAGGACTTAGGATACCTTATTTAAATGTAGATTATTCCTTCGAAGATGAAACAAAAATTACCTTGCAACAACAAAGTTTTATTTTCAATAACGCGCGATTAACAGATTCAGAATTTTTCTCAAGAGCAACATTAAGTGGTAATATTGACCATGTAAATTTCTCCAATTGGCAACTCAATTTAGATATTGATTCCAACAGGTTGCTAGTTTTAAACACCAACGATACAGAAGATGCTTTATATTATGGAAGAGCTTTTGTAAATGGCAACATTGGTGTTGTAGGACCAACAGATCAGTTGGTAATTAATGCCAATGTGTCTTCCGAGGAGGGAACATTTTTCAAAATCCCACTCAACGACACAGAGACCTTTGGCGAGAGCTCTTATATCCATTTCTTAACCAAAGAAGAAAAAGAAGCACAAATAAAAGAAGAAGTTGTAGTTGCCGAAGTCATTAAAGGGTTGGAGATGAACTTTGAATTGAATATAACCGATAATGCCGAAATCGAAATAATCATGGATAAAAGCACTGGAAGCTCCATTAAAGGAAGAGGTATAGGAAATCTATTAACACGAATTACCACCAATGGTATATTTGAAATGAATGGCGATTTCTTTATCACTGAGGGTATTTATAATTTTAGCTACCAAGGTCTAATAGAAAAAGCATTTAGAGTGTTACCTGGAGGCACATTGGTATGGGAAGGCGATCCATTAAAAGCACAAATAAATATTGAAGCGGTTTACGATAAAATTCAGGCAAATCCATCTATATTGCTCGAAAACCCCATTAATAGAAGCATTCCGGTTGAGGTCAAAATTCATTTAACCGAAGAGTTGGAACAACCAAATATTGATTACGATTTAGCATTTCCAAATGTGAACTCTACATTAGATTCCGAGTTGCAATACCGTTTAAACGACAAAGATAGTAAAGAACTTCAAGTAATTTCTTTATTAGTAACAGGTGCATTCAGGAATGAATTGAATTTTGGCTCGCAAGATGCCTTTGGCTTAGTTTCCGATAGAGTGCAATCCATGATAAACGAAATTTTATCTTCAGAAGATGGCAAACTAAACTTAGGAGTAGATTTTCAAATGGGTCAAAACACACCCGATTTTGAAACCAGCAGTCGTGTTGGTGTTACATTATCCACTAAGCTAAGCGACAATATACTTATTAATGGTAAAGTTGGTGTACCAATTGGTGGTGTTAGCGAAACTGTAATTGCAGGAGATTTTGAAGTGGAAATGTTAATAAATGAAGACAGAACATTATCACTAAAATTCTTTAACAGGGAAAACAGTATTAGATATTTTGGTGAACAAATTGGTTACACTCAAGGTGTAGGGCTTTCATACAATGTAGAGTTCGATAACCTAAAAGAGTTATTTCAAAAAATATTTAGTGGTAAAAAGGAAGAAAATCAAAAAGAAAAAACCACTAGCCAAAATTTGCTTCCATCTTATATTAACATCAAGAAAAAAGATTCTATAAACTCACGTCAATCCAACAATTAAGCAATAAGCATCTAAGAGATTACAAACGAAAACGTTTGAGTTTTAAATTTCGTTAAAATATGATAAAACTTAGCTTTTTTATAGTTTAAGTTTATTAGTTTTACTCTTTCAAAGGCTAAAAAAATGGCAAAAGAAATTAAAAAAATAGGCGTGATGACCTCAGGAGGTGATGCACCAGGAATGAATGCCGCAATTAGAGCTGTGGTTAGAGCCTGTGCTTACCATAATGTAGAATGTATTGGTATTTACAGAGGTTTTGATGGTGTTATAGAAGGGGATTACAAATCCATGGACGCACGTAGTGTAAAAGGGATTATCAATAAAGGTGGAACAGTTTTAAAATCAGCTAGATCAGACGAATTTAGAACCAAAGAAGGTCGCAAAAAAGCCTTTGATAGCTTAACAAAAGCTGGAGTAGATGCTTTGGTAACCATTGGTGGTGATGGAACCTTTACAGGTGCGCTTATTTTTAACGAAGAATACAATTTCCCAGTCATGGGAATCCCTGGAACAATCGATAATGATATTTTCGGAACCATAAACACCCTTGGTTATGACACTGCTTTAAATACCGTAGTCGAAGCTATCGATAAAATTAGAGACACTGCAAGTTCTCATAACCGTTTATTTTTTATTGAGGTTATGGGACGAGATGCTGGCCATATAGCACTAAATACTGGAGTTGGAGCAGGAGCTGAAGAAATTTTAATTCCGGAAGAAGATTTAGGTTTAGATAGACTTTTAGAATCTTTAAACAGAAGCAAGCTATCAGGAAAAACATCAAGTATAGTGGTAGTAGCTGAAGGCGATAAAATTGGCAAAAATGTTTTTGAGCTAAAAGATTATGTAGATGAGCACATGTCTTATTATGATGTTCGCGTATCTGTTTTAGGACATATGCAAAGAGGTGGAAGCCCATCGTGTTTTGATCGCGTTTTGGCAAGTAGAATGGGTGTGAAAGCTGTAGAAAGTTTGCTTGAAGGCAAAACCAATTATATGGTAGGAATACTAGACAATAAAATGGAATTAACACCTTTAGAACAAGCCATTAAAGGAAAATCAACCATAAATTTAGAATTATTACGTGTGTCAGATATTATGACAACTTAAAAAAAATAGAAAAGAAAAAATGTCAAAAGTAAAAATTGGAATTAACGGATTTGGTAGAATTGGTAGAATTGTTTTTAGAGCAACAGTAAATAGACCAGACGTTGATATAGTAGCGATAAACGATTTGCTGGATGTTGAACATTTAGCTTACTTATTGGAATACGATTCTGTTCATGGTCGTTTTGATGGAAGCATCGAAGTAAAAAATGGACACCTTATAGTAAATGGAAAAACTGTTAGGGTCACTGCCGAAAGAGACCCTAGAAATCTTAAATGGGACGACGTTGATGTAGATGTGGTTGCTGAATGCACAGGGATTTTTACCACTTTAGAAACAGCAAACTATCATATAGAAGCTGGTGCTAAAAAAGTAGCTATTTCGGCTCCTTCAAAAGATGCACCAATGTTTGTAATGGGTGTAAATCATAAAAACATAAAAGATTCAGATGTTATTGTGTCTAATGCATCGTGTACAACCAATTGTTTAGCACCAATTGCTAAAGTATTGCATGACAATTTTGGCATAGAAGAAGCATTAATGACTACCATTCATGCCGCAACAGCAACACAATTAACAGTTGATGGACCATCTAGAAAAAACTATCGTTTGGGTCGTTCGGCTTTAAATAATATAATTCCTTCAACAACAGGCGCAGCCAAAGCAGTTGGAAAAGTAATTCCAGAACTTAACGGAAAATTAACAGGAATGGCATTTCGTGTGCCAACTGTGGACGTTTCTGTGGTCGATTTAACTGTTAGGTTACAAAAAGACACAAGTTACCAAGCTATTAAAGATGCCTTTAAAAAAGCGGCAAATGGCGAGCTAAAAGGTGTGTTGAAATATGTTGATGAACCTGTTGTTTCTCAAGATTTTGTTGGTGAAACCCATACCAGTAATTTTGATGCTGATGCAGGAATTGAATTAAATTCAAAATTCTTTAAAGTTGTCTCATGGTATGATAATGAGTATGCGTATTCAGCAAAATTAATCGATTTAATTCAATACATTCACGATCTATAAATCAATAGTAAATTTAAGCTGCTAATCATTATCTTTGATTGGCAGTTTTTTTATGCATTAACAGTTTTTTTATGATTTTTATAGTTGATAGTGGTTCTACAAAATGTGATTGGTTAGCAATAGATAATAATGGCAATCAATTATTGGAAAAACTACGCACCAAAGGCATGAACCCTGCTATATTAAGCAAAAAGAAGCTGTACAAAACCATAAAGAAAAATACTGTTTTAAACCAGTTTAAAAACGATGTAACTCATATCTTTTTTTATGGTGCTGGCTGTGGTACCGAAAAACCAAGGCAGCTATTAAAAGACGTGCTTCACGACTTTTTTCCAAATGCAAAAGCCGAAGTAAAGGAAGACACCTATGCTGCTGTTTATGCTACTGTTGGCAGTAGTTTGCAGCCAGCTGTAGTATGTATTATGGGAACTGGCTCAAATTGCAGTTATTTTAATGGAATCAATATTGAACAACGTGTAAAATCACTTGGATTTTCAGTAATGGATGATGCCTCAGGCAATTATTTTGGCAAGCAACTCATTAGAGATTACTACTTTAATCACATGCCACAGCATTTAAAAGTATCGCTAGCCGAAAAGTACAACATGGATTCCGATGTTATAAAGTACAACCTATATAAACAACCAAACCCTAATGCCTATTTGGCATCTTTTGCAGAGTTTATGTTCCTTAATAAAGATTCAGACTATATAATTGACCTCATTAAAGATGGCATACGTTTGTTCGCCAAAAATATGATTATGCAATACAAAGATGTTTTGCAAACTGTTCCAGTACATTTTGCAGGCTCAATCGCCTTTTTTTCGCAAGATGAAATTAAGGAGGTAGCCAATGAGTTTGGTTTTAAAATTGGTACTTTTGAGCGTCGTCCCATTGAAGGCTTGGTAAACTACCATAGCAATAAATTCTAGTAACATATACGTATAATTACGTATTGATTTTATCATTTTAATAGACTAATTTCGTTTAACTATTGATATAGTTCATTAAAACGCAACCATATCGTAACATTGTAACCAATTAAAAAACAATGATAAATATTAAATCATCCGTTTTTTAATCAAGTTTGAAACGCTTAATTATAACTATTTACATTAAAAAAAGCGATATGAAAAATATAATTTATTTATTATTAATCAGTTTATCAATATTGAGTTGTTCAAAAAATGATGATTCAAATGATTCATTGGAAAATCCAATTCTTGGAGAGTGGAACTTAATTAAGATAACAAGTGATGGTACTTACAATCCAACACAAATAGATTATTCAGATAAAAGTATAATTTACAATTTTACACCCTTCTTTAGATACGATACTCCTGGAAGTGGCTATGAATTAATAATTTCAGGAGGAGAAAATTCTGGATATCCAAATGGGAGATATGAATATTTTTTTAGAGAAGATTATTTAGAACCTGGGCCTTGGGGAGAGGATGACCAAAAAGTGCTATTAGTGTCAATTAATGGCTCTAAATACAGCTACAATCTGACAGGAGGAATAATGACATTATCGCAATCATCCTATATAATAGGAGGTTCTGATTTTATTTTCGAGAAAGTAAAATGATTTATCAATTACTGAATATAAAAACCTTAATAGAACTTCAAGAGACGTTTAATTCAGCACATAACAAAACAATTAAAAAAGAATTATTTATAAGAAATGAGCTAAAAGAAATAAACAGATTTCTTGATGCCTACGTAAATATAAAGCCAGCGTACAACACCGTGTATAATTAATTGCTTGGGCAAGTGCCTACTTACGAAAATTCCGCTGGAATTTTCTACCTGTGATTATTTGCAAACTTTACTGCTTAAACACGCAACGAAATCATACACTAGACCGTTAAACGAACCTACTTAGCAGCAATCATACTAATTTCCACATTCACATTTTTTGGTAAGCAAGCCACTTGCACAGTTTCGCGAGCAGGCGCAGTGGCTTCATTAAAATAAGAGCCATACACAGCATTAATTGCTCCAAAATCATTCATATCGCTAATAAAAATAGAGGTCTTTACCACGTTTTCAAAAGTCATTCCAGCAGCAACTAATACTTCTTTCATGTTTTGCATAACTTGAGTAGTTTCATTGGTAATATTGTCTAAAACCAATTCGTTTGTGTCTGGGTTAAAAGCAATTTGTCCAGATGCAAACAATGTATTTCCACTTAAAATAGCTTGATTGTAAGGACCTATTGGAGCTGGAGCTTTTGTAGTAGTAATTATTTTTTTCATGTGCTTATATTTATTGATTTTCAATGGTTACATCTAACATCCATATAATCATTCCTTAGTGTGAATAAATTTTTAGTCATGGATGGTTTCATTGTAATTTATTTTATAATTATTTATTTAGACTGCAAACTGAATACTGAGTACCGCATACCTATTACAGGTCTCTATCACGCTGTCTGCGTTTTTCGTATTTAATATCTTGTAGGATACTCGACTTGATACCTATAAAGAAATTCCACTGTTTATTGGCACTAAACGGTATCCACGAAAAATTCATACGCCAACTCTCTAAATCTCGTTCAAAGCGCAATTGTGTATAGGTGACGCCTTTACTTTTTAAATCGTACCCAGAGGATGCGCCTATTTTCCATCGAGGTGAAATTTCTATATCACCAGAAAACATCAAGGAGTGTGAAGCAATTTCGTTTTGCCTTCGTGTGTTGCTATAATTTACAGCATAAGCCAAACGTATATTCCAAGGAATTTTGTACTTGTAAAGATCGCTTGGTTGTTCGGTTTCTGTATCATTTTCATTATTACTAAACGATTTATCGGCAAAATCTTGAGGCCTACCAAATAAATCATCATCACGACCACCACTTCGTAAAGATTCTTCTTGCGCTCTACTATTGCTAGAATTGTCATCATTAAAATCTTTACTGGAAAAGGTATAGCCCGTAGTTAAATTAGCGCTTGTTAGCCTAAACAGACTTCCGCCATTATTTATATTGAATTTATCAATTTTATTATTATTGCTATCAAGTGCATATGGGTCTAGTGTTGCGCCAAAATTTACAGTCATGTCCTCAATTAATTTAAAGCTACCATTTACCCTTACAGGGCTCCATTTTAAGGAGTCGCCTGCAAGGTTGTATGAGGTGGAAAAGTTTAAATTATTAATAAGTACAACCTTTTTTGGCTCAGTTACTGTGCTATCTCTATCTCTTACTTTGGCTTCAAAATTGTTACTTACCGATATGCCTATGGAGCTTGAATAACTATTGGTTGGGCTCCCAAAAATGGACTGCTCAAAACGTGTGTATTCAACGTCAGTGGTTGTTTCACCATCAGCATTAACAACTACAGATTCATAAGTATCATAATATTGGTCAAAAGCAGGCGAGACACTGTAGCTTATAGATGGTCTTATAACATGCCTAATAGCTTGAATTTTTTTATCCTCACCAAAGTCGAACATACCATAAAGCGTGGTTCCCAAACTTGTACTAAAATTATAAGTCCTAAAAGAGTCGAACCCATTTTTTTCGGTAATAATTACTTCTTGTGTAGCCTGATCAAACGATTTTTCTATCGTGTTGAGTGTCCAAGTCTCTTGAAAATTTGTCGAGGCACTTAAACTTAAATAATTTAATACTTTAAAATTGGTACTTATTGGAATACTATGCTGCATACCAACCTTGGCGTCTTCAAACATTTCTTTTTTAAAGAACAGCGAGTCTGTGGTTTGAATCCTGTTTTCGGCTCTAGCATTGTATTGTAAATTAATATTTTGAATAAACCCCTTTTTTGCACCAACCTTAGGAGCAAAAGGAAATACTCTACCAACACTACCTTGAAACGTTGGAAGCGTCATATTTATAGTTTGTGTGTTGGTGTTTTGTGTGTGTGTTGCTGTAAGGCTTACATTTACTTGTGGTTCGCCTTGAAAGGTTTTAGAATACGACACCGAAGAAGATAAGGTATTATTTAAATAGTTAGAAGCATTTAATTGATTAATAGACTGTTGGTAATAACGACTACTACCAAGGTTTACAGAAGCCGAAAGCTGTGAACTAGGGTTCGCTTTTCCATCTTGGCTATGTGACCATCTTAAATTATAGATAGCACTTTTTGAGTAATCTGGAAAACCACGTTCACTGCTTATAAGGTTTTCAAATCTAAAACTTAGGTTACCCCTAAATTTATAGCGTACCGCATAATTACTCTCAATTCGCATACCATAACTACCATTGGTGTAATAGTCTCCTAATAATGCCAAATCAAAATAATCACTTACAGCAAAATAATAACCACCATTTTGTAAAAAATAACCACGATCGTTCTGTTCTCCAAACGATGGAAAAATAACACCAGAAGTTCGTTTTTGAGTTAATGGGAAATATGCAAAAGGTAACCCAATAGGTGTTGGTACATCTGCAATAAACATATTTGTTAAACCTGTAACTACCTTTTTGCCAGGAACGATTTTAGCCTTTCGCATTAAAAAATAATATTCTGGATTTTCAAGATCTTTGGAGGTAGTAAATTTTCCGCGATCAATAAAATAGACCGAGTCATTTTCTTTTTTTGTGGTCTCAGCAATAATATAACCACCACTTTGCTCAGTTCTTGAATTGAATATTAATGCCTTTTGTGTATCAAAGTTAAACCTAATCGAATCTGGTTCAACAACATCGCTACCTTGCTTAAAAACAGGTTTTTGAGTATAATTCCCTAAAGAATCTTTGAGTCTGCCTGCATATACCTCATTTTTTTCATAATCAATCACGATGATACCTGCAGTAATCTCCATATCTTCATAATTTATTTTGGCATCATCATATAAGGTTATTTTTTGATCTTTTCTAGTAATAGATGTATAGCCTGAAGCACTGTATTTTACGATATCCTTTAAGAGTTTAGGTTTTTGGGCAATACTATCCAACTTAGTGGTATCATTAACTAAAATGTTAGGTTCGGTAATCTTGGTTTTTAAGCTATCAATTTTAACAGGAATAGTGTCTCTCACTAAAAGAGGCTTAATTTTTTCTTTTTTTGGTGGAATATCTTGAGCGTAGCTAAAAGTGTTTATAAGCACTGTAAAACTTAAAGCAAAAAGTATTTGAAAGATGTTTGTTCGCAACGCTTTTAGATGTATTTTTGTAAAAGTATGGCTCGGTTTTTGAATTGCCAAATGTACATATATTTTTTTGTGAATATTTTAATAACTTAAAAAATGTATAATTTAAAATAAATCTAATTTTAATGCCGTTTTAGTCTTTATGCAAACGAATTTTAAATACCTTTTAGTATCTCTTTTTTTATTGTTTTCATTGAGCTCGTTGTCTCAAAAAGCTACTGAAAAATTTGTTGTAGTTCTTGATGCTGGTCATGGAGGCCATGATCCAGGAAGACCTACCAAGTTTGAAACAGAAAAGAAAATTGCGCTTAATATTGCATTAAAAATTGGTAACAAATTAGAAAAGTACAATAACATAGAAGTTATTTATACGCGTAAAAAAGATGTCTTTGTCGAATTACACGAGCGAGCAGCCATAGCAAATAGAGCAGATGCAGATTTGTTTGTATCAATACATTGTAATGCTTGGTCAACTAACCAGCCTTACGGAACAGAAACTTATGTTTTAAGTGTTGGTAATACAGATAGAAATATGGATGTTGCTAAAGCTGAAAACGAAGTTATTTTTCTAGAAGACGACCATGAAAAAAATTACGAAGGATACGACCCAAACTCTCCAGAATCAATCATTGGATTAACATTACTTCAAGAAGATTATACTGAACAGAGTATTATATTAGCAAGAATGGTAGAAGATAATTTTATGCACAAATTAAAAAGAAAAAGCAGAGGTGTAAAACAAATATCATTATGGGTTATGCATAACACATATATGCCAAGTGTACTTATTGAAACAGGATTTTTAACTAATAAAAAAGAAGGTAAATATATTAGCTCAAATATAGGACAAGAAGAAATATCGGAATCGATATCAGAATCAATTTTAAAATATATTGAAACAGTGAGTGCAGATACAGATTTAGCTATTATCACTAATTCTTCGCAAAATTCCCAGTCAAATTCAGTAGATATCACTTTCAAAGTTCAAATAGCAGCAGGCGCAAGAAAGTTAGAAACCAAACCTTACAATTTTAATGGCTTAAGGGGTGTGTCATCCGAAAGCATTGGCAATGGTTATAAATATTTCTACGGAGACACTTCTAACTACAACACCATAAAAAAATATAAAGAAGAAGCTTTAGAAAAAGGCTATACCAGCTCTTTTATTGTAGCTTATAAAAATGGCAAGCGCATTAATATAAGTGACGCTTTAAAAACTATTTCAAATTAAGGCTTTATTTAAATTAATTGCTAATTTTGTATCTAACAAAAAAAAATCACATTGAAGATCACTAGAGAAGTAAAAACAGCAATCTTAGTCATTAGTGGATTGTTGTTAATCATCTATCTATTCAATTATTTGAAAGGTGAAAACCTTTTGGATTCCTCGAGGACATTTTTTGCAGTTTACAATAATGTTGAAGGTTTGGCAACATCAGCTCCTGTAACCATTAGTGGTAATGTAGTTGGTAAAGTTCAGGAAATTGTATTTACCGAAGATGGTTCGGGAAAACTTCAATTAAAGCTCATGATTGATAATGATTTTCAGTTCTCAAAAAACAGTAAGGCACAAATTTATGAAACTGGCCTTATTGGAGGCAAAGCTATAGCAATAATACTTGCAAACGACGGTTCTGAAACAGCTGTTGATGGCGACTTTCTCCAAGGCACCGTAAAAGCAGGCTTAACAGAGTTGGTAAATCAAAAACTCACACCTTTGCAAGGAAAAATTGAAAACGTCATGGTAAGTGCCGATTCACTTTTAATGAACATTAATGATGTTTTTGATGATCAAACAAAAACCAATTTAAAAAGCAGTATATCCAGTTTAAATGAAACGATTTTATCTTTTAAAAATACGTCTAATTCAATTAACAGTTTAATTGCAAAGAATAAAGAAAAACTAGACAGCACAATTACAAGTTTTGAAAGTACATCGGCCAATTTAGCTTCACTGACCAACGAAATGGCTAAGGCAAACCTCGGACAAACCATTACAGAACTGCAAGCAACCATAGACAGTTTCAAGAATATACTATCAAGCATAGAAAAAGGCGAAGGCTCTATGGGAAAACTCATGAAAGACGAAGGCTTGTACAATAATATTGAAGGTGCTACAAAAGAGCTTGAAGAGCTCTTAAGAGATATAAAACTGCATCCAAAACGGTATTTTAGAATTCTATCAAAAAAAGAAATTCCTTATAGCGAAAACTAATCCCATCCTATAAATCCAACCAACTATGAATTATTTACCAAACATACTTTTTGCAATTGCATTGGTAATTGGTATTGGTTATTTTGTTAGAAATGTCCAAAAACTCATTCGTAATATTAAACTAGGAAAACATGTTGATGTAAGCGATAATAAGCCTCAACGCCTTAAAAACATGATTAACATTGCGCTAGGGCAAAGCAAAATGGTTCGTCGCCCAATCGCTGGATTTTTGCATGTTATTGTGTATGTTGGATTCATAATTATCAATATTGAAGTACTTGAAATAATTATAGATGGCTTATTTAATACACATCGTATCTTTTCTGGAATAGGAAGTTTATATGGTGTTTTAATTGGAAGTTTTGAAATTTTAGCAGTATTAGTTCTTGTTGCTGTAATTGTATTTTGGGCAAGAAGAAATGTAATTAAGATAAAACGCTTTTGGAACAGTGAAATGACAAGCTGGCCCAAAAACGATGCCAATTACATTCTATATTTCGAAATGGTTCTCATGTCACTGTTTTTAATTATGAATGCTACAGATGCTTCATTTCAAGCGATGGACTCTGGCAATCTCATAAGTCAGTATATAGCACCTTGGTTTAGCGGAATGGAAGAAAGTACGCTACATTTAATAGAAAGAACAGCATGGTGGATACACATTTTAGGAATCCTAGTGTTTTTGAATTACCTATACTTCTCAAAACATTTACACATACTATTAGCATTTCCAAATACCTATTACGCAAGTACCAAACCAAAAGGACAGTTAGACAACTTAGAATCTGTAACTAAAGAAGTCATGCTCATGATGGATCCAAATGCTGATCCCTTTGCAGTACCAGATGACGATAATGATGAAACGCCTGAAAAATTTGGTGCTAGTGATGTAACCGATTTAAATTGGACACAATTGCTAAGTGCTTATACCTGTACCGAATGTGGTCGTTGTACATCGTCTTGTCCTGCGAATTTAACAGGGAAGAAGCTGTCACCTCGAAAGATTATGATGGATACCAGAGACCGATTAGAGGAAGTAGGTAAAAACATAGACGCTAACAAAGGCGAGTTTAAAGATGACGGAAAACAATTATTAGGCGACTATATCACAAAAGAAGAACTTTGGGCTTGTACCACTTGTAATGCCTGTGTCGAAGAATGTCCAGTAAGTATTAGTCCTTTATCTATTATTATGGATATGAGACGCTACTTGGTAATGGAAGAATCTGCAGCACCTGTAGAGTTAAACAACATGATGACCAACATTGAAAACAATGGTGCACCTTGGCCTTATAATCAAATGGATAGGCTCAATTGGAAAGACGAATAATTAATTTTGAAAATGAAACTTACAGTACCAACAATGGCCGAATGTATGGCTGAAGGCAGACAACCAGAAATATTATTCTGGGTAGGTTCAGCTGGAAGTTATGACGATCGTGCCAAAAAAATAACGAAAGCATTTGTAAAATTGCTAAACGCTGCAAATATTGATTTTGCAGTATTAGGTACTGAGGAAAGTTGTACTGGCGATGCGGCTAAGCGTGCTGGAAACGAATTTTTGTTCCAGATGCAAGCTGTGACAAATATTGAAATATTAAATGCTTATGAAATAAAAAACATAGTGACTGCTTGTCCTCATTCTTTCAACACTTTAAAAAACGAATACCCTTCACTTGGTGGAAATTATCAAGTAGTTCACCATACGCAATATTTACAGCAATTAATTAAGGAAGGTCGATTAAAAATAACCAACAAATCCTTTAAAGGAAAACGAATTACATTTCACGACCCTTGTTATTTAGGTAGGGCTAACGATGTATATGAAGCACCACGAGAGCTTTTAAAAGAATTGGGAATAGATGTGGTTGAAATGAAACGCCATAAGCGCACAGCACTATGTTGTGGTGCTGGAGGCGCACAAATGTTTAAAGAACCTGAAAAAGGGGATAAAGATGTAAACGTTTTACGTACCGAAGATGCCTTACAAACTAACCCAGATATTATTGCAACTGGTTGTCCTTACTGTAATACCATGATGACCGATGGTGTAAAATTTAAAGAAAAAGAAGCCGAAATTGAAGTGTTGGATGTTGCTGAAATATTAGCCAATAACCAAGGATTATAATCACATGTCTAAACTTTCTAACAGAATAGTTTATAGTTTGCTAAGTGGTACGGTTTATGCCACTACAATTGCCATAATCGATTATTTTAGAAATAAAGATTTTGATTTAACAAAATTTGTATTATGAGTTATCATATTTGGGTTAACTATGATTATAGCTTCAAAAATTAATGCAAAAAAATAAGAAATAGATGTTAGTAGATTTCAACACATTACCAGAAACATCAAGAGTTTGGATTTACCAAGCAAATCGATCATTTACTCAAACCGAGATAGAAGAAATACGTTCAAAGTTAGATGCATTTATAGAAAACTGGACAGCACATGGCAGCGATTTACATTCTGGCTATGAAATTAAATATAAACGTTTTATAGTTATTGGTTTAAACCAAAACTTAAATATGGCTACTGGTTGCTCAATAGATGCCTCGGTACATTTTATTAAACAACTGGAAAAAGATTATAATGTCGATTTAATGGATAAAATGAATGTGTCCTATAAACAAGGTGAGTTCATAGCCTATAAAACATTATCCGATTTCAGGAAAATGGCTAAAGATAAAGCGGTTTCTAAAAATACGATTGTTTTTAATAATTTAGTCGCCAATAAAGCCGAGTATATTGAAAACTGGGAAGTGCCTGCAAGCGAAAGCTGGCATAATAGATTTGTTAACTAAACAATTTCAATTAAGGGCTTTATTTTAAAATATCATGGCAAACGAGATTATCTTATTAAATATTTCAGGACAAGATAAACCAGGTTTAACCTCAGAATTAACATCAATTTTAGCAGATTATAATGCTAGAATACTAGATATTGGGCAAGCAAACATACATGATACACTATCCTTGGGCATATTATTCGAGGTGCAATCTGGAAAAAAATCTGGAGCTGTCTTAAAAGACCTACTTTTTAAATCTTACGAACTCGATATTCAAGCTAAGTTTACACCAATCACACTTGAAAACTATGAACATTGGGTTAATCTTCAGGGTAAAGACCGATACATTGTAACTGTTCTTGGAGAAAAATTTGGAGCTAAACAAATATCTGAAGTTGCTAAAGTGATTTCAGATAAGAAACTAAATATAGATGCCATAAAAAGGCTTACAGGACGCTTATCACTTGTTAAAAAAGAAGAATATCCAAGAGCTTGTATTCAATTATCTATAAGAGGAGAATTAGATTCTAAAGCTGAAATCACTGAAAAATTCATGAAAATCTCGCATGATTTGGATGTTGACATCGCCTTTCAAGAAGATAACATTTACCGTCGTAACAGGCGACTAATTTGTTTTGACATGGACTCTACACTCATTCAGGCCGAAGTCATAGACCAATTGGCAGAATTAGCTGGCGTTGGAGATAAAGTAAAGGCTATTACTGAATCGGCTATGAATGGAGAGCTGGATTTTAAGGATAGTTTTAAAAGGCGAATGAAACTTTTAAGAGGCTTGAACGAAGAGGTGTTACATGACGTTGCCATTAATCTGCCAATAACTAAAGGAGCAAGAAGGCTAATAGATACACTTAAAAACCATGGATTTAAAACAGCTATTTTATCTGGTGGATTTACCTATTTTGGAGACTATCTAAAAAAAGAACTAGGTATTGATTATGTATATGCAAATCAATTAGAGATTAAAGATGGTGTTTTAACTGGTGGCTATATAGGCGAAATTGTTGATGGAATTAAAAAAGCCGAGTACCTTAAAGAAATTGCAATAAATGAAGGCATAGATATTGGTCAAACAATTGCTGTTGGTGATGGAGCAAATGATTTACCAATGCTTAATATTGCTGGTTTAGGAATCGCTTTTCATGCAAAACCAGCAGTAAAAGATAATGCTCAAAATTCTATATCAAGTATAGGCTTAGATGGGATACTCTATTTGCTGGGATATCATGATAGACATATTGATTTGCTAGATTAGTTTATAAAATCCAAGATTCTACATATTGTTAACTACATTGGTTATAAATCTATCTTAAAGTTTTTTATTCTTCGTTCTAAAAATGCTATTTTGGCATAGTTTTTCGTTCTCCATATAATTATGGCTCATTAATTAATCCCAAACCATGCGAAATATAACTTTACTATTGCTTATTATAAGTGCATTTGTTTCAGCACAAAGCAATCATCCTTTGGCAACAAAAGACTTTAATGCTCAACAAAAATGGGTCGATAGTGTTTATAACACAATGACCCTTAAAGAAAAGGTTGGGCAATTATTTATGCCAATGGTTTTTTCTAGTCAAACTGATAAGGAGCATCAAGAAATTATCAAACAAATTAAAGAAAATAAAATTGGTGGTCTTATATTTTCCAAAGGAGGGCCAATTAGACAAGCTAAATTAACAAACAAATATCAAGCAGCTTCAAAATTGCCAATGTTAATAAGCATTGATGCCGAATGGGGTTTAGGAATGCGGCTGGACTCAACAGTAAGCTTTCCTTGGAACATGACACTTGGGGCGATAAAAGACAATAAACTCATCAAGAAAACAGGATATAACATTGGCGAACATTGTAAACGTTTGGGCATTCATTTTAATTTTGCACCTGTCGTCGATATAAACACAAATCCAAAAAACCCAATTATTGGAAACCGATCTTTTGGAGAAGACCGTGGCAATGTCACCAATAAAGCCCTAGCTTTTATGCAAGGAATGCAAGAAGCTGGTGTGTTAGCATCTGCAAAGCACTTTCCTGGTCATGGAGATACCGAAACGGATTCACATAAAACATTGCCTACTATAAGTTTTAGCGAACAGCGAATAGATTCGGTTGAGTTATACCCTTACAAGCAACTCATTAAAAACGACTTAGCAAGTGTGATGGTTGCACACCTAAACATACCAAGTTTAGAGCCTAAAGTAGGATTTCCCTCGACACTTTCAGAAAATATTGTAACCAACCTACTCAAAAAAAAGCTACAATTTAAAGGTTTAATTTTTACTGATGCTTTGAATATGAAAGGAGCTTCAAATTTCAGTAAATCTGAAGATGTAGATTTAGCAGCTTTTAAGGCAGGAAACGATATGCTTTTAATTTCAGGGAATATTGCTAAAGGAATTGACAAAATAACTGAAGCCTATAATGATGGAGACATTACAGAGGAACGCTTAGCGCATTCTGTCAAAAAAATATTAATGGCTAAGTATAAAGTTGGCCTTAATAATTACAAACCAGTTGTAATGGCTAATCTAGTTGAAGATCTTAATCGTTTGCAAGATGATGTGTTAAACGAAACACTTATAGAAAATGCTTTAACAGTCGTTAAAAACAATACTAATTTACTGCCTTTACGTCAACTTGAAACAAAAACTATAGCGTATGTAAAACTAGGAGACGATAATGGTACAATTTTTTTAAATGAACTAAAAAAATACATCAAGGTTCATGAAATATCTGCAAAAAATTTGGATGAGCTTATTTCAAAACTCAATAATTATAATACCGTAATTGTTGGCTTCCATAAATCTAATGAAAGCCCTTGGAAAGACTATAAATTTTCAAATAAAGAATTGCTTTGGTTGTATGAAATAGCCAGAACAAATACAACTATTTTATCTGTATTTGCAAAGCCCTATACATTATTAGATTTAAAAACTAGTGAGAACTTAGAAAGTATCCTTGTTGCATACCAAAATAGTGCTATTGCTCAGCAAAAAGCCGCACAATTAATATTTGGCGCAATACCTTCAAAAGGTGTTTTACCAGTAACCTCTGGTGATGAATTTAAAGTTGGAGATGGCATTCATTTTTCGTCTTTAAGTAGATTGAGCTATGGATTACCAGAAAGCGTAGGTATGAATTCAGAAAAGTTAGCTAAACTAGATTCTGTTGCGCAATATGCTGTTGATTCAATAATGACTCCTGGAATACAATTATTAGTGGCTAGAAAAGGGAAAGTTGTTTATAGCAAAAATTTTGGAAAACATACTTACCAAGGAAACCAAAAAGTGAGATTTTCAGATATTTATGATATCGCTTCGCTAACCAAGATAGTTGCTACATTGCCATTAGTAATGGAATTGGAAGAAAAAGGAATCATTACATTAGATAGTAAACTATCAGAGATTTTACCTGAGTTTAAAGGCACCAACAAAGCCGATGTTACAATCAAAGCAATGCTATCGCATTATGCACAATTAAAGCCTTGGATTCCTTTTTATGTAAGCACCTTAGATTCGGTTACCAAAAAACCTGATGCAAAATATTATAGAAGAAAATTGAGTAATAATTATGATATAGAAGTTGCTAATAAATTATTTTTAAGATCTGATTATCAAGACTCTATTCAAGGAATTATAAAAGACAGTGATATGTTGGAACGATTAAGATATCGTTATAGCGATTTGCCTTATTACATTTTAAAGAAATTTATTGAAAAACATTACGACCAACCTTTGGATAAATTGGTACAACAGCATTTTTATAAGCCTTTAGGGGCTAATTATACAACCTATAAGCCAAGGGAAAGATTTAGCAAAACACAGATTGTACCAAGTGAGATTGACGAATATTTTAGGTATCAGGAAATTCATGGTTATGTACATGATATGGGTGCAGCAATGCAAAATGGCGTAGGCGGTCATGCAGGAGTTTTTAGTAATGCCAATGATATTGCAAAGATTATGCAAATGTATTTACAAAAAGGCTATTATGGAGGGCATCGTTATTTTAAGACTCAAACCTTAGAAAAGTTTAATGAGTGTTACTATTGCGAAAGTGATAACAGAAGAGGCGTAGGTTTTGATAAACCACAACTGGACGAAGAAGGCCCAACATGTGGTTGTGTGTCTATGACAAGTTTTGGGCATTCAGGATTTACAGGAACTTATGCTTGGGCTGATCCCGAAGCAGAAATTGTATATGTGTTTATGGCTAATAGAACATATCCTACCTCAACTAATGGAAATAAGCTTTTACGAGAAAATATTAGAACCGAAATACAAAGACTGATTTACGAAGCAATTGAAGAATAAAAAAATGAATATAGGCATAGTTTGTTATCCAACATTTGGAGGAAGTGGAGTAGTAGCGACCGAGTTAGGTTTAGAACTATCAAAACGAGGGCACGAAGTACATTTTATTACCTATAGTCAACCTGTTAGGTTAGACCTAATAAGCCATAATGTACATTTTCACGAAGTAAATGTTCCTGAGTACCCTTTATTTCATTATCAACCTTATGAATTGGCACTTTCAAGTAAATTGGTAGATACAGTAAAACTCCATAATATAGAAGTGTTACATGTACATTATGCCATTCCGCATGCGTATGCAGCCTATATGGCTAAAAAGATGCTACATGAAGAAGGTATAGAATTGCCTATTGTTACAACACTTCATGGAACAGACATTACCCTTGTTGGAAGCCATCCGTTTTATAAAACTGCGGTGGAGTTCAGTATCAATAAATCGGATGCTGTCACTTCAGTATCCCAAAGTTTAAAAGATGACACTTTAAGGCTATTTAATATTAAAAACGATATTCAAGTGGTGCCAAATTTTATTGATTTAGAAAAATATACAAACCATTTTACAGACTGCCAAAGAGCGTTGTTGGCAAATGAAAACGAAAAAGTAATTACCCATATTAGTAATTTTAGAAAGGTAAAGCGTATTGATGATGTTATCTATATTTTTAATAATATTCAAAAGGAAATACCTGCAACATTGATGATGGTTGGCGAAGGTCCAGAAAAGGAACCTGCTGAGAAGCTTTGTGAAAAATTAGGAATTGAAGATAAGGTGAAGTTTTTAGGAAATAGTAGCGAAATAGATAAAATACTCTGTTTTAGCGATTTATTTTTACTACCATCGCAAACCGAGAGTTTTGGTTTGGCAGCTTTAGAAGCCATGGCATCTGGAGTTCCAGTTATATCTAGTAATACAGGAGGAATACCAGAAGTAAATAAACACGGTGTATCTGGATTTTTAAGCAATGTTGGCGATATTGACGATATGACCAATAATGCATTAAAAATATTAACAGACGAAGCTGTTTTAAAGCAATTTAAAGAAAATGCATATACCAAATCTAAGCAATTTGATATTCATACCATAGTACCTTATTACGAAAATATTTATAGACAAGCATTAACACGATGTGTGTCCATATAATAACAAAAGCACCATAATAGGTGCTTTTTACTATACTATTTTTCAAACTAAAATTGATAACGAATACCTAATGCAATATCAAAGTCTAAATCATTATTAATATCTCCAAAACCAAGTTCAGGCCTAAAATCTAAAGATATAAGTAACGGAATATCAAAATCATATTCTATTCCAATATTTCCAGCGACTAAGAGAGAAGTGCTACTATCGTCTGCTCCAGGTGCCACACTATCTAAGCTATACGAGGCAAAACCACCTCCAGCACCAACATACCAGTTAAAGTTTCCATCAAGTGGATTGACCCATTGGTATAATCCAATAGCTCTTAATGCACTATAGTTTTTACCGTCTCTCCAACCCAAGCCAAACTCTATTCTATTGGTATCGCTTAAACCAAGTTGATAGGAAAATTCAGCACCAAAACCATCGCTATCACCTAGTCGTAATCCAATAGCATGATCTGAGATATCTTGTGCCTGTGCATTAAATGATATTACTGCAATTATTAACAAAGCTATTTTTTTCATATTGATTAATGTTTTTTATGTTAAAGATGTACTATTTTTTGTATTGCTACAAGAATTATAAATTCTAACGTATTATATATAAAATTATTGAAGAGTTTTTGTGTTTTTTGTTAAATAGTCATAGAAAAAACTCTAGTTTCAGGTTTGTCGGCAAGTAATCTTAAATCAAAAGCCATGCATACATTTCTTAAAAACATACGTCCTTTTTCATTTACTTTTACATAATTTAGAGTTACTTCAATAATATCATCATTTTGCATTTCTTTTAATCTATTCATGATATCTAATTTTACGCTATCGTCCAGCCCTAAAGTCCAATGGGTTTCTAAGTGGCACATAAGATTAAGTATGTGCTTACGTATTTTTAAATCTTCATCGGTTAGTAAATGACCTCTAAAAACAGGAATATTACCATTGTTTACTCTAGTGGTATATGCTTCTACAGTTTTTTCATTTTGAGCAAACGCATACCAAGAATCGCTAATGGAGGACATTCCAAGTCCAACCATTAATTGAGTTTTACCAGCAGTGTAGCCCATAAAATTTCTATGCAAGTACTTGTTTTCAATGGCTTTATATAAAGAATCTGAAGGTAACGCAAAATGGTCCATACCAATTTCTACATAGCCATTATCAAAAAACAATTGTTTACCAAGTTCATATAAATGCCGTTTTTCGCTGTCTTTAGGTAAGTCGTTTTCATCAAATCCACGTTGTCCCACACCTTTAATCCAGGGTACATGTGCATAACTGTAATACGCAATCCTATCAGGTTTTAAGTCAATAGTATGCTTTATGGTGTTTCTAATACTTGTTTCTGTTTGAAAAGGTAATCCAAACACCAAATCATGACTTATTGATGTATAACCAATATCCCTAGAAGCTTCGTGTACTTTTTTAACTTGCTCGTAGCTTTGAATTCTATTTATAGCTTTTTGAACTACAGGGTCATAATCTTGTACTCCAAAACTGTTGCGTCTAGCTCCTAAATCATAAAATGTTTGCAATTGCTTATTAGATGTAAAATTTGGGTGACCTTCATAGCTTAATTCAAAATTTTCATGTTTTGTTGCTGTTTCAAAAATACCATTAAGGAGTTTGCTTAAATTTTCTGATGAAAAAAAAGTAGGTGTACCTCCTCCTAAATGTATTTCTTTAATTTGTGGTTTTGTATTGAATAGTTTTAAATAAAGATGCCATTCTTTTAAAACAGTATCTATATATGGCGTTTCTACTTCATGTCTTTTTGTAATGCGTTTATGGCATGCACAAAACGTACAAAGACTTTCACAAAAAGGTAAATGAATATAGATACTTATACCTTCATTGGTATTGGATTCGTTAAAGGAACGTTTTACAGTTTGTTTCCAATCATCTATTGCAATTCCTTTTTTATCCCAAAAAGGGACAGTAGGATAGCTCGTATAACGAGGTCCTGGAATATTATATTTTTGAATTAGTTTTGAATTCATGCTACTCTTTATATTCCTTAACGGCACTTATAAACGCATCGACACTTTTTAAAGGAATGTTTGGTAAAATACCATGCCCTAAATTAACAATGTATTTATCTTTTCCAAATTCATTAATCATTTGCGTTACCATTTGTTTAATAACATTAGGAGGTGATAATAGTCGTGAAGGGTCAAAATTACCTTGTAATGTTATTTTATTATTTGTTAGTTGTCTTGCAACTTTAGGACTTATTGTCCAATCTACTCCTAAAGCAGAAGCATTGCTATTAGCCATGTCATTTAATGCAAACCAGCAACCTTTTCCAAAAGCAATAACTGGAATCTCATCTTTAAGGGCTTCAATAATTTGATTTATATATTGCCATGAAAACTCCTTATAATCGGTTGGAGATAGCATACCTCCCCAAGAATCGAACACTTGTACAGCATTAACACCAGCTTTTACTTTTTGTTTTAAATAGGCAATGGTTGTATCTGTAATTTTTTGTAGTAATTTATGTGCAGCAACAGGGTTAGTAAAACAGAAAGCCTTAGCTTTATCGAAGTTTTTACTGCCTTGACCCTGAACGCAATAGCATAAAATAGTCCATGGAGAGCCAGCAAAACCTATTAGTGGAATATCATCATTAAGTAATTCTTTGGTTACTTTTATGGCATTGTAAACATAATCTAGTGCTTGTGTAACATCAGGTACAATAATATTCTCAACATCTTGTGGCGTACGAACTGGATTTGGCAAATATGGGCCAAAATTTGGTTTCATTTGCACCTCAATATTCATTGCTTGTGGAACTACTAAAATATCACTAAATAATATTGCAGCGTCCATTTGGTATCTACGAATAGGTTGTACTGTTATCTCGCTAGCAAGTTCAGGAGTTTGACAACGTGTAAAGAAATCGTATTTTTCTTTTATCGCCATAAATTCTGGAAGGTAACGTCCTGCTTGTCGCATCATCCAAACTGGCGGACGCTCTACATTTTCGCCTTTTAATGCTCTTAAAAATAAATCGTTCTTTATCATTCCTTATAGTTTAGATACAGCTTTCATTCCTGCATCTATTGCTTTTTTTAGTGTTTGTAAATCGTTGTTGTTAATTGCAGTAGAAACAAACCATGCTTCAAATTGAGAAGGAGGTAAAAAGACTCCTTGTTTTATCATTTCCCAGAAAAAGACTTTAAATTTTTCGGTATCGCTTGTTTGGGCAGTAGCAAAGTTGGTAACATCGTTTTCTGTAAAAAATGGATTTATCATCGATCCAAATTTATTAACCTTAATTGCTATATTGTGTTTTTTTGCTGAAGTAATTAAACATTCTTCTATAAATAAAGCACTTTCTTCTAGTTTATTATAGGTGTTTTTTTTCTTGAGTTGTGTTAATGTTTCAAAGCCACAAGCCATAGCTATTGGGTTTCCCGAAAGGGTTCCAGCTTGATACATATCGCCTAAAGGCGCTACATGGTTCATAATTTCGTTGCGTGCACCATAGGCTCCAACTGGAAATCCTCCTCCAATTACTTTCCCCAAACAGGTAATATCTGCTTCTATACCTAGTAACTCTTGGGCGCCTCCAAATTTTGAACGAAACCCTGTCATTACTTCATCCACAATTAATAGTATGTTGTTTTGTTTTGTTATGTTGTGCAAACCTTTTATAAATTCATCCGAAGGCTTAATAACTCCCATGTTTCCTGCAATTGGTTCAATAATTACTGCAGCAATGTCTTTAGAATTATTAATATGAGATTGTACACTTTCAAGATTATTATATTCTGCAATTAGTGTGTTTTTTACAGCTTCAATAGGCACACCTTTGCTTCCAGGTATACTTAAAGTTGCTATCCCAGAACCTGCTGCAACTAATAACGCATCTGAATGACCATGATAACAACCCGAAAACTTTATTATTTGGTTTTTACTAGTATAGGCTCTTGCCAAGCGAATAGCACTTAAAACAGCTTCTGTACCAGAGTTTACAAATCTCACTTTGTCCATTCCTGGAAAGGCATTACAAACTAGCTTAGCCAATTTAAGCTCGCCTTTTGAGGTTGCACCAAAAGTGTAGCCTTTTTTTAATGCTTTTCTAACAGTATTATCTACTTTTTTGTGTTGGTGACCAAGAATCATTGGGCCATAGGATTGTACTAAATCAACATAAGTGTTACCATCAACATCGATTATTTTGCTTCCTTTGGCTCTTTTAATAAATAAAGGTGTTCCTCCTACAGATTGAAATGCTCTAACTGGTGAATTTACAGCTCCTACTAGGTGTTTTTGCCCTTTGTTGTATAATTGTTTTGATTTGTCTAAGCTCATAATTATTGTAATATTTTAGCAGCATCTTTAGCAAAATAGGTAATAATTATGCTTGCTCCTGCGCGTTTCATAGATAATAAACTTTCCATCATAACGCGTTCTTCGTCTATCCATCCTTTTTCTGAAGCTGCTTTAATCATTGCATATTCGCCACTTACATTATAGCAAGCTATTGGTTTATTAAAGTTGTTTTTTAAATCCCTAATAATATCCAGATAGGAGAGTGCTGGTTTTACCATTAGGATATCAGCTTGCTCAACTTCGTCTATCTTTGCTTCTCTAAGTGCTTCGATTCGATTGGCAGGATCCATTTGGTAGGTGTGTCTATCACCAAATGAAGGCGCTGAGTTTGCTGCATCTCTAAATGGGCCATAAAAAGCTGATGCGTATTTAACAGCATACGACATGATAGGAATATTGTAAAACTCATTAGCATCTAACGCAGTTCTTATGGTTTGTATCATACCATCTAACATCCCTGAAGGTGCAACCATGTCTGCTCCTGCTTTTGCATGCGATATTACTTGTTTAGCTAAATTTACAAGCGATTTGTCATTATCTAAATCGTTATTGTGAATAATTCCACAATGACCATGAGATGTGTATTCGCAAAAGCATACATCTGTTATAACATATAAACTTGGGTAATTGGCTTTAATAAATTTAATTGTTTGTTGAATAATTCCTTCGTCGTTCCAGGTTTCAGCTCCTATTTCATCTTTCTTTGAAGGAATCCCAAAAAGTAGTACTGCTGGTATGTTTAATTTAACTACTTCATCTAATTCTTTTGTTATTGTATCTAAAGAGAAACGCTTTATTCCTGGCATTGAAGGTATTTCGGTTTCAATATTGTTACCTTCTTCAATAAATAATGGATATACAAGATTGTCTATAGATAGATGCGTTTCTTTAACTAAACGCCTTATGCTTTCATTTTTTCTTAATGGTCTTGTTCTACTAAACATAATGCTCGTTTATTAGTTCTATTACGCTTTCTATGGTAGGCACTTTGGCTATTCTTACTTCTTTAAAATACTTTTGGGCTTCTTTTGCAGTGCTTGGGCCAATGCAAAATGCTATACAATTTGTTTTGTTATTAACTATAAAACTGTTTACTGTGGATGGACTATAAAACATAGCTCCATCTATTTGTTGGCTTAGCTTGGGTGAGTTATATGTTGTTTTGTATGCCACTACTTCATTGAGTTTAATGTTACTCTTTTTTAAAATTGAAGGTAGCGCATCTAACCTTACATTGCTGCAAAAATATGTTGCTTTATTAATATTTGTATGATCCTTAATATAATTTGCTAGTTCTTCTGCATTATTTGCAGTATGTTTTATTGTGCCAATATTATGAGTTTCTATATATTTTTTGGTTCGTCTTCCAACGCAATATATATTATTGAAATAAAGCTCATTATCTCCTCTATTTTTAAGTAATGATTTAACAGTATTTTTACTAGTTATTATAATATTTTCGTTTTCAGATGTTAAAACTGTACTATCAATTTTACATAAATCTACAGTGATCGCATTGGATTGTTTAATAACAATAGATTTGCTTATTAATTGTTGTTGTGTTTGGTTTAATTCCCTTGAAGAATAAATGGTTCGAGTTTGTTTTTGTGTTTTTAATTGCGACATTATTTTTAATCCACCATTATCTAATATATAATGCGCAGCTTCTTTACCTAAACTTTTATAATTATCTAATGTAGATGATTTTTTTACATGGATTCTTTCTGTACCATTTTCATTTAATAAAACACCTTCAAGTGTTATGGTGTTATTGTTTTTAATGTCTGCATAAGCTCCAATGGGAGCAGTACAACCACCTTCTAACGTATTTAAGAATGAACGCTCAACATAAGTACATATTTCTGAAGGTTTATCGTTTAGTTGCTTACAAACATTTAAGCTATAATTATCATCGGCCAATGCAGTTATCATTATTGCACCTTGTGAAGGAGCAGGTATCATCCAATCTAATTCTATTGCATTTTTTGGGAGTATATTAATACGCTCTAAACCAGCAGCAGCAAAAATAGCTGCATCCCAATTATTGTCTTTTAATTTTTGTAATCTAGAATTAACATTCCCTCTTAGGTTTGTAATTTTATGACTTGGATATTTATGTAACCACTGGGCTTTTCTCCTTAAACTACCTGTTGCAATAACAGCATTTTTGGTACTTAGAAAAGCATCTGAATCTTTACAAACTAGTAAGTCTTTATTATTGCCTCTTATAAGTACTGCGGCTTGTACTATACCTTTTGGTAAGATTGTTGGAACATCTTTTAGGGAATGAACTGCAATATCAATGTCTTCATTAAGCATTGCAATATCTAATGTTTTAGTAAAAATTCCAGTAATCCCTAGCTCATATAGAGGTTTGTGAAGTATTATATCGCCAGTAGATTTAAGTGGCACCAACTCAGTTTTGTAACCAAGGTTTTCTATAAGGTCTTTAACTGTATTTGCCTGCCAAAGGGCAAGTTGACTATCTCTAGTGCCAATTCTAATTACTCTAGACATTGCTGTTGGAATCTTCTAGTTGAAACATTCGCTTTATAACCTCAATGTTTTCTTTTGAATTGTGAACTTCCTTTTTGAGATGATGTGCTAATTGATTGGTGATTTTTTGAATAATTTTATTACCAATTAACTCTGCTTGTTGCTCGCTAAAACTACCATTAAGGGATTTTCTAGCAGCAATTATTTCGTTGTTTTTTAGGGTTTCTAATTTATTTTTTAAAGCATGAAGTGTTGGTACAAACTTTCTGTTTTCAATCCATTGTGTAAATTCTTGATATACTTCGTCAATTATTTGATGCGCTGCCGGAATTTGAGCTTGTCGCTTTTGAAGTGTTTGATCGGTCATTTTAGATAATTCATCAATTGAAATCAAATTTACATTTTCTAACTCTAAAATATCATTGGATACGTTTTTTGGAATTGATAAATCCAATATAAGCATAGGCTTATCTTTAGGTATCATTGATTTTGTAATAGTTGGATTTTGTGCTCCTGTTGCAACAATAAGAATGTCCGATTTTTTTACTTCGGTTTCTAATTCTAAAAAATCTTTTACACTAAGATTGAATTTTCCAGCAATTTTTTCGGCCTTTTCTCTAGTTCTATTAATAAGTGTTATGTGATTATTGCTATGCTTTACTAAATTTTCGCAGGTATTGCGACCAATTTTTCCGGTTCCAAACAATAAAATATTTTTATCATCTACATTTTCTATAGAATTAAAAATATAATGAACAGATGCAAATGCAACCGATGTTGCTCCAGAACTGAGTTCGGTTTCGTTCTTTACACGCTTGCTAGCTTGTATAACAGCATTTATTAAACGCTCTAAAAATGAATTAAGTAAACCAGCTTCTTTTGAACGAATAGCACTATGGCGAATTTGACTAATAATTTCGAAATCACCTAAAATTTGACTTTGTAAGCCACCACCAACGTGAAATAAATTTTTTATGGCCTCAGAGTTTTTATAAACATACGATACATTTTCAAAATTCGATAATGTTCCTTTGGTATGATCACAGAGTAATTTTATTAATTGATATGGGTGTTTTGCAAAACCATACAATTCGGTTCGGTTACATGTAGAAATAACAAGTAGTCCATCTATACCTTCTTCAAGTGCTTTTTTCAATAATAATTTTTGTGAAGAATCATCTAAGCTAAATAAGCCTCTTGTGTTTTCATCTGCTTTTTGATAATTAAGACCAATTTGGTAAAAATTATAGTGTAATTCCGAACCTTGCTTTTGCATTAATCTGTGTTTGACGAATCAAAAGTATCTAAATTATAGAAAAAAAAGTATCGCTTAAAGTTAAATTAATAACGGTTAAACTTGTTTTTTAAAATAACATGACAAATGTCATAAAAACAGCATAAATATTAGTGATTCAAGCAGTCTATTTAGATTTAATCTAAACAAATTGATTTTTTATGCCTTAAAAAAATACACGATAAAGCGGTAATCATGTTAAAATAAATAAAAAGAGCTAATTTTAATTTGACTTTGTTTATAATAGCTAAAATTCCATTAGATTATTATATAAAAATAGTATTTTTACCAGCTAGAAATTTTGAATTTAATTATAAATGAAAGGTGCTTTATTGGTAAATCTTGGCTCACCAAATAGTACATCTACAAAAGATGTAAAACAATATTTGGACGAATTTTTGATGGATGAACGTGTAATAGATGTGCCTTATTGGCTTAGAACTTTTATAGTAAGAGGCATTATACTTAACACAAGACCAAAAAAGTCGGCTGCTGCCTATAAAAAAATTTGGTGGAAAGAGGGTTCGCCCTTAATTGTACTATCTCAACGGTTAAGATCTAAAGTTGCTGCCAATACAAACATGCCTATTGAACTGGCAATGCGCTATGGTAACCCTTCATTGGAGAGCGGTATTGCGTCTTTAGTGAATAAGGGAGTCACAGAAATATTTCTTTTGCCGTTGTATCCACAATTTGCGATGGCTACAACCGAAACAATTAGCGTTTTAGCAAATGAAATAATAAGCAAAAAATTCCCTGAAGTTACACTTAAAATATGGCCAGCTTTTTACGATGACGAATCTTATATTAATGTATTAAGCAATACTATAAAGAAGGATTTAGAAGTTAATAAACCAGAACATTTATTGTTTTCATATCATGGAGTTCCCGAACGACATATTAGAAAATCAGATGTTACAAAACAGCATTGTAAAATAAATGCAAAGTGCTGTGAAACACCTTCAAAAGCACATGAGTTTTGTTATAGACATCAATGCTATACAACTACCAAATTAGTGGCAGAGAAATTAGGTTTAAAAGAAGGTAGTTATAGTACTTCATTTCAATCTAGGTTAGGTGTCGATCCATGGTTACAGCCTTTTACAGACCAAACTATTGCTGGATTTCCAAATAAAGGAATAAAAAACTTGTCGGTTGTAACACCAGCATTCGTGTCAGACTGTTTAGAAACACTAGAAGAAATAGGCATCGAAGCAAAAGAATCTTTTAAGGAAAATAATGGCGAACACTTTAATACCATACCATGCCTTAACGATAATGATGATTGGGCAAAAGTAATTTCAAGTTGGATAAATAACTGGGCACAATAATATATTTATAATGGATTATTACCCTTATATAAAAGCACTGCATATAATTTTTATAACTACTTGGTTTGCTGGCTTGTTCTATATTGTTAGGCTATTTATTTATTTTAAGGAGTCTGAAGAAAAACCAAAAAATGTTTCAGATATTCTAATTCCACAATACAAATTAATGATTAAAAGGCTTTGGTTAATTATTACTTGGCCTTCAGCAATTCTTGCAACTATTTTTGCTATATGGATGCTTATTTTAATGCCATCGTATTTGCAAATGGGTTGGATGAAATTGAAATTGATATTTGTGGCATTTCTTTTTATATACCATTTTATTTGTCACAAAATGTATAAACAAACCCAAGAAGGCAAACTTAAAATGTCTTCTATAGGATTGCGAATTTGGAATGAAGTAGCCACAATAATACTTTTTGCCTGTGTTTTTCTTGTAGTTTTAAAAGATAGCTTTAGTTGGGTTTATGGAGTTGTAGGCATTCTTGTAATTTCAATTTTATTGATGTTAGGTGTAAAATGGTATAAATCACTCAGAAAAAAAAATAACTGGGAAGATACATCAAAGTAGTCCTCAAAATAAGTTTTTATTTCTCTAATAATACATTTACATTAGCGTAAAATATATTTAAATGGCAGGAAATTCCTTCGGAACCCTTTTTAAGCTAACTACTTTTGGCGAATCTCATGGAACAGCAATTGGAGGAGTAATTGATGGTTGCCCAGCTGGACTTCATTTGGATATGGATGCTATTCAAAATGAAATGAATAGACGAAAACCTGGACAATCTGAAATCGTCACACAACGTAAAGAACCTGATACGGTAGAATTTCTGTCAGGAATTTTTGAAGGACAAACCACAGGAACTCCAATTGGTTTTGTAATTAAAAATGCCAATCAAAAATCTAAGGATTACTCACATATAAAAGATGTGTACAGACCTAGTCATGCAGATTACACTTACCATAAAAAATATGGTGTTCGTGACTATAGAGGAGGCGGTCGAAGCTCAGCACGGGAAACAGCTTGTAGGGTTGTAGCTGGTGCTATTGCAAAACAATTTTTAAAGGATGTAAAAATACATGCTTTTACGTCGTCTGTTGGAAAAATAAACATCAACAAACCTTATCAAGAGCTGGATTTTTCAAAAATCGAATCCAATGCTGTGCGCTGTCCTGATGTAGCGATTGCTAAAAAAATGATAGCTCGAATCAAAGACATTAGAAAAGAAGGCGATACCATTGGTGGAACCGTTACATGCGTGTTGCAAAATGTTCCTATTGGATTAGGTGAACCTGTATTTGATAAGCTACATGCCGAATTGGGTAAAGCTATGCTTTCAATTAACGCTGTAAAAGGCTTTGAATATGGAAGCGGATTTTGCGGTGTTGAAATGAAAGGTAGCGAACATAATGATATCTTTAACGAAGATGGCAGCACAAAAACAAACCTATCTGGTGGTATTCAAGGAGGTATAAGTAATGGAGAGGACATTTATTTTAGGGTCGCTTTTAAGCCTGTTGCTACCATTATGCAAAAACAAGACACCATAGATACTAAGGGGAATGTTTTAGAAATGCAAGGCAAAGGGCGTCATGATCCTTGCGTTGTTCCAAGAGCTGTTCCAATTGTAGAGGCTATGGCAGCTTTGGTATTGGCAGATTATACACTCCTTAACAAGAAATAGTCTCATGGTTAATAAGTTCATTTATGTATTTAATAAAAATTTAAGTTTAATTTAATAAGGTTCCTGTCTGCGCAGGATAATAATATGAAAAAACTCGCATTACATTGGCAAATATTAATAGGAATGCTTTTAGGTCTCATCTTTGGTTTCATCATGCTTCAAGTTGATGGAGGAAAAGAATTTACTGATGATTGGATCAAGCCTTTAGGAAGCATTTTTGTAAAGCTATTAAAATTGATAGCTATTCCATTAATATTGGCATCGTTAATAAAAGGAATATCAGATTTAAAGGACATTTCTAAATTTAAAAGTATTGGTATTCGTACCATAGTAACCTATGTAATTACCACTGTTATAGCAATTTCTATTGGGTTAATGCTAGTTAATGTATTGCAACCTGGAGATGGGGTTTCAGAAGAAACTGTAGCCAAATTATCAAATACTTATGCTCAAAATAGTAGTGTACAAGGTAAAATAGCTGAGGCTAGCAAACAGGTTGAAAGTGGGCCTTTACAATTTTTGGAAGACATGGTGCCTGACAATGCGTTCAAAGCTATGAGTGACAATGGCTTAATGCTACAAGTGATTTTCTTTTCAATATTTTTGGGAATATCGATGCTTCTCATAGGTGAAAAAAGGGCAGAACCTTTAAAAAATATTTTTGATTCACTTAATGATGTCGTATTGAAAATGGTTGACTTAATAATGCTTACTGCACCTTATGCAGTGTTTGCATTATTAGCGAGTGTTGTGGTGTCTTCTGATGATCCTGATATTCTTATTGCCTTGACACAATATGCAGGAGTTGTTATTCTTGGACTGGCTCTAATGATTATTTTTTATACAATTATTGTTGCAACAGTCACCAAGAAAAACCCGTTCTGGTTTTTAAAAGAAATTAGTCCCGCACAATTATTGGCATTCTCAACAAGTAGTAGTGCAGCAACGCTTCCAGTAACCATGGAGCGTGTTGAAGAACATATAGGTGTTGATAAGGAAGTATCAAGTTTTGTATTGCCAGTTGGAGCAACCATAAATATGGATGGTACAAGTTTGTATCAGGCAGTAGCTGCCGTATTTATTTTCCAAGCATTAGGTTTAGACCTTACTTTTGGTGATCAAATTACGATTGTTTTGACTGCTTTATTAGCATCTATTGGCAGTGCTGCAGTACCAGGTGCTGGAATGGTAATGCTTGTTATAGTACTCGAATCGGTTGGTCTTCCACCAGAATTATTACCAATTGGTTTAGCTTTAATATTTGCTGTTGACAGGCCTTTGGATATGGCACGAACAGTCGTGAATGTTACTGGTGATGCTATGGTGTCCATGCTTGTTGCAAAATCGGTTGGAAAATTGGGCGAACCAAAAGTGAAAAATTGGGATGACCATTATGACGAAGTAAAATAGAATTTTATAAATCAACTAAAACAAAAGAAGATGAATGTTTGTTTTATAATGTATCCTTGGGAAGACATTGATGCTGAGAATGACACAAGTCTGGCATTAATTAAAGAATGCGCCAAACGTGGTCATGGTGTAGCCATGTGTACACCTGCTAATTTAACCATAAGAAATAGTGTGACCAATGCGTTTTGCACTGTTATAGGTAGAATGGAAAAAATACCAAACGGATTAAAGACCTTTTATAATAAAGCTCAACTAAGAGAAGAAATGTTGCCTCTCGCTGGATTTGATGCCATTTTTTTTAGGGCAAATCCACCATTAGACCCAATAATGCTCAACTTTCTGGATTCTGTAAAGGATGATGTTTTTATTATCAACTCACTTGAAGGCATGCGTGAAGCCAATAATAAATTATACACAGCGGCTTTTGGCGATGCACATAGCAATATTATTCCAGCAACCCATGTTTCAAAAAACAAGGATTATTTAATTAAACAGATTAAAGAGTCTGAATCAGATAAAATGATACTTAAACCATTAAATGGTTTTGGCGGTTCTGGTGTCATCCTTATTGAAAAGTCTGCGATGAATAATATCAACTCCTTACTGGATTTTTATATCACTGGATCAGATGGTGTTTCAAATTATGTAATCCTTCAAGATTATATAGAAGGTGCAGACCAAGGTGATATTAGAATTTTACTACTTAATGGTGAACCAGTTGGTGCTATGAAACGTGTTCCAGGTTCAGACGACCATCGTTCTAATGTTTCAGCTGGTGGAAGCGTTCAAAAGCACACATTAACTAAGGCCGAAAAAGCACTGTGTAAACAAATTGGGCCTAAACTGGTAAATGATGGATTGTACTTTGTTGGTATTGATGTGATTGGTGGTAAACTTGTTGAAGTAAATGTCATGTCTCCAGGCGGAATCACTTATATAAACAAAGTATATAAACCTAAAGTTAAGGTTGAAGAGAAAGTAATAGATTTCCTTGAAAGCAAAGTCATAGACAAGCTTCAGGCGTTTGATAGACGTACAAGACTTAGAAAAACAGTTGAAGACGCCTAATTAGTTCGCATCTGCAGTATTGAATAATCTAAAAAATTTATGGCTAATAGTTATTTACCAAAATCTTTAGTTTCAGTTAAGTGGTTGCATAACCATTTAAATGATGACAACTTGCTCATCTTTGATGCTAGTATGAATAAAGTCACCTCAAATGCTAATGAAGTCGAGGTTTTTCAAATTCAAAACACGCAGTATTTTGATATTAAGCATGTGTTCAGCGATACCAATGCACCATTCCCAAATACGGTTCCTTTACAAGAGCAATTCACAAAAGAGGCTCAAAGACTTGGAGTAAATAATGATAGTATTATTGTAGTATATGATGATAAAGGCGTTTATTCAAGCGCAAGAGCTTGGTATTTGTTTAAAGCATTTGGTTTTAAAAATGTAGCTGTTTTAGATGGTGGATTACCAGAGTGGATTGCTAATGGTTATAAGGTTGAAAATAAAAAGAGCAATTCCAGATCTAATGGAAATTTTGTAGCACATTTTAATCCAAAAGCGTTTAAGTTTTTTAAAGATATTCAAGAGTCATCTAAAAACAAAAATCATTTAATTATCGATGCACGTTCTGAAAACCGTTTTAAAGGATTAGCTCCTGAGCCTAGAAAAGGTTTAAGAAGTGGTAATATTCCCAATTCTGTGAATATTCCATTTCCAGAGTTATTAGATGGAAATTGTTTTAAATCAGAAGGCAATATTGCTAAGGAATTTGATAAAGTAAATGCATTAAATCAACACCTTGTATTTTCATGTGGCTCTGGAATTACAGCGTGTATTTTGGCCTTAGGAGCAGAATTAATTGATAAAAACGACGTTTCGGTTTATGATGGTTCATGGACTGAGTATGGATCATTAACAACATAATAATTATGGCACAAACACACTGGACCAAAAAAGAATTAGTAGCTTATATTTTGCTTTATACAGCACATTCAAACTTTGAAGAGGATAATAAAGAAAGGAATGTCATAATCTCTAAGGTAGATATGCAAACTTTTCAAAAAATCCATGATGAGTTTGACAAGGATAACGATTATCAAAGCATTCAAAAAATTATGCAAGGTGTTAAAGAGCATAATTATGATGCAGATGATTTAAAATTATTATTCAATGATATTAAAACCTTGTTTTTAAGCGATGGTGAATACGATATTTTAGAGCGCAATATGTTTTTATTCCTTAAAAAATTATTGAGTTGAAATGGAAAGGTTGTCCTTAGAAACTATTATTAAAAAGATTAAATCACTACAAACCTTTCATGCCGTAGCTTCAGATTATTCGTTCACTTTAAAAATCGATGAATATGTACCTTATGTATGTGCTGCTATTCATGATGGCCATCAATTCAGAAAAGAACTCTGGGATAATTGTTTACATACAGAATACGACAGATGGTACGAAGAAGACCCTGAAACCAAAAGCATGACTATCTCACACCCAATTGTAATAGCTGGATGTGATTCGCGATTTGAATACGATTTAAACCGACCACCAGAAGAAGCTGTTTTTGAAACGGCTTGGGGAAAACAACTCTGGAAAACACCTTTATTAGAACATCAAAAGCAAAAATCTTTAACCAAACATAAAGCATTTTACAAAGTTGTGCATGCCTTAATTGAAACAATTGAAGCAAAATTTGGAGTTGCTATTGTGTATGATATGCACAGTTATAACTGGAAACGTTGGGATAGGGAAGTACCAACTTGGAATTTAGGAACTAGCAATGTTGACAATAAACGCTTTGGTGAAGATATTGAAAGCTGGAGACATAGTCTATCTAAAATTGAGCTTCCAAACAATATAAAAAGCACAGCATTAATTAACAACACTTTTTTTGGCAATGGATATTTCCTGAAATTTATTACCAATAGTTTTAAAAATACACTAGTTTTGGCTACTGAAATCGCAAAAATTTATTGCGATGAATATGAGCAAATCATGTTCCCAGAAGTCGTTAATAGTGTCGAAAAACAGTTACGAGATAAACTTCCAGAACACGCCAAAGCATTTGTGAAAAAGCACAGTAAATAATTACTTAATGAAGCAAGGGACAAGAACAGATACAGAAACATTATTTAAAATAGATAAGTATTTAGATAAGCTAGTAAAAAAGATTGAACTGCTTTCTTATGTCAATCCTGTTAATATAGAAAGTGAAAAGGAAAAATTCTTTGCTTCAAAATATTTGACTAATCCTGTTTTTCATTATCCAAACATTGATTTTGATAAATTTAACCTTCATCGTGAGTTTTTCTCATTACCAATTGAGCGCATTGAAGATGAAAAAATAAGAGATTTGTATGAAGAAATCATCTATTTCTATTCTGGTCTTATTCAAAGTATTGAAACTATTGGCAGTGGCAAGAAGTTTTACTACAACAGCCTGCATTCATTCGGGACACCAACCGAAAAAGATGTGGAAAATGCTAAGTTTATACTTCATTTTGACGCAGATTATGACGCAGAGCATTTTAAACCAAAATTTTCACCCAAAGAAACTGAAACCATCTTTAGGGAATATTCAGGAAGGTATGATTTTACTTATAATATAAAGTATTCTTCTACTATGGGAGCCATAGCAATGGTTCTTAATAACACAAAAACCTTAGTACTTAATAATAAGCACACCTTTAGTAAAAACGAAATTGGGATTCTTACCAACCATGAAATTGGAGTACACATGGTAACAACCATGAATGGTTTGTTGCATCCTCTTAAAATATTTTCGCATGGTTTCCCAAACAATGTAGAAACTCAAGAAGGTTTGGCAGTGTTTAGTGAATACATGTCTGGAAATTTAACCATTAAGAGGCTACGTGAATTGGCTTATCGTGTTATTGCTGTAAATAGTCTTGCGAAAGGTTACTCGTTTTCAAAAACATTTAGATTACTACATAATACACATGATTTAAATAGGGAAGATGCTTTTCACATAACAGTTAGAGCACATCGTGGTGGCGGTTTTACCAAGGATTATTTATATCTGTCTGGATTAAAAAAAGTGATTGATTATTACGAATCGGGAAAGGATTTGGGATTACTACTAACAGGAAAAGTGTCTTTAGAACACATTGATACGATTGAATATTTAATAGACAAAGGACTAGCTGTTAAGCCAAAGCATTTTACAGATTCTTTTCAAGAAAACAAAAATACCAATAAAACGGTAGATTTTATTTTAAAATCATTAATTTCTTAGTACCCTTTAAAAGTTGTTTTAATTTTGTATAAAAATTAAGCGTGCCTCTAAAATTTGATAGAGACACACTTATTTTTAAATCTGTTTTTATAAATTTAATACAACCTGTATGGAGGTGCTTTAATACCTTGCATTCTTAGTGAAACCAATGCTTGACCACGATGATGCGCAATATGTTCGTAAATAAATTGGAAGCCTTTCTCTTTTGAAAAACTGGGTTGTTTAGGATCAAAAGGAATAACAAAAGTATCGTCTAAATTTTCAGCATTCATACTTTTGTAAGTTGCTGTAAGTGCATCAAAAGCTTCGGTAATTACTTTAATACAAGCTTCTTTTGAAGCACCTATTTCTTTTTCCATTCTTCCAATATTCGCAAAAACTTCTGGGTCGGTTGGCATGGGTTCGCCATTTATAAACATGTCCAACAAAAATTTTGAAGACATGCCAAGATGTGCCATTTGCTCACCAAAGCTTCTTACCGAATCATGAGGTCTAAACGTGTATTTATCTGCTGGCATAGCTTCAGCAATTTCTAAAGTATAGGCTTTTACACCATTAATCTCACTCAGATAATTATCAACTGGATTATCAACTGGAGTTGGTTTTTTTTCAACATTACTAAAAGCAAGAGAGCCTACTATTAATATACCTAATGCTAAATTAAAGAATGATTTTTTCATAATATGAGTTTTTAGTTATGGTTAAAAATAGTCAAATTATTAAGTTATAAATAGCTGAAATCGAATTAGTTTCAATTATAAAAAGAAGTGATTTTATATTCAACTATTAAATTATTGGTTTTAACGAGAATATTGCCCTGCAAATAAAAACCTATTTATATTTACAACAACCAAAATAAATGTGCTAAGATTAACTATTTACCGTGTCAATTGCGTTAGATGTTAAAGAAGCCTTAAGTTGTTAAAACTTAAGGCTTTGCCTTTGTTAAAAACTTCGCTTGGAGTTTAGGAGTTGGTATCATACAAGCATCTTTTTTCCCATACCATTTGTAGCGATTTTTAGCTACATAATCATATACCCAATTTCTTATAAAATTCGGAACGATATAAAAAAAGCCTAGTAAATTCCTTGGAAATCCTAGTTTAGATGAAATGGCTAATGCAGCTGAAGATTTAATTTTTAAACCTTTTTCTTCGGAATAGAGTAGTATTGAATCTGTTTTAGAGGTGTCTAAATTGTATTTCGCAATGATTTCATTTCCTACAACACTTTGTAATGGTGCAAACATAAACACATCATGTTTGTCATGTTTTATAACATAATTAATGCTAGAGTTACAAAGGTTACAAACACCATCAAAGAGTATTAGTTGTTTGCTTTTAGGAAGTCCTTCTATCACATTGTAAAAATACGACTTAATTAGAGAGCATTCAAATATTCATTTAGATCTTGTTCCTTTTCCAAACCTAGTTTTTTCTTTAATCTATATTTTGACTTTAGCACACTATCAGGAAGAACATTAAGCATAGAGGCAATTTCCTTTGTTGTTAAATTCATACGTAAAAATGAAGCTAATCTTATTTCTTTTTCTGAAATATCTTGTGCAATCGATTTAATTTTTTGATCAAAATTATTATGAACTTCTGAGAAATAGCTTTTAAATATTTCCCAATCTTTATCTTCAGCGCTTTCTTTTTTAAGAAGCAAGACTAATCGTCTAAACTCTACCTTAAACAACTCAGGAGATTTCTTAATCTTTTCCAAGTTTTCCTTGAGCTCTTGGATAAACGTGCTCTTTTGTACAAGATGCAAGGTTTGTGATGCAAGTTCCTTTTTCTTGTATTCAATCTCTTTCTTGTAAATTTCTTCTTGTTTTTCGCGTTCTATTTTATTTTTCTTTATACGTTGTTTAAATCCAAAATAGAGGAGACCAGCAATAGTCAGAAATGAAAACATTCCTATGCCATATAGTGTTTTAGTCAGTTTGTCATTTTTAGCCTGGACGTTAAGAGTTTTAATTTCATCTTCTTGTATCTTTAGTGCTGTTTCTCTTCTTTCCGTTTCATAGATAATACTTAGTTCTTCAAACTGCTGTGATTGTTTAATATTGAATAAACTGTCATTTATTTTTTTTGATTGTTGAAGACTAATAAGTCCTTCCTTATTTAAATTTAATTTTTGATAGACTTCTGATTGCATTTCTAACAATTCCTGTACGTGTGGCATTGCACCAATTTCCTCGGCAATTTCTAATCCATTGGTTAGTTGATTGATTGCTGTCGTATATTGTTTCCTTTTTAATGAAATCTTTGCAAGGCTTTTTTGAACATTAATAATACTTAGTTTGATATCTTCTTTTTCGGCAATACTTTTGCTTTCTTTAAGTACTAATGAAGCTTGGTCTAGTTGATTTTGATTAATTAAAATATCACCATAGTCTCTTAGTGCAGCCGCCAAAGTTGCATTGTCCTGATTTTTACGAGATAAATCAACGGATTGTTTTTGATAGCTTTCAGCTTCGTCTAATTGATTTAATAAGATTAGTACTCTACCAATTGCATTATAGGTGTCAGCTAAATAGAACACATCATTCTGTTCTTTATAAACGTTTATAGCATTCAAATAATAGTTATAAGATTCATTATAATTTTCTTGAAGACTTTCTAAATCTCCTAAAAGCTTGTTGGTATCGGCAGCTCTTGTTACATCATTAACTTCATTAAACATGTCCAGTGCTTTTGTTGCGTTAATGAGTGCTAATTTGTAATCGCCTTTTGCCATATATATTGCTGCTAGTGAATGGAATGAACCAGCACTAAATTTTATTTTACCAATTTCATTTGTTTCATTTTTATCAATCAAATGTAAATTTTCGTTTAATAAGCCTATACTTTCATCATAATTACCTTGAGATTGCATAATACCTGCGAGTGAATAATTAACAAAAACAACACCACGACTATGATTGATTTTCATAAATATTTCTTTCGCTCGATTGTAATAGAAAACTGCAGAATCCGAGACACTTTTATTCATATAATAATCTGCTAGATGCATATTACCCTTTGCTATACCAAATGGCATTTTAATTTTCTCAGAAATTCTTAATTCTTCTAAAGCATATTTTTTTGCTTCTTCTGGTTTTGAAAACATGATATTTTCATGAAGATGAGTCAAAATATCTACTCTTAATGAATCCTCAGCTTGATGCTTTTGAAGTAAAAGTTTTAAACTATCTATGGTTTTTTGATTTTGAGCTTGTGAAGCCATAGATAATAATAAAATAAGGGTGGAAAAAAATGATGCTTTCATAATAGTAATTTCTAGATAACTAAGTTAAACATTATTGCAAGTTATTTTACTTCAATTCCGATGTCTATCTATATAAAAAAGTGAATAGTCTATGGTTTGTCCATGAAAATTTGCTAGATATGCTATTTATTTTATTGAAAATCAATAATTTAAGTAAATTAAATATTGTCCTGTCTATAGATACTTTATGGCACGTGTCCATACTTTGTCCATGTCAAAAATTTGATTTTAGTTGCTTTCAGGTCTAGTTTTGGAGTATCGAACAATCGATATAATCAATTTTGTGGTGTCTTATTTTGGATAAGGCTGCAGACTTACCAATTTAAGATTGCTACAAAAGAAATAACCACAAAACGAAATATTATGAAAACACTAAAATTTACTTTTTTTATTTTTTTACTTTTCTTATTAATCATTGCTTGCAGTAGTGATGACAGTGTACCACAAGTACGTACAGAAACATTTACTATAAAAGCAGATTCTATTTCGGTACAAGAATTTCCTGAGACCGAAGGAGACGCTTTAGAGCTTTACGGACGAATGAGTTCAACTATTACTGTTGATGGAGAAAGCGAAGAGTTCATTTTATGGGAGAGAAACCGCGATTTTTTTGATTCTGTTGGTACAGAAGCATTCTTGATTAACTCAGAAGGTTCTGAGTATACGGTTACCCTTACAGAAGAAGAAATGCAGAATGGTGCCAAGTTCGGCTTTTATTCGCAACTATACGATAAAGATCCTGATGGTAATGACGATGATTATTTGGGTAATAATTCAGGTTTTTTTTTAGCACAAAAGTTTATTGATTTTACCGATGCTAGAAACCCATTTCCAATAGGATTTCAACTCACTGAATTTGATGGTATAAATATGTTTGTGTGGTTTTCTGTTGAGCGTATCCGTTAAGTAGTTACTCCAAAAACCAATTGAAATGAAAATACTATTTAACATTAGCAAAAAGATCTATTTATATAGTTTAGGGATTTTCCTCCTCTGTATGGGTTGTGGCGTATATCCACAAGTTCCATTACCAAAAGAAGAGACATCTGAACCAGAAATAACCGAAAATGCATTAAAGATGCTGGTTGTAACTAGCAATCCGTTTAATACGGCCAGTGGAATTGACCCTACTATTCACGATGCGTATAATGATTGTTTTAACGCAATTACTCAAGAATCCGATGTCAATATTGCCATTTATATGTGGCATTTAGACGATGCCCCAAAGGTAAAAAATACGCCAGTGGCGTTAATTGAATCATTAGTCAATAATGTGCAAGCAAAGAATGCCAATGCTGAGGTGGCTTTTGATATTGATTATATCGACAAGAAAATTATTAGTGATCTTTCAGCAAAGTTTGACGCGGGTGGAATTCAAAGTTTCTATCCAAAATTTAAAGCTCCTGGGAAAAAAGTAAAGGCGAATCCAAAGTTTCACGATAAAACTTTTTTATTCAGTAAACTTAAATTTAATAATAGTGATGTTTTAAAGGAGCTTAATGGCAAAGAGTTAAACTACGTGGTGATTCAGTCATCGGCTAATATCGTTAAAACCCAATATAGCCAAGCTAATCAGATGATTATTTATTATGGCGATAAAAGTTTCTATGATTATAACTTGAAGAAATTTAATCGTTTAAAAAAGGATATTGCAAAAACAAAATCTAAGATTAAAAATGAGTCCTTTCCAATTTATGATAATGATAAAAAATTTGGTCGAATAAAATCATATGATTTTCCGAGGCCAGGTAGATTAATGCCATCAATTCTTAACAATGTACTCGAGCACCAAGCTAAAGGTCCAGTAGATATCCGGATTGCCATAGGTGATTTTACGGATATAGAAACAGCGCAGAAGTTGGTTGATATCGCAAAAAACAAAAAAAATAATGTGATGGCTTTAGTTAGAACTTTCAATCGAAAAGAAGAAATGAAAAAAGGCAAAAAAGGGAAGACTTGGGTTAGTAATTACTTAAAGGTTGAAACCTTACTCAGTAACTCCAATGTTAAGGTTAAATATCTAAAAGCCTCTCCGATTGGTTTTGGTAAAGAACGAAAAATTCATAGTAAGTATATGCTGGTAGATGCATATTATCCAAATGGCTCTGAAGTAAAACGTAAAAAGTTAGTCTTTGCAGGCTCATTAAATTATACCAACACAGCACAACTTAAAAATAGTGAGACCCTTTTACGTATGGAAGATAATGGTGTTTATATTGCCCTTATGGACAACTGGAATAGACTTCGCTATAACAGTAGTATAGATAAGATTGATGCCGCATTAATGCACCCAAATAAAGTATCTTATTTCTTTGGTGAATCAAATTATATAAAATGGGAACCTGGTAAAGGAGTAAAAACTATAAAAACGAATACAAGTAGAAGAAAGATAGCTAAAGATGGCTGGAAATCATTACCTGTAGAATTTCAAAAAAATATAGATGCAGCTTTCACACATCCTACTAACGGAAAAATTTACTTCTTTAAAGGAAATAAATACTGTGTTTGGAATTTAGCAAAGAAAAAAATAACAAAAGTGGGTAAAATAGGTGTCGATGGCTGGAGTAATCTGCCAAAGTATTTTTGCAAAGATTTAAGCGCTGCATTAGCACATCCCACTAACGGAAAAATATACTTTTTTAAAGAGAATAAATATTGTGTATGGCAATCTAGGAAAGGCATTATTTCAAAAATAAATACTATAGGAATTGATGGTTGGAGAGGATTGCCTGTTGATTTTTCAGCGGATATAGATGCAGCGTTGGCACATTCACCAAGCAAAAACATTTATTTTTTTAAAGAAAATAAATATTGTGTATGGGTTCCGGGCGAAGGAATTATCAACCCTAAAATAAGAACCGTTGGTGAATTTGGGTGGAAAGGTCTTATGTTTGATTAAATAGTAAAAGAAAGTATTATTTAGCCTCAACCAATTCTAACAAATCCATATTAACATTAGTCGTGAAAATGCCATAGTTTACTATGGCTTTTCCTTTTTCTATAGAATCTATACTACCAATAGCCTTTCCATCATGCATTCTTACACGATCTCCAACTTTTAATACTGGTTTTGGCTTCTCTACTTTTATTTCTATCTTTTTAGCTGCTTTTTTCTTCTTTCTAATCACTTCAACCTTTTTCTCAGCCTCAGCTTTTATCTGTCTTTCTTTATGTTTTTCAGCGCGTTTTTGCTTAGCAGAGACTTTTTTGCGTTTTGAGTTTTCAATTTGAACTAACTTAAATAACTCAGCCATTAATTCACGTTTCTTCTTATTTTCAAAGTACTTTTCAGATATATCATTAACTTTTTGTCCCAAGTAAATAAGGCGTTGATTACTATCGTATAACTCTTGAAAACTTTCGAGTTTCTTCTGAACTTTTGCATTGATTTCTTCTAGTTTGTCAGCTTCAGATAATTTCTTTTTCTCATTTTCTTTGAGTGAACGTTCTGTTTTTTCGAGTTTACTTCGCTGCTTTTGAAGTTTAGCAATCGTTGCATCAAAACGTACTTTACCACGTTCAATTTTCTTTTTAGATTTATTTATTAAACTATATGGAATACCGTTTTTTTGTGCAACTTCAAACGTAAAAGAGCTTCCTGCTTGGCCAACTACCAATTTATACATGGGTTCTAAGCTTCTTTCATTGAAAAGCATATTGGCATTTTCCATATATGGCAATTCGTTTGCTAATAACTTTAGATTAGAGTAGTGTGTTGTTATTATTCCGAAAGCTTCACGCTCATAAAACACTTCTAAAAAGGTTTCTGCCAAAGCACCTCCTAATTCGGGATCACTTCCTGTACCAAATTCATCAATTAAGAATAAGGTTTTATTGTTACACTTTCTTAAGAAGTAATTCATCTGTTTCAAACGATAACTGTATGTACTAAGATGGTTCTCAATAGATTGATTATCTCCAATATCGCTTAGAATTCTATCAAACAAGCACACAGTACTGCGCTCATGTACTGGAATTAGCATACCACTTTGAATCATGGTTTGTAACAAACCAACTGTTTTTAATGTGATGCTTTTCCCTCCTGCATTTGGTCCAGAAATGACAATAATTCTGCTATCTTTTTCTAAGCCAATAGTTTGAGGGAATGTCTTTTCTCCTTTTTCTTTATTGGTTAAATAGAGTAGTGGATGATACGCATCTCGTAAGTACATCTTGCGTTCTTCGGTGATTTCAGGAAGAATGGCATTCATGGATTTTGCATATTTTGCTTTTGCAGCAATAACATCCATGGTTATTAAAAACGATTGGTAATTTTCCAGAAGCTCTCGAGAAGGTCTTATAAAATTTGTTAGTTCTTTTAAGATACGTACAACTTCTTCGCTTTCTTCATATTCTAAATTATTAAGTTCTCTTGAATGTTGTAAAGTTGCTTCAGGCTCTATATACACAATGCTCCCTGTTTTGCTTCCACCCATAATAGCACCTTTAACCTTGCGTCTGTACATGGCTTTTACAGCTAAAACACGCTTGTTTTCGACGACTGATTCACGAATATCATCAAGATATTCCAGATTATGATAGGTATTTAAAGCTGATGTAAAACTGGAGTTAATTTTGCCTTTTAGTTTATTGATGCTTTGTCTTAGCTCCGAAAGAAGAGGAGAAGCACTGTCTTTTACATCGCCAAAACGGTCCACCACAGTATCCACTTTTTCTATGAGCTCTTTGGTTATTGGAATATGCGACGTGTATTTGTGTAAATTCGGATAGTATTCTTCGAATTTTTTTAAAAATTTCAATATTTCATTAACCGTTAATGAAATGGAGACCAGTTTTTTAAGGCTAGGAGTTTCTAAATAGGTGTTTTCAATATTAAGTAACTGAAGTTCTTTTGTAATAGGGTCGAAGCCATGGTTTGGGATGCGGTTGTCATTATAAAAAGACGATACATATTCATGGGTTAAGTTTAGGCTCGCAAGTAAAGTTTCCTTCTTCTTATAAGGCGTAATTTCTTGAACCTTTGCCTTACCCAAATCTGTAATGCAATACTCACTAACTTGTTGCAAAACGGTTGAAAACTCTAAATCCTGAAGTGTTTTTTTATGAATGTTAATCATAATATTTCCTGCTGCATTTCGACTGTGCTCAATGTGACACAGGGAATCTTATTAATGTTTTACTTAATTTATTTTTAAGAGGAAGCAAAGTTACGTATTACAATTGAGATGTGGAATTTTTGGAGTTTCGCTTTTGGGTGATATCATTTGTTTAAACAAATGATATCACCCAAAAGCGAAGTTAGTTGTTTAATAATTAACTATCAAGGCAATACTTTAATAAGACATATCTAATAATAAACAATCTGTTAGTAACTAATCACTAAATTACACAATTGTATGTGATCATAATTTTACTTTTGTTAATATCATGGACGTAAACATACACCAAAGCTGGAAAACACATTTGCAAGACGAGCTTAGTAAACCTTATTTTACTGAGCTGGTCAATTATGTAAAACAGGAATATACGACACATCAATGCTTTCCGCCTGGAAAGGAAATTTTCTCAGCTTTTAATCACTGTACTTTTGATAATTTAAAAGTAGTGATTATTGGTCAAGACCCTTATCATGGTATTAATCAAGCCAATGGGTTGTGTTTTTCTGTGCATGATGGTATTTCACATCCTCCTTCATTAATTAATATTTTTAAGGAATTAGAACAAGATATTAAAAAGGTATATCCCAAAAGTGGCGATTTAACATATTGGGCAGATCAAGGTGTGTTGCTTTTAAATGCAACATTAACGGTTAGAGCACATCAAGCTGGAAGCCACCAAAATAAAGGTTGGGAAACATTTACCGATGCAGTAATTACAACTATTTCTAAAAACAAAGGTGGTATTGTATTCTTACTTTGGGGAGGATTTGCCAAAAAGAAAATGAAGCTTATTGATACTAAAAAACATCATGTTTTAACATCGGGACATCCTTCGCCATTAAGTGCCAATAGAGGGTATTGGTTTGGTAATAAACACTTTAGTAAAACTAACTACCTGTTGGAGACAAGCGGCTTGGAACCTGTCGAGTGGTAATAGTTTTTGGAGCTTTTTTAAGCATTATTGGTTTATTAGCTTTGGCTTTTTTTGGTTTCGAAAACCTCTTAATTTTATTCGTACTAAAAACCAATAAAACGAAATTAATTGCTACTAAAATTAAAAGGATTAATGTAATTTTATAAATCATATTTTAGGGATTTGGGCTACATCGCTTCGGCAAAATACAAATAAATTCGATGAAATGCAAAAACAATGTTAACATATGTTAATAAAGGTAAATAAAAAAATAATACGAAACAATACGTATAACTACGTATATAACAACTATTCGTTGAAAACTCCTACTTTAAGGATGAAAAACCTTAAATATTGATTACCAATTGGTTAAAAGGTATTTTTTTTGGGATGATCTTCAAAGCCAAAAGTTTGTTTTGAACATTGTTTATCGTAGCGATGTCTAAATTACTCTGTGACCACTTGGTTAATTTCAGCCATTGTTGTACATCATCCAGTTTTTGATTGTATCGATTGGCAATAGTAACATCAATTCTTGGAATATCTTTAAACTCAATTGTTGTCCTATTTATAATATTTAAAATGCTTTTTAAGCATTCTTTTTCATTAGCTAAAAATTCTTCTCTTACAGCAATGACAAAACAAGGCCAAGGCGATGGACAATCGGCAATATGCCTAAAGATTTGAGAATCAACCAAAGGCTTTGTAGTAAATTTTTCCCACAAAAAATAATCGGCAGCTCCATTGGTTAGTGCTTCAACAGCTCCATCAAGGTTTTTTACAACTTCAAAACGCAAATCAGTTTCTAAATCCCAATTATTATTTTGAGCATTGATATATGCCATTAAGTGCGAGCCAGATCCAAAACGACTAATGGCTGCTTTAGTTCCTTTTATGGCATCTAGGTTTTTATAGGAAGAATTTTGACCAACATGAATTCCCCAAATTAATGGAGATTCTACAAACACTTGAACAATTTTGCAATTATTTCCTGCAATAATGTCTTTTATGATGCCTTCGGTAAGTATAACAGCTATATCAATTTCCTTTTCACGAAGTGCTTTGCACATTTGCCCTGTACCTCCAAAATAATCTTTCCAGCGTAAATTGATACCTTCTTTTTTGTATTCCTTGTTTTTAAGAGTTAAGTACCAAGCGAGGTTGAAATGTTCTGGTACGCCTCCAATTTTTACAGTCTTTAAACCTTCACTCATTTAAGAAACTAATATATTAAGTGTGTATTTTATAAGTTCTTCGACAGCTTTTTTAGGATCTTTACTAAAGGTTCCGTTGGGTCTATTAGCTATAATTGCATTTAAAGAGCATGCATGGTGACCTAGCAGTTTTGCTAAACCGTAAATGACTGAAGTCTCCATTTCAAAATTGGTGATTTTTATACCATTATAATTAAACGAATCCATTTTAGCATTCATCTCATCATCAAATAATGGCAACCTAAGCACACGACCTTGTGGGCCATAAAAACCACCAGCTGTAGCAGTAACGCCTTTATACACTTTTGAGCTATCCAGTAAATTTTCAAGTTTTTTGCTATTGCCAATTATTACTGGTCTTGCTTTGTCTTTATGCCAGTTAGTATGACTTATAAAAGCATCTTCGATCTCTGGGTTGCAAATAGGATCTATTTGATAAAAGTGAAGCATTCCGTTTAAATCCAAACCATGTGTGCTTAACACAAATGAATCTACGGGAACATCGCCTTGTAGAGAGCCTGAAGTGCCAACTCTAATAATATTCAAGGATTTTACATCTTTTTTTACCTCTCGTGTTTCTAAATCAATATTTACCAAAGCATCTAACTCGTTCATGACAATATCTATATTATCTGGACCAATTCCTGTGGACATTACGGTAAGCCGTTTACCTTTATAAGTGCCTGTATGGGTTTTAAACTCGCGTTTTTGAGTTTCAAATTCTATGGTATCAAAATGCTTGGATATTTTTGCTACACGATCTTGATCGCCTACAAAAATAATGGTGCTTGCAATATGTTCTGGTTTTAAATTAAGATGATATACGCTACCATCGGGATTTAAAATAAGTTCGGATTCTTTAATTGGCATTGTATATTGTTTTTATAAGTTTATTTTCTTTTGTATTAAATTGATACTCTAAGCGTTTTACACCTCCAAATTTAATATCATTTTTAATTTCACTTGAAAAATTATGCTGATTTAATAATGCTTCATGACCTTTACGGTTTAATACTAATTGGTCTTTCTTTTTTTCAAGAAAGATACTTAAATTATCAATCATACGCATTATTTGAATATCTCCATAGCCATAATAGCCTTGATAGTTTAAGACATAACCTAATAAGTGGTGCTTAGATTTTACATGATTATCTCTGGCAATTTCTAAAATATGTTCTTCGAGTCTATCTAAACCATTTTTGGAGTTTGGAAATCGTTTCAAATGTGCTTTTAAGCAACTATTTAAATACTTAAACGATGAGCTTTTTGTTATATATGGCTTTAATAGATTATGATCTTTTCCACAATATGTTTTCCAAATTGAAGAAGCTAAATCAATGTCATATTCCCCTAGTTCAACCTTATTTTCGTAATGATCGAGTAATTGATTTTCATTTAATTCGGATAATCCTTTTAAATCTGTCTCTCCTTTTATTCTACCACTACAAACCAAAAACAATGGCAACTTAACCTTTTTTTGTTGCAATAAACTTATAGTTGCAATTAGGTTGATATGGCAAAACAAATCATATTCAAACCATAAAATTATTTTAGAGTACTTATTTACATCGTTAAGTATTTTTAATCCTCTATGAAATTCATATTCATCGAGATCTATGTTATAGAATTTAAATAGAAAAGTGCGCCTTGTTTCTACAAACTCAAAAGTATCAATTTGCTCAACTGTTGGCCCTTCACATAACATTTCATGCCAAGTTAAAAAATCACCAGAAAAGTTTAATTCTTTTAAGTAATTGGTTAAACTGGAACCGTTAGTGATATGAAGAATTTTACTTGACATTATTACCCACCTACGCGCTTAACATTAAAACCTTTTTCCTTAAGAATTGCCATTATTTTATCACGGTAATCTCCTTGAATAATAATTTTGTCATCTTTAAAGCTACCACCAACACTAAGTTTGGTTTTTAATTCTTTAGTTAGCTTTTTAAAATCCTGGGTTGTACCATTATAACCTTCGAGAATGGTTATTGGCTTGCCTTTGCGTTTTTCGTATTTGCAAATTATTGGGTCATCCTGTAACCAAATTGAATCCTTTTTATTGGTTTTTGAAGTAGATTCAGATGTCTTATGATCTGGAAACAAATTTTTTAATTGATCTTGTAAATCCATTTTTCTTTAGTTTTCAGTCTCAGTTTACAGTCGCAGAAATCAAATGAATAGGCACTGAAAACTGTGACTGCGACTGAATACTATTTTATCAAACCTAATTCCATTAAACGCTCGTTTAAAAATTCGTTTGCGGTAATATCATCAAACTGCTTTGGGTGCTCATCATCAATACAGCTTTCCAAAACATTTAATTTCATACTGTTAACTGGATGCATAAAAAACGGAATTGAATATCGAGAAGTTCCCCAAAGCTCTCTTGGAGGGTTAACCACTCTATGAATAGTTGATTTTAATTTGTTGTTGGTATGTCTAGAGAGCATATCGCCAACATTAATCATAAGCTCATTAGGTTCTGCAATGGCATCGAGCCATTCGCCATTATGATTTTGTACTTGCAGTCCACGACCTTGGGCCCCCATTAACAAAGTAATTAAATTAATATCTCCATGCGCAGCAGCTCTAACAGCATTTTTTGGTTCATTTTTTATAGGAGGATAGTGGATAGGTCTTAAAATACTGTTACCATTATGTATGTATTCATCAAAGTATGTTTCCTCAAGTTGTAGATGAAGTGCTAGTGCACGTAAAACATATTTTGCTGTTTTTTCAAGCATTTTATAAGCTTCTTTTCCAATTACATTAAAGGCTTTAAGCTCATCAACAATAATATTATTAGGGTATTCGGATTCCAATTTTGGGTTGTCTTCAACATACTGACCAAAATGCCAAAACTCTTTTAAATCACCTTCTTTTTTGCCTTTTGCACTTTCTTTACCAAACGACACGTAACCACGTTGTCCACCAATGCCAGGAATTTCATATTTTCTTTTAATTTCTAACGGAAGGTCAAAAAAGTTTTTCACTTCCTTATATAGATTTTCAACTAGTACATCATCTAAAAAATGACCTTTTAGCGCTACAAATCCAATATCTTCATATGCTTTGCCAATATCATTTATAAATTTTTGTTTTGTTTTGGAATCTTCCGATAGAAAATCTTCAAGATTTACACTGGGTATCTTATTCATTGTCTTTAAAAATTACATATAATAGAAATGCAAAGATAGAGAAAAAGGGTACTAAATATTGATTGCTATAATAAATATCTACCTTATAACTTATTAAAAACTTAATAATCGATGAAATTTGTACAATAGCAAAAATCTTCCTACCGTTACCTTATTTTTGCTACTTTTGATTAACAATTTTTTTTGATGAGCAAGACAACAAATACAGTTAGACATATAGATTACGATAAAAAGGGTTTGCGCCGCAATACGCTTATTTCACTATATAAGAATATGCTAAAACCTAGAATGATAGAAGAGAAAATGCTTATCCTGTTGCGGCAAGGGAAAATATCAAAATGGTTTTCGGGAATTGGGCAAGAAGCCATATCTGTTGGAGTTACAATGGCTTTAAAAAAAGATGAATATATTTTACCAATGCATCGTAATCTTGGTGTTTTTACTACTAGAGATATCCCCTTGTATCGCTTATTTGCACAATGGCAAGGAAAGGCAAGTGGTTTTACAAAAGGGAGGGATAGGTCGTTTCATTTTGGTACTCAAGAATATAATATTGTTGGTATGATATCGCATCTTGGACCACAGTTAGGTGTAGCAGATGGAATTGCGCTTGCCAATCTTTTAAAAAAGAACAACAAGGTTACAGCTGTATTTACAGGAGAAGGCGGAACAAGTGAAGGCGATTTTCATGAGGCATTAAATGTAGCGTCTGTCTGGAAACTTCCTGTAATTTTCTGTATTGAAAACAATGGCTATGGCTTATCCACACCAACACCCCAACAATATAATTGCAAACACATAGCAGATAAAGGCAAAGGGTACGGAATTGAATCATTTATAATTGATGGCAATAATATTCTAGACGTTTACTCAAAGATTTCAAAATTAGCCGAAAGCATTAGAAAACGCCCTAGGCCAATACTTATTGAGTTTAAAACCTTTAGAATGCGTGGTCATGAAGAGGCGAGCGGTACAAAATATGTCCCAAAAGAATTGATGGAGCAATGGGCTTTAAAAGATCCTTTGGTAAACTATCAAGCTTATCTAAAAGAAGAAGGTATTTTAACTGAAAAGGACGAAGTAAAAATTAAAGAAACCATTATGAAAGATATTCATGATGGCTTGGAAAAAGCTTATGCTGAAGATGCAATTGCTCCTAATTCAACTAATGAATTAAATGATGTTTTTAAACTATTTAAATACCAAGAAGTTACACCAAATATAAAAACTAAAGAAGTTCGTTTTGTTGATGCCATTTCTGAAGGTTTGAAACAGTCGATGCAAAAGCATAAAGATTTGGTAATAATGGGTCAAGACATTGCCGATTATGGTGGTGTTTTTAAAATTACCGAAGGTTTTTTAAAAGCTTTTGGAGAAGAACGTATTCGAAACACGCCAATATGTGAATCTGCAATAGTAGAAGTAGGAATGGGATTATCTATTTCAGGAATAAAAAGTGTTATTGAAATGCAATTTGCCGATTTTGTGACTTCGGGTTTTAATCCTGTAGTTAATTATTTAGCAAAGTCGCATTATAGATGGAACCAAAATGCCGATGTTGTAATACGAATGCCCTGTGGTGGTGGTGTAGCTGCTGGTCCTTTCCATTCACAAACAAACGAAGCTTGGTTTACCAAAACTCCAGGCTTAAAGGTTGTTTATCCTGCGTTTCCATACGATGCCAAGGGGTTACTTGCTACTGCCATTAACGATCCAAATCCTGTGTTGTACTTTGAGCATAAAGCACTGTATAGAAGTATTCGTCAAGACGTGCCAATAGATTATTATACCTTGCCTCTCGGCAAAGCTTCAATACTTAAGGAAGGCACAGATGTTACTATTATTTCTTATGGAGCAGCTGTACATTGGGCACTTGAGACCCTAGACAGGAACAAGGATATCAATGCAGATGTCATTGATTTAAGAACTTTACAACCATTAGATACTGAGACCATTTTTACTTCAGTTAAAAAAACAGGTCGTGCAATTATTTTACAGGAAGACTCATTATTTGGTGGCATAGCATCTGATATTGCTTCAATGATTATGGAAGAATGCTTTGAGTATTTGGATGCACCTGTAAAACGTGTTGCAAGTTTAGAAACACCTATTCCGTTTATTAATCAGTTAGAAGAGCAATATTTACCAAAAAACAGATTTGAAAGTGAATTAAAAACCCTTTTAGCATACTAGTTTTGTTACAATGAAATACGTAGAAGCCTTTATAAATGCGATAGCAGGAACACTAGATTGGACATGGCGTTCCATAATTTTTGATGTGTCTTGGTATAATAACTATTTCTGGGGACTCATACTAATCTCGTTGATGGCTTGGGGATTGGAAATGCTTTTTCCTTGGCGAAAAAATCAATCAATTTTTAGGAAAGACTTTTGGTTGGACGCTTTCTATATGTTTTTTAACTTTTTTATTTTCGCCATTGTTATTTCTGGAGTTTATAGCATTCTTGAACTATGGTTTGGGAGTTTTGGTCTTTCAGTAAAATCTTTTGCGATTCTCGATATTTCTCCAATGCCAATGTGGAGCCAATTGGTAATTTTCTTTGTGGTATTAGATTTAGTACAATGGTTCACACATGTTTTATTGCATAGGTTTAATTTTTTATGGCGTTTTCATAAAGTACATCATTCGGTTAAAGAAATGGGGTTTGCAGCTCATTTGCGTTACCATTGGATGGAAAATATTTTATATAAACCTCTAAAGGTATTTGGAGTGATGTTACTTGGAGGTTTTGAGCCTGAACAAGCTTACATTGTACATTTTGCTGCAATTGCCATAGGACACTTAAACCACTCAAACATAAAACTTAGTTATGGGCCTTTAAAATATATATTTAATAACCCTGTAATGCATTTGTATCACCATGCCTATGCCTTGCCAAAAGATAGGTTTTATGGTGTTAATTTTGGCATTAGCCTAAGCTTGTGGGATTATATTTTTAAAACAAATTATCTTCCTGAAGATAGTGGTGCTATAGAATTAGGTTATGAAGGTGACAATAAGATGCCTAAAGGGTTTTTTAAACAGTTGTTTTACGGTTTCAGAAAGGATGATTAGTCAAAGGTTATTCTAAGCGGTATATAATGGACTGAAGAATTTTAAATATTTTTTTGACATTTTTTTTTAGATTCTTCGTTACACTCAGAATGACAAGTACTCCAGTTACTTTTAAATATTTGTAGGTTTAGATTCTTCGATGCACTCAGAATGACAAGTGCTTTAGTAACAAGCTGCTCAATTTGATAAATGCTACTGTCATTCTGAACGAAATAAAATGTAGTGAAGAATCTCAGTCAACTATTTATTTGTTCAAGATTCTTCGCTGTACTCAGAAAGACATACTAAAAAGCCAGCTATTGAGCTGGCTTTCTTATAATATCAAAAAACTAAAACTTACGCCCCAGTTTGTATTTCTTGAGCTACCTTCCCAACTTCATCAAGAACTCTTAACAGGTTGCCGCTCCAAAGTTTTTCTATTTGCTCTTCGGTGTAACCACGTCTAACCAATTCTAGTGTTACGTTAAAAGTTTCGGAAGCATCGTTCCAACCTTCAACGCCACCACCACCATCAAAATCACTACTAATGCCTACGTGTTCTAATCCCATTTTTTCTACTAAATAGTCAATATGGTCAACAAAATCTGAAACATTTACTTTTTCTGGAAAACCAGATATTTTTTCAATTTTTGCATCTACAATCTCCATAACTTTGTTTCTGTTTTCCATGAATGCTTTTTGTTCTTCTTCTGTTAATTTCCCGAAATCAGCTCTACTTGTAATCCATTTAATTCCCATAGAATCGGCTACTTGCATTTGAATGTCTTTAGACTTTTCATTACGTGCTTCATTTTTTTCGTTATTTACATAACTTTTAAAAGCCACTGTTTGCACAACACCTCCATTTTCTTTTACCCAACCTAATTGCTCATCGTCAAGGTTTCTACTGTGATTGGATAATGCTCTTGCAGAAGAATGTGAGGCAATAACTGGTGCTTTGGATAATTCAATCATTTGTTTGATAGCTTCTTTTGAAGGGTGGGAAATATCAATCATAATTCCCCATTTGTTCATTTCGGCTATTACTTCTTTTCCAAAATCACTTAACCCATTATGAAGCCATACGTTGTCACTTTCTCCTGTGTTAGAATCGCTTAATTGGCTATGACCATTGTGAGCTAGAGAAATATATCTAGCTCCTAAATCGTAAAATTCTTTTACTTTATTTATATCCATCCCAATGGGATACCCATTTTCTATACCTATCATGGCTACTTTTTTGCCCTCGGCTTGAAGTTTTCTAACCTCATTAGAAGTTACTGCCATACCAATTTGGTCTGGAGCAATTTCATTAGTTAGTTTATGTATGGCATTAAATTTAGATATCGCATTTTCGTATGCTTTAGCATAGCCTTCGTCAGTAAGCGTATCCTGCCCTGTGTACACAATAAACCAAGCCACATCCAATCCTCCTTTTTTCATTTTTGGAAGATTTACCTGGTTGTCCAATTCTTGGCTGTAATTAATAGAATCGGTAAAATTTTTCACGTTGATATCGCAATGTGTATCTAGTGCAATTATGCGCTCATGAATATCTTTTGCTTTGACAATTAAATCTTCTTCACTCATTGTTTTTTCTTTTTGTTCCTTACAAGAAATACTTAAAAGAACGATACATAAAAAAACAAACTTAAAAGTTTGTGACATATTATTTTTTTTCATTATTAAAATAGATTGGTTATTTTTTCAATCAAATATAATAATTTAAGGCAAGTTACTTGGTTTGTGCTTCAGAGATTATAAAAGGATAAACCTTTTTTAACAATGATATTTCTTCTTTGTCAAGATTATCTATTGGTTTACCAAGAATATTTTTAGCATAAGTTGTTCTAAGTTCATAATAAGCTTTAGTTAATTCGTCTTGAACTTTTATAAATAATTCATACGAAGTTTGCGGGTGGTTTTGTAATGAAACTACTGCTTTTAATGGGTTGTCGGAAGCTGTTGCATTATTTGCTCCATTACAATATTTACAAGAACCATCACCATTATTGTCTAAAAATGTTTTAACAATATCTTTCAAGTTTTTAATACTAATAATTACTTCTTCTACCATAATTTCTTGCTTGCCGTTTAGCGTAATTCGCAAAATATTACGCTCGTAAATGTCAGCAATACAATCTTCGGTTTCACATATTGGCGGCAGTTTTCTTTTAATACCATTGTCGCTTGCAATGGTTGTTGTTACCAAAAAGAAAATAAGTAATAAAAATGCAATGTCTGCCATTGAGCCAGCATTGACCTTTGGTGCTGTTTTTTTTGATCTCATAATTAAAGCTTTAAAATGTTAATAAAAAGTTAAACTCAAAAATGATACCATAAAAAGAGGCTGTCTAAAAAGTGTAATTCTGAATGAAAATGAAGAATCTCTTAAAAATTAAAATGTTAATTTATAGATTATTGAGATTTTTCGACTAAGCTCAAAATGACAACAAAAGCACTTTTTAGACAGCCTGAAAATTAATTTCTTTTAATAAGCTTATGCCAATACACCTTTAGCTTTTTGAGCTTTGGAATACCAAACCCAGAAAGCTCCCAAAACAATTACAAGAATTGGCATTAAATAGGGTTGTTTGTCGGCAAAAACTTCTGTAGCATTTGTCCCAAATAACCAATACAGTTGCTGTATAGTAGCAGTTACAAACGACAACAAAAATAAAGTTACAGCCATTTTTTTTCGCATTAATAATAGTATAGCTGCAATTAATCCAGCGAAAACAGCTATAGCAAACAAAGCAGTTGACCATGCTGGAGTTTCGTTAATTAAAGCAATTTGTTCGGCATTCATACCAACAGTTGAGGCCTCTGTTTTAAAAGCCATTTGCAAATAGGAATTTACTCCCATTCCATTCCAAAGAAGCGCAATAATACCTATAACCCAAAAGGCTATTCCTGGTTTATTTGATTCTGACATAATAATTAGTTTTAGTTAGCAAAATAGTGTTTTGCATAGTGTTATGCTTTAACAATGTAGGCAGAAAGCAGCAATAATACAAATAATAACCATAAAGTATGACTAGTGTATAAGTGGGTTGGAGCCTCAATAATTGTTAATAATCCTTGAAAACTTTCGTAAAATATTTTTAAAAACATAGAAAATAAACCCAAGAAAGGGAGTATTTTTGCAACTTAATAATAATTGCATTAATGCTTACATCAACTACATTATCAGGCGAAACTAAAGAAGGAAAAGAATTATATAGCTACCAAAAAGGCGCCATTGATAAGATATTCAAGGCTTTTGAGGATGCACCAGACGATTACCATTTGCTATACCAGTTACCAACTGGTGGTGGTAAAACAGTCATTTTTTCTGAAATCGTTAGGCAATATTTAAAGCATCATGATAAAAAGGTGTTGGTAATGACCCATCGTATTGAGCTATGTAAGCAAACCTCAAAAATGCTGTCTGAATTTAATGTAAGAAATAAAGTTATAGATAGCAAGGCAAAACTTGATGATCAAGGTGACTATTCCTGTTTTGTCGCCATGGTTGAAACATTGAATAATCGATTAAATGAAGACAAGCTCGACATTTCGGATATTGGACTCGTTATTATTGATGAAGCACACTATAATTCTTTCACCAAATTATTTAAATTCTTTTATAACTCTTTTTTATTGGGTGTTACAGCAACACCTTTAAGCTCTAACATTAATTTACCAATGACCGATAATTATGATGAATTAATCGTAGGTGAAACTATTGAATCTTTGATAGAGAATAAATTTTTGGCACGAGCCGAAACATTTTCATATAATGTAGGGTTAACATCACTTGTTGTTGGAGCTAATGGTGATTATACTGTAAAATCTTCTGAAGATTTGTACACCAACCACGATATGCTTGGAAAATTATTACATGCCTATGAAGAAACCTCTAAAGGAAAGAAAACCTTAATTTTTAATAACGGTATTAATACATCCCTACATGTGTTCGATACTTTTAGAGCTGCTGGATACCCAATTGCGCATTTAGATAATACACACTCCAAAAAAGAACGCGAACTAATATTAAAATGGTTTAAAAAAACACCTAATGCTATTTTAACTTCGGTAAGTATCCTCACAACTGGTTTTGATGAACCTACTGTAGAGTCTATTATTTTAAACAGAGCAACAAAATCATTAACACTTTATTATCAAATGATAGGTCGTGGCTCTAGAATTTTAGGAAACAAAGACACTTTTAAGGTGGTTGACCTTGGTAATAATTTTCATCGTTTTGGCCCTTGGGGAAGCGATTTAGATTGGCAAAGAATTTTTAAATCACCAAATTATTATTTAGATGGGATTTTAAATGATGAAGATATTGAGAATAATTTTAGATACGAAATGCCACCCGAGATTCGTGAGGAGTTTTCAAACTCCGAAGAAGTTTATTTAGACATTCGCGAATTGTATGTTGAAAGCATTAGAAGAGGCGATTCAACCAAAACAGTATTGGAAAAGTCCATAAAACACCATGCCAAAATTTGTACCGAAAATAGCGAGGATGTTTTTGATGCTTTAATGTTGGTTAAATTATTAGGTGACGATATTGACCATAGAATAGGAAGATATACTAAATGCATTAGCAAAAGCACTTTTAACTTTGTAGAATGGTTAAAAGAAGATTATCGTAAAAAATTACGTTCGTATTTACGCGAAAACTTCGATGTAATTTTTGAAGAAATTCATGGAAGACCTCCAGAGGACTAACTTTAAATTACTGCACTACTTTAAAAATAGCGATCGCATATAAATAAAACCTAGCAAAGCGCAATAAACCAAAAAGTAAGTAATTTTTAAATTTATACCTAATAAACCCTGCAGCAATACTTGTTATTGAAAATGGAATTGGGAACAAAGCACCTACAACAATTAAAAATCCACCCCATTTTCTAGTGTTTTTTATATGCTTTGCCAGCCTGTTTTCTATGGCATAACGCACTTTTGGTATTCTAGTGATGCTAAGTCCTGTGATATACGAAATTACACCACCTACATAAGACAATAGTGCTAGTATCGATAAATATAAAATAGGTTGTGGTAATTTCTTGGACCAAGCAATAAAAATCTCGGGAGGAATAAGACCCAACATCGATTCGGATATAAAAAATACAGCTAGTACACTAGTGGTGCGAAAGGTTTCGGTAACAGTGATTAAAGCCGTATTAATGTCTATAACAAAATAATGGATGCCTAGAAGAACACCAATAAAAACTACGATAGGAACAATGGATTTTTTTAGACTTAATCCAATAAACCTATAAAACCCAGTATATGAATAATACTGATGCAGCAATCTTAACCTGCTTTTCTTTGTTTTTGTATTCGAGTTCATGCAATTTTAATGGACAGCAAAAATACTATAACACCATTAAAAAGCAATACATTTTAGGTAAATTTTAGGACTTATACTGTGTTAAAAGTCGATAGACAAACTCTTTAGTAATAGGCTTTCCGTTTGCTCTTTTTTTAATATCAGAAAATAGAAATTTATAATCGCAATTGTTTTTGTAATTAGCACAACCATAAGCGGTTTTACCTTTAATGATTGTTCCTGATTTACATTTAGGGCACACAATAGTATCTGGAATTTTCTTTGGTGATTTCTTTTGCTCTAACACCAATTCATGCAACTCATTAAATCTTACTAGTCCTTCTACTTTGTTATGTTGCTCTAGAAAGCCTTTTAAATTTACTGTTGAACCTTTATCGATTAATCTTATATATTGCTTCTCTGAAATATTTTTGCCTTTAAACTTAAATGGAAGCACAAAATTACAACCATTTTTATAGGCGGAGCAACCATAAGCAGAAGTGCCTTTAATAACGTTTCCTATTTTGCATTTAGGACATATTTTCCCTATTAGAGTTTTGGTAGCTTGTTTATTTGCAATTGATTTCTCTTTGGTGGCTTGGATATGAGAAATATTGGCTTTTTTATTTTCACTTCGTACTTCATAAACCAAATCGTCCACCATTTGCTTCATATTATTAATAAATTGCCCAACACTATAAGTGCCTTGTTCAATTTGTTTTAATTGTTTTTCCCATTGTCCAGTTAATTCAGGTGAAGTCAATAATTCATTATGAATAATATCAATGAGCTGAATTCCAGTTGTGGTTGGAAGTATTTGCTTTTTATTTCGTTTTATATAATTTCGTTTGAATAGAGTTTCAATAATGTTTGCTCTAGTTGATGGACGACCAATCCCGTTTTCTTTCATCAAATCCCTCATTTCATCATCATCAACTTGTTTGCCAGCAGTTTCCATAGCACGTAATAAAGAAGCTTCTGTAAACTGATTGGGAGGCTTTGTTTGTTTTTCCAAAAAAGAAGGTTCATGCAATCCTTTTTCGCCTTTTATAAATTGTGGTAATAATTTATCTTTTGTCACACTGGTCGAAGTCGAAGTGTCAAAAACAACACGCCATCCTTTTGATAAAATTTCTTTACCAGTAGCCTTAAAAACAACCTTTTCGACCTTTCCTAAAACAGTAGTATTAGATACTTGGCAGTCATCATAAAACACTGCAATAAAGCGTTTTACAATAATATTATACACTTTTTGTTGATTATGTTGCAAATTAATTTGAATTCCAGTAGGGATTATAGCATGATGGTCGGTAACTTTTTTATCATTAAATACCTTTGTCGATTTTTTAATTTTTTTCCCTAAAAGCGGTTGTGTTAAAGCACTATAATTTGTTAGATTCTTTAAAATTCCAGATATTTTTGGATACATATCATTGGGCAAAAAGGTGGTATCAACCCTTGGGTAGGTCACCACTTTTTGTTCATAGAGTTTTTGAACTATTTTTAATGTGTCATCGGCCGAAAACCCAAACTTCGTGTTACAATAAACTTGCAGGCCAGTTAAATCAAAGAGTTTTGGAGCATATTCTTTTCCCTTTTTTTTAGTAATAGAAACAATTTCAAAATCACTTTTCTTTGCTTTATCAGCTAAAATTTCACCATCTACTTTATTTAAAAAGCGCCCTTCTTCATAGTTAAAAAGTGTATTTCTATATAAAGTTTGCAATTCCCAGTAAGGTTGTGGTTTAAAATTTTCAATGCTTTTGAAGCGCTCTACAACCATCGCTAAAGTTGGTGTTTGTACTCGACCTACAGATAGAACTTGCTTATAACCTCCATGTTTAAGTGTGTATAATCTAGTAGCATTCATCCCTAAAAGCCAATCGCCAATCGCTCTTGAAAAACCAGCGTAGTAAAGATTGTCGTAGTTAGAAGCAGGTTTTAAATTTTTAAACCCTTCTTTAATAGCTTCTGTAGTTAAAGACGAAATCCATAAGCGCTTTACTTTACCTTTATAATTAGATAACGACATGACCCAACGTTGAATGAGCTCTCCTTCTTGTCCAGCATCACCACAATTTATAATTTCATCGGCATTGTCGAATAAGCCTTTTACAATATTGAATTGCTTTTTAATTCCAGAATTATCTACAACCTTCACGTTAAATTTTTCAGGAAGCATGGGTAAATTATTTAAGTCCCAACTTTTCCAATGGGCTTTATAATCATTTGGTTCAAATAAAGTGCACAAATGACCAAAGGTGTAGGTAACCGCATAGCCATTACCTTCATAATACCCATCACGTTTTGTATTTGCTCCTAAAACAGAAGCAATTTCTAGTGCAACACTTGGCTTTTCGGCAATACATACTTTCACTAAAATCCTTTTTTTTAAGAACTGCAAAGTAACTAAAATGGCTATATTTTTGTTTTAATCCTTAATAAAATCTTATCAAGATATTAAAATTGTTAAAAGTTTAAACAAACTTTATTCTATTAATACATTTCCATACCTTTAAGTCAATTATTTAACCAACCATATAATATAATGAAAAAGCGAGCGACTACACTTTTTACAGCTCTTGCTTGTTCCTTTGTGAGCATTTTTGCTTTACAAGCACAAGAAGATATTTTAGAAAAACTTAATGAAATAGCTATTGTTGACCAAAAGGTCATGATGCCTATGCGTGATGGTATTAGATTAGCAACCGATATTTATCGTCCTAAAGGCGATGGAAAATATCCCATTATTTTCTCAAGAACACCTTACAATTTTAATTCCTGGGGAAATGGCGAACAACGCACTGGAAATGCTCGAAGAGCTTATGAATATATTAAGAAAGGTTATGCTTATGTAGTTCAAAACGAACGCGGACGCTATTTTTCGGAAGGCGAATGGGATATTCTTGGTGTACCGTTAACTGATGGTTATGATGCTTTTGAATGGATGAAAAATCAATCTTGGTCCAATGGAAAAATTGGAACGCTTGGTTGCTCGTCAACTGCTGAATGGCAAATGGCTGTGTCTGCATTGGATCATCCATCACATGCAGCTATGGTGCCTCAAGGTTTTGGAGCTGGTGTTGGCAGAGTAGGTGATATTAACGAACAAGGAAATTGGTATCGTGGTGGTGCTGAGCAGATGTTATTCTTTTCATGGCTTTACGGTGTTGAGCATGATAAATTTAAACCTAGAATCCCTAAAGGAGCAACGCAAGAAGATTTAATTAGAATTTCTAGATTTTACGATTTGGCTCCTGAAAACCCAAGAGTTGATATGTCAAAGGCATTAAGTCACTTGCCAATTCAGGACATACTAAAGAACATTAATGGAAAACAAGAAATTTTTGATAAAATGATTCGTCGTAAACCAAACGATCCTGATTGGTTTAAAGGTGGTATTTACCATGATGATAAGGATATTGGCACACCAAGTTTTTGGTTTGCGTCATGGTACGACGTTTCAATCACACCAAACCTTAAGCTTTTTAATCATGCTAGAAACAATTCAAAAGATACTTTTATTAGAGATAACCAGTATTTGGTAATAGCACCAACATTGCATTGTGCTTACACAAGAGCAACCGAAAATACTATTGTTGGAGAACGAAGTGTAGGTGATGCACGATTAAATTATGATGAGCAGATTACAAAATGGTTCGACCTTTGGTTAAAAGGTGAAGACAACGATTTTAAAGAAACAACACCTAGAGTACAGTATTATACTATGGGGAGTAATGAATGGCAATCTTCACAGGTTTGGCCTCCTTCAAATACCAAAATGGTAACTTACTATTTAAATAGTGATGGAAAAGCTAACAGTCGTTTTGGTGACGGAAGATTATCAACTAAAAAAGCGGGAAAAGATAATCCAGATAGTTTTACTTACGACCCAATGGCACCTGTATCTTCTCATGGTGGAAATGTTTGTTGTACTGGTAACGCCATAAGAGGTGGAGCTAGAGATCAGAAAGACATGGAAGCAAGACATGATATTTTGGTTTATACTACAGATGTTTTAAAAGAAGACACTGAAGTTTCTGGTTTCATTGAATCTAAACTATTTATATCATCAGATGTAAAAGACACAGATTTCACGATAAAATTGATTGATGTATATCCTGATGGTACAGCTTATAATTTAGATGAAACCATCCAACGTGTGCGTTATCGTGAAGGTTATGATAAAGAAGTATTCATGGAAAAAGGAAATGTTTATGAAGTAAATTTAACACCAATGTCCACCAGTAATTTATTTAAAAAAGGACATCGTATTCGTGTTGAAATTTCAAGTAGTAACTTTCCACGCTTTGCACGAAACCTAAATACTGGAGGAAATAACTACGATGAAAAAGTGGGTGTGGTGGCTCATAATAATGTACATCATTCATCAAAATATCCATCACAAATTAGCATACCTATTGCTATGAACTAATTGATAATTAAATTAATAAGCTAATATAATTTACTAAATATGAAAACTATCTTTAAAAAATCAACTCTATGGCTTTGCCTATTAGGAATGATTTTCACAACACAATCCCAAACAGTTAATGAATCTACTTTTAGTGGTTTAAAATTTAGAAATATTGGTCCAGCATTAACTTCTGGTCGTATTGCAGACATTGCCATTCATCCAGAAAACGAAAACATTTGGTATGTAGCAGTTGGTTCAGGTGGTGTTTGGAAAACAACAAATTCTGGAACTACTTGGAAACCCATTTTCGACAATCAAGTGTCATATTCCATTGGTAGTATTGCTATCGACCCTTCTAATCCACACACAATTTGGGTTGGAACTGGAGAAAATGTTGGTGGTCGTCATGTCGCTTTTGGTGATGGTATTTATGTGAGTCATGATGATGGTATATCATGGAAAAACATGGGCTTAAAAAAGTCTGAGCATCTTTCGACAATCATTGTGCATCCTGAAAATTCAAATATTGTTTGGGTCGCATCACAAGGACCACTATGGAGTAAAGGAGGAGAAAGAGGTGTTTATAAAACTACGGATGGAGGAAAAACTTGGAATCGTACTCTTGGCGATAGTGAATGGATTGGAGCAACAGATATTGTTATAGACCATAATAACCCAGATGTTCTATATACTGCTAGTTGGCAAAGGCATCGTACAGTGGCTGCTTATATGGGTGGAGGTCCAGGAACTGGAATTCATAAAAGTATAGATGGTGGCGACACTTGGACAGAACTAAAAAAAGGATTACCTAAGTCTAACCTAGGGAAAATTGGATTGGCAATATCACCTTTCGATTCAGATGTTATTTATGCCGCTATTGAAACCGACAGAAAAACAGGAGGCATTTACATATCTACCAATAGAGGTGAGGCCTGGACAAAACAGTCTAATACAGTCTCTGGCGGAACAGGACCACATTATTATCAAGAGCTATATGCTTCTCCTCATCATCAAGGCAAATTGTTTCTTATGAACAATTATGTATTAATTTCTGATGATCACGGAAAGAATTTCAATAGAATGAACGAGCGCAACAAGCATGTCGATAGTCACGCCATGGCTTTTAAGGCTTCCGACCCTAATTATGTATTGTTTGGAACCGATGGAGGATTATATGAAAGTTTTGATTTAACAAACAGCTGGAAATACGTTAGTAACCTGCCTATTACACAATTTTTTAAAGTTGCGGTTGATGATAGCGAACCTTTTTATAAAGTATATGGAGGTACTCAAGATAATGGTTCTCAAGGAGGCGCTTCTAGAACCGTTTTTGCCGATGGTATAAAAAATAGAGATTGGTGGAAAACGCTAGGAGCAGATGGGCATCAATCAGCAACTGAACCTGGAAACCCAGACATTACTTATGGCGAGTTTCAGCAAGGAGCATTATGGAGGATTGATCAAACAACTAGGGAAACAGTATTTATTCAGCCTCAAGCAAGGGAAGGTGATCCATTCGAGCGTTTTAATTGGGACGCACCAATTTTAATTAGCCCACATAACCCTACTAGATTATATTTTGCTTCACAGCGTGTATGGAAATCTGAGAATAGAGGCGATGCATGGACACCAATTTCATCAGACCTTACTTTAAACCAAGAAAGAATGGCATTGCCATTTTACGATGGTAAGCAACAAAGCTGGGATAACGCCTGGGACATTGGAGCAATGTCTAACTATAACACTATTACTTCATTATCAGAATCGCCAATACAGGAAGGACTACTATACGCAGGAACAGATGATGGATTAATGCAAGTTACCGAAGATGGAGGTAATACTTGGAGAAAATTCACTTTGAGTTCTATTAAAGGAGTGCCTTCTACTCCTTTTGTAAATGATGTTCGAGCCGATTTATTTGACGCAAATGTAGTGTATGCTGCCCTAGATAACCATAAATATGGCGATTATAAACCTTATTTAATAAAAAGTACAGATAAAGGTAAATCTTGGACACTTATCAATGGTGATTTACCAAAAACCTTGTTAACATGGCGATTGGTACAGGATCATGTTAAAAAAGATTTACTATTTGCTGCAACAGAGTTTGGAGTTTATTTTACAAGAAATGGTGGTAAAAACTGGACTCAACTTAAAAGTGGCATTCCAACTATTTCTATTAGAGATATTACTATTCAAAGGAGAGAGAATGATTTAGTAGCTGCATCATTTGGAAGGGGAATCTTTATTTTAGATGATATAACTCCTCTTAGAAATTTTGATGACTCTATGCTTTCAAAAGAAGCTACTTTATTTCCAATTAAGGATGCGCTTTGGTATAGTCCAAATAGCAGAGTGGGAAGTCAAGGAGATAATGAATATAGTGCAGATAACCCGCCTTTTGGAGCGATTTTCACGTATTACATGTCCAATAAAGTAAAGTCATTAAAAGACGAGCGTAAAGAAAGGGAAAAGACTAACACAGATTTTCCAGGTTGGGATGCTTTAGAAGCCGAAAACAGGCAGCAAGGGCCTGAAATACTTTTGATTATAAAAGATGCAAATGGAAACGTTATTAATACGGTTAAAGGATCTAATAAAAAAGGTTTTAACCGAGTGAATTGGCAGTTAACCTATCCTAACAAAGCAGGTGAGAGGCTACAAACTTCTCCAAGAGGTAGATTTGGTAGAGGTGGAGTAATGGCTTCTCCAGGAGATTATACAGTAACCATCGTAAAACGTATCGATGGAACAAACACAGTACTTGAAGGTCCAAAACCATTTAAGGTTGTGCCAATGTATGATGGTGCCTTAAAAAGAAAATCTTTCAATGAAATGGATGCTTTTAGAAAAGAAACCTTTGCGTTCCAACAAGATCTTACTGCAACAAATGTGGCATTGTCAAGAAACATCCAAAGAGTGGCTGCCATGGAAAGAGCTTTAAATAAAGCCGAAAAACCTAACGACAATTTATTCAAGAGAATTAACGATGCACGCTTAGCATTATTGAATATTGATAAAGAATTAAATGGTGATGACACCAAAGGAGAGATAGGTGAACGCTCAAACCCAAGGGCAAGCGAAGGAAATTCTTTAGGTTGGAGAACTTCAGGAAACACTTATGGTCCAACAGATGAGCACAAAGCAATGCTAAATAGAGTGAAAAGTCAATTAGCAAAAGTAAAGTCTAAGTTACGAGATGTACTTAAAAACACTTTACCTCAAATTGAAAGAGAATTAAAAAATACTGGAGCCCCATGGGTTGAAGGTCAAGGATTAAAAAACGATTAATAGTAATATCATTGAGGCTGTCTAAAAAGTGTTTTTATTGTCATTTTGAGCGTAGTCGAAAAATCTCAATAATCTATAAATCAACATTTTAATTTTTATGAGATTCTTCATTTTCATTCAGAATGACACTTTTTAGACAACCTCATAATTTTTTAACAGCAAAACCAAACTTATGAAACAGACACTTTATATTATTCTATTATTTGTTGGAGTAAATTCATTCGCTCAAAAAAAAGTTTTAGACCATCCTGATTTTGAAATATGGAACACCATAAAAGGTCAAAGCATTTCACCAAATGGAGATTACGTCATGTATTCATTGGAAAAAGGTGAAAAAGACAACCATCTCAAAATCAAAGATGCTAATGCCAATTTAGTATTCGACCATGAGCGCTCCCAAAATGGCAAATTTACTTACGATTCTAATTTTGCAATCTTTACGATTAAGGCATGGAAAGACAGCATCACAGAAATGAAACGCAGAAAAGTGAAGAAAGATAAAATGCCCAAGGACACTATAGGTATTTATAACCTAAAGGGTAAATCACTTCAAAAAATTGCTAATGTAAAATCTCATAAGCTTCCACAAAAATGGTCAGGATTTATGGCTTATACTTATGATGATGCTAAAAAGAATATACCTAAAAATATAAAAGTTGAAAAGGACTCTGTTTCAAACGATACTACAAAAACTAAAAACAAAAAGCCCAAAGTAAAAAAGGTTAGTGCTAAGAACGGTTATCCTTTAGTGATTAGAAACCTTCAAACAGCGAAAGAAGATACCATTTACTTTGTTACAAGTTATGTGTTTGCAAAAGAAGGCAAGAAGTTAGCATACACTACAACTGGTGTGAAAGATAAAACTGAAGCTGGAGTGTATGTTGTTGATTTAGAAAACAACTCAACAAAGCAAGTGTTCAGTTCGCATGAAAAAACAAAATACTTCAAACTTAATTTTAGCGATTCTGGTAAAAATTTGGGGTTTGTTGTTGATGCTGATACCACTAAGGCTTATGTGAGGCCAAATCAATTATATACTTGGAATGAATCTAAATCCACAACGGAATTAGTAATTGATAATTCAAAAGCACCTGAGGGTTATAGAGTATCTTCTGATGGAAACGTAAGTTTTTCAAAAGACGAATCAAAATTATACTTTGGTTTGGCACTTCCTCCAATAGTTCAAGATACAACCTTGTTGAAAGATGAAATTGTAAATGTTGAAGTATGGACTTATGATGAACCTCGATTATATACAGTTCAAGAACTACAAGTAAAAAATGATAAAAAGAAATCGTTTCAAACGGTTTATCACTTAAAGAATAAAAATGTTGTTCAAATTGCCACTAAGGATTTCCCAAATGCTAGATTGGCAGATGAAGGTAACGCAACCCATGCATTGGTAAGTACTAATTTGCCTTATGCATTGGAAAGCCAATGGACAGGTCAGTTTTCAACAAATGATTTATCGATTGTAAATGTAAATGACGGCTCGACTAAAATGGCAATAAAAAGAGCTGCTAGTAATTCAAGATTTAGTCCAAAAGGCAAATATGCATTTGGTTATAATCAAGTTGATAGTACTTGGTATACTTATAATATTAGTACAGCTAAATATACTGAATTAACTAAAGGCAAAGGGTTTTATAATGAGCTAAACGACGCTCCAAATTACCCTAGATCATATGGTTCTGCTGGTTGGACAAAAAATGATAAATCTATCATGATTTATGACCGATATGATATTTGGGAATTTAATCCAGATAATGGAACTAGCACGAGATTAACAAAAGGGCGAGAGAATAAAGTTACTTACAGAGGCGTGAGATTAGATCCTGAGCAACGATTTATTGATACTTCAAAAAAGCTGTTGTTAACTACTTTTAATGAAACAAGCAAGAACTCAGGATACTATGAGTATAACTACAAAAACAAATCAGGAAAACAATTAGTTGATGGTCCTTACAGATATTCAACTCCAAGAAAAGCTAAAATGAGTGATGCAGTAATCTTTACCAGACAGTCATTTACCGACTTTCCAAATATTCGTTTATCCGATTTGAGTTTTAAAAAACAACTGGTTATTAGCGATGCGAATCCGCAGCAATCAGAATATAATTGGGGAACTTCAGAGTTAGTTAATTGGACATCGTTAGATGGAAAAGAACTTACAGGAATGCTCATGAAACCTGAAAATTTTGATCCAAACAAAAAGTATCCAATGATTGTGTATTTCTATGAGAAAAGCTCTAATGGACTTCATAGACATATAGCACCTTCGGCAGGAAGAGCGTCTATAAATTATAGTTTTTACACAAGTAGAGGCTATGTTATTTTTAATCCAGATATCTATTACAGAGATGGTTATCCAGGAGAAAGTGCCTATAATTGTGTAATTCCAGGTATAACATCATTAGTAGAAAAAGGATTTATTGATAAGGATAATATAGGTGTTCAAGGACATAGTTGGGGAGGCTATCAAAATGCCTATTTAATTACTAGAACAAATATTTTTAAGGCTGTAGTTTCTGGAGCTCCAGTTGTAAACATGGTAAGCGCTTATGGTGGAATACGATGGGCTAGTGGATTGAGTAGACAATTTCAATACGAGCGTACGCAAAGCAGAATAGGAGGGTCTCCATGGGAATATCCACAGCGTTATGTAGAAAACTCACCAATTTTTAATTTAGATAAAATTAATACTCCTGTGCTAATACTGCACAATGATGGTGATGGAGCTGTCCCTTGGTATCAAGGTATTGAGTTTTTTACAGGCTTAAGACGATTAAGTAAACCCGCTTGGCTCTTAAACTATAATGGTGAACCACATGGATTAAGAAAGTATCAAAATAGAAAAGATTATGCGATGAGAATGTCACAATTTTTTGATTATTATTTAAAAGGTGCTCCAAAACCTGTTTGGATGGAACGTGGTGTGCCTGCAATAGAAAAAGGAATTAATCAAGGATTCGAGTTAATTGATAAAAATTAAATCATGGTAAAAAAAATAAATTGGGACGATGTTCCTGTAGAACAAGTTACCGACAAAATGCAACGTAAAATGATTTATGGTGATAAAGTCATGGTAGCTAGAATGAAATTTAAAGACGGTTTTTTAGTACCTCTCCATGAGCATCATAACGAGCAAGTCACACAAGTTATTTCTGGAACGATTCGCTTTTGGTTTGGAGCAAATAAAGAGCAAACCATGGATTTAGGCCCAGGAGATTCTGTCGTGATTCCAGCACATGTGCCACATGAAGCTTTAATGATTGGTGATGTTGAAGAAGTAGATACATGGTCGCCAATACGTGAAGATTGGTTGGATGGAACTGACGATTATTTAAGAAAATAATCTATGGATTTAGGCTTAAAGGACAAAGTTGCATTTGTAGCGGCATCTAGTGATGGCTTAGGAAAAGCTGTTGCCTTAGAGTTAGCAAAAGAAGGTGCAACTGTTATCATTAATGGAAGAAATAAAGATAAGCTAGAACATACAAAACAAGAGATTGAGCAAGCATGCAATAAAAGTGTGCTTGCTGTTTCTGGGGATTTAGCAATAAAAGAAGAAAGAACAGCTGTTCTAAAAAGTATATTCAAGCATCATAATAAAGTAGATATTTTGGTTACCAACACAGGAGGACCTCCTTCAGGAAAATTTGAGGACTTATCTATGGACGATTGGGATAACACATATAAGTTGCTTTTGGCAAGTTGTGTGTCATTGATTAAAGAAGTCATACCAGGAATGAAGCAACAGCAATGGGGAAGAATCATTGCTATTACCTCTCAAGCTGTAAAACAACCTGTTGACAACTTGATCCTTTCCAATTCAGTTCGTGCTTCTGTTGCTGGTTTAATTAAGACTTTGGCGAGTGAACTTGGAGAGCATAATATTACTGTAAACAACGTCATGCCTGGATATACAAAGACTAATCGTTTATTATCTTTAATTGAAAGCAATCCTTCGTTTGCTTCTGCTATTAATGAAATTCCGTTAAAACGTTTTGGCAATCCTGAAGAATTTGCTGCAGCAGTGACATTTTTAGCTAGTGAGAGAGCCAGTTATATTACTGGAACTTCATTAGCTGTAGATGGAGGTTGGATAAAACATATTCTGTAAATGACTCATATAGATTTAAAGAATAAAACCATTTTAATTACAGGAGCATCTAAAGGTATTGGTCAAGGTATTGCTGATTATGCTATGCAAATGGGAGCAAAGGTGGCTGTGCATTATAATTCTGATAAAGCATCTGCAGAATCTTTAGTTTCTAAATATCCAGAAACCAATTCGAAAACCTTTCATGCAGATTTAAGTAAGACGAAAGATGTCGTAAACCTATTTAAAAATGTTATTCGAGAATTTGGAACCATTGACACTATCATATTAAACGCAGGCGTTTTTTTACAGCATTCTACTCATGAAAGTTTTGAAGATTGGTTAAAGGTTTGGAAAACTACAATGGCAATCAACTTAGATTCGGTTGGTATCTTGACCAAATTGGGTATTAATCATTTTAGAAAACAAAATGGAGGCCGTTTTATTTATATTGGAAGTCGCGCTGTTTTTAGAGGCGAAACAGAAGAATACTTAGCCTATGCAGCTTCAAAAGGAGGTTTGACGTCTTTGGCACGAAGTGTAGCACGTTCGTTTGGAAAAGAAAATATAAAATCGTTTGTCATTGCTCCTGGATTTACCAGAACACAAATGGCAGAATCATTTATAGAAACTTATGGAGAAGCACGTGTGCTTAACGAAATTGCTCTAAATGAGTTGACTAAGCCTAGTGATATTGCACCTTTAGTAGCCTTAATGTGCAGTGGAGATATGGACCATGCCACAGGAGCGACGATTGATGTGAATGCTGGAAGCCATATACGCTAAAACTTTTACTTTAAAACTGTAACTTTTTTCTAAAAAAAGCATCTTACTAGTATAACTAATCAATCAAAAATCAATCAAAAATCAATCAAAATGAAAAAAGTATTATTTTTCATCACCTTTCTTATGGTGATGATGTCGTATGCCCAAAACAATTTATCAGCGAATCAATGGCAAGAAGATTTAAAGTTTTTACAAGAAACCGTTCATCAAGATTATTCATTCCTATTTAAAAAAACAACTGCAAAAGACTTTGATGCAGCTGTAAAAAAATTACACTCAGAAATTCCAAAATTACAGGAGCACGAAATTGTAGTTGGTTTTGCTCGTATCGTGTCTATGTTCAAGTATGGTCACACAGATATAAGTTTTAGGCATGACCCTTTTACCTTTAGTCAATTACCTTTTAACCTGTATCATTTTAATGATGGTGTTTATATACAAGGGACTCACAAAGACTATCAAAACGCCTTAGGTGCAAAAGTGGTCGCAGTTGAATCTATGTCAATCAAAGATGCATTAAAAGCTATATATCCTGTTGTTCCTGTGGAAAACGAACAATATTTTAAAGCTTTTGGATTAAATTATTTAAAATTTCCAGAAGTACTTCATGCTCAAAAAATTACGTCTTCCTTAAAATCTTCAATTGAGTTGACTTTGGAAAAAGATGGTAAAACATTCAAGCAAATATTTAAAGCTTTGCCAAAAGGTGAACGTGTTCCAGTTTCATATAGTTTGGTAAAACAAGATGGAGATTGGTTGGAAGCTCGTAACCAAGATAAAACACCAAACTATTTAAAAAACTTGGATAAAATTTATTACTACGAGCATTTACCAGAAGATAAAGCAGTTTATGTGAGACATAGTCAAATTCAAGACGACCCATCTGAAACGATTCCAGAATTTTACAACAAGGTGTTTGATTTTGTAGATAACAATGATGTTGAAAAATTAATTATTGATGTGCGATTAAATGGAGGTGGAAATAACTACAAAAACAAACCAATAATCACAGGAATTGTTGAAACCGAAAAAATAAATAAAGTAGGTAAGTTGTTTGTAATTACTGGGAGAAGAACATTTTCGGCATGCCAGAATTTGGTGAACGAAATGAGTAACTATACCAACGCCATATTTGTTGGAGAACCAACAGCTGAAAATGTTAATTTTTATGGAGACAATCGTACAGTAACCTTACCAAACAGTAATATTCCTGTGTATTTGTCGTTTGCTTGGTGGCAAGATAAACCTCAATGGGAAAATGCAGATTGGTTAGCACCACATATAGCAGTTGATATGAGTTTTGAAGAATATAAGAACAATGAGGACCCTGTTTTGCAAGCTGCTCTTGATTTTTCAGGTGATGACTATGTGTTGAATCCAATGCAGTATATGACGGAGTTGTTCACAACAGGTCAAGTTGAAAAATTAAAAAGTGAGGCAGCAAGAATGGTTAAAGACCCAAAGTACAAATTTTTTGATTTTGAAGATCAGTTTAATAAAGCTGGATATAATATTTTAGGAAGTGGACAAATAAAAGAAGCTGTTTTTATTTTTCAAATGATTACTGATTTATTCCCAGATTCACCAAATGCTTGGGATAGTTTAGCAGAAGGATATTTAAAAGCTGGAGATAAAATAAAGGCCTTGGAGCTTTACAATAAAGCTCTAAAAATGGATCCTAATGGAGTTACTGGAAAGAATGCTAAAAAAATGATTAATGAAATCGAAAAAAATTAGTTTTAACCTCAACTAGAAAACACTTAAAAAGTCGAGGTGGTTTCCTCGACTTTTTAATATTAATTTAAGTTTGATACTGAAACCTGCATGCGTGTTTATGCCTATCTGCATCAGTTTGTTTGGCTTTACTTTTCAAAGAATCTAATTACTCAAGTGCTCAATAAAAAACTCCATCATACGCTCAGTATTCATTCTTGTATGACCTTTATCTGGGCCAATTTGAACTTCAAAACTTTTGCCTGCTTTTTGTAAGGCTTCAATTAATTGCAAAGAGTTTGAAGGATGCACGTTGTTGTCGCTTGTGCCGTAAAAAATCATTAATTCTCCTTTTAGGTTTTCGACATAGTTCATAATACTACCAGCTTCGTAGCCTTGTAGGTTGTTTTCCAATAAGTTCATATATCTTTCGGTATATACATTGTCATAGTTTCTCCAATCTGTTACTGCAGAATTTGCAACAGCGGCATGATACACTTCTGGAAAGCGCAGTAAACTTGTTGCTGCAGTGGTTCCACCATAGGAAGTTCCTACAACACCTACTTTATCTTTATTAAAATATGGCCTGTTGTAAAGAGATTTAATACCTTCGGCAAAGTCGTCCATTTCTACAATTCCTAAATTGCCATATAGTTTATCTAACATTTTTTTACCCCTACCACCAACATTTCTACCATCAAGATTTATAACTAAAAAGCCATATTCAGTCATAGCATTTGGTAGCGTAAAGTTTTCTCTAAAACCATTAGTTGAAGGACCACCATAAATAGCTAAAATGGATGGGTATTTCTTGTTAGGATCAAAATTTGACGGAAAATGAAGCATGCCATGCAATTCGGTTTCACCATCGGCCGATGTAAATGTAAACACTTCAACTTTCTTTAAACCAAGTTCGTTGAATTTAGTCATGTCACTTTTAGCAAGTTCAGCAACTTTCTTTCCTTTTGAATTTACCAAATTTGTAAATGGAGGCGTGCTATGAGTTTGAGCAACGTCAACAAAATATTTTCCGTTAGGTGATAAAGTAACACTATGGTTAAAGGCTGGATCTGTTAATCTTTTATTATTGCTCCCATTAAATTTTACACGATGCAATTGCATTTTCATGTGATTGTCGCCACTTCTGGCATAATAGTACAAATAGCCTTTGTCTTCATTTACATCTATAATTCTTGATGCTTCAAAATCGTGAGTTGTAATTGGGTTTATTAAAGTGCCATTGATATTGTATAAATAATAGTTATTAAAACCATTTCGTTCTGATGCCCAAATAAAACGTTTACCATCTTTTAAAAAATGTATTTCAGGAGAATTTTTAGTAAAGCTTGCAGGCCATTCTTCGCGAACCAAAACTCTTGCTTGACCTGTGTTAGGGTTAGCAGCTTTGTATTCCATAATATCCTGCTTTCTATTGGTACTATGAAACAATAATTCCTTACCATTTGGTGACCAATCAATATTGTAGATATAAGTTCCAATGGGTCCATCGGTATATGGTTTACCATCTCTTATATCGAGCGTTGTGGTTTTCTTTGTTTCTAAATCATAAACCAATAAGTTTACAGGTAAATTTTTAGCACCTACTTTTGGATACGCTTCAATTTCTACCGAATCTTGTATTTTAGTTTGGTTATATAATACATAGTATTTTTTTGCATTTTTTTCTTCAAATCTGTAAAAAGCAATTTTTTTGCTGTCTGGAGACCACCACATGGCTGTATTTTGTCCTAATTCTTCTCCATAAACCCAAGTGGCGATTCCAAATTTAATTTGGTTGTTATCGTTACCTTCCGTTGTAATTTGCATGACATTACTGCCATCTGCATTACTAATGTACATGTTTCTATCTTTAGTAAATGCCTTAAGTTTTTTATTTGGAGATTCAGCAGATGCGTATTGTCTTCCTCTAGCTGGTCTATTGCCAAAGCTTCTTCTAGGTTTCGGTTTAGCATCACCAAGAACTGTGGTTGTTTTCTTCTTTACATCATATTCATATAGCTTGCCATCTTTATTATAAGTAAACGAATTTCCATCTTTGCTCCAAGTAACAGAGATGCTACCAGGCTTAACCGAATTTTTAATATGTGGAGCTACTTTTTGGTATTGCTCATATCCAGGCATTTTTTTAAGTTTATCCTGTGCATGTCCATAATTTGATACTGTAATAAAAGCAATAAGTGTAGCTAATACCAAGCCCGTTTTGAATCGTTTTGTGTACATATTATTTGTTTTGTTTTGATAAATTTTGGTAAAGGTAAATTAATTACAAGAAAGTTTATTTGTTTTAAATTCACATTTGGTTAATGATATGTTAAAGTTGAAGCATAGCACTTAATGTTTTAATACCGTAACAAATGGCTTGATGACGAGCAATTTTTACATTAAATCGATTTTTCCTTCTAAATCTCATAAGTAAAATTAAGTGAAAATATTTGTTGAGTTTTAACATTAAATATAGCGTAATTTTTACTTAACTTTGGATTTTTGACCAACCAATTTTTCTTTCTATGCAAACTCGTTTCAATTCTTTCCCAGTGCTATTATTTATTTTTATTACAACTACGTTAATCGCTCAAGATTTTAAAGCATTAAAATACAGAACCGTTGGGCCAGAAAGAGGTGGACGAGTAACCACAGTAACAGGAACACCTATGTTGCCTGGAACATTCTATTTAGGAGCTTCTGGCGGTGGTGTTTGGAAATCTGACGACTATGGAACATCTTGGAACAATGTATCGGATGGTTTTTTCGCGACACCATCTATTGGTGCTATTGAAGTAGCTATAAATGACCCAAATATTGTTTATGTAGGCACTGGATCTGATGGTTTAAGAAGCAATGTAATTAGTGGAAAAGGAATGTACAAATCCATTGATGCTGGAAAAACATGGGAACATATTGGTTTGAGAGAAACAGGACAAATTGGTGCTGTAGAAATAGACCCAACAAACAATAATATAGTTTGGGTTGCAGCTATTGGAAATGCTTTTAAAGCAAATGAAGAACGTGGCATTTATAAAACCACTAATGGTGGCTTAAGTTGGGAAAAAATGCTTTTTATTTCAGATACAGTAGGTTTTTCAGATTTAGAATTACTTCCAGGAAATCCAAATATAGTTTATGCAGCTGCTTGGAAAGCTGAACGTAAACCCTGGACCATTATTTCTGGAGGAAATACTAATGAAGGAGGAATTTATAAATCTATAGATGGAGGAAAAAATTGGATAAAACTTAAAAAAGGATTGCCTAAAGGAGTCATTGGGAAGATAGATTTAGCTGTATCTCCTGTAGATTCAAGCATTCTATATGCCGTTATTGAAGCTCCAGGAAAGGAAGGAGGCTTGTACAAATCGGTAAACCAAGGTAAATCATTTAAACAAGTTTCTAATAATAAAGGACTTGTAAATAGGCCCTTTTATTATACCAATATAGAATTAGACCCAACAAATCCAGATATTATATATTCCAACGCCAATCCATTATTAAAATCGATAGATGGAGGTAAGAAATGGAAACGAATGAGTGTTCCTCATGGTGATAATCATGATATTTGGATAAACCCAAACAATCCAAATTTACTCATCCAAGCAAATGATGGAGGCGCAAACGTTTCTCATAATGGAGGTAAAACATGGTCCACGCAATTCAATCAATCAACAGCTGAATTATACCAAGTTGAAGTTGACGATCAATACCCTTATTGGTTATATGCTGGACAGCAAGACAATTCTTCAACTATTGCAGTTCCTAGCTTTCCGCCTAGTGCTATTCAAAATGCAGGTACAGGATGGATAATAAATACAGGAGGCTGCGAAACGGGTCCTGCAGTACCAAAACCTGGAAACCATAATACGGTGTATGCCAATTGTAAAGGCCGTTTTGGGGTGTTTAATAAGCTTACTGGTGTTGAAAGAGGGTATTATGTAGGAGCATCCAATATTTATGGGCATAACCCTAAAGATTTAAAATATAGATTTCAGCGTGTGGCACCAATTCATGTATCACCACATAATTCAAACGTAGTGTATCATGGGTCTCAATATTTACATAAAACGGTAACAGAGGGTCTTGTTTGGGAGACTATTTCGCCCGATCTTACCGCTTTTGAAGAAGACAAGCAAGTAATTTCTGGAAGTCCAATTACAAGAGATATTACAGGTGAAGAATATTACAGCACATTATATTCTATTAGAGAATCAAAATTAGTTGAAGGACTTATCTGGACAGGTTCTAATGATGGTGTAGTATCGGTAACTAGAGATGGAGGAAAAACTTGGGAAAACGTAACGCCTAATAAACTACCAAAAGGAGGAAGGGTAGAATCAATTGAACCCTCTCAATTTAATCCCGCTAAGGCTTATATAGCTGTAGATAGACATTTATTAGGAGATGCTAAACCTTACATCTATGTTACTAATGACTATGGTAAGAAATGGAAATTGTTGACTACTGATAAAAATGGGATTCCTGAAGATTTTACAACGCGTGTAATGAGAGAAGACCCAGTTCGTGAAGGGTTGCTATACGCAGGAACAGAGTTTGGAATGTTTGTATCGTTTAATGATGGTAAATCGTGGGATAAGTTTCAGCAAAACTTACCAGTAACACCAATTACAGATCTTAAAATATTTAGAGGAGACCTTGTTTTAAGCACTATGGGCCGTGGCTTCTGGATTTTAAACAATATTACTTCATTACGCCAAAGTCAAATAAATAACTTAAAGGAAACTGCTCACTTATTCAAACCTGATAATACCATCCGTTACAGATATCCAAATGTTCGTAGCTCGTTTCCAAAATATCCTCGTACAAGTGTTATTATAGATTATTATATTCCAAAAGATATAAAAGGAGGTATTCAATTAGAGATTTTAAACGCCAATAACGAAGTTGTAAGCACCATACTTAGTGATAGTACAAAATTAAAATCTTCAGTTAAGGAAGTAGAGGATATGAATTTAAGTCAGATATTACGTTATGTAGATAAAAAATTAATTGCTAAACCAGGAATAAATCGTTTTGAATGGGATTTAAGACAAAAAGGTGCTTGGGCAAAAGATGTGAAAAAAAGCTATAAAAATGGACCAATGGTCGCACCAGGAATTTATACTGCTAGATTAACAATGGGAGAGCAATCTTTAGAACAAAGTTTTGAAATACTTATAGATCCAAGGGTAAAGGCTGAAGGGATTACAAAGACTACTATTAACGAGCAAATTGCAATGCAAAATAAGATAATTGATTTATTGTCTGAAGCTAGGAAATTGGAGGCAAGTCTCGAGAAAGAAGCAAAATCTTTAAAAAAGAAAAAAGCGAAGGCTAAAGTTGCACGTTTAAAACAAATAAAAACAGTTTTAAAACAGTTGCAGAATGAAAAGAAAGGTGCTTACCCGCAACAAATGTTGTTGTCTCAAATGTCCTATTTATTAAACATGATTAGTAGAGCAGACCAATTACCAGGAGAAGAAGCAAAAAATAGGTACGACGAATTAGTTGTGCAATTCAATAAGCTCAAACAAGAAGCAAGCAAATAGATGCAAACCACTCGCAATACACTTTTAATAGTATTGGCTTTTTTTTCAATTTATGTTATTTGGGGTTCAACGTATTTGTTCAATAAAATAGCAGTTGGAGAATTACCACCTTTTATGTTGGCATCAGTACGTTTTACAACTGCGGGCTCACTTATTTTTATCATTGCAAAAACACTTGGCATTTCAGTAAAAATCACCAAGCGTCAATTAATAAATACTGCAATTGCTGGCTTTTTGTTCCTTACGTTTGGCAATGGTATTGTTGTTTGGGCATTAAAATATGTAGATAGTGGTTTTGCAGCCCTCGAAATTTCGGCACAGCCATTAGTGATACTTTTACTAATGCGAATTCATCAAGGAAAGAAAATTAAGTTAATGTCTTTTGTGGGTGTTGTTTTGGGCTTTATTGGTATTTATTTGTTGGTAAGTCAAAAGCAAATAATCAATCAAGAAAACTCTATTGTTGGGATGCTCATGATTTTTGCTTGTATGCTGAGTTGGGCTTATGGGAGTTTATTTGTTGGAAAAGCTGACTTGCCATCAAATTATTTTATAAATACTGGCTACCAAATGTTTACTGGTGGCATCATGCTATTTATGGTTAGTTTACTATTTGGCGAATCTTGGTCGTTCCCTACCCAATGGAGTGGTGAAGTGCAAATCTCAATGCTACTATTAATACTGTTTGGTAGTATTGTAGCCTTTACATCATTTAATTATTTGTTGAAAATTGTATCACCAGAAAAAGTGGCTACGTCAACCTATGTAAACCCAATAGTTGCTCTTTTTTTAGGATGGTATTTTTTAGGTGAACAAATAACTATGCAATCCATAATGGCAGCTGTAGTGCTATTGACAGGCGTTTACTTTATTAACACCAAGAAAAAACTAGCCATATTTTCAAGGTTTAGGAGGTAAAATTAGTTAAGTATTTGTAATGTTTTAACTCTCAAGTTCAAACTACATTTCAAGCATCAATTTCTGTCCAACCCTTAAAACACTAGTGCTTTTTATATTGTTAGCAATACAAATAGATCTTATGGACACATTGTTTCGTCTAGAAATACGAGACAACGTGTCACCACGTTTAACAATGTATATGGTTTTTTCTTTAGTAAGACTAGCAATGGCTTCATCTTTTGTTTTTAGAAGTTCTAATTTTGTTCTCCGCCTCGAACTATGATAATATGGAGCTGTCCAGCGTTGGGTAACCCATAATTCATTTGCTCTAATTTTATTGGTTCCAGTAAAATCAAATAAATATTCTGGGTTTATGGCAATACCTTTATAATTAACAATTAAATGCAAATGGCTACCACGTGCATTTCCAGTAGCACCACCTTTTCCTAGAATCTGTCCTCGGCGTACGGTATCATTCACTTTAACTTTATAAGAAGATAAATGTGCATATACAGTCTCTAATCCATTATAATGTCTAACAATTATCGTTTTGCCATGACCAGAATTGTAACGCGCAAATCTAACAATACCATCAAGTACAGAAACTACTTCATCGCCAGTAATAAGGTCTATATCAATGCCTTTATGTGCCCTTCTATTACGCCATCCAAAGCGAGAGGTTATGACCATACTATCAAGAATAGGTGTACGATATAAACTGTCTTTAAACTTAATTTGAATTGGGAACTTAACTAGTTCATCTTTATATGGGTTGAATTTTTTGGTATCCCAATGATGGTTTTTTATGTCAACCAATCCAATTGATTTATCTTCAGTAGATACTATTAATGAATCATTCGTAACCAAATAATCTGGCAATGGTTTAGCATCTGGAAATTTTATATTGGACTGTGAGAATACCTGAAAAGATATACTTAATAATAAAAGCGAAAAGATTATTAATTTCATTTACTAAAAATAATTAGTAAGTAGAACGATGCAGATTTTGGATTGTTAAGGTTTGCGAATTTAGTAAAAAAAATGATTTTTAACCATACACGGATGTGCTTAAAAAACCTAAGCGAGTTTAGTGTAACAAAAAAGCCTTAATTTGTAAAGTATTAATATGATGCCAATTTATAAAAATTAAACAGCTATTCTTATGTTAATGCTTATAATACTAAACCAGGATAAACCTTCTCAGGTAATTTATAACTTCATGGATTCTAAAGGTCTTGATAATTGGTGTGTTGTTGACGATAGAGTGATGGGAGGTTTATCAAAAGGTAATGTAAAACTAACTGAGACTGGAAATGCCATCTATTTTGGGGATGTGACAACCGAGAATAATGGTGGATTTTCATTATTGCGCTATCAGTTTCACTCAATAGATGTTTCAAACTTTAATAAAATTGCAATTAAATTAAAAGGAGATGGTACTCCTTACCAGTTTAGAATTAAAAGTGACAAACGTCAGGGTTTTTCATACGTTTCAAACTTTAAAACATCTGGTAATTGGGAAACAATTATCATTCCTCTTAACAAATTTACGCCACAATTTAGAGGTCGTAAAGTAAATGTTCAAAACTTTAAAGAAGATAAAATAGAAGAAATAGCGTTTTTAATTGGCAACAAAATCAAAGAATCGTTTAAATTAGAAATAAAAAGTATTACGCTCATTAAGTAACTATTTTCAATCTTTTTGTATAAAATTAGTTTTATAAGCTTTCTGGCACTATCTTTGTAAACTAAATAGTAATTATTAAATATATTAAAATGAGTAAAGGAACAGTAAAATTCTTCAATGACACTAAAGGTTTTGGATTCATAACTGAAGAAGGTTCAAACAAAGAACATTTTGTACACATTTCTGGATTAATTGATGAAATTCGTGAAGGCGATGAAGTTGAATTTGATCTAACAGAAGGAAAAAAAGGATTGAATGCAGTAAACGTAAAAGTTTTATAACATATACGCTTAACTATGTTACAAAAACCCATCTATACAGATGGGTTTTTTCAATTTTATAACATAGGTTATAAGTACATCTCCAAGTTTTAAATTAGATGTTGATAATATTCTTTGCATTAGTTAAGCGTAAGAGATATCTTTGAGACATTACAACCAGTATTGATTAAAACGTATTAAACAAACTAATGGCAAAATCGCAGCAAACATTTAACAAAAGTGAAAAAGAAAAAAAGCGCTTAAAAAAGCGTGAAGAGAAGAGAAAGAAAATGGAAGCTCGAAAGCTTGAAAAAGAAGAAAGTGGTAAAAAGGGTATTGAGTTTGCTTATGTAGATCATCATGGTAATTTAACCGATACACCTCCAGATCCTTCCAAAAAAATTAAGGTAAAGGCAAAGAATATTGAAATAAGTATTCCAAAAACCCTAGAAAGCGACAGGGAAGAAATAGATCCAGTTAGAAATGGGACTGTATCATTTTTTGATTCTTCAAAAGGATTTGGTTTTATAGTCGATTTGGAAAACCAAGAAAAATACTTCTGCCATGTAAGTGGTTTAATTGATGAAATTACCGAAGGCAACAAAGTATCTTTCGAGCTGGAAAAAGGCATGAAAGGCATGAATGCTGTTAAAGTAACATTGGTAAAATAATTACCATAGTACTTTTAAATCGCTAGCGCATTGTAGCTTCCTTTATGTGGAGTAAACTGTTTATCACAATGGCAAGTTCAAAATGTAAAAAAGCACTTATTCTTTTTACTAAAAGGGACAATATTTATGATTTATCTATAACGGCCTTCTTTCTAAACAATTACAAAACAATAGAAAAACCGATATTAGGAGACTAATAATTACTACAAAAATTTAATAAGATTTTTGTATATTTCATACAATTACTCAAAAAAATACAACCATAAAAAATAAGCAAATGAATTCAAAACAATTTAAGGCTTATGGCACAGAAGCTGCCGATGCGCCTTTAAAACAACTAAGTATTAAACGTAGGGAAGCGACTTTAAAAGATGTTGAAATAGATATATTATATTGTGGTGTATGCCATTCCGATTTACATTTTGCACGTAATGATTGGGGAATGACACAATACCCTGTGGTTCCTGGTCATGAAATTGTGGGCAGAGTATCCCATGTAGGAGCAGGAGTCAATAAGTATAAAGTAGGTGATTTGGTAGCCGTGGGTTGCTTGGTGGATTCTTGTAGAACTTGTAATAATTGCAAAAATGACCTAGAACAATATTGTCCGGAATGGGTTGGCACCTATGGAGGCTATGACAAACATTTAGATACGAATACCCATGGAGGTTACTCAGAAAGTATTGTTGTAGATGAAGAATTTGTATTACGCGTTCCCGAAAACCTCGACCATGCAGGCATCGCACCTGTGTTATGCGCAGGCATTACAACGTGGTCACCATTAAGGCACTGGAATGTAGGTAAAGACAGCAAAGTAGCGGTAGTAGGCTTGGGAGGATTGGGCCATATGGCTATAAAATTAGCGCATGCTTTGGGAGCACATGTTACCTTGTTTTCAAGATCAACAAATAAAATAGAAGATGCCAAAACATTAGGAGCAGATGAAGTTATTATTTCAACAGATGCTGAACAAATGGAAAACGCTATGGGACGCTTTGACCTCATTATTGACACAGTTCCTTATGCCCATGATTTAAACCCTTATGTTGCCACGTTAAATACAAACGGAACCTTGGTTGTTGTTGGGTATTTAGGGCCATTGGATCCTATGTTGGTTACCGTACCAATGATTATGGGACGTAAATCTGTTGCAGGTTCTTTAATTGGTGGCATAGCCGAAACTCAAGAACTATTGGATTTCTGTGGGAAACACAATATTACCTCAGATGTTGAAGTTATTAACATTCAAGATATTAATCAAGCCTACGAGCGCATGCTAAAAAGCGATGTGCATTACCGCTTTGTGATAGATATGAAATCCCTTAAGGGTTAATAAATAATAGACTAAAAACTCAAGTATCGATAACCCTTATTTTCTACAATCAATAGAGATGTGTTAGGTTTAAACAAACGTTAAAAATTGGTGTTTTAGATTAGAAATACGTATCTTAATGTCACTACAAAAAAATAAGGTTATGAAAAAGATTTTGATGTTAGGCATTATAATGATAACTTTTGTATCATGTGGCTCAAGCTATCATAGCAGTAATTATGAGCAAAATAAAGACCTGGATGAAATGATAACCAATAAGGCATTTCAAATAGAATCAAATTGGGCCGAACCTCAAGTTACCTCTGCTATGCAGCAACTTGCAAATGTGGGCTTGTATCCTCCAGGAAGTACACCTGGAAATATAGATATTTCAAGCCATGCCAATTTTTTTAAGATGGAAAATGATAGCGTTAAGGCCTATTTACCGTTTTATGGAGAGCGACAGTTTGGTGGTGGCTATAGTAGCAATGTAGGGATTGTATTTGAGGATATCCCAAAGGATTTGCACATCGCAAAGGGTAAAAAATCTGGTTATGAAATTCGTTTTAACATAAATGATACAAAATCAAATTCAGAGAACTATCAAGTTTATATCAAGTTGTTTTCCAATTTAGCCAGTACCATTATCATTAATAGTACACAGCGTACTACCATTCAATATAGAGGCAAAGTCAGTCAGTTTGATAGTGAAACCTATTAACCCAAGGTTGACAGCATAGCTTATTGTTCCTCATTATTGGGTGATAAGTTCTTGAACAATTCATTATAGTTGTCATTTTTTATAAATAGAAAACCATCATAATTTCTCCAGCGTACATCTGTCTTATAAATATAGCTTCATCCATAGGACAAACCTATTTTTAAAATGTACTATACTGTTCTGCGTGGAGTTTATCCTGAGCGAAGTCGAATGGTAACTGGAGTTTTATTAACGAGGTTTTTTATTTCATTTATTTGAGTTCATTAATCTCGCAAACTTAATTTGAATAAAAGCAAGGCAGAATGTTTATGAAATCGAAGTACGATGTTAACGAAAAACCAGCAATCAATAAACATGTATGAGTATAATTTGTTTAGAATGACCAATATCATTTTTTAAACCACTGACGCAAAGTAACTTTAGTGCTCAATTTAAAAAAACTTAGCACTAATGAAAAATTTAACAACTTTAATTCTTGTTCTTTTTTCTATACTGTCTTTTAGTCAGTCTGAGGAAAAAAAAGAGATATTAATCGATAAAGTACAACCTGACGATATATACATCGCCGGAGAAACCATCAAAGTAAATGCTGTGGTACAAGGGGACTTAGTCATCGCTGGAGGAAACCTTATTGTTAATGATAGTATTAACGGAGACTTAACTGCAGCTGGAGGAGAATTATTTCTCAACAGCTATATTGCAGATGATGTGCGTGTAGCAGTTGGAAAAATAACCATTGACTCAGTAATTGGTGATGATTTGGTTGTTTTTGGAGGTGAAGTCGTTATTACCGAAAATGCTCGAATAAATGGTAAGCTCGTTTGCTTTGCTGGAGATATTACAATCAATGGCGAAGTAATACAGGAACTCGACGTTCGCGCAGGAGATGTTTCCATTAACGGAACCATTCAAGGTCCCTCAAAAATAATGGGAGAAGAAATCAACATTGGGTCAAATACTAAATTCTATAAAGATGTTGAATATTGGCATAGCGATGGACAAATAGATTTCAAGAATTCACTGGTAAATTCTAAAGCACAATTCAATGAAGATCTTGGTAAAGAAAAATCACAGTTATCCTTAACAACCTTTGGGACTAATTCATTAAAATTATGGTTGTATTATGTATTGTCAGCCTTTTTAGCTATTCTAGTGTTACATGCACTTTTTAGAAATGCATTTTCAAATGCTGTTGACGATTTAGAAAATAGCGTTTTAAAAAGTTTTGGTTTCGGGTTGATCTATCTTATCGGAATTCCATTAATGATACTCCTTACGTTTGTTATTGCAATAGGTATTCCTTTGGGGCTATTTGCAACCGCAGTTTTTGTATTTAGCTTATTGTTTGGACATTATGTTGCGGCTTTGTTAGTGGTGTATTATTTAAGACATAGAAACCAAAAAAAATGGGGTTTTTGGAGCATTACATTTTTAGCATTAATTTTTACTATCGTATTGCGTGTACTCACTATGATTCCTTTTGCTGGGATCTTAATTTCTGTAGTCATTATATCTATTACATATGGTGCATTGACTTTAAACTTAATTCATCCTAAAAAACAAACGGTAATAAATTAGTACTATGAATAAAGAACATCCTAATATAGAAGTTTTAAAACGACTTGACCTTTCAAACACGACCGCAATTGCCGAAGTTTTATCCAAGGACTTTATTTGGCATTATTTTAATCTCGAACTTCCAGAAGTACATGGTGATTATTATGGAGTTAAAGGTTTCACCGCCTTTTTTAAGAAAATGGCTAGCAACACTGGAGATACCTTTAAGGTAAACGTGATATCAACTACACCTATGGGAGATGAATTGGTGGTAACGCATGTTAAAGATAATATGACACTAAAGGGCAAGTCAATGGAAGTAGACGCTGTTGTAGTTTGGAGTATTGCTAATGGAATGATACAGGAAGCTTGGGATATCCCTGCAATACATAGTGTAAAATTAATCGAATAATAAAAAACAGCATCTATGTTTTAGAGCTTTTTTAAAATATTTATGTCTTTAACTAAAACAATAATATAAATTGTTTTAGTTAAAGACATTTTATATAATGGCCAATTATAATATTGAAAATGTACTATAATTTTCAGCGTGAAGTTTATCCTGAGCAAAGTCGAAGGGTAACTTGAGCTTTATTCACAAGATTTTTATTGTAAACTATTGAGTTCATAAATCTCGCAAACTCGATTTGGATTAAAAGCAGGGCAGAGCGTTTAGAAATAGTCCAGTGGACTATTTTAGTGAATGAGCCAGTTGGCGCTTTGGCATACATCATTTTCTTTATTTTTTTCTTCTATATTTTTCCTCTGCGATGATAATGGAACACTCTTTTTACGAAGCGACGATAGGAGAGGAGTGGTATGGGTGTGGAATGGAAATATAAAAACAGACCTGTCTCATTTATGAATAACAGGTTGTGTGTCGTTATTTTTTAATTTCATTTTCTATATCCACCAATTTCAATTCTTTATGATAGGCTTCAATTCTTGAGTGCGCAGTTCCGTCAACTAATAAGATAATTATCAGCATAGCAATTGTTGTAATGCCAATTGCTCTCCAAGTTGGTGTGTTAATAAAAAGAATTAATAATGCTGCTACGATAATAAGAATTGGAATTACCTTAAATACAACTTTGTATTCTTTTAATGTACTTTCGGAACGTTCAATTTCAGACTGATAAAAAGAAGATGCATCAGTGTTAAATGCTTTTTCAAATTGGGTTATTCTTGACTTGTTGGTGTAAAATAAACCAAGTCCTATTGTCATAAGTAATAAACCCGCTACCAAAGTTGGAATGATGTAAGCTTTTGCTAAATCCGTCTTTCCCAACTGCCAAAACCCAATACTTGCAATTAAAAATATAATTGCAAAAAGGATGAAGAAACGCGTTGAAAATACTTCGGCTTTTGCCCATTCTGTAGCTAATTTTAAGAGTTCCATTGTTTAATTAATTTTATATTTTTCTCTGTACTTAGTTGGGCTTATGCCTTCTTTCTTTTTGAATAATCTCGAAAAATAGGGAGGATATTCAAACCCTAACTCATAAGCTACTTCTGATATACTCTTATTTGGTTGTAATAATATATTTTTTGCTTCATCGATTAAATGCAAGTGTAAATGTTCGGTTGTAGTTTTACCTGTTTCCTTTTTCAAAGTATCACTTAAATAACGTTGCGAAACCGATAGTTCATCTGCGATTTGTTCTATACTTGGAATGCCTTTTTCTTGCAATTGTCCTGATTCAAAATATTCAGTTAAATACTGATTAAATTGTTCTAATAAATTATTGGATATTTCTTTTCTATTTAAAAACTGCCTTTCATAGAAACGATTTGCATATTTTAACAACGTGTTTAATTGAGAAATAAGAATTTCTTTACTGAAGACATCTTGATTATTTTGATATTCAATTTCAATGTTTTCTACTATCGATTCTATTTGCTTTTCTTCTTTTGGCGAAAGATGTAGGGCTTCATTTACTGAATAGGAAAAGAAACCATATTTTTTTATTTGTAGTGCTAATTCTGTTCCTTTCAAAAAATCTTCGTGAACGTTTATTGAAAAGCCTTTTTGCTCAAAAACTACACTATTATCCCATTGTAAGACTTGTCTTGGTGCAATGAAAATTAAAGCTCCATTGGTAAAATCATATTTTGTTCGTCCGTAGTTTAAATCTCCCTCCACATACTTTTTAAAGCTAATGGAATAGCAATCATTGGTAATTGGTGGCGAACTTTCTCTAGGGCAAGGTAAATAGCCATTGCCTTTCGAGTGAAATACACTCAACATAGGGTGTTCTGGTCGAGGCAATTCTAAATAATCTAAATACGATGATAATGTTTTAAAATGTTGCATACTACAAATTTAGATATTCCATTTTATACCTGTTTCTTTTTCTGAAAGTTCCCATAGTCTTTTAGAAACCGCTTTATCTTTGGCGTGTGGCTTTAATTTATGTGCTCCTACAGGCCCTGTCCAGTTATTTCTTCCCGTAGGGCCGTAAAAACCACTTTGGTCTAAATTTGGTTCTGTGGCACACATCAATTGTGGATAAGCACCTTTTTCAGCTGATTGTGTTAAAGGCATCATTAGGTAAAACATAATCCGCATCATTAAACTTCCGCTTGTACTTATTAGGTTTGTTCTTGAGGCTCCTGGATGACAAGCATAAGCTTTAACAGCTGTTTTATCTGCTTCCTTCAATCTATCCTGTAGTTCATAGGTAGTCATAATCTGTGCCAGTTTACTTTGACTATAAGCAGTATTAGGCGTGTAATCTTTATCCCAATTCATATCATCAAATTTGATTGTTTTGATACCCATATCATATCCCATACTTCCTACAGTTACAATTCGCCCTTTGGATTTTTCAATGAGAGGGAATAGCAAAGCTTGAAGTATAAAATTTCCATAGTAATTCGTTCCCATTTGACTTTCCCATCCATCTACCGTAAGTGTTTGTTTTGGTACCTGGGCAATTGCCGCATTGCAGATTAAGGCATCAATTTTTGGAATTGTTTTGACAACTTCTTCAGCCGCTTTTTTTACAGAAGCTTGAGCTGCTAAATCCATTTTTATAGCTAAAACGTCTATATGGTTTCCAAGTTCTTGTTTTAAATTTTTAATGGTGTCTTCTGCCTTCTTTGGGTTTCTATTAAGCATTACCACTTTAGCACCTTTTGAAAGCAATATTTTTGTAGCTTCAAAACCTGTTCCGCTTGTAGTACCTGTAATGACGAATATTTTACCATTCAAATTTTTTATTCTGTCTGGTGTCCAACCTTTTTTACCAAATTGATTTGTATTCATTTTGTCTATTTTTTATTGATTAAAAGAATGAGACAAAGGTCGGATAGATGTAGTCTTCATTCCTTATACAGAATTTCGAATGTTGTATACTTTTTGGTTTTCTCTAATTACACAACTAATTTATTACAACGAAATTTCTATGCTGTTTTAGTAGAATATTCATCCACTACAAAAACGCCCCAATCTGCAATAGATTTGATTAACGGAATTAATGTTTTACCAAAATCTGTTAACGAATACTCCACTTTTAAAGGAGGTTTTGAGGTATATACCTTTCTTTTAATGATTCCATCTCCTTCTAATGTCTTTAGCTGTAAACTTAAAGTGCGTTCGGTAACCGTTGGCATTTCCTTTCTTAACTCATTATAGCGTAAAGTACCATCAATTAAATGAAATAAAATGACTGTTTTCCATTTTCCTCCAATAACTCCCATAGTTAAACTAGCACAACACGGATATTCTTTTCCTTTAAATTTATACATAATACATTTTATTAATAAAAGCAAAAGTAATATACTATAATTAATTATACAACTATACTTTTTATAGCAAATTATATGATTTATAAAATATTGATAATAAATGAATTACAAATTATATTTATACTATCATTTTTGACCGTTATTGTGAAATTAAAATACTATACATACTTTTGTCACTATAAAAATTATAGTATAATAAAACCTTAAAGAATTATGAATACACCAAACATTGCAAAACAAGATATTTTAAATGCGTTTCAATATAGACATGCTACAAAAGAATTTGATGCTACTAAAAAAGTTTCAGAAGAGAATATCAATTATATTCTAAAAACAGCAAACCTTTCTCCGAGTTCTTTTGGTTTTGAACCTTGGCATTTTGTAATTGTACAAGACAAAGAATTAAGAGAATTGCTAAAACCTGTCGCTTGGGGAGCACCTTTAAAATTAGATACAGCTAGTCATTTTGTTTTAGGCCTGAGTATGAAAGCACCAATGGTAAAGCACGATGCAGATTACATAATGCACATGATGAAAGAGGTTAAACAATTGCCAGAAGATGTTATTGAAATGTATTCAAAATTTTATAGAGAGTTTCAAGAACGTGATTTTGATTTAGATACTGGTAAAAAACTATTCGATTGGTCTTCTAAACAAACCTATATAGCATTAGGCAATATGATGACATCTGCAGCTTTAATAGGCATTGATTCTTGTCCTATTGAAGGTTTTCATCAAGAAAAAGCAGAAGCTTTGTTACGTGAAAAATTTGGAATTGATACAAACAAATATGGCTTATCTTTTATGGTAGCTTTCGGTTATCGAAAAGCTGATCCAGAATTCGCAAAGTCTAGAAGAGATTTTGAAGATATTGTAACTTGGAAGTAAACAAAATAGTTAAAATGAAAAAATACATCGCAATAATTCTATTTTTTGCTTTAGTGTTAAGCTGTAAAAACAATGTTGAAAAGAATACAGACCAAAACAATGCAATAACAATTAATAAATTTACAAACGAGGTAAAATTAGCTTCAGAGATTGAATGGGAACAATTAAATCCTGCAAGAGGAGAAAACAGTCCCAAAGCGGGAACTATTTGGGGAAACCGAAAAGCAAATGTAGCAACTGGATTTTTAGCAAGGTTCACAAAAGGGTTTTCGTCACCACCACATATTCATAATGTGTCTTATCGCGGTATTGTTATGAGTGGTTCTATTCATAACGACGACCCAAATGCAGAAAAAATGTGGATGTTAGCAGGATCATATTGGACACAACCAGAAGGTGAAGCACATATTACAGCAGCAGATGCTTCAGATAATATAGCATATATTGAAATTGAAAAAGGACCTTACCTGGTACATCCAACAGATGATGCTTTTGATAATGGAGAACGCCCAATTAATGTTGATAAATCAAATCTAATTTGGTTAGATGCTTCAGATATTTCATGGATTGATAATTCGGAAAACAGTACTATTAAAGTTGCATTCCTTTGGGGAAACAAACACAACAACCAACTAAATGGTACACTAATAAAAATACCATCTGGTTTTAAGGGTGAAATTTTAAGTGAAGGTAAAATCTTTAGAGGCATAATAATACAAGGTAGTATTAATTATCAAATGCCAAATAATCCCAACAATTATGTATTAGATTCTGGTAGTACATTTAGTTCTACTAAAAATTCTAAACATATTATAAATACTAATGGAGAAGTCGTTATTTATGTTCGCACAAATGGTGGTTATGAAGTGTTTTCTGAATAATGTATTGTTTTAATTAATAGTACTAAAATTTGATGAATAGTAGAAAGAAGCTACAATAATTTATGGTTTCTTTTATTAAAAACAGTAAAATCATTACAAAAAATTAAATGCCATGACTAAAACAATAATCATCACAGGAAGTACAGACGGAATTGGAAAGTTGACAGCTTTAAAGCTAGCAAAAGAAGGTCATATTATTTATGTTCATGGTAGGAGTGAAGCCAAAGTAAACGCAGTTGTTTCCGAAATAAAAGAAACTTCCAAAAACCAAAAAATAAAAGGTTTGGAAGCCGATTTTTCAGATTTGGAAGCCGTTTCAAAGTTAGCAGAACAGATAAAAAATGAGATACCAAAAATTGATATTCTAATTAACAATGCAGGTATTTTAAAAACCAAAGACACCTTCACCAAAAAAGGATTGGATTACAGAATGGTTGTAAATTATTTGGCGCCTTATGTGTTGACTAATGCTATCCTTCAAAATATCAAAAATGCAGATTCTCCAAGAATTATCAATTTAAGTTCTGCAGCACAATCACCAGTTTCTGAAGCTGTTTTAAAAGGAAAAGAACAAGTTTCAGAGAATAATAGTTACGCGCAAAGCAAGTTAGCATTGACGATCTGGAGTTTCCATTTAGCCAAGCAAGAACCTAATATTACAGTTATTGCGGTAAATCCTGGTTCTTTATTAAACACGAAAATGGTACAAGAAGCTTATGGTCAACATTGGTCTTCAGCCGAAAAAGGAGTCACTATTTTATGCGATTTGGCGATATTGGAAGCTTATAAAAACGAATCTGGAACCTATTTTGATAATGATAAAGGAAGTTTTGGAAAAGCGCATCCAGATGCTTATGATGAAGAATTAATTTCAAAATTAGCTATTATAACAAAAAAAATAATTAGTTATAAATAATGCCAAGAACAATATTCGAAAATATCGTAATTCAAAAATTTAAAGAGGCCACATTGTTGGCTTTTTGTCAATACACGCCTATACGTTTTTTTGAAATTTTGCATATTGAAAAAGGTTCAGGAACAATTATTATCAATAATCATAAAGTAAAAAATAGTGATAACCAATTATTTATTTTAATTCCTAGTGACCAATATAATTTAGAAATTGAAACACCAACTACAGTTTCTGCTGTAAAATTTCTCAACAGTTTTTTTAGTAGCTCAAGTTTAAATGGAAATGAATCACAACGAAAAGAAATGTACACTGTACATTTTCTTAACGCCAAGTAGTCTAAAATATAGCGTAGAGAACCGTTAATTGTTTCAAAAATTATATGCAGCCTTGAATTTTTGTTTCTTTTTTTATCCAATAAAAAAAGATATAATCAAAAATTGGTGAATTCAAATCTTCAATTTCTATTTTACATAATATTAATGGTTACAATTAAAAAGAGATTAAATCATAACGAGAATTGAATAAGTGCCTGGAATTTTATTTTATTCACATATGTATTATAATGTGCTGCGTTATGTAACTTGAGATTTGGTAAAAAGCGAAAGACCATTACACCATTTTTTTATTTTTTTCTTCTCAAATGTTTCTTTAAAAATGTAATAGAATACTCTTTGCCCGAAGTGACGATAGTAGCGAAGTGGAAAAGTATATGGAATGGGAATAGTTACTAAATACATAAAATTAGAACTCTATTTTTTTGTAATATTCAATCAAATATGTTATATTACACCAATAGTATGATGATTAAAACAAAAAATATGTCTACAATTAGAAAAACAATAACATTTACTGAAAAACAAGATAAATGGATAAAATCACGAATTACAGATGGAGAATTTACTAATGATAGTGAATATCTTCGTGATTTAGTAAGACGTGATCAGGCAAAAAACGCTAAATTTTCTGCACTAAAAGCAGCCATAACAGAAGGTATGGAAAGCGGCATTAGCAATAAATCTGTCCCAGATATCATGAAAGACGTCGAAAAACGTATGCGAGCAGATGGGCGTTTATAAAGTATCAGTAAAAGCCGAAAGTGATCTTACCAAAATGTACGAATATGGAATTGAAACATTTGGATTAAAACAGGCGCAAGCATATTTATTTGGAATACACGATATCTTTCAAGTTTTATCAGATAACAGCAGTCTTGGACGCGATGCATCAGAATTTATCATGTCTTTAAAAAGGTTTTCTTATAAATCTCACACAATTTTTTATTTGGCTACAGATATTGATATTTTGATTGTCCGTGTGCTAAATCAAAGTATGGACTATGAAAACAAATTATAGCTAGATTTTTTTCTCCACAATACAATAAAACTGAAGTTTTTAATGTTATAAAGACATTTTATATAATGTCGGATTATTATTTCAAATTTGAATTATAATGTTCTACGTTATGTAACTTGAGCTTTGATTAAAAGCGAAAGTTTATCTAAAGTTTCTTGAAAAAATTTATTCTAAAAAGTTTCTTCTAAAATGTTAATGGAACACTCTTTTTGCAAAAGGGCAGAGGAGTGGTGGCAAAATGTGTGTGGAATGGAATATAATTTTCCTATTTCCATTTTAGTACTCCATCATTTGGTTCTTGGAAAGCACTTGAATTTTTAATTTGTTTTTGCATATTATCAAAATCAGCAGGATTAAGCCAATGACTATATTCTTGAGCCCTTATCATCATTTTTATGTAGATGTCAGGATTATATTCTCTAGTTAATTTACGTAAAGCTCCTAAATAATCATCTCTATAAACATTAGGAATAATAATGCGCTGTTCAGAATTTTTAACTAATTCAGAATTCATCATTATCCTTGCTATTCTTCCATTTCCATCATTAAAGGGATGCGCCTCACTAACAAGAAACATCATATAAATTGCTCTACCAAATGCAGAAGGAATCGAATTAATTAACTCGAAACCTGATTTCAAAGTTCCTGGAACCATTTTAGGTATAACGAAGTGAGTGTTTCCGGCCCTATTTGCTCGCTCTTTAAATATTCCTGGTTTTTTATCGGGTCTGCCCCCTAATATTATTTCATGCCTTGTTCTTAATATATCAATAAACTCTTCAGGAGTTGAAGGAGTTTTGCTCATTTCAAATTTGTTTGAGCAAATTTCAAAAGTTCCCTTAATATCATGGGTATCTCCTGATCGATTAACAATAATCTGATTTTTATAGATAATATCAACAGCCTCATCAATTTCAAATGTTGTGCCTTCTATATAATTTGAAAAATAACTTTCAAAAAAAGCAAATGTTCGAAATTCCTCTTCATTGGTTGCATTATCGTCATACTTTTTAAATGACATTATTTTCAATGCTCCAACTAACTTCTCGAAGAGTTTTAATCGGTCGGGATCATAGGGTTCACCAAATGACTGTGCCATTGCTACTGGTGACTTAAGTATTTTGCTAGGCTTTGTAGATAATATTGCCCCAATTTTTTTATTCAAGAGATTAAATTCTTTGTCTAATTCCAATTCTTCTGAAATTTCTCTTGATTTATCGCGAAGTTCATTTAATTTTTTTTCACCTGCTGTATTCAAGAACAATAATAATTTATCTTCTATAACATCTTCGGAAACTGTTTTATATTCACCGTCTGTTATTCTGCTAGAACTTAAATTTTCTAGAAATGTTCTTTCTTGAGATGAAACATATAAATCTTTATATAATGGATTATCATTTGTCAATGGTCCTGGTCCTTTTGTGAATTTTAAAGTTACACCTGGCCATCTTACAACACGATTTTGCGATGATGTTAAATACACATTTCCTTTTGGAGATAATGTGTATTCTATTGCTGTACGGTGGCTTAATAATGCTCCAGGGTAATGCTTGGATATTAATTGAAATAAATGTCTCTTAATTATAACTTCTTCTTCATCTATGAAGTTTGATGTATAAGCCTTTGGAAGTAATTTTTTAATTTTTCCATCCTTTATTAGTTCACCAACTTTTCTAGATTCTAATGAATTAGATGAACTATATATTATTTCAGGTAAATCGAGTCTCATAATAAATTTCTGCACTTAAAGTGCTATTAATTTCAAAGATAGTAAAATATCTGCACTTAAAACGACATATTTGTCAAATAATTGCATTTAATGTTTGGTTGATACAAAAAATTGCACTTAAAAACGCCTTTTAAGATCAAAAAGTAAAACAATTGCACTTAAAACAACATAATTGATAAATTATTGCATTTAATATACTTGTTGATAAATAATATCATTTTGTTGATATATAATATCTCATTATATGAGATGTTATAACACTATTATTTAATTTTACATCTGTAAATCAATTCATCATAATGAATCGTATTAAAGAAGTTTTAGAAAGCAAAGGAATTAAGCAAACTTGGTTAGCTGAAAGATTAGAAAAGAGCTACAATATGGTTAATTCTTATGTGCAAAATAGGAGACAACCAAGTCTTGAAGATTTATTTAAGATTGCAAAAATATTAGATATTGCAGTTGCTGAATTACTAGATACTTATACATCTAAAAAAACATATGATTCTACGCAATCAACAATTTTAAAAGTTGCGGAAGGCGAAGAAAAGTATGAAAAAATGATAAGTATACCAGTATTAGGAAATGTAGCTTGTGGACATCCACTTTTTGCTGAAGAAAATATAGAAACAGAAATATCTGTTTCAACAAATCTGATTAGAACTGACAAAAATTATTTTATTCTTCGAGCATCTGGTGATTCGATGAACAAAGCTAATATAGATGATGGAGATTTAGTTTTAATAAGAAAAGAACAAACCGCTGAAGATGGTGATAGAGTAGTAGCTTTAATTGATGATGAAGCTACAATAAAGGAGTTTAGAAACAATGGAGACCATATTGTTTTATTGCCTAAATCTACAACTAAAGAACATCAGCCAATTATTTTAACAAGAGATTTTAAGATACAAGGCATTGTTGAAAGTATAATTAAAATTTAAAATATAAGTAATGAAAAAGAATCAACACGTTGTTCCACATGGTAGTGGTTGGGCAGTTAAAGGAGCAGGAAATCAGAAGGCAACAAAAGTTACTTCGACACAGAAGGAGGCAATTAAAGTAGCTAGAAATATTGCTAAAAATCAAAAATATGAACTTTTAATTCATAACCAAAAAGGCCAAATTCGACAGAAAGATAGTTTTGGTAACGATAATTTTCCACCAAAAGGTTAATACTAAAGATATATGTTGAGGTTCATTTTAAAAATATTAGTTGCAGTAATTCTAATTATCATAGGTTATAATATAGATGAGTCGCTTCGTCCTGAATTCATTGGAGGCGGATATATTTTGCTTATCACTATTTTAATTATTGATGGTTTTAATTTTTTTTACAAAAACAGGAAAAGGTTAAAATTAACGTTGCATTCTTTTTGGATTGGGTTATTTGGCAAATACATAAGATTTTCCATGTCCTATCAGTATGTAATTAAAGTTAATGATAAATACTTATTAGTACAAAACGCAAATCCAAATTGGAATTGGTATCAACATGTAGGAGGGAAGTATAAAAGATTACCTGAAACACAAAGTGTTTTGAAGGGAATGAATGCTACTGACGATTTAAAAATGAAGACAGCTGGATTAAAAAAAGGTGATTTAGCGGTTTTTGTTCCTGCAAGAAATGCGATTAAATTTCTTGATTGGTTTAATAGTGAAAAAAATCGTGAAATCTCACATTGGAGAGAATTTTACGAAGAATTGTTGGGAGGAAGGGCAGATAATCGAATCCTTAAAAAAAAGAATTTTCCATACGTTAATTACAGATTTTTAAAATCGGTTCAAACGCCATTAAAAAGAGCTCCTATTGAATCCGGTTGGGATTGTTGGGAGATTTTACAATATGATGTTTTAGAATTGATACCAAATGAATCACAACAAAAGGAATTGGAAGAACTATTATCTAAAGGAGATAGTGAGTATATCAAATGGGCTAGTGCCCAAATGATTAATAAACTAGGTTATGATGAGGGAGAGTTAAACACTAAATACAATATTGGACCGCACGCAAAGTGGGTTTTAAATTTAAAATGGAATAAAGCATGATATTATTTGAAAATAGAAATACGCAGTTAGACGATTTATTAGCCAGAATCGCTGAACAAATTCAATTAGATGATACGCGAAAGGAAAGAATGGAAACAGCTTATAGAGCAATCGAGAGTTTGCTTAATGAAGATACTGGCTTTTTTAAAGATGCCGTTTTTGAAATATACCCTCAAGGTTCAGTTCGAATTGGAACTACTGTCAAACCCACAGGAAAGAATGAATTCGATTTAGACATAGTAGTACATATCATTATGGATTGGGAGGAATATTCTCCACAATATATTTACAATCAACTAAAAAGAGTTCTACAAAATAGTGATAGATATAAAGATAAAGTTGAATTAAAGAATAGATGTATTCGCTTAAACTATGCTGGAGATTTTCATATGGATATTTTACCTGGTTGTCAAGAAACAAGCTTTGACGAAGATAAATTAGTTATACCAGATAGGGAATTAGGAGATTGGACGTCAAGTAATCCAAGAGGTTATGGAAATTGGTTTGTAGGTAAGTCAAATTTGGCAAAAATGACCTTACTTGAAAAAGCGTATGCAATGGAAAATTTACCAGCTGATGAATTTTCTAAAAAGAAACCTTTACAAAGAGCGGTTCAGCTAATCAAGATGTATCGTGATGAGTACTTTAAGTCGAATCCTAAAATGGCTACATCCAGCATAATTTTAACAACTATTGCAGGTGAGTTTTATGAAGGTGAAGAATCAATTTTTGATACTATTGAAAATATCATAAATAAAATAAAGCAAAATTTTAACATCGGAAGCCTAGTTGGCAATCGCTTGAAAATATTAAATCCTGTAAACTCTGAAGAAGATTTTAGTGATAAGTGGGACGATGATAAAGAACCTGAATTGTATGAACATTTTAAGAAATTTATACTTCATTTAGATAAGCAATGGAAAATTTTGAAAGATGAAAATGGTGTTATTGAGGAAGCAAATACAATAAAGGGATTATTTGGTGAAAAAGCATTCTTAAAAGCACAAGAATCACAAGTAAACCAGCTTGAAAAAGCTAGGAAGACGAATAGTATTGGCATCAACACTTCGACTGGTATTTTAGCGGAATCACTTGTTGATAATACGAAACCGATAAAAAACAATACTTTTTTCGGCAGTGAATAAACAAAAAACATATAGTCTATCAGAGCAATTTATCGCTCTAAAAAGAAGCTATCCCGAATTCAATGTTAAGCTCTTAAAAGATTGTGTTATATGTACTGGATTAATAAGGCCTACTTCTAGAAGTGTTAATTACTCTTTTAAGTTAAAATATAGAATAGGCAAGCGACCGAAAGTGAATATTTTGAATCCGGAATTAAAGATGAATTATAAGAATGATAAAATCCCTCATGTTTATCCACTGAATGAGTTATGCTTGTATTACCCTAAATACCAAGAGTTTAATTCAAAAATGTTACTTTCTGACTATATTATTCCTTGGACAAGTTTATGGCTATTTCATTATGAAAATTGGCATATTACTGGTGAATGGAAAGGTGGTGGAATTCATCCAAATTCTAATGGATCACGTAAAAAGGCCTCATAAAATTTTGGTCAAAACAATAGGAAAAATGAGCGTCCATATTTTAGGGGTTTAGTAATACAGTTTCTTAAGAGTTTTAATTATACAAAGGATTTCAAAACAATATTAACAAGTTACAATGTTTCCTAAAATATAGCGAATGAGCCGTTCATTGTTTCCAAAATTATATGCAGCCTTGAATTTTTGTTTCTTTTGTTTCAAGACAAAAGATAATGAAAGAATAAAAAAAGATTAATTGAAGTTCTAAAGTTAACAAGTGCATAGAATTTTATTTTTACTCAAATATTTAATTATTTGCAGAAACTTCAAATGTGTTAGTGAATCTCCTAAAAAGTCGATTTCATAAAATTTATGCTCTTGTGGCAATCCACGAGAATCTCGTAAATTTTTTTATTACGTACATATTATCGAATACGCGATTTTTAAAATAGAGCAAAAAGGTTAGCTTTTATTTTGGCGCTGGCAAGCGATGGATAATTACTCGCATTATTTATATTTAATAATATGGAGCTCATGAATGCTTCGCATTTGTGTGTAAAATAAATTGCCAGAGCAATTTGATTTTATAAAAGCAATCGAGTCCCGAAGCTTCGGGAGTAGCGGCTATTTTACATAATGCCAAATTATAATACAAATACTTTAGTATTCACGAACTCAAAAATTTAAAATAGAAATGCGTGAGTATATGCAAAAACTCTGCGAAGCAAACCGCTTAAATTAGTTTAATGACCCAAGTTCCAATTACTGTAATGGAATACGATGTTTCTGGGATATTTTACATAATATCATTATAACTATCAAATGAGCGCATTTGTATTATAATGTTCTGCGTTATGTAACTTTGCTTTGGGAAAAGCTTTTTGCGACTTAGATTTTCTTTAATTTTTTTCTTCTCAAATGTTTCTTTTAAAAATGTAATGGAATACGCTTTGCCCGAAGCGACGATAGGAGTGAAGTGGGAATGTGTATGGAATGGCGTTATATATAAAATTAATAAATATATTCTCTAGGTTTATTCATTGGGTATTATTAATATTGCTATAGCGTTTTAAAAAATACCTGTAGACATAATGACATTAGGAAACTGCCTAAAAAAGATAAGATTAGACTTAAAATTATCCCAAGAACAATTTGCAAAATTAGTAGATGTTTCTTTTACTACAGTAAATCGATGGGAAAATGAAAAATCTAAGCCAAGAAATACTCAAATAAAAATAATCAAGAATAATTGTAGTAAAGATAATTCCTTACTACTAGATTCAATATTAAATAATAAAAAACCCTTGGCATTTGCTTTATTTGCTGGAGGTGGAGGTTTTCATCTAGGAATGGAAAATTATTTTGATATTTTGGTTGCTAATGATATTGAACCAACAGCAGAGTTAACACACAAAAAAAATTGGCCAGAATTGCCATTTTTATGCGAAGACATTAGAAAAGTGACTTCAGATGATTTACTTAAATTGTCGAAAGGTAAAAAACCAGATGTTATATTTGGAGGGCCTCCTTGTCAAGGGTTTTCAACTCTTGGAGCAAAAATGTCTGCTGATCCTAGAAATGTATTATTTGGACATTATGCTCGAATAGTTTCGGATTTAAAGCCTAAGGCTTTCTTATTTGAGAATGTAAAATCCCTTACTACAATGTATAAAGGTCAATTTAGGGATAATATAATCAAGGAATTTACTCGATTAGGATATAAAATATATGAGAAAATTTTAAATACAGCAGATTATGGAATTCCCCAAGTCAGACAAAGAGTATTTATTTTTGGAACAAAAATAGATACACCTTTTAAATTTCCTGAAATAACACACGGTAATGAGAAGGAATTAATACCTTTTGAAACAGTTGGTAAGTGGATTGGAGATTTACAAGATAAAGACACTTCTTTTTGTGAAAACCATATTCCTTTAAATCATTCTGATATTGTTATTGAAAGGTATAAGTATATTCCTGAAGGAGGAAGGTTACCATCTCCTGAGGAATTGCCTAAAGAAATTAGAAGGAAAAATTTCGGAAACACTTACAAAAGATTAGATAGAAGTAAACCTGCGTTAACTATGGTACCAGGGAATAATGCTTTTGCAATTCACCCTGTCTTGAATAGAAGTTTAACACCACGAGAAGCTGCTCGTTTACAAAGCTTTCCAGATAATCATAAATTTGTGGGAGATAGACGTAAACAGTGTATTTTGGTTGGTAATGCAGTTCCTCCATTAATGGCAAAACTAATTGGTAAAGAAATAATTAATCATTTTAATGGATACACTAAAATCGAACAAGCCGATAAACAAGTAATTTTAATACAAGGCCCAAAAGACATAGGTTCAATAAATAAAATAATACCATATGGAAAACTTAAAAAGTTAAAAAATAAGGACGGTTTTATTGATTTGTTTTGTGGCGCTGGTGGATTTACTATTGGTTTTTCAAAATCTGGATGGAAACCATTGCTGGGAGCAGATATTAACGAATCAGTAGCTAAGACCCATAAAGATAATTTTCCTTTTATTCCATTCATCAATAATGATGTTTCGTTAGAAGAAACTCAGAAACTAATATTTAATAAATTTAAGGATGACGAAGTCGGTTTGATTGTTGGAGGTCCACCTTGTCAAGGCTTTTCTATGTTTGGTAAGAGAAGATTTGTAAATACTCAAGGTTATGACCCTCATAGCGATCCCAGAAATAAAATGGTTTATTCATATCTTGATATTGTAAATGAAATACGTCCTAGATGGTTTTTAATGGAGAATGTCTCCGGTTTAGCTAATTTAGATAAAGGATTATTTTTAAAAACACTTATAGAAGATTTTAAAAAAATAGGATATTCAAATACAGAATTTAGAATCTTAAATGCAGCTGACTATGGAGTTCCACAAAAACGAAAGAGATTAGTTATAATTGGAAATATCACAGGACATATAATACCTTGGCCTAAAAAGAAATATTTTGAAAACCCAAAAGAATGGCAAAAGAGATATAGAACAGTAGGCGAAGCAATTACTGATTTATCAACTGAGTCATCGTATACTGATGTTACTTGTCACGTACCAATGAAACATAAACCTCTTCTTGTTGAGAGGTATAAGCACATAGAAGAAGGAAAAAAATTAAACGTAGATAAATTACCTGAACACTTACAAAAAGGTTATAGAACAGATAAAGTAAAAAATTATAGTCACGTTTTCAAAAGATTACATAGAGATTTACCCTCAACAACAATGGTTCCTGGACACAATGCATTTCCAATACATCCTTGGTTAAATAGGTCTTTAACTGTTCGAGAAGCTGCAAGAATACAAACATTTCCTGATGAAATTGAGTTTATTGGCAGTAGACAAAATCAATGTATACAAGTAGGAAACGCTTTTCCTCCTTTATTGGCAGAAATCTTAGGAGAATGTATCAAAAAAGCTGAGAAAAATAATTGGTACCCAGGAAAAGTACCCAAGTCTGCTTGGAATACTCAAATAGAGAAACCTGACGATGAAATTTTAGAACTTAATTTGACAAAAGTATGAGTCACGATTTATATGCATCTTGGGCAACATCAGAATTAGCAAACAAGTATAAAAATGATGCTACTGAATGCTTTTTAGATGAACCGCAATCAGAATTTGAAATTTTTGCGAATAGAGAAAGTGGTAGAAATTGGCCAATACCAGATGGTAGGTTAAGTCTTGATTATCAAAATAATCGTTATGAAATTGCTCTAGAATTAAAAAGGGTAAATGAAGGAGTCCACGGAATATTAACTGCTATTGGGCAAAGTCAGGCATACATTCATCCACAAAAAGGATATTCAGCATCAGTGATTGTAATACCAAGAGAGTATACATCACATAATAGACCAGGTGATTATATTCAAGAAGTTTTGAATAATGTAAATCCAAACCTCCCTATTGGTATATATTCTTATGACCAACCTGATAGTTCCGCTACATCTCCTTTTAGAGATAAATTATTATGTCACAGAAGTATAAACATAAATTTTGATGATTTCTTAAGACCAAATACTTCGTTATCTGGTCAAAAATCAAACACACAATGGGCACATTTAAGAGAAGGAAGTAGTGAACCAGATGCTTTTTTTAGGTATTTACAATGTGCAAAGACTTTAAACGCAAACATATTAACTGAACCGATACTAAACGTCCCTGAAGAACTTATTGATGCAGTTCAACGAAAATCACCAGGAGCAAATCCGTTAAAATATTTGACATATTCATCTGGTGATATTTTTCACGATGTGGTTTGGAGAACTTTTTGGCTTAAGTATATTCTTACTGACGAAGTATCTAAAATGTATAATATTATTGGTGGAAATTATAATGTAAATGATGTTCCTACTAAATTAAAGCATATTAACGGTAGAGATTGGAAAAAGTTTTTTAGTGGTAGGGTTGACTCAATAAAAAACAAACTTGTTAGAAGATTAAACGCAGATGAAATTACTGAACATCAAGCTTGGGAAGCTTTCGCATTGAATATAAGAAATCGTGCACACAGCTACAGAGAGGATATAGATTCGTCTCTAGAACATTTGGGGTTTCTTGAAAGTGATGGTAAACCAAGTGAATTAGGGTATAAATTTGTTGATTCTTGTGAAAGGGGAGGAGACAGTTCATCTGGAACACCAAAATTAATTTTGGGTTCAACCTTTTTAAAGAACGGAGGTCTAGGTGCTTTTTTACATTATGTTTATAAATTATCTGAAGGTCGATTAAAAAATACTCCTCTAGAGTTTTCTGCAAATAATCCTGCTAGAAATAACAGATTAGAATTTCAACAAGTAGATTATTTAAATTGGATTAAACAAGAACTAGCAACAAATTTAAAGGTTATGAATACAGCTGCACTCAGAGGGGGCGTAGAAAGAAAACCTTTTCAGGCAGAATTATCTATATTGAGAAAGTTTAATTTTGTTTCTAAATTTAGAATTGGACTTGGTTTGGAGATAAACTGGCCATTAGTTCAAGAATATCTTGATTACAACATTTAAACTAAAATTTCAGTTTCATTAACATTATGTAAAATAGAAAAAGTGCGTTTTTACCCAGATGTAGCGGAGTTAAACGGCCTCAGAAAACTTTGGTAAAACAATAGGCGAATGAGCGTACATATTTTAGAGGGCTAGCAATACATATTCTTAACAATAACAAGGTTTAAGGCTAGTTCAAAGCAATCTTAATCTGTTCCAATGTTTTCTAAAATATAGCGATTGAGCCGTGATTGTTTCCAAAGTTTTGTGCAGCCTTGATTTTTTTGTTTCTTTTTTTATCAAGAAAAAAAGATAATAATAAACGGTTAATAGTCACGATTTCAAATCTAAATGTTGTTAAACAGTTCAAATCAAAAAAGGTTGGATTATAGCACAATTAGAGCAAGTGTATAGAAATCTTTTTTATGGCGGTGGCTATGGGGTTGGAAATTGAGTTTAGAAATAAACGCCAGTAAGCGTTTAATTTATAAAAAACAATCGAGCGCATAGGCAGCGGCAATTTTACATAGCGACTAATTATAGTACAAACAGCAGAATGTTTCTTATTTAGTACTAAACCAAGAGCCAAATGTTCAATGACCCAAGTACTACAGTTTATTGTGTGTAAAAGACTTTCTGGGATATTTTACATAATAGTACATTATAGCTATCAAATAGCGAAATCACTGTACAATTCTAAAATGAGATATTTGTACTATAATGGTCAGCATTATGTTACTTTGCTTTGGTAAAAGCAATAGTTTCATTTGCTGATTTTTCTTTTAAAAGTTTTCTTCTCCAAAGCTTCTTTTACTAAAATTAATGGAACACTTTTTACACGAAACGACAATAGGAGTGTAGTGGAATGTGTGTGGAATGACTAATTGGCACTAAATTCAATAGTTAACTACAAATATGGCAGTTAATTATGAAAATATTTTAAATTATCGTAATGGTATAACTATTGTCTTTCTTATATTAGAATAAAAGTAAAATAATATGCCATTAGATATAAAATCACTTCCAGAAGACCAAATTAGCGCAGTGCATGATTTAGTTGGAAAAACATTAGAAACAGGTTGGACTGTAACAAAAAAAGTTAGCGCTAAACCCGGTTCTACAGGAGGAAATTTTTCGGTATGTTATTTAGCAGAGAAAGATGGGCAAGAAGGGTTTTTAAAAGCAATAAATGTTTTATCTTTTTTAAATGATGGAGATATTGACTTACCTAAAGCGTTAGCAGAAACCCTAAATACTTTTAATTTTGAAAAAGAAATACTTGAGAAATGTGGAAATAAAAATTTATCTAAAGTATCAAAATTATTAGCTGCTGGTTCTGAAATACTAACTGGATACCTTATTAATAACGTAAACTATTTAATTTTTGAAAAAGCAGACGATGATGTAAGAAACCATTTAAATTTTGCTGCAAGAATTGATTTTGCATGGAAATTACGCTCAATGCATAATATAGCTGTTGGAATTAAACAACTGCATGGAATTAATATATCTCATCAAGATTTAAAACCCTCTAATGTCTTTGTTTTTGGAAAAGATGTTTCAAAAATTGGAGATTTAGGAAGAGCTTTAAGTGATTCAGTTATTGGACCACATTCACATCGAAATTTTGCAGGAGATGGGAGATATGCACCACCTGAAGTTTTTCATAAATATGTATTGCCAGAATGGAAAGACAAGGTTTTTGCAATAGATTGTTATTTATTGGGTAGTATGGCTTGCTATTATTTAACTGGTCAAAGTGCAACAGCATTATTAATTAGAAATATAAATCCTAGTATTAGTATTTTAACCTTATCATTTGAAGATGCTTTACCATATTGGATTGAAGCATTTGACAATATAATTATTAATATAGATTCATCTTTAAAAGATTATGAAAACAAGGATGAATTAGTTAGTATTATCAGAATGCTTTGTTATCCTGACCCAAGAAAAAGAGGTCATTTTAAGAATGTAAAGAGTAATGGAAATAGTTTTAACATGGAGAGGTTCGTTGCTAAATTCGATTTATTAGCAAGAGCTTCTGAATTAAAATTAAGAAAATAAATTATGGCGTTTTTTTTCGAAGAAAAAGATAGATTAGTTATACCTAATTGGAGAAGTTTCTCTAATACTGCCAAATTGGGAGAACTAAATGGAAGCCATAAATTGCTAATCGAAAAAAGTTTTAATCCTGATATTACTGATATTGTTGATGGATGGTTAGAAAACAAAACTATTGGTATGGCTGCGGATTTAATAGGAGTAGCCATCATCTGTGATAAACAAGATGACCATAATGTAAAAGAAGCTGCAAACTTTATTATATCAAATTCTGATTTTGCATCTTCTGAATTAATTGAAGCTGCGAACTCAATTTTAAAAATTGATTATTCAAAAATAAATCCCATTTTAGATTCTCATGATTTAGATGCTTTTAAAGAAAGGTCCAATACTTTTTTTGTTTACCAAAAAATAAATGAGTTAAAAATAAAGATTAGGAACAATTTACGAAACCCGATTTTATGGGTTGAAATAGCGAGATATTATTCAATAATTGGACAAAATATTCAAGCAGAAAGAGCCATACTTAATGCTTATCAATTATCTCCACAGAATAGATTTGTATTGAGGTCTATGGCAAGATTCTTTACTCATGTTGGAAAAGTTGACTTCATTCATGACATAATTAGAAAATCTGATGTAACAAGATTTGACCCTTGGATTATGGCTACAGAAATAAGTTTAGCCACAAAAAGAGGAAGATATTCAAGATTTATGAAACCTGGATTGAATTTAGTTTCATCAAAAAACTTTCATCCTTTTAATATTTCAGAATTAAATAGTTCACTTGGCACAATAGAATTAGAATCCAGTTTAAAGAAAAGTAGAAAACTTTTTACTGATTCACTAGTAAATCCTAATGATAACGCTCTTGCTCAAGCTGAATGGATTTCACATAAAGAAAGAAAGCTTATTAATGTAAATCCTTCAGAGTTTAATGTTCATAATGATTTTGAAGCTAAAGCTAGAGATGCTTCAGAGCATGGAAAATGGGAAGATTCTATTGATTATGCAAAACTTTGGTTTTTAGATATGCCATTCTCAAGAGGTGCGATTCTTTTTGGAAGTGAGGTTGCATCAAATAATTTAGATAATCATGATGAAGCCGTTTCTCTTTACAAGGCTGGTTTGACTTCACATCCTAATGACACACAGATGCTAAATAACATTGTTTACTCTTTATGTTTAAGAAATAGACTTGATGAAGCAGAACAATATATTGAAAGATATAAAACCATAAATTCTGGGGATAATATTCACCATGATATATGTTATACAGCAACGAAAGGATTATATCATTTTAGAAAAGGTTTTCATGATATAGGAAGAACATTCTATATGGAAGCAATTACTATGGCTTCAGATGCAAAAGAACAAAAGTTAGCAAATATTGCGTTTGTAAACTACATTAGGGAAGAAGTTATATCAGGTAATAAGGTTGAAGGTGAATTTAAAGAAAAAATTCTTGAGTTAAAAAATAAATCAGATAGCCTTACAATTCAAAAAATAATAGGTCAAATTGAAAACCTATCTGGTTATTAGGCGACCTCATAAAACTTTGGCTAAAACAATAGGAGAGTGGAGCGACCATATTTTAGGGATTTAGTTACTATTTTTATTGGTGCTTCTGCATTTTAAGACATTTTCTTTAGTAATCTTGGTTAGTTATTATGTTTCCTAAAATATAGCGTAGTGAACCGTTAATTGTTTCCAAAGTTTTATGCAGTCTTGATTTTTATGTTTCTTTTTTTATCAAGAAAAAAAGATAAATGAAACCTTTAAAAGTTCTACAGTTTCATTTTCTATTTTACATAATATTATAAGTTCCAATTAAAAGAATATTCTAATGAAAGTGAAAATAAAGCAAGTGTACAGAAATTTTTAAGTAAGGAATTTAGCAAGGGAAAATTTTGTACTGTTGCGTGAAGTTTACGAGATGTCTTTGAAAACTTTTACTACGAGAATTTCAATTACAGACGAATTATAAATATGAAGCTAAAAGCTTTTGCTTTTTTTGGCGTTGGCAAGCGATGGATAATTGTGTTATAAATAAATTGCAATAAGCAATTTGATTTTATAAAAACAATCGAGCGTTTGGTAGCGGCAATTTTACATAATGGCAAATTATAGCTACAAATGATTTCCTTATAAATCTAAAATTCCTAATCCACGAGAATCGCGTATTTGAAATTTTAATGACCCAAGTACAGAATATTGTAAAGAATAAATACAGTTGCTGGGATATTTTACATAATATAGAATTATAGCTTACGAATGGATAAACCATCTTAAATACAAAACAATACATTTGTACTATAATGTTCTTGCGTTATGTAACTTGAGCTTTGGATAAAAGCGAAAGTTGTTACTACAGTTTCTTTAAAAAAATTTTTCTAAAAGTTTCTTCTGCAATGTTAATGGAACACTTTTTTTACGCAACGACGATAGGAGAGTAGTGAAATATGTGTGAAATGGAATTATATGTTAAATACTTTATTAATAAACTATTATTAAATCGTAATTTTAGTTGAATAAATAAATATATTTGCTTAATACGCTAATAAATATCTCCAAAATGGAAATTAATAGGCTTAAAGTTGTTTTAGCAGAAAAGAAAAAGAAAAATGTTTGGCTTGCAAATGAAATTGGCAAGAATCAAACCACAATTTCTCAATGGTGTACTAATCAACGTCAACCATCGTTGGAAACTTTAATCAAAATTGCTTGTGTTTTAGAAGTGGACGCTAGAGAATTAATAAACCCAACCAAATTTATTATTAATGGCAGATAAAAACATAGATGATATTCAAAAGCAATTGCTTGAATTACTGTCAAAAAAACCGCCGGAATTTGACAAATTTTTGGCATTGTCGAATGATTTTGCAAAACTAGATCCAGATTTCCAAAGGTTTTTTGTTGATGCCAAAACATTAATTCATTTGGGAAGAGACAGCATAAAAGATCATACAACTGCATTACTTGAATTAGTAAAAAATAGTTATGATGCAGATGCCAAAAATGTTGATATTGAAATATATTCCAAAACTGCTGACTTAATTCGTATTGCTGATAATGGCTTTGGAATGACAGAAGATGAACTCAAAAATAATTGGTTAAGAATAGGTTTTTCTGCAAAAAGAAAATCTAAAACTAGCGTGTCTGGAAGACGAAAAACTGGTGAAAAAGGAATTGGAAGAATATCGACTGATAGGTTAGGTGCTAAACTTGAAATTAGAACCAAGTCTGAAGATGATAAATTAACTGGTTTAAGTTTAAACTGGGATGATTTTGACGTAGAGGGAAAAAATATTTCTGATATAAAAGTAAAATTAATTGAACCAATAGAAATAAACCTTCCGAGGCTTGATGGGAAAATTGCAAGAACTGGTACAGAAATATTAATTACCAATCAAAGACAACCTTGGAGTAAGAAAAATGTTGAAAATCTTTATACTGAATTATCATCATTAACACCTCCATTCGAAAATGTTTCAGATTTCAATATCAATTTAATAAATGACGTTGAGCCTAATGTATCCAAAGTAATTGATGCAAATTATTTGAATGCAGCTGAAATTGAAGTAGAAGTTTATTATGATGGTAAAGATCCAAATATAGTTTACACATATAAAGACAAATATAATAAGAAAGAAATTGTTGAAACTGTTGATTGGAGAAATATAATTACAAAATCTGGATTTGATAAAGATGAAAATCTGACTGACAAATTAAGATGTGGTCCAGTTACTTTAAAGCTTTATTTCTTTTTAAGAGAAGCTGCTTCAATTAAAGATACAGATTTTAAATTAAGAGATTTAAGAGAATTTATTGATAATAATCAGGGAATAAAAATTTACAGAGACAGAATAGTTGTTAAACCATATGGATTTCCAAGCTCTCAATTTGGATATGATTGGTTAGAACTTGCGGATAGAAAAGCTCGAAATCCTGCAGGTATTAGTAGAAGTGAAGATTATCGAGTTACACCAAATCAATTAGTTGGTGCTACGTTTATTTCGAGAGATTCTAACATTTTATTATCTGATAGTGCTGCAAGAGAAGGTTTGGTTGAGTCCGAAGCATTTTATGATTTAAAATACTTTGTATTGGGATCTATAAACATGCTTGAATCATACAGAGCAAAATTATTGCCTCAAATTAAAAAAGCAAAAAAAGCGAAGACTTCGAATAATGCTGATACAGAAAAAATTATCAAAGCTCTTTCTGGAATAGAATCAGATTTATCTGAAATTAAAATTGAAATAGATGAGAGTAGTGATATTAATGAAGTAGTAAAAGAAAAGGTTCAAAAGAATTTAAATAATTTGAGTAAGACTACTCAAAAAGTAGAAAAAACAATAACGGAGTTATTAAATTGGAATAGAACTTTGAGTGGTTTAGCAACAATTGGTATTTCATCAGCTGTTTTTGGACATGAAACTGAAGGTTCTATTACTCAATTCAAAGGTTCAACTGCTACAGCGAAATTACTCCTTAAACGAAAAACACCTGATTTAGAAGCTGTTATGTCCGAATTAGACAAAGCAATAAAGCATTCTAGAAAAGTTGCGGCTTGGGGAGCTTACGCGTTGACTAGAGTGCAAAAAGAGAAAAGAAGCAAAAAAAATATTAATATTAAAAGAACTCTCGAAACAGTAATAACTGAATTAAATCCTGCCTTTAAGGCAACATCAATTGATATTAGTTTTATAGGAGATAATCTAGTTTCTTGGACTTATCAAATGGACATTGAAACTATATTAATCAATTTGCTTACTAATTCTTATACTGCAGTTACTCAAAAGCCAGGTCAAAGAAAGGTAATTGTAACATTAGTTCGTGAGGATATAAAAAAGTCAAAAACTAAATTAATAAAAGGATATAGTATTATTGTAGCAGATTCTGGACCAGGAGTTTCAAAAGAATTTAGTCATAGAGTATTTGAACCTCTTTTCTCAACAAAAATAAATCCAACTACTGGAAGTAAAAGTATTGGTACTGGTTTAGGATTAACTGTAGTAAATTCTATTGTTAGAGATTTAAATGGAACAATTACATTTGATAAAGACCCAATATTAAAAGGAGCTAGATTTAAAGTATGGCTACCATTAGAAAAGAAAAACAATGAGTAGAATTGGTATAATTGATGATAATCATGATCAACGTGAGACATTAAGAAGAGCATTAGAAGCATATTTAGAGAATTTAGATTCTGAATTGGAAGTAATTGATAGGTTTCCATTTGACACAGAAACATTTGAAGAATATTTTCATTGGATTGAAGCACAGGAAGTAGTTTGTTTAATATTTGATGAAAGAATGCATAATGAAACAGAAGATGGTATTGGTCCTGTTGGTTATAGAGGGAATGAACTAGTAACAATTATTAGACAGAGATTTAAAGACATTCCTGTTTATGTAATAACTTCCAACAAAGGTGACGATGAATTAAAAGCTAAATTTAGTGAGTTTGAAGATATTATTGAAAGACAAGAATTTATTGATGAAGGAGAGAAATATGTAAATAGAATAATAAGGGCATCACAAAGATACCTCGAGGAAAACATTGATGAACTTGAGGAGTTTCAACAGTTGTCTGAAATAATAGCATCTGGAAAAAATAATGAAGAGCAGCTAGTTAGACTAAAGGCACTTCAAACTAAACTTCATTTACCTTTAGACACCAAATTGGGTGAGCGCAAAGATTGGTTAGATGAGTATGAACAAAGAATTAATGAACTTGAAGAGTTGAAAAGTGAGCTTGAAAAAAAATTGAAGAAAAGTTGAATTGGAAATTAATTAAAAAAGATAAAAAAAATCAACCTAAAGCTGGTATTTATTCTGATTGGAAAGAACAAATTGCAGAAGAATGTTTTTATCAATGCATTTATTGCTCAATTAATGAAGCGCAATTTGGAGGTATTGACCACTATCACATAGAACATTACAAACCTAAATCTATTGATAGATTCAAACCATTGGAAAATGATATATTGAATTTGTTTTATTCATGTCCAATATGTAATAGATTTAAAAGTAATGATTGGCCTAATGATGCTGATGATTTAAATATAGTTTGTTATCCAGATCCTTCAGAATATAACTATTCTGAACTATTTGATTTAGATGTTAATACATATAAGTTAATAGGTAAATACACAAGTACTAAATATATGACTGAAAGGTTGTTTTTTAATAGAGCTCAATTAATATATGAAAGGAGAGAGGCAGTCTTAAGAGAAAAAGAAAATGAATTATTTGAAAAGATAAATGTTTTGAGAGGACAGGATGAAGTGAAAAATGATTTAGAACTTGTTCATATGATTTTGGACGTGACTATTAATCTTAAAACTACACTTGCAAAAAGAAATAATATTAGACCTTACAAATTAGCAGAAATAAGAAAATGAATAAAAAAGAACTAGGCTCTTATTATACTCCAAAAAATTTAGCTGATTTTATGGTAGAATACTGTTTATCTCAATTAAATGACGAAAACATAAATATTTTAGAACCTAGTGTTGGTGATGGAATGTTCATTTCTTCAATAAATGATTGTAATTTATCTGATGGTTTTGAACAAATAAACTTAACGATAGTAGAAAGAGAGAAAGAAGAGTTGACTAAAGCGAATAATAGGTTTATACCCGACAATGTCAATATAGTTTCAAATTGTGCTGATTATTTAGACTTTCAAATAATTGATGAGAATAGATATAACTTAATTATTGGAAATCCTCCTTACGTAAAAAAGAATTATTTATCAGATGAACAAAAAGAATTATGCAAAAATTTGCATGTTAGTTCAGGACTATCAAATAAATCAATTCACAACATTTGGACATCATTTTTAGTTAGTGCTGTAAATAAATTAGATAATAATGGCATTTTAGCTTTTGTTCTTCCTCTGGAACTTCTACAAGTAACTTTCGCAGAAGAAATAAGAGAGTTTTTAAAGACATATTTAGATAGAGTAGAAGTGTTTACTTTTAATGAATTACAATTCCAAGAATGTAAAGGACAAGACACCGTTATCCTTTTTGGATTTAAAGAACATAATGAAAATGGAGTCTATTACACTACCATTGATACAATAAAAGATTTAAACAGCAATAATTTTACATTATACCAAAATATATCTGTTTCGAATTCTAATAAAAAATGGTCACATCATTTTATTACACCTGATGAAAATGCTTTTTTAGAAAATCTAAAAAAAGATTTGAATTTGGTTTCTAATTATGTAGAAAACAAACCTGGAATTGTAACTGCGTGCAATGATTATTTTATTGTAAATAAAGAAACATTAAAAAATTATGAGCTTGAGAAATATGCAAAACCAATAGTGCAAAAAGGATTATTTGTAAATGGTTCTGTAGCTTTTAATACTGTTGATTATCAGGAACTAATAGACTCTAATAAACCTAGCTATTTATTGGATTTTAATAATAAAGTGAATGGAAAGTTATCGAATAAACTGAAAGAATATTTAAGTATTGGAGTAGAGGAAGAAATACCATTGAGATATAAATGCAAAAAAAGAAAAAATTGGTATGAAATACCTAATATAAATGAGGAATCAGAAGGTTTTTTCTTTAAAAGAGCACATGAATATCCAAAGTTGATTAAGAATGAAGCTAACGTTCACGTAACTGATAGTGCCTATAAATTAGAAATGAATGAAGGTTATAATCTTAATAGTTTTATTTATTCATTTTATAATTCACTTACATTGGCATTTGCCGAATTGGAAGGAAGATATTATGGTGGAGGCGTACTCGAATTAACTCCAAACGAATTTAGAGTTTTGCCGATTCCTTATGTGAAAATAGATGATTTTGATAGCTATAAAGATGTGTTTAAGGCAAAAAAGAGTATTTCTGAAATAGTTGAAAAGTACAATTATGAGATTTTGAATTCTACTCTAGGAATTAGTAAAGAAGATACTCAAAAAGTTGAAAAAATTAGATTAAAACTTATAAATAAAAGATTTAGAAATTAGTGTAATCTAAATATATTATGTAAAATAGAATCTCGATTTTGACTTGGCCTCATAAAATTTTGGGTAAAACAATAGGAGAAATGAGCGTGTATATTTTAGGGGTTTGGTAAGTTAGTTTCTTAAGAGTTTCAATTATACAAGGGATTTCAAAGCAGTCTTAACAAGTTACAATGTTTCCTAAAATATAGCGAATGAGCCGTTAATTGTTTCCAAAATTATATGCAGCCTTGAATTTTTGTTTCTTTTGTTTCAAGACAAAAGACAATGAAATATTAAAAAGAAAACTTCAATTAAAAGATAAAATATAACAAGTGTATGGAAATTTACTCGCAGAGAAATTTTATACTCTTGTGGCAAGTCTGTGAGAATCGCTTAAAATTTTTTTTGACGTACATTTTGTCGAATACACGATTTTTAAAACATAGCAAAAAGTGAAGCTTTTATAATGCGCTGGCAAGCGTTGGATAATTAGCGTATAAAATAAATTACAATAGTAATTTGATTTTATGAAAGCAATCGAGCGTTGGCAGCGGATATTTTACATAACGTCAAATTATAGTTACAAATGAAACAACTCTGCGAAGCAAACCGTTTCTAGTTTAATTGCCCCAAGTTCTGCAGTTTCTTTTACAGACAAATGTTTCTGGGGTATTTTACATAGTATAGAATTATAGCTATCAAATGGATAATTGATATAAACAGCACACAAAGACATTTGTACTATAATTTATATTATGTCAAGTAATAAATAAACCACATGCTAAAAAGGCCACCTTAAATTTAAAATGACCTCTTTTGAGTGATTGATAAATAAATATTAAAGCCATTCACGAAAATAATCCATCATGTCTTCTTTTAAATCGTAATGCATTTTAATATAAGTACGCATATCGTCTTTCAAGGTGTGCTGCTCATTTTGCAAACGACCATCTATGCTTTCATTAAAATTTGCGTTATTAATATTTGCCATTTTATTTCTAATTCTGTGCATTAATTTAGAAATGGCATTTTTTTCAATCATTATTTTATTTTGAAAATTTTCTAAAGGAACTGTTGCCTGTTTGCCAAATTCCCTACTAGCAATTTCTTCTAACTTTTCTTCAAACGTATCCATTTCGTTAAAATGAAAACGTAACTCTCTTTTCCAAGTTTCTAAATTGAACTTGAGATCGCTTAAATATGATACTTTTGCTTGCATGTGTTTTGTTTATTATGTGTTAAACTTCTTCTTTTACTAATTCTTTTTGAACATTTGTTGGTACTGGCATATACGACGCAAATGTTGAGCTAAATGTTGCTCTACCTTGTGTTAATGATCGTAAATCGGTTGAATAGCCAAACAATTCGGCGGCTGGTATTTGACATTTTAAAATTTGATAATTATCTAAATTCTCAAAACCTTGTATTATTGAACGCCTTGATTGTAAATCGGTCATGACACTACCTGTCATTTCTTCTGGTACTTTTACGGTCAGTTCGTTTGTTGGCTCTAAAAGCTTTGGGTTAGCGTTTAGAAAGGCTTCTTTAAAAGCGTGCGCTCCTGCTATCTTAAATGAAATATCGTTTGAGTCTACCGAGTGCATTTTTCCATCGTAAACCATAACACGTACATCACGTATAAACGATCCTGTTAATGGACCAGATTCCATAACCTCCAATATGCCTTTCATGACAGATGGTAAATAGCGTTGATCTATGACGCCTCCAACAATACAGTTATAAAATACTAATTTTCCTCCCCAAGGCAAGTTCACTTCTTCCTTTCCTCTTATATTAAATCCTTCTGGTTCAGGCATGTTTTCATGCCAAGGCTCAATCTTCATGTGTACTTGTGCAAATTGTCCCGATCCACCAGATTGTTTTTTATGTCTGTAGTTTGCTGTTGATGAGCGTTGTATGGTTTCTCTATATTGAATTTTAGGTTTTTTAAATGCTGCCTCAACACCATACATGTTTTCTAATGTCCATTTAATAGCTGATAAATGTAGTTCGCCTTGACAGCCCAATAATTGTTCTTTAGATTCTTTTGAATAAGAAATAACTACGGTTGGATCCTGACTATGAATGCGTTTTAGTGCTTCACTTAACTTTTCATCGTCATTGTTATTTACTGCTTCAACTGCCTTAGTGATACGAGGCTCTGGATATTGTATATACTTCATGCTAATTGGTGTGTTACCTCTATATAAAGTATCATTTGTTCCTGTATGTTTTAGCTTTAAAGTGGCACCAATATCACCAACTGAAAGTTTGGAAACTGGCTCCCTATTTTTGCCATCCATTATAAATAGTTGGTTAATGGTTTCGGTTTCACCTGTATGTGAATTAGTGAATTTATCATTTAGTTTTACTTCTCCAGACTTTACTTTAAAAAAGCTTATTTGCCCTAGATTTTGTTGGTATAATGTTTTAAAAACAAATAAAACTGTGTCGGCATCTGCTTTTGCTTCTACAGTTTTTCCTTCGTTGCTTTGAGCAGGTTTCAAATCGGCAGCAGCAGGTGCAACATTATCTATAAAGCCCATTAATCGACCTGTTCCCATGTCATTAAGTGCCGATACACAAAAAACAGGAAATACTTCATGGTTTAACATTCCAGCTTTAAGCCCTAATCTCAGCTCATCCTCGTTAAGCGTGCCTTTGTCAAAATAGAGTTCTAATAAGTTCTCATCATTTTCAGCAGCTTTTTCAACTAATTCATTATGCAGTTTATTGGCTTTGTCCAATTGGTTTGCTGGAATATCAATTTTTTCTGGCTTCCCTCCTTCTGGCTTAAACTTATAGCAACGCATCTTTAAAACATCTATAATACATTGTGCACCATCAATTTTAATTGGGTATTGTATCATAACAGCGTTATTGCCAACTAAACTCTTAATGCTTTTAAAGTTGTCTTCAAAATTAGTGTCAGCATGATCAATTTGATTTACCACAAATAATGTTGGTCTATGGTATTTATCTATATAGCTCCAAATAATTTCGGTGCCAACTTCAACACCTTGTCTTCCGTTAATAACAGTAACCACAGTATCAGCCACACGAATAGATGAAATAATTTCACCAATAAAATCGTCTAGTCCAGGAGTATCTATTATGTTAATTTTGTAATTCCTCCATTCGGTATGCAAAGGTGTAGCAAAAACAGAAGCACCACGTTGGTGCTCTATGTCATGGTAATCTGATACGGTATTTTTATCCTCGACAGTACCTCTTCTATTAATAAGACCAGCTTCGAAAAGCATGGTCTCAGAAAGGGTTGTCTTGCCACTATTGTGTGCACCAACAAAAACTACATTTTTGATGTGCTTATCGTCAAATACTTTCATATGCTTTAATTTAATTATCCAATAAAATTAATCACATTTATTAATGAAAAACATGATTTTTGTTAGTTTATAACTACAAATTACACATGGTGGGTTTTGAGACAAATAGGACATTTAAGATACAAAAAAAATCAACATCTTTTTAACTCATTTTTTATTTTTTTGATAAAAAAGGTGTTTGGAAAATCCAATTGCAGAAAATAACCGTAAATACTCTTAAACAATTTAATCCATAAAACTAACATTATGAAAAAACTCTCAATTCTATTATTAAGCGGATTGATTTTAACCTCTTGTGTATCTAAAAAAAAATACGTTGCTTTAGAAACCGAAAACGGACAAATTAAAAGTGAACTGACTAAAACCAGAGTCGAAAAAGAAGACCTAGAATCTAAGTTTAGTGCTATTCAGGTTCGTGTAGATCAATACAATAAAAAAATTAATTCTTTATCAGACTTAAATACAGAATTAAGCATTGAGAATGATGCTAAACTTGAAACCATTGCAAATGTTGCAGTGATTTCTAATGACACTAAAAGAAAAATGCGTGAAACTTTAAAGCAAGTTGATCCTGAACTTTTAGGACAAGCAAATACATTAAAAGACTCGATGAATCTTGCGGTTTCATATAATTTAACTAAAACACTTGATACGTCGAGCCTAAACGAAGATGAAGATATTGCAATTAGTATTGATGAAACCGTAGTGATGATCTCTATTTCTGATAAATTATTATTTAGCACTGCAAGTTACAGAGTAAGCAATAAAGCTGATGCTATCCTACAAAAATTAGCTGATGTTATAAACTCCGAACCAAGCATCGATGTTATGGTCGAAGGACATACAGATGCAAGAAGTATTAATAATGCAAAAGTAACAGATAATTGGGACTTGAGCGTTTTACGTGCTACTTCGGTAGTTAGAAAACTTCAAGACCAATACAACGTTGCTCCAGAAAAGCTAATCGCCTCTGGTCGCAGTAGTTACCAACCATTGGTTGATAATGACTCTAAAGAGAGTAGAGCAAAAAACCGAAGAACTCGTATTGTAATATTACCAAACATTAATAAATTTTTCGCCTTAATGTCCAATTCGACAGTCGGAGAATAATTCTATTGCCTCAAATCACATCAAAAAACGCACCTGAATGGGTAGCGCTTTTTGTTTGCAAATACTTTGGTACACTAAAGCGTTATAATATCTTTGCATGAATTAAATCAAGCTCATGTTTTCACTTTTATCCATTTTTAGATTTGTCGCCTTTTTAGAAGGCTTGTCGTATATTTTACTGCTTTTTATAGCGACTCCAATTAAATATTTTGGTAATGACCCTCAATATGTCAAAATGCTTGGTATGCCACATGGTATTTTATTTATGCTCTACGTGATACTTGCATTTATGCTCAAATCTGAAAATGAATGGTTTAAAGCGAATTTTAAAAAGGTTTTGCTTGCTTCAATTATTCCGTTTGGAACTTTTTCTTTAGAACGTAAATACCTAAAAGCTGCTGTACAATAATGGATCGGATAAAACAAATACTATTTGACTTTTTTACATCTCTTGGAGTCTCAAATTCTAATGCAAGTTATTTAAACATGATAGCGATGCTCATAGGGCTTTTAATTGTTCTTTTTATAATAGATTTTATAGTTCGTAAAATTTTACTTAGAATTTTTTCAAAGCTAGCCGAACGATCAAAATCCAATTTTGATGACTTAATGGTCAACAATAAAGTCTTTAGAAATGTAGCACATATTATTCCGTTACTTGTTGCGATTGAGTATGTGCCAATGGTCTTTTTAGATTTCCCATATTGGGAAAACATTATAGAAAAATCCCTGATAGTTTTTGGTATCATCTTAACATTATGGGTAGTACGAAGCTTCTTAAATACTTTAAAAGATTATTTTAAAACACTTCCAAGACTAAAAGACAAGCCTATTGATAGCTATATCCAGGTGTTTATGATATTTGCTTGGGTAGTTGGTTTATTCTCTGCATTCGCCATTATTACTGGTATTCCGTTTCTAAAGTTTATTACTGGTCTAGGTGCAGCTTCTGCCATAATAATTCTGGTTTTTAAAGACACTATTTTAGGTTTTGTTGCTAGTATTCAAGTGTCTATTAACGATATGGTACGTATTGGGGATTGGATTACGTTTGATAATTATGGTGCCGATGGCGATGTGATAGAGATTAATTTATCGACTGTAAAAGTTCAGAATTTCGATAAAACCATTACAACCATTCCAACCTATGCCTTAATTTCCGACTCTTTTAAAAACTGGAGAGGAATGACAACCTCTGGAGGAAGGCGTATAAAGCGTTCGTTAAGTATTAAGTTAAGCAGTGTTAAGTATTTAACTGAAAATGAAGTAGATAAATTAAAAAATATTCAAATTATTTCTAGTTACTTAAATAAACGTCAACAAGATATTGATGCTTTTAATACCACAAATAATATTGATAAAAGCCAATTATTAAATGGAAGAAATTTAACCAACCTTGGTGTGTTTAGAAAATACCTTGAAACCTATATCGAAAACCATTCGGCTATAAATAAGGATATGACCATTATGGTACGTCAACTGGCACCAAGTTCACAAGGTATTCCAATAGAGGTTTATGCCTTTAGTAGTGATAAACGCTGGCAAAACTACGAATATATTATGGCTGATGTTTTTGACCATGTTATAGCAGCTGTACCTTATTTTGATTTGGAAATTTATGAGCTAACTCCCGGATTTTTAGAATCTAAGTAATTTATTTTAATCTATCTTTTACAAACTCTATTTTGGTTTTACCATGAGGTTTAGGTTTGCCATCTTCATCTAAGTTTACCATAATAATGTTATTGATTGTTAAAATGGTTTCGCGAGTCATTTTATTTCGGGCTTCACACTGAAGCGTTATAGAGGTTTTTCCAAATTTGGTGACTTCTATTCCCAGCTCTATAATATCACCTTGCTTGGCCGAACTCATAAAGTTAATTTCGGAAATGTACTTAGTTACTATCCTTGGATTTTCTAGTTGAATCACAGTGTATAATGCCGATTCTTCATCAATCCATTCTAGCAAGCGTCCACCAAACAGTGTACCGTTTGGATTCAAATCCTGAGGTTTTACCCAATTACGTGTATGAAATCTCATTGCAATTTATATTTTTTTATTTATGTAAGCAATCATCTCGTTCTCTGTTGCTAACGTTTTATCAAATATTAATTTTGCTTTTCCTAGCAAGCTTTCAGCTATATCTCTGTTTTTGATATCTTTTGCATTAATTCTCACATTAAAATAGGCTCCATAAACTGCTGTTCTGGCACATAAAGCTCCAACTCCAGCATCTGATAATGAATTTTGTAATCCACCTTCTGCCATTGCCATCATCACTTCCATAGAATCACAAGCAGTTTCCATAACCAATAGTGGCACTTCGGTTGCATAGATAGTTGCAGCCTCGATCACTTCAGCTCTAGCCTTCTTTTCTTTGTCTGTGCCTTTTGGCATTCTAAAGCCTTCAATAATTTTGTTGAAAGCATTGGTGTCTTCATCTACCAAAGCCAATAACTTGTTCTTATAAGCTTGTCCTTTTTCAGCCCAAACCGAAAATTCTTCCCAACGGTTGTCCCAACCTGGTTTATGAGCCGACAAATTAGCAACCATAGTTCCTAATGACACACCTAATGTACCAACATAAGCCGAAATAGAACCACCTCCAGGTGCCATGGATTCGCCAGCAGTTTCATCAGCAAAATCGGTTAAGGTTAAATCAACAAGCTGTTTAATTTCTTTACCTTTTAAAACATATTCAATGATTTTTTCTTCTGGATTGAAAGGTTTTAAATCGTCCAAACCCAACGATTTCACAGCAATTTTAATTTTTTCAGCTTCTGAAATTCCCAAAGAGCGTTCTTGCTTCTTTAAAAAGTAGTCTCCAGCGTCTAACATTGCCTTCAAAGGAATTAATCCAATAAGCTCCGATCCAGTAACTCGCAAACCACGTTCATTAGCTGCTTTACAGGTCTCATCAAAGGCTTTATGCATTGAGGTAATACTTATATTTGTAAGGTTATACGAGATTTGTGCAATGCCATATTCTTCTATAAACCAACCAATACCTTTTACAGCCTTTAACTTTCCAGGAATACGAACTGGTTCGCCATTGGCATCCAAAACCTTTTTTCCTGTTATTGGATTCCCTTCACGTTTCACACGTCCTGCCTCTCGAATATCAAAAGCAATGGCATTTGCTCTTCTAGTAGATGTGGTATTTAAATTTACATTATATGCTACCAAGAAATCTCTTGCTGAAATAGCAGTTGCTCCAGTTGTAACTACTTTTTCCGTAAATTCAGCAGGTCCAAAATCTGGTTTCCAGTTTGGGTCTGATAGTTTTTTTGGTAAGCCTTCGTATTCCCCAGACCTACAATTGGCTAAATTTACTCGTTTTACTTCTTGTGCTGCTTTTTCATATAAATATACAGGAATGTCCAGCTCCTCTCCAACACGCTTTCCGAGTTTATGAGCATATTTAGCAGTTTCTTCGAGAGTAATTCCAGAAATGGGAACTAAAGGACATACGTCTGTCGCTCCAAAACGTGGATGTTCACCACTGTGTTTACTCATATCAATGAGTTCTGAAGCTTTTTTAATTAATTTAAAAGCGGCTTCAATAACTTGTTCTGGTTCACCCACAAAAGTGATAACGGTTCGGTTGGTAGCTGCTCCAGTATCTATGTCAAGAAGCTTCACACCTTCAACGGTTTCAACAATATTGGCAATGGTATGTATTTTATCTAAATCGCGTCCTTCACTAATATTTGGAACGCATTCAATGAGTTGTTTTTGCATGGTGACTAATATGGTATTTATTTCAATTCAAAGATAATGATTAGATTAGTTTTTACTTGTTTAGTTTTATAAATTCCTTATAAAACACAAATGGATGTTAATGTTAGTTTAAACTTTTCTTAAACACATTGGTTAACAGTAATATATCAACTATATTTCTATAAATTATAACTTTTATGAACCGTTTACTCTGTGCTATTTTTATTTTTGTTGTATATAATACTGAGTCTCAAAGCCTAAATAAAACGGTTGGTGGCCCTTGTCAAGGTTGCGAAGCCATTTACGAATATGACACTAAAGTTTTAAAGCCTATTGACACGCTACCTGATTTTAGAGTGCTGTCAAATCCAATTAAAATTAGCGGCACTGTGTATGAAATTGATGGTAAAACACCAGCAAGAAATGTTATTTTATATGTGTATCATACAAATGACAAAGGTATTTATCCAAAAAAGCCTGAGTTAAAGGGTTGGGGAAAGCGCCATGGATACTTGCGTGGATGGATGAAAACAGATACCTTCGGTAAGTATGAATTCTATACCTCTAGACCTGCTTCGTATCCAAATTCAACAACTCCACAACATATTCATATTACTGTAAAAGAACCAGATAAAAATGAGTATTACATTGAAGATTTCTACTTTAGGGATGATCCTCATATCACTAATAGTATTCTTAACAGAAAAAATCCAAGAGGTGGTTCAGGTGTTATTGTACTTGCAAATAATGGTAGTATTCAAGTTGCCAAGCGAGACATAATTTTAGGATTGAACATTCCAAATTACTAACTAAAATAAGCATCTGTATCTTTTTCCATTCTAGGAACAGTAAGATTTGTGCTTAGTTTTCTATTGGCATTTTTAAAAAAATTCGTAGATAATAAAGGCGATGCTTTCTCAATATTTTGATGCACAAAAAAGTCCACTTTACCAACACCTTGCTCTTTCCATATTGCAATACGTTCAACCTAATGATCCAATCTATCATAATCACTTTGGTGATTAGCCCCAACGTAACGTTTAAGGCATTGTTATTGGTTAATCGCATATACATTAAATCACGTCTTCCTGCTGTATAAACATAACGTTGGAGATATTGTTTGCTTCTAATAGTTGATTTAAATCTTCTACAATTGCTTTGTCATTATACCAATTTGTATGTCTAAACTCAATAGCCAACGGAATTTTATTTGGCTAGCTTTCAACAAAACTTATAACTCTATCAAAATCCTTAGGCGCAAAATTACTGTGCATTTGCGAGAAGATTGTTCCTAGTTTTTTCTTTAAAATTTGAAGCATTATACAAATAGTTTTTCAACTGCAGGTTTTGCTTCTTCAGCCAATCGTTTCCATTGACTGATTTTTGATTGAGTTTTGGAAAAAATTTAAAACCTTTAGGTATTTTGCTATACCATTTTGAAAATGTTTCAGGTGGAAAAATTCTATAAAATGAGAATTTAACTTTATGGAATTGAACTGTGTCGAGTACTATTCTAATTCATCTTTTGTGCCTCATGGTTAAAACCCTTTAAATCTGCTCTATTCCATTTAACAAAGCCAACAAACAAATTAAAGATAGATTAATTTTTATATTTGCTTAGTACTCGTTTAGTATCTAGGTGATTAGGAGGTAAAGTGAAATCAATACTTTCAAGATTATCTACACTTCCAAATTTCATGTGCTTAGTTTTTATCAAAAACAATAATTCAATAACTCAATTTTGTTCAATGTTAATAACATCGTTAACAACGAATAAGAATTACCATCATACTAGCTTATACTTTCTTTATTTTTATTCAAAATCTTTGCCTTATGATTGATAGAGACCTTGACCTTAAGCGCATTCGTCCTGATTTTATGACTACAACTATCAACGACGAAATGACAACAGAAGAGCGATTTCAAAACCTAGTTTTACGTCCAATTACTAAACTTCAAAACGATTTATTTATTGAAGTTTTTAAGAACTATGTTGCCAAGCACAAGAATGTGTTTTATGACTTGTCTATTGAAAAACGTATGGATTACATTGGCAATACAATACACAAGGACATGAAGTTTAGAAACAGCATCAAAGGCATGATAATTGGTCTTTTTACCGTTGAAGAGTACAAATTGTACATTCAAAATTCCTCAGCTCTAAACAAGAGAATGATGAATATTGTTAAGGAACGCTTAATTGATAACGTTCAAGTAATTTCGGATTCTAGAACACTTACAGCTGTTTAAATAAGAGATTCGCCATTGAGATTGGTTGTGAGCACTTCACTCATATAATCAAAGAATGGTCTTATGGCTTTAAACGATTCGTCAACTGTATCTAAAAATTCTTGAGAAGCTACTTCCTTATCTGTAAATTTTCTAGTGAAAATATACATTTTCTTTCTTATTAAATCAATGTTTTCATGCTCCTTATCAAAACCTTTTGGAGCCGTTTTTAGTTCATCACCTACTAAATCTCCCCAAACTGATTTGAATTTCTTGTTGCTCATTATGGTTCTCATTTCCGAGGCATCCATTTCAAACTCTTTTCTTATTCGAAATAAGTCATCTTTGTGTGGTTCCCAAAACCCCGTAGCAATGAAACTTTCGTTATTTGGCTGAATATGTAAATAATAACCACCTCTTAGCTCTGGTTTTTTTCTGTGGAAACTACCACCAAAGTGTGTTTTGTATGGTGTTTTATCTTTTGAAAAACGCACATCTCTATAGATCCTAAATATCTTAAGCTTATCAACTTCATCATGCACATTTATACGTTCATATAATTGATTGTAAAACTGTTTTACTTCTTTCTCTAGTTCTTTAAACTCTGGCTTATTGTCGTTAAACCAATCACGATTATTATTCTTGGCTAAGCGTTTAAAGTATGAAAAGACTTCTCTTGGTATTGTTTCGTTCATGTTAATTATTTTGTTTCAAAATACAAAAAGTAAACTAGTCTTCAAATTCGATTTTATTAAGTATTAATCCTGAAGCTGGCGCAATATAATCCATAACTTGGGTGCATTTAGGCAATAAGCTTTTTTTAATGTAGTCTAAAGATATGTCGCCTCTACCTAACTTTATGAGTGCTCCCATCATGAGTCGTATTTGGTTTCTTCCAAAACCTTGACCTACAACTCTTAAAGCATAGGACTTCTCTGGAAAGAAGTTTGCAGTATATAAATTGTTTTCTTCTAACTCACAAACATCAATGGTTCTGTTGTATAAACCTTCATTGGATGCGCGATAACAATAGGTTTTAAAATTGTGTTTGCCTTCAAACAAAGCTGCTCCTTTTTTCATAAGCTCGATATCCAAATCATCTAAAATGGTAGTCATTATGGAAGCGCAAAATGGATGGCATTTTTCACCATAAGCGAATAAATAGATATATTCTTTAGTTTTTGAACTTTGAATGATATTAAAGTCTTCATTAACTTCGATAATTGATAAAGCACGAATATCTTGTGGTAAATTACGGTTAAATAATTCTAAAAATTCTGATTCATCATCAATTTTATGATGAAGGAACAACTCAAAAGCTGCTTCATTTGCTGACACCATGGCATCTGTTCGTCCAGCAGCAAGGGTTTTAAAGTACTTGTCTTCAAGAATGTACTTAAAGGTTCTATCAATCATTAAATGAATGGTTTTTACCTTAGGTTGTTTTTGCCAACCATGAAAGCGGTAACCCAAATATTGAAATTTAATAAGATAAAAGTACTTTGTGATAAACATTATTGGAACTACAATTTAAAAATTCAATGTACAAAAGAATTAGGAAATAGATTTGTATTTTCGAATTAAGAATGACACTAACAAACAAAGAAATTCAGCAGCATTTTGATGGGTTTTTGCAAACACCATGTTTGTGGAAAAATAATGATGTTTTAGATTTGCAACAGTTTCAAATTCAACAAAAATTTGAACCAATAAATTTGCCAATTAATGCAAACCTAAGATTAGGAAAATATATTGAGCGTTTTGTGTCGTTTCAATTACAACAAGAAGAATCAACACAACTCCTTGCTGAAAACATTCAAATAAGCAAAAATAAAACTACGTTAGGTGAATTAGATTGTTTGCTCATTAAAGATGACAAGCCAATACACCTAGAGATTATTTATAAGTTCTACTTATATGATGCTTCTGTTGGCAAGACTGAAATAGAGCATTTTATTGGACCAAATAGAAAAGACTCGTTAGTAGAAAAACTCAATAAATTACAGCATAAACAATTACCACTACTCTATTCCAACGAATGTAAATCATATTTAGAGAGTATCAATTTAAACGTTCAAGAAATTGAACAACAAGTATATTTTAAAGCACAATTATTTGTTCCGTTTGCAGACAAAGAATTGCAGTTAAAAGCGTTAAATCAAAAATGTATCAACGGATTTTACATCTATCGACATGAAGTACAACAATTTTCAAGTTGCAAATTTTACACACCAACAAAAAAGGATTGGTTAATAATTCCACATACAAATGTTGATTGGCTTAGTTTTAATGTATTTAAAAATGAAGTGAACACTTTTTTATTACGTCAGTTTTCGCCTTTAGTCTGGGTAAAACATCCTTACGGTAACATTGAAAAATTGTTTATTGTTTGGTGGCATGAATAGATTGTTTTAAGTATGGTTAGCTTTTGTGTCTTTCTTCAAGAACTTTTACTACATCTTTTAAAGTAAATCCTTTGGCTTGTATGAGCATCAAATAGTGAAATAGCAAATCGGCACTTTCATTTAAAAACAGATTATCGTTATTATCCTTAGCTTCAATCACAACTTCTATAGCCTCCTCTCCTACTTTCTGTGCCACTTTATTAATCCCTTTTTCGAATAAGGAAGCGACATACGATTTTTTAGAATCGGCATTTTTTATGCGATCTTCAATGGTCTCTTCTAATTTTGAAATAAATCCAAAATCTTGATTGTTTTCTTCATTCCAACAAGTATCAGTTCCTTTATGGCATGTTGGTCCTTGAGGATTAACTTTGACTAAAAGCGTGTCATTATCACAATCATTATTTATAGAAACCAAGTTTAAAACGTTACCACTTTCTTCACCTTTCATCCATAAGCGTTGTTTGCTTCTGCTATAAAAAGTGACATTTTTGGTTTTTAATGTTTGTTCTAAAGCTTCAGCATTCATGTAACCTAACATAAGTACTGTTTTGGTTTGCGCATCTTGTATAATTGCTGGGATTAAAGCCCCTTTTAATTTTCCCAAAGGGGAAAAGATATTAGCTATTTCTGTTTTTGATAACATAATTACTTCTATTTTTAATCGAGTGACATACTACTTATATCCTCACAGGAATTCCCTGTTTATTTAATTCTTCTTTTAATTCACTAATCGGAATTTCCCCAAAGTGAAACACACTTGCCGCTAAGGCAGCATCTGCTTTTCCATCGATAAATGCATTTACAAAATGTTGCCTTGTTCCTGCACCACCAGAAGCGATAATTGGAATATTTACCAAGCTTGATAATTTGGCTAAAGCTTCATTAGCAAATCCATTTTTTGTTCCATCATGATTCATAGAGGTAAATAATATTTCTCCAGCACCACGTTGCTCGACTTCTTTTGTCCAATCAAATAGTTTAATATCTGTTGGAATAGTTCCTCCAGCTAAATGCACATACCACTCACCTTCAACTTTTTTTGCATCTATCGCAACCACAACACATTGGCTTCCATATTTTTTAGATAATTGATTAATCAACTCAGGATTTTTAACTGCTGAAGAATTTATCGATATTTTGTCTGCTCCATGTTTTAGTAGTGCATCCACATCTTCAATACACGAAATACCACCACCAACTGTAAATGGAATATTTACATGTTCTGCTACCTTCAAAACCATTTCTAGAGTTGTAGCTCTTGCTTCAAGGGTAGCAGATATATCTAAAAACACTAATTCATCTGCGCCTGCAAATGCATATTGTTTAGCTAATTCAACTGGATCTCCAGCATCAATCAGGTTCAAAAAATTGACGCCTTTAACGGTTCGTCCGTTTTTAATATCCAGACATGGTATAATTCGTTTTACTAGCATAATAAGCTCATCCTAACCTTCCCAAAAGGAAGGGATTTATTTATTAGTTAAATTAAAATACATATTCAATCTAGAACTATCATAGTCTTTGAAAGCTTTTATAAATTCTTGCCTTTACCCACTTCCGCAAGTTTTAGAAATAGGTTTTTAAATTTCCAGTTTTTTGACTCACTTCTTATCCAATCAGTAACATATTCTAAATATTGTAAACTGAGATTTCCCTTAAATGTATAACCTATCAATAATTATTTTGAATTATAAAATTTTCCAATTGCTTTAAACTAATTCGGTTTTCATAAATAGCTTTTCCAATAATAACGCCTTCGCAACCCAATTCTTGAAGTTTTGGTAGCTCTTCAAAAGTTGAAATGCCACCAGAGGCTATAAGTTTAAGTGATTCTTCGCTTTGCTCAGAATGACATTTACTCAATATTCGTTTGTATAAATCAAACGAAGGTCCTTCGAGCATACCATCCTTGGAAATATCTGTACAAATAACATATTTAATACCTTTTGATAGATACTTTTTAATAAAAGGAATAACCTCTAAGTCACTATCTTCCTGCCAACCAGATACTGCAATTTTTTCGTTATTACAGTCTGCACCAAGTATTATTTTGTCTGAACCATAAGTTTCAATCCAAGATGCAAACAGATCAGAATTTTTTACTGCAATACTTCCTCCAGTAATCTGATTAGCACCAGATTCAAATGCAATTTTCAAATCTTCATTGGATTTTAACCCTCCTCCAAAATCAATTTTCAATGATGTTTTGGAAGCGATTTTTTCTAACACTTTGTAATTGACAATATGCTGTGCCTTTGCACCATCCAAATCCACAAAATGTAAATATTGAATACCTGCTGCTTCAAATTGCCTAGCGACTTCTAAAGGGTTTTCATTATATATTTTCTTTGTGCTGTAATCACCTTTAGTTAGCCTAACACATTTGTCTTCTATAATATCTATTGCTGGTATTATTCTCATAAGCCTCTCCTAAGAGGTTGTCTAAAAAAGTGTCATTCTGAATGAAAATGAAGAATCTCTTAAAAATTAAAATGTTGATTTATAGATTATTGAGATTTTTCGACTAAGCTCAAAATGACAACAAAGGCACTTTTTAGACAGCCTCAATTAATTATAAGTTTAAAAAATTATTTAATATTTGTTCTCCAGCTACACTACTCTTTTCTGGGTGAAATTGAACACCATAAAAATTATTTTTTTGTAGTGCTGAAGCATAATTTGTTTCATAGTTTGTAATTGCAATCGTTTCTCCACATTGTTCGACATAGTAACTGTGTACCAGATACATATATTCGTATTCATTAATTTCTTTAAACAAATCTGATTTTAAATTTGTAATGGTGTTCCAGCCCATTTGCGGCACTTTAACTACTTTCGAAAACTTTTTTACATTAACATTAAAAATCCCTAAGCCATTCGTATTACTCTCTTCAGTATGATTACACATAAGTTGCATGCCTAAACAAATGCCTAAGACTGGCTGTTTTAAAGTTGGTATTACTTTGTCTAATCCAGAAGCTTTAAGCATTTGCATAGCATGACTTGCTTCGCCTACTCCAGGGAAAATCACTTTATCAGCACCTATTATGGTTTGTGCATCACTGGAAAGTATCGCATCATACCCAAGGCGTTTAAAAGCAAACTGAATGCTTTTAATATTTCCTGCTCCATAATCAATAATTACCAAGCCTTCTCCAGCTCCTCCTGAGGAGGAGAGTATCTTACTCTTACTTTGCTCGCTCATAATTTTATTTAATAGTATAGTTTTGTTTGTAAAATCATCCCTTCCCTTTGGGAAGGTTTGGTTAGTTTTATAGCATCCCTTTTGTTGATGGTAAAATCATTTTTTCTAAATCTCGTTTCACAGCCATTTTAATAGCTTTTGCAAAGGCTTTAAATATGGCTTCAATTTTATGATGTTCGTTTGAGCCTTCGGCCTTTATATTCAAATTGCATTTAGCTCCATCTGTGAAAGACTTGAAGAAATGCATAAACATTTCTGTTGGCATTTTACCAATCATTTCACGTTTAAAATTGGCCTCCCAAACGAGCCAGTTTCTACCTCCAAAGTCAATGGCGACTTGTGCTAAACAATCGTCCATTGGCAAACAAAATCCGTAGCGTTCAATACCAAGTTTGTTTCCCAAAACCTTATTAAACAATTCACCTAAGGCAATGGCAGTATCTTCAATGGTGTGATGTTCGTCAACTTCTAAGTCGCCATTAACTTTTATATCTAAATCCATTTGTCCATGGCGCGCAATTTGGTCTAACATATGGTCAAAAAAAGTTAATCCTGTATCAATATTGCTTTGTCCAGTACCATCTAAGTTTAATGACATATCAATTTTGGTCTCGTTGGTATTTCTGGTAATGCTTCCTGTTCGCTCTTTAGCTTTTAAAAACTTGTGAATTTCTTCCCAATCATTGGTTTCAAGAGCAATAAAACTATCCAAATCTTCACGCTTCACTGTAATTTCATTTGAACCAAGATTGGTGTTGTCGTTAATGAAAATTCCTTTTGCGTTAAGATTTTTTGCCAATTCTATATCTGTTAAACGGTCTCCAATGACAAATGAATTTTTTAAATCATAATTCTCAGAAAAATATTTAGTTAGTAAACCTGTACTTGGTTTACGTGTAGGCGCATTGCCTTTTGCAAAAGTTCTATCAATGAATTGTTCTTCAAATATTACACCTTCACTTTTAAAAGTTTCTAAAACAAAATTATGAACTGGCCAAAATGTATCTTCAGGGAATACTTCAGTACCTAAGCCATCTTGATTGGTAATCATAACGATTTCAAAATCCAATTCTTTGCAAATTTTACTCATGTATTGAAACACTTTTGGGTAAAAAATGAGTTTATCAAAAGCATCAATTTGCTCGTCTGCTGGTTCTTTAATGAGTGTGCCATCTCTATCTATAAATAATACTTTTTTCATGATAGTTCTTTAAGCGTTGTTATTAATTTAATATTCTCAGCCTCTGTACCTACTGTTAAACGTAAGCAGTTTTCGCAAAGGGGTTGATTGGTTCTATTTCTAACGACTATTCCATTATTTATTAACTCAGTGTATCTTTTTGTTGCATCATCAACTTTTACCAATACAAAATTAGCATTTGATGGATAGACGGTTTCAACAAACGAAATAGTTTCAAGCATTGAATAAAGCCAATGGCGCTGTTTTATAATAGTTTTAATTTCTTGTTGAATTTCTTTAGGTTTAGATAATCGCTCAATGGCTTTTTGTTGAGTTAAATCATTAATATTATAAGGCGGTTTTATTTTATTTAAAACCGATATAATATCCTTTGAAGCATAACAAACTCCAAGCCTAATGCCAGCCATTCCATAGGCTTTCGATAATGTTTGTGTGACAATTAGATTTGGAAATTCGTCAAGTTTGTTTAACCAACTTTTTTGCTCTGAAAAATTAATATAAGCCTCATCAATAACTACAATACCACCAAACCATTTTATTAAATTTTCTATGCTTTGTGCATCAAAACTATTACCTGTTGGATTATTTGGAGAGCATAAAAACAATAGTTTAGTATGTGTATGAGCAGCTCTCAAAATATCATCAACATTAGGTTGAAAGTCATCTTCTAATTCAATTTCAATATTTTTAATATCATTGATATTAGCCAAAACACCATACATACCATAGGTTGGTGGTAAGGTGATAATAGAATCCTTTTTAGGTTCACAAAATGCTCTAAAAATTAAATCTAAAACTTCATCACTACCATTTCCAAGAAGTATATTTTCTTTTAAAACTCCTTTTTGCTGTGCTAAAACATCCTTCACACTTAGCTGTTGAGGGTCTGGATAACGATTAACACCATTGTTGAATGGATTTTCATTGGCATCTAGAAAGATCATGTTTGGTGACATTTCTTTATATTCATCGCGCGCTGAAGAATACGGTTTAAGTATTTTGACGTTTTCTCTAATGAGATTGTTTACATTGAATAATTGATTTTCCATTATTTGTTGCTTTTCTAGTTAGAGATTCCTGCCTTCTCAGGAACTAGGTCTTTTAATCTAATTGAAACCGCGTTTTTATGAGCTTGTAAACCTTCGGCTTCTGCCATTAACTCAATTGTTTTACCAATTTTCATCAAGCCCTTTTTCGATATTTTTTGAAATGTTATGCTCTTTGTAAAACTATCTAAATTAACGCCTGAATAAGCTTTAGCAAAACCATTAGTTGGCAAGGTATGATTGGTTCCTGACGCATAATCACCAGCACTTTCTGGTGTATAATCTCCAATAAATACCGAACCAGCATTTATAATACTATCTACAAAAAATGAATTGTTTTTGGTAGAAACTATCAAGTGTTCCGGACCATATTCATTAATTAATTCTAAAGCTTCATTGACATTTTCAATTAAAAAGGCTTTTGAATTTTGCAGTACTTTTTGAGCAATATTTTTTCTTGGCAAGTCTAAGACCTGTTTTTGTATTTCACTTGTAATGTTTTCAATTAACGCTTTAGAATCTGAAACCAAAATTACTTGACTATCTGTACCATGTTCAGCTTGGCTTAATAAATCTGAAGCTACATAAGACGCATTAGCAGAATCATCTGCAACAACTAATAATTCACTTGGTCCAGCTGGCATATCAATTGCTATTCCGTATTTGGTTGACAACTGTTTTGCAACCGTTACAAACTGATTTCCTGGACCGAATATTTTACACACTTTAGGTATAATATTTGTTCCAAAAGCCAGTCCTGCAATGGCTTGAATACCACCAACCTTAATAATTTTTGTGCAACCACAAAGTTGAGCAGCAAATAAAATTTCATTGGCAATTGTTCCCTCTTTATTTGGTGGCGAGCATAATACAATGTCTTTACATCCAGCAATTTGAGCTGGAATGGCAAGCATCAAAACGGTTGAAAATAAAGGTGCAGTTCCTCCAGGAATATAAAGACCAATTTTTTCGATAGGTCTTTTTTCTTGCCAGCATAAAACACCTCTTGCTGTTTCAATTTCTACTTTAGATGTTTTTTGTGCCTTATGAAACGTTTCAATATTTTGTTTTGCAGTTAATATAGCTTCCTTTAATTCGTTTGAAATATTTTTCGAAGCTTCTTTTATTTCATCTTCTGAAACTGTGATATCATCTAATTCAACGCCATCAAAAATTGAAGTATATTTTGAAATTGCAAAATCGCCATTCAGTTGTACATCTTTAAATATCTGGTTGACAGTGTCTTCTATGTCTTCAACAGATTGTGTTGGTCTATCTAATAAAGTTGACCAATCTTCTCTTTTAGGATTTTCTATTATTTTCATATCTATATCACCATTTTTTCGATTGGGCACACTAAAATACCTTGAGCTCCTTTTAATTTTAATTCGTCAATAATTTCCCAGAATTGATTTTTATTTATGACAGTGTGCACTGAACTCCATCCTTCTTCAGCCAATGGTAGTACGGTTGGGCTTTTCATTCCAGGTAACACTTTAATAATATCATCTAGTTTATCGTTTGGCGCATTAAGTAGTACATATTTTGAGTTTCTTCCTTTTAAAACAGATTGAATTCTAAACTGAATCTTATTCAATATGTCTTGATTTTCAGAAGAAATTAAAGGAGACACAGCTAAAACTGCTTCAGATTTCAATATTACCTCATCCTCTTTCAGGTTATTTTTAAAAAGCGTGCTACCACTTGAAACAATATCTACTATAGCATCGGCAAGTCCAATGTTTGGAGCAATTTCAACAGAACCATTAATGATATGTATATCTGCTTTTACATTATTTCTTTTTAGGAATTGATTGACTGTATTTGGATACGAGGTAGCAATACGCTTACCTTCTAAATTCTTAATACTAGAATACTCAGCATACTTTGGAACAGCGATGCTTACACGACATTTTGAAAAACCAAGCTTTTCAATAAATTGAATATCATTACCTTTTTCAATCAACACATTTTCACCTATAATAGCTACATCTACAACACCATCTCTTAGATATTGCGGAATATCGCCATTACGCAAGTAAAAGACATCTAGTGGGAAGTTATTAGCTGAGGCCTTTAGTTGGTCTTTTCCATTATCGATAGAAATACCAATATCTTTAAGAAGCCTCATTGAGTCTTCGTTCAGCCTTCCTGATTTTTGAACTGCAATTTTTAATTTACTCACTTTTTTGTTTTTTGTGTTTGAGTAAATCTTTAGGTAAGATTCCTGCTTAACAGGAATAAAAAAAACCGTTTGATTTACTCAAACGGTTTTAAAATATCTTGGTTTTATTCAATACATTTTCAGCTCGCTTGAGTGCTAGTATGAAAATGATGATGATGTAATTGAATAAAATTCATTTTGCTTTTTTGTCTATACAAAGATTGTCAATTAAAAATTACAATTCCAAATCTTTGCAAACATTTTTTAATTATTTCCCAAAATTATAGGCATTCCAGAATCTCCTGAGCCAATAACAATCACCTTACTGTTAGGTGATTCGGCCAACTTAATAGTTGCTTCAATACCTTTATCTTGAAGAATTTTATCGGTTAGTGATGCACTTAAAATTCGGTTTGCATCTGCTTTACCTTGTGCTTCAATAATTACTTTTTCTGCTTCTTTTGCAGCAGTTACTAATCTAAACTCATATTCTAAAGATTCTTGTTCTTGTTTTAATTTACGCTCAATGGCATCTTTAATTGTTGGAGGTAAAGTGACATCTCTTACTAACACCTCATTTAATTGCACATATTGTTTATCAAGTATTTTCTTGGTTTCTTCAAAAATTTCAACTTGAATAGCATCACGTTTAGTTGAATACAAATCGTCTGGTGTATAACGTCCAATAACACTTCTTGCTGCTGATCGAATGGCTGGTTGAATAACACGTTGTAAATAACCTTGACCAAGTGTTTGATGCAAATTACCTAATTCATTATAAACAGGTTGATACCATGCCGAAGCATCTATTTGAATTTCTAATCCGTTTGAAGACAACACTTTCATTTTTTCAAAAAGCTCTTGTTGACGCACTTCATAAACAAAAACTTTGTTCCAAGGTGCAACAATATGAAATCCTTCTCCCATTGGCGGTTCATTAGTTACAACACCATCTCCAAAGGTTTTAAAAAGCACTCCTGCCTCTCCTGATTCAATTGTTACAGCTGATTTAGCAAAGAGGATAATAAGGACAATAAGTCCGATAATAATTGGTAGTCCAATTTTTGGTAATTTTTCCATTTTTATTTTTTTTAATGTTATTAAATTAGTCCGTTATATTTTCTTAAAAACCATTCTATACTCAGACTTAAAATAATAAGTGCCAAGAGGTATTTAAAGTCTATCAAAGGTACAACATTTTTATTGCTTTTTTGAACAGTTACAAATCTTGAGTCGTTAATTAAATCGTTTATCATTGAAGAGGTGTTGGCAATAAAATAGCTAGAGCCTTCACTAATATTTGCTATACGCTCTAGCTTAGAGACATTGGCATTTAAAAACTGTTGTTCGACATTGTAATCCAATATTTTTGTATTCCCTGAAAAGGCCACTTCTCCATTGTTGACTCTTACATTAAAGTCATAATCGCCTGGAGTAAGATTATCTAAATTTAATTCATAATTATTTTGCTGCAAAATAAATGGAACTACTGTAGTTTCATTCGATTCTTTATTTTTAATTACGATTTCCAAATTTGCAGAAGCATCAAACTCATAATTTTTATTAAAAAACTGTGCCGTAATTTTTATATTATCATTTCCATTATAAAACGATTCATAATTTACGTTAAGTCTATTTCTACGCTTATTAGAAGCTACGTATTGTATTACTTTACCAATAAAATCATCAAATTGGTTAAACGAATTTGTATCTAAATAGTTTTGTGAACGCCATCTCCAGAGACCTTCGCCAAATAATATAACACCTCTTTGTTCTGCGTTTTCATAAGTGACCATTAAAGGCTCATCAATTATAGCATTATTAACTTTCTTGAAAAGTACTGTTTCTGTTGGAATAGTAAACGTTACACTACCGAATTCAGATTCTACGGGAGGCAAATTATTAAAGTTCAAGTTACCTACTAAAAACGTTGCAAAATTTTCATTATAACCAGCTTGAAAACTTTCTTGTTGATTTGTAATGTTTTGCTTAAAAATATCTTGAATTGTGTTTAAGAAATTCCAATCGGTATTAATTCCAGTAATTACAAATCGATTTTTTCCATCGGCATCTAAAGACTCAAAAACTGGTTTGAATGTACTATTTGGTTGGTACAAAATAACCATTTGAAAGTTGTCTTTTTGATTTATATAGCCTGCTGGTGTCACAATAAATACACTTCGCTGTTCATTGCTCCCAATAGATTTTTTCAATGCACCAACATCTGGGTGTGTTATTGAGCTTACAATTGCTACATTGGTTTTTTGGTCAATAACTTCTAAAGCGAATGGTTTTGAGTTATTGGTAATATTTTTCTCGGTTGACAAAGGAGATAATGATGCCGCATAACTATTTATACCCACTTTATTTGAAGGTAATGTAATATTTAATGTGTGTGAGTTCTTGTTTTTTGAAAACTGCAAATTGGTTGAATAAACCGTTGCATTGTTTTGTTTAATTGTGAATTGCGAATTTACAGTTGTATTTCCATTATATACAGCGATGACTTCAACTGGAAATTTATTTTTTAAATAGGCATATTTATTTACATTAAGTTGTTGGATTTTTAAATCGGAATACGTTATAGTATCTCCTAAGATAACAGGAAAAATGGGCTGTTTGTATTCTCTTGATGAAAACTCAAAATCTTTACCAAAAGTCTGGTTGCCATCTGTAATTAATAGTGTTGGTGAGTTAGACTCTTTATAAATTTGGTGTAAATTACTAAATACAGAGGTGTAATTAGTTTGTGATTGATTAAACTTTAATGAGTCTAATGTTTTAAATTCGGCACCAAAACTATAGAAATTAAGGTTGAATTTATCGCTTAATTCTGTGTTGTTTTTTATAGAGGATATAAGCTGCTTGACATTTTGGTCCTGCTCTAGGTGCTTAATAGATTCGGAATCATCTACAACTACTACAAGATTTGGTTTTTCATTAAATAGCGTAACTTTTTCAAACTTTGGATTGATTATTAATAATAGGATGCTAAATATTGTAATAAACCTAAAAAATGAAAATATTGGATTTAGCTTTCTCTTTTTAGACTTATATATATACTGAAACAGCGCTAATAAAAGCGCTGTAATACCAGCAATTATTATATATAATAATGTTTCTACTTGCAATATCTTTGTTTAATAATTAAGTTAACATCCCGCCATCTACATTTAATGTTTGTCCTGTTATATAAGCAGATAAATCACTTGCCAAAAACACACATGCATTTGCAATATCTTCAGGAGTTCCACCACGTTTTAATGGGATTGCAGCACGCCAACCTTTTACGGTTTCTTCATCTAGTTTTGCTGTCATTTCGGTTTCAATAAAACCAGGAGCGATCACATTGCTTCTAATATTTCTTGACCCCAACTCTAAAGCAACCGATTTAGAAAAACCTATAATTCCTGCTTTTGAAGCAGCATAGTTAGTTTGTCCAGCATTTCCTTTTACTCCAACTACAGAACTCATGTTAATAATTGAGCCTTTACGCTGTTTAAGCATAGTACGCTGTACAGCTTTGGTCATATTGAACACCGATTTAAGGTTGACTTCTATTACTTTATCAAAGTCCTCCTCTCCCATTCTCATTAATAAATTATCTTTTGTGATGCCTGCATTGTTAACCAAAACATCAATGCTTCCAAACTCTTTAAGTACACTATCAGCCAATTCTTGTGCTTCAGTAAAACTAGCAGCATTACTTTGGTAGCCTTTTGCTTTAACACCTAAAGTGTTTAACTTTTTTTCTAATTCTTTAGCAGCTTCAACAGATGAGCTATATGTAAATGCTACATTTGCACCTTGTTCTGCAAATACTTGGGCAATTCCTTTTCCTATTCCTCTACTTGCACCAGTGATAATTGCCGTTTTACCTTCTAATAATTTCATAGTTTAATTAATGGTTATAGTTATTCAAATATAGTAATTACAAGTTGTACCAAATAAAAAAGAGGTTGTCTAAAAAGTGCTTTTATTGTCATTTTGAGCTTAGTCGAAAAATCTCAATAATCTATAAATCAACATTTTAATTTTTAAGAGATTCTTTATTTTTATTTCAGAATGACACTTTTTAGACAGCCTCTTTTAACAGAACTTAGTTGTTCTAATATACTTTTTAAGCCATTACTTCGGCTACTTTTTTACCAATTTCGGCAGGAGAATCTACTACATGAATTCCGCAGTCTCTCATAATGCGTTTTTTTGCTTGGGCAGTATCATCACTTCCACCTACTATAGCTCCAGCATGTCCCATAGTACGTCCAGCAGGTGCTGTTTCGCCAGCAATAAAACCAACAACCGGCTTTTTACTACCACTTTCTTTATACCATTGTGCAGCATCACCTTCTAACTGTCCTCCAATTTCACCAATCATAACCACACAATTAGTTTCAGGATCATTAATGAGCATTTCCACAGCTTCTTTAGTTGTGGTTCCAATAATTGGATCTCCGCCAATACCAATAGCGGTTGTTATTCCCAATCCTTGTTTTACCACTTGATCTGCAGCTTCATAGGTTAACGTACCAGATTTAGAAACAATACCTACATTACCTTTTTTAAAGACAAAACCAGGCATAATACCAACTTTAGCCTCACCAGGAGTTATTACACCAGGACAATTTGGGCCAATTAAGCGACAATTTCTGTCTTTAATATAATTTGATGCTTTTATCATATCTGCCACAGGAATACCTTCTGTAATAGTAATAATGACTTTAATCCCTGCATCTGCTGCTTCCATTATGGCATCGGCCGCAAAAGCTGGTGGAACAAAAATGATTGTCGTATCTGCGTGAACTTCTTTTACCGCATCTTCAACAGTATTAAAAACAGGTTTGTCCAAATGTGTTTGGCCACCTTTTCCAGGTGTTACACCTCCAACGACATTGGTTCCATATTCAATCATTTGCGAAGCATGAAAAGTTCCTTCACTTCCTGTAAATCCTTGAACAATAATTTTTGAATCTTTATTTACTAAAACGCTCATTTGTGTTTTTGTTTATTAATTTAATTACGACGTGGCAAAAGTAATTTTTTGAAACTATATTTTAAAGTGTTTTAGGCTTTAATTTTAACAATGAGGGAATCATGCTAAACTTTTTTATCTTTTAGTTTTTTGAGAATCTCAGGGATTTTCTTGATGGAGGCAATTTCTTTGTATTTAGACCTAAAATCTTCTGCTGGAACTCCAAAATAGTGCTTCCCTCCTTCTAAGGATTTGCTAACTCCAGCTTTAGCAGACAGTACAGCTTTTTTGCCAACCGTTACACCACTTGTAACACCCACTTGTCCCCAAATGGTGACTTCATCTTCTATAATTGTACAACCTGCGATGCCAACTTGTGAAGCAATTAAACATTTTTTTCCAATGATAGTATCATGGCCTATTTGCACTAGATTATCAATTTTTGTTCCTTGTTTTATTGTTGTATCTCCTGTAACGCCTCTATCAATAGTGCATGATGCTCCTAAATCGACATCGTTTTCAATAACAACACGACCTCCAGAAATTAATTGATCAAATCCGTCTGGTCTGTTTTTATAATAAAAAGCACTAGAGCCTAAAACGGTATTTGCATGAATTATTACGTTGTTTCCAATAATAGTACCATCATAAATACTAACATTAGAATGTATAGTGCAATTATTACCGATAACTACATTGTTACCTATAAAACAATTGGGTTGAATGATTGTATTTTTCCCAATTACTGCGCTTTTTGCAATGGAAATATTTGATGATTTAAATGGCTTAAAATGCTTAGTTAGCTTGTTAAAATCTCTAAATGGATCATTTGAAATTAAAAGTGCTTTCCCTTCTGGACATGGTACGTCTTTGTTTATAAGAATAATTGTTGCGGCAGATTGTAATGCCTTATCGTAATATTTTGGGTGATCTACAAAAACAATATCTCCAGATGTCACTACGTGAATTTCATTCATTCCTAAAACAGGGAAATCATCGGCACCTATATAATTACAATCAATAATTGATGCAATTTCTTTTAACTTATATTCTTTTGGAAATTTCATATATTCAATCTTCAGTTTTCAGTATTAAAGCATAGACTACTTACTGAATACTAAGTACTGCAACTGATTTATTCTTTAATACGTTCTTTGTAAGTTCCTTTATCGGTTTCAATTTTAATTTTATCACCTTCGTTAATAAACAATGGTACGTTAACAGTAGCTCCAGTTTCAACAGTGGCAGGTTTTGTGGCATTTGTAGCAGTGTTTCCTTTTACACCTGGTTCGGTAGCGGTAACTTGTAATATTACACTCGCTGGCATTTCAACAGATAACGGCATATTATCCTCTGTATTTATAAGTATGGTAACTATTTCGCCTTCTTTTAATAAGTCTGTTCTATCAATAGCTGCTTCAAGTAATCTAATTTGAGTATAATCTGATTCATTCATAAAATGATAAAACTCTCCATCGTTATATAGGTATTGAAACTTATGAGTTTCTACACGAACATCTTCTATTTTATGTCCTGCAGAAAATGTATTATCAATAACTTTTCCAGTAGTCACACTTTTTAGTTTTGTACGTACAAAAGCTGGTCCTTTACCAGGTTTTACATGTAAAAACTCGATGATTTTAAATATATCGTGATTATATCTAATGCATAACCCATTTCTAATGTCGGAAGTACTTGCCATAATATTGTTTAGTTGTTGAATCGTTTAGTTGTTGAGTAGTTTTACTTAATTTTTAACTAATTCTCAACAATTGAATCTATGTTCTTTTTATTATATATTTTCTATTTCTAGAATCAATTTGATTTAAAATATCCTTTCATAATTCCTCGATGAGAATTTTTTATAAACTGAAGGATTTCATCACGTTCGGGAGTTGCCTCCATTTCGGCTTCAATAATTTCTGAAGCTTGTGTATTATTGTAGTTTCGTTGGTAAAGTATGCGGTATATATTTTGAATTTCCCTTATTTTATCTGCTGAAAATCCTCTACGGCGTAATCCTACCGAATTTATCCCTACATAGGATAGAGGTTCTCGTGCTGCTTTTACAAAAGGAGGTACATCTTTTCTAACTAACGAACCACCAGTAACAAAAGCATGATTACCAATGGAGCAAAACTGATGAACAGCTGTCATTCCTGCTAAAACCACATAGTCACCAACGTTTATGTGACCAGCTAAAGTGCTATTATTTGAGAAAATACAATTATTGCCAACAAAACAATCGTGAGCAATATGGCAATATGCCATTATGAGGCAATTGTTACCAATAACGGTTTTCATTTTATCGGCAGTACCTCTATTTATTGTGACACATTCTCTAATAGTTACATTGTCACCAATTTCTACAGTGGTATCTTCATCGTTATATTTAAGGTCTTGTGGAACTGCAGAGATTACTGCTCCTGGAAAAATACTACAGTTTTTCCCAATTCGAGCACCTTCCATGATGGTTACGTTGGATCCAATCCAAGTGCCTTCTCCAATAATAACATTGTTGTGGATGGTAGTAAAGGGTTCTATTACAACATTCTTGGCTATTTTGGCTCCAGGATGAACGTAAGCAAGTGGTTGATTCATTTTTTAAGTTTTATTTTACTTTTATTATTTGAGCCATAATTTCGGCTTCGGAAACAAGTTTACCATTGGCATAAGCTCTTCCTTGCATTTGACAAATTCCTCTTCGAATTGGTTGCATTAAATCTAATTTAAAGACTAGTGTATCTCCAGGAACAACTTGATGTTTGTAACGTACCTTATCAATTTTTAGTAAATAGGTTAAATAGTTTTCAGGATCTGGAACAGTACTTAATACTAAAATTCCGCCTGTTTGCGCCATTGCTTCTATTTGTAAAACTCCAGGCATTACTGGAGCTCCTGGAAAATGACCAACAAAAAAAGGTTCATTCATGGTTACATTTTTCAAACCAACAACATGCACATCCGATAACTCTAATATTTTATCGACCAATAAAAATGGTGGACGATGCGGAAGCATTTCCATTATTTGATTGACGTCCTTTACAGGAGTTGCAAACAAATCGACATCTGGAACATAATTTCTACGTTCGTTTTTAATAATTTTTTGAAGCTTTTTTGCAAATTGTGTATTTACATAATGACCAGGTTTATTGGCTATCACTTTTCCTTTAATTCTTGTTCCAACTAAGGCTAAATCGCCAATAACGTCCAGTAATTTATGTCGTGCTGCTTCGTTTGGATGATGTAGCGTTAGATTATCTAATATACCATTTGGCTTAATTGAAATATTATCCTTCTTAAAGGCTACTTTTAACCTCTCCATGGTTTCTGGAGATAATTCTTTATCGACATAAACAATGGCGTTATTTAGGTCGCCGCCTTTTATTAATCCATTTTCCAGCAACATTTCTATTTCATGTAAAAAACTAAATGTTCTAGAATCGGAAATATCATCTTTAAACTTGGATATATCGGTTAATGTAGCATTTTGGGTACCAAGAACTTTAGTACCAAAATCCACCATAGTAGTTACTTGGTAAGTAGGTGCTGGAATCACTGTAATTTCACTACCAGACTCCTCATCTATATATGAGACTACATCTTTTACAACATATTCTTCTATATATGCGTCTTGTTCGACTGTTTTGGCAGATTCCAGTGCTTCTACAAAAAACTTTGAAGAGCCATCCATTATTGGAGGCTCAGAAGCATTAAGCTCAATAATTGCATTATCAATTTGCAACCCAACCAATGCGGCTAATACATGCTCGCATGTTTGAATGGTTACACCATTTTTTTCTAAACAAGTTCCTCTTTGTGTGTTAGTTACATAAGTGGCATCTGCTTTTATTACTGGATTTCCTTCTAAGTCAATTCGTTTAAATGTGTAACCATTATTAGCCTCGGCTGGTTTAAAGGTTAACGTTACATTTTTTCCAGTATGTAGACCAACTCCAGTAAGCGAAACTTCTTTGGAGATAGTTCGTTGCTTAATTTCTGTACTAATTACTGTCATTTATTTTTTTTTCTAGATCGTTAATTCCTTTTACAATTTTTGGTAAATTTTTAAAATACACATAAGATTTATTATAATCGCCATAAGTTAATGCAGGAGAGCCTTGCAATACTTCATTATCTTTTACATTTCTAGTTATTCCAGATTGTGCTTGGATTTTTACATTGTTGCCTATAGTAATATGACCTACGATACCTACTTGACCACCAATTTGACAATTTTCACCAATTTTTGTTGATCCTGCTATACCTGTTTGTGCAGCTATTACAGTGTTTTTACCTATTTCTACATTATGAGCTATTTGTATTTGGTTGTCTAGTTTTACACCTTTTCTTATAACTGTAGATCCTAAAGTGGCTCTATCTATAGTTGTTGCGGCACCAATATCTACATAATCTTCTAGTATCACATTTCCGGTTTGTGGTACTTTATTGTATTCTCCTTTTTCGTTGGGTGTAAACCCAAATCCGTCGGCTCCAATAATTGCTCCTGAATTAATAACACAATGATTACCGATAACAGTTTCAGAGTAAACTTTAGCTCCAGCAAAAAGAATAACATTATTGCCTATGGACACATTATCACCAATATAACTTCCAGGAAAAATCTTAACATTATCGCCAATGGTCACATTATCTCCTATATATGTAAAAGCGCCTATATAAATGGCATCTCCATATTTTACAGAATTTGAAATAAAACTAGGTTCTTCAACTCCAAACTTATTCATTTTTACTTGGTTGTAATACTCCAGTAATTTTGAAAACGCTTTATAAGCATCATCTACCTTTATTAAGGTAGTAGTAATTGCTGTTTCAGGTTCAAAATCTTTATTTACAATTGTTACAGAAGCTTTTGTTTCGTAAATAAACGGTGTATATTTTGGGTTGGCTAAAAAAGTTAAGGCTCCAATAGAACCTTCCTCAATTTTTGCAAGTTTAGAAACTTCAACGTTAGGATTTCCAACAATATCACCTTCTAAGATTCCAGCTATTTGTGATGCAGTAAATTTCATTGTCGCAAAAGTATAAAAAATGTACTAAAGTTTACTCTTTGGATAGCATATATAATACTTGGTAACTGGTTTAGCTAATGCTTTTAAGTTTAAATAGTCTGACGCCTTAGCTACTTCAACCACTTTGCCAGTTTTATATAGGATGCTAATTTGCTGAGAACCTCTTTGGTAAGCTTGATTGGCTATTTCGCCTTTAAAAACAAAATAAGCTGCTTCATTTGAGCTAATATTGTAAGTATCCTTAAGATTATCGATATGCTTGCTTAAACTATTATTTTTTATTTTCTTATTTTTTATTTTAATACTTAGCAGCTCTCTATTAATAATCATTTCGCTTAAGTTACGGAGTACAAAATCTTCGTGATTCATCCATTCTTTTAACGCTGAAACAATATCGTAGTCGTCTAATTTAGAGAAGATCTCTAAACTTTCAGCAGTAAAAGAGTCTTTATTAATATCATTATTTAAAAAGTACAACAAGGCTTTACTAGCAGTTAAATTAATACCAGATTTTGTTAGTTCGTTTGCTCGTTTTAAAACTCTTATAAGCAATTGTTCGGCAACTAAACCTGTTTTATGTAAATATACTTGCCAGTACATGAGCCTACGAGCTGTTAAAAATTTTTCGATGCTATATATTCCTTTTTCTTCAATTACTAAATCGTCATCTACTACATTTAACATCGTAATTAATCGTTCGCTATTTACATTACCTTCAGCAACACCTGTATAAAAACTATCGCGTTTCAAATAATCGGCTCTATCCATATCTAATTGACTTGACACTAGCTGATATAAAAATTTTCTATGGTAATCGCCTTTAAATATTTTTATGGCAAGCGTTAAACTTCCGTTAAATTCTTTATTCAATTTTTCCATAAAAAGCACCGAAATTTCCTCATGAGAAATGCCATTAACAATGCTATGTTCCATGGCATGACTAAAAGGGCCATGACCAATATCATGCAAAAGTATTGCAATTAATAAAGCGTTTTCTTCGTCATTAGAAATTGTAACTCCCTTAAAACGAAGTATCCTAATGGCTTTTTGCATTAAATGCATGCTTCCCAGCGCATGATGAAACCGTGTGTGATGTGCTCCTGGATATACCAAATACGATAAGCCCATTTGTGTAATACGTCTTAAACGCTGAAAATATTTATGCTCAATAAGATCGAAAATTAAAGCGTTGGGAATAGTAATAAATCCGTAAATTGGGTCGTTAAATATCTTGAGTTTGTTCTTTGTGTTCAAACTTGTTTTAATTAAAAGTTATACAAATATAATTATATGAGCAACATAAACATCCTTTGGGTAGATGATGAAATAGATTTACTTAAGCCACACATATTATTCCTTGAAAAGAAAAACTATAATGTCACTACTTGCCAGAGCGGTACTGAAGCTATTGAGATTATAGATGACCAAAATTTCGACATCGTTTTTTTAGACGAAAACATGCCTGGATTAACAGGCTTGGAAACCTTGGCTGAAATTAAAGAAAAGCGTGCTAACATTCCTGTGGTAATGATTACCAAAAGTGAAGAAGAGTATATTATGGAAGAAGCCATTGGTAGTAAAATAGCCGATTACTTAATAAAACCTGTCAACCCAAACCAAATACTATTAAGCTTAAAAAAGAATTTAGACCACACACGATTAGTGTCTGAAAAGACAACATCAAACTATCAACAAGAATTTAGAAAAATTGCTATGGATTTATCTATGGTCAATACTTTTGATGAATGGTCGTCTTTATACCAAAAACTTATTTACTGGGAAATGGAGCTCGAAAACATTGACGATCCTGCCATGTTTGAAATTTTAGAATCGCAAAAAAATGAAGCCAACTCACAGTTTGGGAAATTTATCGATAAAAATTATGCGAATTGGTTTGGCTCTTCTAATGCACCAACCATGTCACATAATCTTTTTAGAGAAAGAGTAGTACCAGAATTAAGCAAAGAGCAACCTACCCTATTTATTGTAATAGACAATTTAAGATACGACCAGTGGAAAGCTTTTGAACCAATAATTCAAACCTATTATAAAAAGGAATACGAATCACCATATTACAGCATATTACCAACAGCTACGCAATATGCGAGAAATGCTATATTTTCTGGATTGATGCCAAGTGACATGGAACGATTGCATCCTAACTACTGGAAAAATGATACAGATGAAGGTGGAAAGAACCTGTTTGAAAACGAATTTCTACAAGCCCAATTAAAACGTTTGGGATTAAGTCACTTAAAATGTGAATACACAAAAATAACAAATTTGAAATCTGGAAAAAAATTGGTTGAGAATTTTAAATCTAAAAAAGAAAACGACTTAACCGTTGTTGTTTACAACTTTGTAGATATGCTGTCGCACTCTAAAACCGAAATGGAAGTTGTAAAAGAACTAGCATCTAACGATAAAGCTTATAGGTCGTTAACCGTAAGCTGGTTTAAAAATTCTCCGCTGTTGGAAATTATTCAGCAAGCTCAGCAAATGGGTTTTAAATTAATAATTACTACAGATCATGGTACTATTAATGTAAAAAGTCCTTCGAAAGTTATTGGCGACAGGGACACAAGCTTAAACTTACGGTACAAAACTGGTCGAAGTTTAACCTATGAAAATAAAGACGTATATGCAGCTACAAACCCAAAAGACATACATTTACCAAGCCTTTCCATGAGTAGTTCTTTTATTTTTGCAAAAGGAGACTTATTTTTCGCTTATCCAAATAATTACAATCACTATGTAAGTTATTATCGTAACACCTATCAACATGGAGGCGTGTCTTTGGAAGAAGTTATCATCCCATTTGCAGTACTAAATCCTCGTTAATAACCTCGCCTAAAATGCTTAAATTGACAGTTCTCACCTCTTAAAAAGAGAAATAAATTGGGTGCAATAGATGTGAGTAAATTTATTATTTACTTAGATAAAAAGCAAAAAACATCGATGAAATACTCTTTTTTGTTGTTTTTTTATTATATTAGCATTATAATTGCATAAAATTTTGCAATTGAAAAAGGTATTTGACATACAATCTATTGATACTGTGGCTAAAGAATTACTCGCAAACGCTAAACATAAAACCATCTTGTTTTATGGCGCAATGGGTGCTGGTAAAACCACGCTTATTGCTGCGCTTGTAAAAGCTCTAGGAGGTTTAGAGGGAACTTCTAGCCCTACATTTTCAATAGTAAACGAATATGAGGTCACCAATGATAAGGTGTATCATTTTGATTTTTATAGGATAGAAGATGCAACTGAAGTCTTAGATATTGGTATTGAAGACTATTTTAATTCAGGGCATTGGAATTTTATAGAATGGCCAGAAAGGATAACAGAAATTTTGCCATTTGAAGCAGATATTTCTTACATAAAAATAAATAATGACGGTTCTAGAACCCTAGAATTAGATGTTTTTGAAAAAAATTAACTAAAAAATAAAAAAATATTATTAAAAAATAGCACTTACACCCCAAACAAAAATCACGATATTACGGTTTTTCCGTAGCTCGTAAGTCCCATGAATAAAGGGTTTTAACATTTTATTAACACTTTTAAGATAGCATGTATTTTATCTTTGTAGTATTAATTAATTAATTTAATCCCTTGAAATTATGAAAACTAAAAAGTATTTAATAGCTATCGCTATTTTTGGAGGTGTATTGTTTACTGCGCAAGCAACTAATTTATTAGATTTAAATGAGCAATTCACAACGAAAATTGACAAAAAGGACATCAGAGTACCTGGTCAAAGATAAAAGTAAGAAAGAATTAATACTAGGAAGTATTATAGCAACAATTATTGCTTTTACTCCTTATTTATTTACTTTATATGAAAGTGTTCCAAAAACGCAAGTTTGGGACACTTTTTTATTTACATATGATGCTGAATACTATGGAACAGCATTTGTGTTGGCTTGGACTTTAACAGGTAAACTTGTCCCTTTACTATTATTGTTTATTTGGGTTTTCACTTGTCGTCATTGGTGGTACCACGCATTATTGGTGCCTATTGCCCTGTATGTTTATCAGATAATGACAATACTAAATGATGATTTAGAATTTACTGATGAAAATCAAATACTATATTTACTCCCAGTAATGGCTATTGTCATCCCCTCTATTTACCTAATTAGAGCAAAAATGTTTAATAAAATAAACGACGCTAATAAAACCCTTGAAGAGCTGGAAGAAGAATTTAAAATTGGCGGTAAAGGCTTTTGGGGTAAGTTTTCGGATTATTTTTAATTAATAGGCGCATTCATAATATTGCAAAACCCTTGTAAATACGAGGGTTTTGTTGTA